>CAVRCC010000066.1:0-102256 GCA_963719395.1 uncultured Gammaproteobacteria bacterium | reverse complement strand
GCTTCAGTTTTGCCCTATTCCCAAGGACTTAGCGGCTCCAATGTGCGCCACCGTTCATACTGCTCAAGGTTGGCCGCCTGGCTTTCGTCGAGGAAGGCCCGCGCCAGAGCCTCGGCGTACTCAAACTCTTCTGGCGATAGTACCTTTTTCGCTTGGTCGAGCATTCGCGCAAAGCTCCACGGATGCCGCTTGAAACCCTTTTGAATAAAGTACTTGAAATACCGTTCCCAACGTTCCGCAGTATGTCCCTGCATCCGCGAAACGAGCCAGAGCGAAAAACACACCTCGGTTATAAGCGTCATTCAGGAATAGGTCATAGTGCTGGAAAGCGGAAAGAAGCAACCTCTCTCCCTCCGATAACCGAGCAAGCCCAACGAGAAGCTGACCATAGTTGTTGAGGGCACCGGCGCGCTTCGGGTCGATTTCCAGCGTGCGCTTAAAATACTCCTCTGCCCCATCCAGGTCACCACGATACCATGCCAGGAAAGTTCCATAGTTGCCGAGGAATAGGGGAGTAGGCTTCGGGTCGGCTTCCAGCGCGCGTTGGTAATAGATATCCGCTCCATCAAGATCGCCGCGTTTCCACGCCAAGAAATTCGCGTAGTTGGCAAGGATATCGGGATCGTTTGGATTAGCTTCCAGAGCGCGCTTAAAATACTCCTCTGCCCCATCTATTTCCGCAGGGTACTGTGCTAGCAAGAACTCATAATTACGAAGCATGGCAACGCGCTTCGGGATCGGTTTCCGATGCACGCTGGTAGTAACTTTCCGCCTTATCCGGGGCACCACGGTGCAGGGTTAGAAAACTCGCGTAGTTGATAAGGGTGCGGGCATTCTTCGGGTCAACCTCCAACGCATGTTTAAAATACTCCTCCGCTCCATCTAGGTCAGCACGCTTCTCCAGCAGGAAAAACGCATAGTCGCTAAGAATATCAACATCATTTGGTGTTGGACCTATGATCTTTTTATAGAGCCTGTCGGCCAAATCGACAGAACTATCTTCCAGTCGGTGGAGCAATGCGCTGATACCCGACCCCTTTTCGCCTAAGGGAAGATGATCAATAGTAAACTCAACCAGTTGGCGTCCTACTGCATCACCAAGAATGTTATCTAGTGTAATCTGCTCCTCATTGAGTTCTCCTCCTTTATATCTTGAAAATCGGCAATCATCCGTCCCCAATTCGAAAGCAAGCTCGAGCAGCACCAACCTTCCACTATCCAGTCGTACCATATACCGCAGATCACGGAAAGCTGCTGAATAATCTTTTTGCCGAAGCGTATCCTTGATCCGTCGCAACAGAGTACGCGCATCATGACCGAGTACCGAGAGCATACTTTGCTCGATGGCGCGATAAGCCTCGAACAAATAGCCCCGGCGACGCCTGAAGATGTGCGGTTCCTCGGTGAGTGCGAGTTGCGGATGATAGGGAATCTGCAACGACAGATCGACTTCGGATCCCCACGCCGCTTCAAAGGATGCCTTTGCCATCGCCTCTCGCTGATCCAGGAGGGCGTCTTCTCCATTGGGGACCGGACTGAGAATGATTTGGAATGGTTTCTTGCCGTCCGTCGCCGCACGCAACGCCTTCAAAAATTCGCAAGTGCCTTGAATATTCTGGCGGTTCAGCCCGCTCAGGATCATGAGGTGGTCGGCCAAATCGCGGGTGCAGATGCCGGCCTCATCGGAAAAGCCAGTCCGGCTATCCACAAAAACATAGTCATACAGTCCTGCATCGGCGAGTTTCTTCTTGAAGGCGCGGATCAACGGTTCGCCCAGACCTTCCTGATAAAGCTCATGCAGGTTCAAATCATCAAGACGCTGTGCGTAATGGTCATCAAATTTGCCCGCTGGCATGATATGGAGCGAACCATCCTTGAATTCACGAAGTTCTTCTGGCAGGTGATAGGTCTGGGTGTAGCGCCTGGCGACCTCGTCAACGGATAGGGCGAACAAGTCCGCCGCCTCGCCACGCTCTTTCGCATCGCTCAGCAAATCCACGAACCCAGGCTGTAACGGACGCTGCCTCGGTTGCTGCTCTGCTGGCGAAACATCGGGCGCGTCCGGGTCGAGATAAGAAAGCCCGGAGCCTCCAGATCGAGATCGATGACCAGCACGCGAAAACCCCGCCCAGCCAAGATGCCAGCGGTGTTGATGAGCGCCATGCTGCGTCCGACCCCCCCTTTGAAGGAGTAGAACGTCACGAATGCGGCTTTGGGCTTTTCTTCGCTCATGTCTCAGGCGGCTTGGCGGAGTCTTGAATCACGGGATCTCGGTTTAACATCTTCTAGGCCATGGTATTTGACTAAGGCAGCCCAGAGATCCGGGTTGGCATTGGCGGGATGGGGCTCTTCCTTTGAATCTACCCATGACTGCACGGGACTGGCAAAGTGCGAACCGCACTGTGCCAAGAGGATTGCCTGGATGCCTTGGACAAATCGGGAGCGTTGCTTCGGCGGAAGATCATCCCAGGCGAGATCGAGCTTGAGCGCGGCGGCTTGTCCGGCGCGCACGGTATCAGGCATGGCCGGCAGCAATTCGATGGCGCGCGCGGGATTGACTGCAAGCACCCCGGAAAGAGCCAGGCCGGCATGCTTTTCGGGATCTTGCTGCAAGATGCCATCCCAGAATTCCACTGACTGGGGCGGAGGCGTATCAACCAGCGTCGCCAATACAGCGAGCCGAACCTCTGAGGATATTTGAGGCAACTCATAAAACCGACGAGCCAGTTGAGCCAGCATTTGCACCGCTTCAGGGTTTCTGAAGGCCGAGGCCAGCGCGAGCAGTTCCACCAAGTAAGCGACTTCTCCCTGTCCATCCGCGCAAAACTGACGAACCAGTTGCAAAGTGCCATCCCTCAGAGAATCGCGAGTCGCGGGCTTGAGGGTCTTTTCCAACCGCAGGATACCCACATGAGGAAACTCGTCTCTCGTGATCTGCGGCAACGGCTCGTGGCCACGCAGCGCTTGTTCCAGCCAGGCGCGGATTTCCTCATGGTTCAGATCATCAATGGGCATCAGTGTATTCATCGCAGTGGAACCTACGCTTGGACAATGCGGAAAGGCAGCCGTAACCCCTGGCTGGTCGTTTCGGGCATGACAACTTCGGGCTGGGGTAGAAGCCCGTCAGGATTGGGCGGCAACGGTTCGGTCAAACCCCAAGGGGCGTCGGTGTCCGGTCGTGGCCGGTAGTATGGATACGTCTCGGCATCGGCCACGGTCGGTCGATGCAGCGGCGGCGAACCGGAATCGGCATGCTTCCAAACGAGAACGAGCAAAGTGTCGCTCGGCGTGCAGTGTCCCAGACCGAGAGCCGTGCGAATCCCCTGGTGTGTGGTCGGCAACCGCGCAAACGGGTCTACCCGGGGATCGTCCGGGTTAAAGGTAGCCCAGACCAAATAATTGCCCAAGGGGGCTTCGCGCAGGAAGGTCTCAAATCCAAGGGGGCCGAGCGAACCCGAGTATTTGAGGAGCAATTTCCTGGCCTCTTCCTTCGTGAGATCGCCATGGCCACGCGAGGCATTCGCGATGGCGGCGGCATGGTCCTCCAGCCCTTTCGCCCTGCCGAGAATCACCGGACAATCCGCATCAGGAATTCGGCGTCCCTTCAGTTGGTGAGCGTAACAAGCCGTTTTCCAAGAAGCTTCAGGGCCGCGACTGGCGAGCTGCGCGGCGAACAAATTCAACAGGCTCGCAAAATCAGCGGTCGAAAGGGCCGTTTCATTAGCGACGTTTTGGCTGACTTGGCTCAACAAAGCGGTGAACGCATCCTCAACCGCTTTCCGGGCATCGTCTATCAAATTAGCCAAAGCTTGTTGATAAGCAGAAAGTGACATAAAAAAGTAGCATAATGGCGAGGGAGCGTTAACTTCGCGTGGAACTGCCCAGCTTTACATCAGTCGATCAAAAAACAGGAAATCCAAGTACTTGAGCCAAGTATCCCGCCTTGCGGCACCCCGGTCAAGCGCTCCATTTCGTCATCGGCACAAGGTAACAATCCTCCGAGATTGGTTCGTTCGAGGTCGTGTAGAGGTTCGGCTTTAGCGCCGCTCTACTGGGTTTCCACCTCGAACCCCACCACGGTGCGGGTTTCGCGGCTGAACTCGACCCCGATCAGATGGATCGGCTCGCCTGCGGCGCGGTACTTGTCGGCATAGCCCCGGTCCTTGATCTGCTGCAGCGCCCGCCCCTCCGGCGCCAGTTCGACGACCTTGAACTCGAACAAATAGAGGTGGCGGTTGAACCGCACCGTCATGTCGAGCTGGCCGTGGTTGGTCGCATCTTCCAGGGTGATGGGCAGGCCCAGGGCGGCGAAGTAGCTGTAGAACACGCTGGCGTAATAGCCTTCGTATCGGGCGATGGGGTTGTTGCGATGCCAGTCGTGGGGGATGCTGGCGAAAAAGGCCTGGAACAGGGCCTGGAGTCCCACGCAGTCGGCGCGGGTCAGCAACTGGAGCAGGCGCAGGCGGTTCTCGAAGGCCCGCTGGCCATCGGCGCCGTAGCCGATCAGCAGGGCGGCGTTGAGGCTGGTTTCCACTTCGTGATTGGGATAGCCCAGCGTATACACCCAGTAGCCGAGCAAGGGCTCCTCGACCTGATGAATGGTGAGATACCCGGTCTGGAACAGCAGGGCGTCGCTGTTGATCTGTTCCACGTCGAAGGTGGAGAGCAGTTCCAGGCTGGTTTGCCGCCGCGCCAGGTCGGGGGTGAAAAAGCCCCGCTGGGCGAGCAGGTCGACCAGAAAGGTCGGGGTGCCGGTTTCAAACCACCAAGGCCGGAACTGGCGTTCCTTGAACAGCAGCAGTAGATCGAAGGGGTTGTACACCGCCTCGCCGGTCCAGTTGTAGCCGTTGTACCACGCCCGGATCTGCGCGCGGTCCAGTCCCTCCAACTCGGCGGCGAACACGGTATCGACATCCGCCTCGGTATAGCCGCAAATCGCCGAATACTCCGCCGATACCGTAATGTCGCGCAGGTTGTTCAGCCCGGAAAACAGGCTGACCTTGCTGAATTTGGATACCCCGGTCAGAAAGGCGAAACGGAGGTGGGCGTCGGAATCCTTGATCACCGAATACAGATTGCGCAGTCCCTCGCGCATCTCGCGGGCGATCTCGGGCGCGGTCAGGTTGTCCAGAATCGGTTTGTCGTATTCATCCACCAGGACGACCACCCGTTCTCCGGTGGCGGCGTGGGCGTTACGGATCAACTCGCCAAAGCAACCGGAAATCGTCGGCTGCTGGCACCGGATACCCAGCGCCGCCTGATTGATGTCGAGCAGTTCGCGGATTTTCTGTTCCAACTCCGGGCGACTCTTGAGCACCCCGCCGCCGAAGCTCAGCCGGAGGACCGGCGATGACTTTGACCAGTTCCAGCGGTCCTGGGCGTACAGCCCGCGAAACAGCGGCTCGTTCCCGGCGAACAGTTCCGCCAACGTGTCCAGAAACAGCGACTTGCCGAACCGGCGCGGCCGGGAGAGGAAAGTAGTGCGTCCCCTCCGCGATCAGTTGCAGGGCAAACGCCGTCTTGTCGACGTAGTAACAGCCCTCTTCGTGCAGCTTGGCGAAGGTCTGGATGCCGATGGGGAGTTTTTTGCGGGTCATGAGTGGGTAACCAGGCCGGTCGGGAGAGCGGGGGATGACGCTATTGTAGCGCCCGGCAAACGGCGCTGGTGCGGGATAGCCATTCAATCCACGCCGTTCGGCGGCCGTGTCGCTTGCCAAACAGAAAGCCTCCGTCCGCGCCGATCCTGCTCTATCGTGGCTAGAGGCTGGCCTGCTCGCCGTGGCTGGTCTGGGCTTGGAAATGCTTCAGCGCCGGCGGACTGTGGCGGCCGCTGCGCTGGCGCAGGGGGTCGGGCGACGACGCGCGGCAGCAATCAGACAACCCTTGAGGGCGTTGGGGCGAGCACGGTTTTCACGATCTTTACATCGGCGCTGTTATTCGAGCCAAATTCGGGTCAGGTAGAAATGCTCGCCGACAGAAGCCGCCCCGGAACTCTCGAACACGACAATTCCAGCGATTCGTGCCAGATTCAACTGCCGGCTGACCGGACCGTCAAGGATGTCTCTAATCGGAATTCGCAAGGCCACGCGACTCAATGGTGCCACATCGAAGGCGCGATTGAAGCGGTCGTCATAGCGCTGGTTGTGCGCCACGTCGTGAACGCGCACCGTCAAATGCAAGGGCGTCTCATTCGGGTTGGTCACGTCGAGGAGCAGCGCCGAGAAGCCGCGCCAGTCGGGCTCGGGCTCGTTATGACCCACGCCCGGCCACACGGCGGTGGCGAAGTCAACACGCAAACTCTGGTCGTCGCCTGGCCGGGCCCACCGCATAGGGAGCGACTGCAGCGACAGGCGCGCTGTGCCACTGCTGATGAAGTACAGATCGAGTGGTGAGGAAAACCGCGCGATCACCGGAAATGTTGCTGCCCGATCAAAGTAGGCGACGGTAGCCTGGCCCACGGGAAACAGCGCCCACAGGCCGCAAAGCAGCCCTAATGCCGCGACGGCAACCCGGCCAGTGGCCCCGGTTCTGGCTTGCCACAGTTGGCGGTCAAGAGCGGTGGTAAACCCCAGGGCACAGCCGGCTCCGAGCGCATCCGTACCAAGATCCCCAAGCGAAGCATCTCGTCCGATGAACGCTTGGGCAACCTCCACCAAACCCCCGACGCTGATGGCGACCAGCAGTGCTATCCCGTAATCACTGGCCCTCGCAGTGGTGGTCCGCCGCCCCGTGCGAATTAGGCACAGGGCGATCAGTGCAAACGCACCGAAGACCGGCGCGTGCGCCATGTTATTCAGTACACCCAGGATCTTTGGCCACGACGGCAACTCGGCACCGAGCACGAGTGCGATCAGCGCGCCCGCGCCCACCATGAGCAGGAAGGGGCGTGAACTCTTAATGGGCCCGGGGTATGAGTCGGCAATCACTCGTTGTAGATAACCTGTCAATCAAGAACCGAACGCCCGCAGGCGATCTCGTTAATAACGCATGCAAGTTATGGTTTTTTGTGCTATGCTATTTACCATTAAGCGATTCAAGACAAGACCGAACCTACCGTGAGATAGGGGCGGAAAGTCGCGGATCCTGGAAAGATTTTCAGGACAGCCGGACTACCGGGGACGACACCGTCAGGGTCGTCAAGGGTAGTCCGGTTTTTGTTTTGGGAATGATGAAGTCGTTCATTGAATGGGAGACGTGTCATGTTGACCTACGAGGATTGCGTCGGTTTGACCGACCTGGACGAAGAGGAGATCGAGGCCATCGCCCAACACGAGCATGTGCCGGAAATCGTCGCCGCCGAGATGGGCTGCTGGCTGGCTCACAATCCCGGTGGTGAGTCCACCATCGAGCATATCATCGAAGATGATATCGAAATAGCCAGAAGCCATGGCCACCCACAGGAAGCGCAGCACTGGAAGCAGGTGCTGAACCACTTCGCCGCCAACCACCCCCATATGTGGGAACGCGAAGCCGCTTAAACCCGGCATCACACAACCCCTGCCCCGCGCGGGGGTTTTTTATGGGTCGCGGACTTCAACTCTCGACGGACGGGCAAGGCAGCACCGCCTCGGCGAGAAAACCGCCCAAGTCCTCGGAGTGGCCCAGCCGCAGAGTTCCGCCATATTGCGCGACGATGTCGTCGGCGATGGCCAGCCCCAAACCATGACCGGCGCGGGATTCGTCGATCCGCGTCCCGCGTTGCCGCAACGCCTCCAACTGGTCCGGCGGACAACCCGGTCCATCGTCCTCGATCCGCAACCAGAGATTCGCCGCGTCCGCGCCAGCAGTCAGCCGCACCACGGTTTCCGCCCACTGACAGGCGTTATCCAGCAGGTTGCCCAACAGTTCCAGCAAGTCGTCGCGGTCGCCGGCGAACCCGCTGCCCGGCGGGACTCGGGCTTCAATGACAATTTCCCGGCCGCGATGAATGCGGCGCAGAGTCTCGATCAGGTCGGCCACCTCCCGGTCGAGCAGCACCCGCTGGCCGGGCGCGCCACCGCCCGCAATGCGCGCCCGCTTGAGTTCGCGTTCGGTCAGGGCGCGGATGTGCTGGAGTTGTTGGCGCAAATCCCGCCACCAGCCGGTGGCGTCGCCGGGCGGCGGAGGTTGTTCGGCGAGTTGGGTCAGGGCGGTCAGCGGGGTCTTCAACGCATGGGCGAGATTGCCCAGAGCATGGCGGGAACGGCGCTGACGCTGGTCCAGCAAGTCGAGCAGGCGGTTGAGTTCGGCGACCAGCGGCCGCACCTCGGCCGGCGCTTCCAGCGACAGTTGCGGAATTTCTCCTCGCGCCAGCCGGGGCAACTCGCGGCGAACCTGCTCCAATGGCGCCAGGCCGCGTCGCACGATCAACCGTTGCAGCAGCAGCAATGCGCCGAACAGAACAACGGCGATAAGGATGAATTCCAGCAGCAGGCGGCGGAGACCAGCGTTCACCGGGGTGAAATCCTCGGTCACGGCGATGGCGACCGGCTGATTCTGAACCCGGAAGGCGCGACCGACCAGCAGCAGCCGCTGCTCCTGCGGGCCGGTGACGAAGGCCCGGGTCACCCGGTCGGCGGCGAGCGGCGGCAGCGACAGGTCGGCGTCCCACAGCGAGCGGGAACAAAGTTCGCCGCTGGTGGTTTCGATCTGGTAATAGTGGCCCGAATACGGTTGGCGGAAGTTGGCGCCGATCCGGTCGGCGGCCAGTTGTGGCTGGCCGCTGGCGTCGAAGGTCAGGGCGGCCAACACGGTTTCCAGATCGTGCTCCAGCCGGGCCGCGACGAAATTCTCGGCCATTTGCCGCAGCGAGTAGCCACCGATGGCGACCGCCAGCACAGTCAGCACGGCCAGCGTGATAATCAAGCCGGTGGACAGCCGGCCTTGCAGCGAGGTCATCCGTCATCGGCTCCAAAGATGTAACCTTGGCCGCGCCGGGTGACGATTAACTCGCGACCGAACTTGCGGCGCAGCCGGTTGATGTAGACCTCCAGCACGTTGCTGTCGCGCTCGGCGTCGAACTCGTAGACGTGCTCGGTCAGCCGACTTTTGGACAGCACTTGGCCGGGATGGCGCATGAAGTAGCGCAGCAGGCGGAATTCGGTGCTGGTCAGTTCGAACGCTTCGTCCGTGGCGAGCACCCGCGCGGTCTGGGTCTCCTCGTCCAGCTCCAGACCGGAGGCTTGCAATGGACCGTGTGGCCGGGCGACGCCGCGTCGCAGCAACGCCTGGAGTCGGGCGAGCAGTTCGGCGACGTGGAAGGGTTTGCTCAGATAATCGTCGGCGCCGGCCTTGAAGCCGTCCACCTTTTCGTGCCAGGCATCGCGGGCGGTCAGAATCAGCACCGGCGTCGGATGACCGGCCGCGCGCCAGTGACGTAGCACGTCCAGCCCGGAACGGCCGGGCAGGCCCAAGTCCAGCACCACCACGTCATAGGGTTCGGATTCGCCCATGAATTCGGCGTCCACGCCGTCGGCCGCCACGTCCACGGCGAAGCCGGCGCGTTCCAGATCGATCCGCAGGCGACCGCTGAGCAGGGCGTCGTCTTCGACCAGCAGCAACCGCATCGCTAATTCCGTTCCACGCGCCACAGTTCGCCGCTGCGGGCGTCGTATTCAAATTCCCGCACTACGCCGTCGTCGCCCAGCATTTTCAGTTCGTAGACGTATCGATTTCGCTCGTATTCCAGTTCCGCTTCCAGCAGTTGACCACCGGGATGCTGGCGGCGGTGGTTGGCGATGATGGTTTCCAGCGACAGAATTTGCCCGGCGCCGCGCAGTTGTCGGACCTGGTCGTGATCGCGGTCGGCCAGAACTGGGGCGACGGCGAGCAGACTCCCCGCAAGAGTCAGGACGGCGACGAGTCCAGCAGGGCGGTACATGGTTTCATCCCGGCTGGCGAACGGCCGACTCAGGCCCGCTTGCGGCCGGTGATCATGGCATGGGCCAGGTTTTCGCGGTGAAGCAGGCTTTCCCAGATGACGCCAATCAGGTGTCCGACCACCAGGATGAGGGTGAAGTTGGCGAAAAATTCGTGCAATTCCTTGATGGTATCAATGGTGCTGTCGCTGCTGTCAACCAACAGGCCGGCGAGCGGACCCAGGCCCTTGTCGGCGCCGTACAGCATCAGGCCGGCGGTGGCGGTGGCGGTCAAGCTCAGCAGCAGGACGATGATCATCATGCCACCCGCTGGATTATGCCCCAAATGGCGCGGCGCACGCAGGGTTAGCACGTCCCGCAAATACACCAAGGTTTCGCGCGGGCCGCGCACGAAATCGCTAAAGCGGGCATAGCGCGGTCCCACAAAGCCCCAGAACAGGCGGAATAGCAACAGGCCGGCGATAGTGTAACCGGCCCAGACATGGAGGGTTTGCAACCACTCTTCGCCCAGCAGCGCGTCCCGGATGTCTTCGAACAGCTCGCTCTGGGTGCAGTAGGCGAGGGTGAAAGCGATCACTAGAGTCCAATGGAACAGGCGGACCGAGGGATCCCAGACGATGATTTTGTTGGCAGTACGGTCAGTCATGAGTCGATTCTTTGGTGACGCCTCCGCCGCAATAACGCCAGCGGGGAGGCGGGAGTTCTGTAGAGGATCAGTCGGCTTCCTCGGCAACCAGTTCGCCGGTCGCGATCTCGTAGTACACCTCCCACTTCTTGCCGTCGTCGCCCTTGATCTTCACTTCCCAGGTCTTCTTACCCTTCTTGGTGTCCTCGTAAGCCTTGGTGACCTTACCGGGATGCGCCTTGAGGGCCATTTCAATCGCCTGTTCCTTGGTGATGGCGGTTTTAGCCGGAACGGCGGCGGTGGCAGCAGCAGGCGCTGGAGCAGCGGGAGCCTCGCTGGCGGCGAAAGCAGCAGTCGTAACGACGGTCGCGATCATGGCGAGCGCGGCGACGCGGATCAGATAACGTGAGTTCATTCGGTGATACCTCTTCGTTGAGTTTGGAATCGATCTGGTTGTGAATTCCAGGGGGTTTGTAACCTGGAATCGCAACCTTGAGGCGCGACTTTAGAGCGCTTGCCTTAAACCAAGCTGAATTTTGGGTATGCGGTGAAAAATTGAGGAGGAAGGGGAGCGGTTGGCGACGCCAACCGCTTTTTGTCTTTTGCTTTTTTTCTTTTTTAATACAAAAAACAACAACATTTTTATCAGATTCGGGCTCCAGCCAGACCGTTGTTGTAGTTGTCTTTTTTAGTAGTTTTAATAACAATTAAGGGCATGCAAAAACTTCATAAATTTCAATAAGCTGCAAAACGAAGGTGGGGGAAGTGAGGGGAGTAAAGTGGGGGAAACGCGGGGAGTAAAGTGGGGGAAACGCGGGGAGTTGCCGGACTAAAGTGGGGGAAGTGAGGGGAGTTTTTGGCCCTAAAGTGGGGGAAGTGAGGGGAGTTTTTGGCCCTAAAGTGGGGGAAGTGAGGGGAGTAAAGTAGGAGAGGTGAGGGGGCTAAAGTGGGGGAAGTGAGGGGAGTCGTCGGCTAAAGTGGGGGAAGTGAGGGGAGTTCGAGCGGAGAAACGCGGACCGGCGGTGAAAAAGGCCTTGGAGGCGTCCATCGAGGTAGATTTGATCAGGTCTGGACAGGAAACGGAAAGATGGCGGTGGGTCCGCCCAGCAAAAGTGGGGGAAACGCGGGGAGTAGGGTGGGGGGTAAATGTATTTGCAATCCCCCACTTTCTGGACTATACCTTGCCGGGAGGATGTGCAGCCCCGAGGAACCCCATGAGTCCCGACATCACCGATCTACTGGGCAATGACGTCAGGAAGCCCACCGCACTGGTTCATTTCGAGCGGGACATGTCGCTCACCGAGCAGAAGGTGATGACGCTGATCATCTTCCACTGTCAAGTTGCCGACAAGGACGAAAGCGGCTTCTATCACATCCGCAAAAGTTTCGTGCGGCGGTTCCTGGGCTGGGAGGATAGCCACAACTATCCACGCATCTACGAGGCGTTCGAGAAAATCTTCGACAACACCATCCGCTGGAACCTGCTGGGCAAGGATAAGACCTTCAAGAGCCTCAAGTGCAAGCTGATCGTCAGCCTGCTCGAACCGACCGAAACCGGCCCGCTCATCGGGTTCAAGCTCCATCCCGATCTGGAGCCGGCCATCAAGGATCCCCGGCTGTTTGCCCGGATCAAGCTGATCATGATGGCGATTCTGGCCAAGCCCAAGTACGCCTTTCCGCTCTATGAAATTCTGTCCGACTGCTACTCGCGCGGCGAACGGGTCGCCCGGCTTTCCCTTCAGGAGTTGAAGGAATCGCTGGGCATCGCGGGACCCTACTACGATCAATTCATCGCGTTCAAGAAGGAGGTGCTCCGGCCGAACCTGGCGGCCATCAACCAGAACACCGACTGCCAGGTCGCTTACGACACCTATCGGGAGGGGAGAAAAGTGGCGGGCGTGGTGTTCACGATCGACAAGCAGGATTGGCGTCCGCCGCTGTTGGAGGAGCATCTGCGCGAGCTTCAGAGCTATTACCAGCCTGTCCACGCCGATGCGCTACCGGCTCTGAGCGCGCCACCGGTTCCGAACGCGGACGAGCAGGCGTTTCTGGACAGCGTGAAGCTCTATCAGGTCGCCGAGGCCGATGCGTTGCAGGCGATCCGGACCCATGGCCTGGATGGGGCGCGGGCGATTCGCGATTACGCCTTGCGCCAAGCGATGCGCCGAAAGGGATCGAAGGATCAGGTTCGCGATCTCGGCGCCTACATGGCGCGGTGCTTCCGCGAGGGCTACGGCCGGCGGGAGGATCAGAACCAGCCGGGCCCGGAACGCGTCGGGGCGTCGCGTCAGGAGGTCCAGCCCTCGCGGCAAGCACCGTCCGAGACCGAGCGCCTCGCGTCCGCGATCAAAACCGCGTTCCGGGCGCATCAGAGCCAGCTTGTGGAGGAGTGGCTCGGTCGCATGTCGGCGGAGGAGCGGGCGCGCTTCGACGACGAATTCGCCGCCCGCCATGCGATTTGGGCGCGAAAATTTCGCGAGGTCGGCCCCACGACTCCCCTGCTACGTTCCGCTTTCCAGACGTTCGCCGCGGAGACGCTCCTCGAACCTGGGCAAAAGGACATCGTCGCTTTTGCCCAGGACCGCTCGGCGTCGGCCGAGGTCATCGAGTTATTGCGGAGGATGGTTTGAAAGCCGCTGGCCGGTGAGTTACGCCGACGCTTTCAGGCTGGCAGTGGACGCTGATCCAGCCAGTAGTCCAGTCCCTGCGCGTTGAGTTCGATATCCATCCCCAAGACCTCGCGCCGCTGTTCGGCATCCAGCCGCCAGCCCTGCCGCGCGGCCTCGGCGTCCATCAGCGCCCACAGCCCGTTCAGAATCCGCGCGCCACGCTCCGGGCCGGCGTCGCGCTCCCGTTCGGCCACCGCGATGTGCGCCTCGATCAGCCGATGCAGGTCGTCGCCCAGACGCGGCAGGTCGGTAACGCGGGAGAAGTGAGTGAGGTACAAGGCCTCCGGCCGGCAGGCCAGGATGCGGTCCACCGACGCGTGCATGGCCGCCGGATCGAACTGGGTGGGCGTGGTGGTGGGAATGACCGACGGCCGCCCGTCCACGTCCAGCTCGCGGAAGGACAGCCCGAAGATGTCGCCGGTGAACAGGCAATCGCCGCGCGGGTCGAGCAGGCACAGATGGTGGCGGGCGTGACCGGGCGTTTCCAGGCAGGTCAGGGTCCGGCTGGCGAGGTCGAACGAGTAGCCGTCGTCGGCGGCCAGAATCCGGTCGGCGGGGACGGGTAGCAGGGTACCGTACAGTCGCTCGGCTTCCGCCGCGCCGTAGACCGCTTGGACTGCGGCAAACAGCTTGGTGGGGTCGGCCATGTGCGGCGCCCCGCGCGGATGCACGACCAGGCGTGCTTCGGGAAAAGCCTGCATCATCGCGCCGGCGCCGCCGGCGTGGTCCAGATGGACGTGGGTCAGCACGACGTAGGCGACGCTGGCCGGCGTCAGGTCCAAGGCTTGCAGAGCAGCCAGGACGCGCGGCAGGGCCGCGTTGTTGGCGGTGTCCACCACAGCGACCTGGCCGTGCTCGACGATGAGGTGAATGGCGGTGAGCTGGGGGCGGATGTAGCCGGAGTCGACGGCGTAAATGCCGTGATCGTAGCGCAGCAGTTCGAGCATGAGCGTTCTCGTTGTTGGGGGATGATGAAATGTTTCCATTGTTTCGGCGAGGTTCAGAGAATCAGGATGGCGTCCCGCCAGCGGCGCACGGCATTAATCAACGCCACGCGCCGGGCCGCGCGCAAATCGGCGTGCGTCAGAATCCGTTCCCGGATCCGGCCGCTGGCCAGCAGGCAGCCCCGGAAAGTTCCCGCCAACAGGCCGCTGGTCACCGGCGGCGTCAGCCACTCGCCGTTCAGTTCCAGCACCACGTTCGCCATGCTGGCTTCGGTCAGTTCCCCGCGTTCGTTCCACAGGATCACCTCATCGCAATCCGGGCGCGAGGCGCGGGCGGCATCATAGATCTGGCGCCGGGTGGTTTTGTGGTACAGCCAGAGCGTGCCGGAATTCACCGGTTCCCGGGCCAGGCCGACGCGCACCGGTCGCGGCGATGCCTCCTGGGCCAGCGGCGCCGCTTCCACCACGCACGCGCCGTTCAGGCTCACCCGCAGCCGAACCTTGGTCGCTGCGCGCAGGGTGGACGCCTGTCGGGCCAGTCGGGCCTCGACCGCCGCGTGGTCCAGCGGTACGTTGAAGTAAACGGCCGTGTCCGTCAGTCGTTTCAGATGGTCCGCCAGCAGGAAGTAGCCGTGGTCCGGTTCCCACAGCAGCGTTTCCAATAACTCGAAGGATGGCTCGCCGCCCGCTAGCACCCGTGCCTTCAGCAGACATTCCTCGTACTCGGCGGCCGCGTCCGAGTCCCAGACGATGCCGCTGCCCACGCCATAACTCGCCCGCTGGCGTTCGCGGTCCACCAGCACCGTGCGAATCGCCACGTTAAACCGCGCCCGCCGGTCGGGGCCGATCATGCCGATGGCGCCGGTGTACACCCCCCGCGGGTGCGGTTCCAGTTCCCGGATGATTTGCATCGTGCGCACCTTGGGCGCGCCGGTAATCGAGGCGCAGGGAAACAGGTTGGCAAGAATCTCCGCCATGGAGGCTTGGGTCCGGGCGGTGACGGTGGAGGTCATTTGCAGCAGGGTCGGGTAGCGCTCGACCTCGAATAGCTGGGGCACGGCCACGCTGCCGATTTGGGCTACCCGGCCCAGGTCATTGCGGATCATGTCCACGATCATCAGATTTTCAGCCCGATTTTTTTCGGACTGCCGCAGTTCGGCGATGCGGGCGTCATCCTCGGCCAGGGTCAGTCCACGTCCGGCCGTGCCTTTCATCGGTTTGGCGGTCAACCGGTCGCCCTCCAGTCGAAAAAACAGCTCCGGCGAGGCCGAGCAGACGACGAACCGGCCAGTGTCGATGAAAGCTGCCTGTTCGCTCCGCTGCGCGGCTACCAGATCGGCGAACAGCGCCAGTGGTTCGCCGGTGAAGGCAGCACGCAGGGGGAAGGTGTAGTTGACCTGGTAGCTGTGGCCACGGGCCAGGTAATCTTTGATGCGGTGAATGCTGGCCGCGTGGTCGGCGCGGTCGAGGGCGGGTTGCCAGGGACCTGCGGCATAGGTCGAGGGGGCGGCGTGCCGCGCCAGCGTTCCCCACCAGTCGTCAAGCGTCGTCGCGTTCGGGTACAGGCCAAACCAGAGCAGTGGCAGATCCGGCGGCGGGGTGCGAACGGTCAGACCGAACGCGGCGGCGGCTTCGTAGGCGATGAAGCCTGCGGCGTATTGGTGGCGCCGGTTCACGGCGGTTTCGATGGCGTGCAAGGCCGGCATCACCTCGGCCGGCCGCATGGCGACTACCACCCGCGTCGGCGCGGTGAATCGGAAGCCACGCGACCCTTCTTGCAGGAGTACGGTGTTCAACGGGACGGTTACCGGGGTCTGAGATCGGTCGTTGTAGCGGCGGGAAGTTTCCCACAGTCTTGTGGAACCGTCGCCTGTGGCGTGCTGGTTTTGCCATCGAGCACCGGTGACTGTAGGCTTTTTGGCCAAGACGGGTTTACTAATGGTCGAAACCACAGAGGGAATCGTCATGACTTCCGAAGAAATCCAAACATGCTGGATTTGTCGCGCCCCTTTGTCTTTCTTCCAGGCGCGGAAAAGCAGGCTTTGCGGTCGTGGGGAATGCGATTGGCGCTATGCCCGCCTGCAAAAACAGCATGAGATTTGCCTAGCTTGCGGTCGTCCGCTATCCGCGCGGGAGTTGCCCGCCCAGGTTTGTGCGAACCCGGACTGCCAGCGGGCGGCGGTCGTGGATCGAGGCCGTCGCCTCTACGAACAAAATCAGGCTCGGGACGCGGCTTTCATCCAGCAGGAGATCGAACAGGCCGAGCAGCTTCACGACCGGGTGATGGACGCTTTCGGTTTCCGGGAACCGGATACGTTCCCTCTCGTGGTGATTCCGGCCTCCACGGCCAAGATCGTGAATCTGCCGGAACAACGCCGCCGCGCTTTTCGCAACCACCTGGAATCGCTCATCAGCCAGGCGGATGTATTGCCCGAGGCGTTGCCCGCAGCCGAGGAAAGCGCGCCTCCGCCGCCCCCCACCGCTCGGGAATCCGAAATCCAGGCCGTCCTGAATAAGGCGTGTACGTGTTGCAAGGGATCCTGCTGCGGACGCGGAGGCGATGATGCCTACCTGAGCGTTGAGACCCTCCGACGTTATCGAGCGGCAAATCCGGATCAACGCCCTTCCGAGGTGCTCGCCGCCTATTTGGAACGCGTGAGTGATCGGACGGTTGAAGGGTCCTGTATCTACCACCAAGCTGATGGGTGCGCCCTGCCGCGCGCGATGCGCGCGGATATTTGCAACCAGCACTTTTGCAAGGCGCTGCTGAAATTCCAACAGAATCTTCCCGCTACTGGCGCAATTCGCGCCTTCTTCGTGGCGGCGAGCGACGGCGCCGTTCGAACGGCGGCGCTGGTCGATGAAACCCAGATGTCGATCGTTCAGGGAGAGGGGGAGTCGAAGCGCTGAGCTTCGACGCGGGCTAGCGCCACCGGAGCGGTTCGACCCGCCGCCATCCGGGCGACCCAGGCGTTTGCCGCGCTCGCCGTGACGTTCTGCACCAGATGGGGGAAGAATCCGCCGGTCAGCACCAACGCCCCCATCATGCCCGCGATCAGCAACTCGCGGGGTCGCAGGTCCATGGCGGAAGCTGCGTCGAGGTTGGCTACCGGCCCCAGAAACGCCCGCTGGAAGAAACCCAGGAAATAGGCGGCGCCCAGAATCACGCCGGCCAGGGCGACGAGCGCCAGACCGAGGGATACCTGCAAGATTCCCAGCAAAATCAATAGCTCGGCGACGAAGCCGTTAGTCCCCGGCAAGCCGATGGCGGCCATCCCCAGCAGCAGGAAAAAGGCGGTGAGCAAGGGCAGCGGCCTGGCCAGTCCGCCCAGACTGGCCAGATCGGTCGAACCCAGCCGATGATGCAAAAATCCGGCGAGAAGCATGAGACCGCCCGCGACCACTCCGAAATTCACCAGTTGGAAGATCGCTCCCTGCACGCCCTGGACGTTCATTGCGGCGATGCCCACGATCACCAGCCCGACGTGACTCATGCTGGAGAACGCCAGCATTTTGCGCAGGTTGGCCTGCCGCAGCGCCACCAGCGCCCCATAGACTGCGCCGATCCCGCCCAGCGCCGCCATCAGCCAGAAATACTCATGGGCTGCCGTCGGCGCCAGCGGCAGGGCGAAGCGTAGGATGCCGAACGCACCCAACTTGAGACCCACCAGCAGCGCGCTCAACCCCGCCGGTCCCTCCCGCAGCACGGTCGGTAGCCAAGTATGGAACGGAAACAGCGGCGCCTTGACGGCAAAACCGAAGAACAACAGCAGAAAAATGGCGGTCTGCAAGGAGGCCGGCAGCGGCTGTTCGAGCAGGGTCATGTAGTCAAACGACAGCCCACCGGGAACCGGTACGCCCACGGCGCTGGCGTGATGGAGTCCGAGCAGCAGGATGGCGAACAGCAGCGGAATCCCGCCGGCCAGCATGAACAGGGTGTACTTGATCGCGGCGAAGCGCCGTTCCGGGCCGATGCCCCACAGGCTGATCAGGAAATAGATGGGAACGAGGGTCAGTTCCCAGAACAGGAAGAACAACACCAAATCCAGGGCGCAGAATACGCCCATGGTCGCGCTCTCCAGCGCCAGCACCAAGGCGAAGTACAGTCGGGGCAGGGTCTGAATACTGGTCCAAGACGCCAGAATGACGGCGCAGAACAGCAGCGCCGTCAGCGGCGGGAACAGAGCGGCGATGCCATCGATCCCCAGCAGATAGTGGACATTCAGGCTGGGGATCCAGGCGGCTCGTTCCACCCACTGCATCCCGGCGACTTCCGGGCGCAGCGCGGCCAGCATCACCAGTGACAGGAGCAGTTCCAGACCGGCTCCGGCTAGTGCCACAACGCGCACAGTACGATGCTCGCGCAGGAACGGCAGCACCAGCGCCCAGACCAGCGGCAGCACGATCAACAGGCTTAAAATCGGAATGCCGATGGGGTCCGCGGTGGATAAAAATTCGTGATTAGGCAACACCTTTGCCAAGCTCCTTGGAAAAGTGATGAGAACTAATTTGCAGTTTCCGGCTTAAATACAGACGGTGGGCGTCGTGTCTGTTCACACCCGAGTCGAGGTGGAACTGATCACAGGATAACTCCTTCGCTTTATCCAGCAGCCAGTCGAGTAGCTTTCCGCCATAACCTTGCTTGCGGAATGCGCTACGGCAGATCAGGTCATCCACATAGAAAATCCGCCCCCATGCCAAGAATGCAGCGACGCGATAACCCGCCGCCGCGACCACCTGGTCTTGCAAGGCGATATAGGTGAGAACGTAGCCATGATCCTGCATTTGGCGCTGAACCTGCGTCACGAAATCCGTTTCCGAGAGATGCGGTCTCAGTTCGTGGATTGCAGGGAAGCAGGCTTCAATCTCGGCTTCGGTCAAGGCTATGCTAATATCCATCAATAGTTCGGACAGTTTTTGAGGGGGGCAAGGTCAGCAGGGTAGCCGCACCGGGTCAGTTTTGGATAAGGTGAAGTGGTGAACTCACACCGAATCCGAGGGATGACCCGATGCCGCTGCTCGAAAGTGTACTGTCGAACATGAAATGGAGCCAACCGTTCCGGTCTTTTCTAAGCGAGTTGTTGCTCGTGCTGCTGATCGTGCCGGGGCGGGCGACGTTTCGCAATTTAAGCCGCTACAGTGATTATGTCGAGAAAACCTTCAGTTGGTGGTTTCGGCGGCCGGTGGACTGGGCGGGCCTGAACGTGGCGGCGATTCGGGCGGTGGTGCCGCCGGCGCATGAGTTGGTGTTAGCCTTTGACCCCAGCTACCTCCCCAAGAGCGGGGAGCACACCGAAGGACTGGGCCACTTTTGGAACGGCAGTGCGGGGCGAGCGGAACGGGGTTTGGAAACCCATGCGTTGGCTTGGGTGGATGTGACGGCCAATACGGCCTATACGATCAGCGCGGAGATGACCCCGCCGGGGTCTCGCACGACCCCCTCGACCGACACCTCGGCCAACCCCGACACCCCGGCCAACCCCGAGACGGTACCCGCCAAGGCCCCGTCCCGCCGCAAGAAGGCCAAGGCCAAGGCCAAGGCCAAGGCCAAGGCCAAGGCCAAGACCGATCCAAAAGCGAAAGACGACGATAGCCGCGTGGATGCCTATCTGGCCCATTTAAACCGGGTGATTCCAAAGCACGATTTAGCCCGCCTGCGCTATCTCACCGCCGATGGGTACTTCAGCAAGGTCAAGTTCGTCGAGGGCGTGGTCGCGTTAAAGCTCGACCTGATCAGCAAACTCCGGCGCGATGCCGATGCGCGTTACCTCTATACCGGACCCTACGCTGGGCGTGGAGCCCCCCGCCGCTACGCCGGTAAGGTCGATTGGACCCACCGCGACCCGGCGGTGTTTGCCGCCGTGGCGTCCCCCGACCCGGCGCTCGACCTCGAAACCGCCCTCGTCTATCTCCCTCGCCTGGGCCGGCACGTCCGCGTCGTGGTCGTCATTCACCGGCGGACCCAGCGGCTCGCCCTTCTTTTTAGCACCGATCTGGACTTGGACCCCGTCACGCTCTACCGGTATTACAAAGCCCGCTTCCAGATTGAATTTCTCTTCCGCGACAGCAAGCAGTTCGCCGGGCTCACCCATTGCCAGGCCCGCCGAACCGATGCGATGACCTTTCATGTCAATGCCAGCCTCACCGCGGTGTCCCTCAGCAAACTGCAAGCCGTCCAGACCTACGGTCACCTCCCGACCCCGTTCTCGATGGCCAGCCTCGTCCGGCGGTGTTTCAACGCACATTTCCTCAAGAAAATTTTAGCGTACTTAGCTCCGGGCCAGACCTTGACAGAAAATAGCCCCGAGTATGAAACCCTTTGTAATTACGGCATAATTAATCCTGTCCCCACCTGAAAACTGTCCGAACCATTGATCCATAAATTTTATCTTTATTCTTACGCTAATTTACATGGTTGATAATACAAACAATCTCATGATTTCTCTAATTACTGTTTTAATTCCTTCGTCTTTTCCTGTTTTTAAAACATTTTTAACTTTATCACCCAGAGTTTCTTTATTATTATTGATAGCTTCCGGGATCAAATTAAGTACCGTAAATCCTTTTGAAGTCAAAACGACACCGCGATAAGCGCCGTAATACTTTTCGCCACATTTAAGGAATCCTTCGCTATCTAAAAAATCAATGGTCGAAAAAAATATTTCGCTGTTTTCTGAATTGTCATACTGAGGAAATTTATTAATTTCAATGTTGGTGCCTACTGGAAAATTTTCATACAATAAACTAAATATTTCAGCAGCACATTTATTAAACTTTTCGATATTGGTCATTTTAACAATCTCTCAACACTAAAGATTTGAATGAAATAGGAAATAGCTGCCTTAAATAATTATTTACCGTTAATGCCCGCCCCCCGCCTCAAACACCCTTGCCACATTCTCCACCGCCCCGCTGATCGTCCCGATCCACGGATCGGCGTAGAGTCCGACGCCGATGATCACCGCGCACAACAGGCCGGCCACGACCAGTTCCCACGAACGCAGATCGGTCAAGGGCAGGGTCACGCCCTTCGGATTCCGGGCCAGGAAAATTCGCTGATACGCCCACAGCAGATAACCAGCGGCCAACACATTGCCGGAAGCGGCGACGATGGCCACGCCCCACCCATAGGACTCGAATACCCCTTCCAGCGCCAAGTGAGCGGCCTCGAAACCCGGCGTGCCCGGCATGGCGATGCTGCCCAGCACCACCACTAAAAAGGTCAGCCCGAGCAAGGGCGCCGCGTCGAACAGCCCGCCCAGGCGGTGAAACCGGGTGGTGCCCAAGCGGCGGTACAGTAATCCCGCGACGATGAACAGTCCCGCTGCCGCCAAACCCAGGTTCAGGCTGAGCAGGAGACCGCCCTTAAACCCGGACGCCGTCAGCGAAAACAGCCCGGCTACCAACACGCCAGTGTGGCTGATCACCGCAAACGCCAGCAAGCGGCGCAGATCGGTCCGGATGAAGGCCAACAGCGCGCCGTACAACATGCCGGCCAAGCCCAACGCCACGATGGCTACATCCCATTGCCGGGCGGCGGCAGGGAGCAGCGGCAAGACAAAACGCAGCAGCGCGTAAATCCCGACCTTCGCCCCCACCAGGAACACCATGCCCGCCGCGACCGTGCCGTGCTTGGCGACGATGGGCAGCCAGGCGTGAAGAGGGAACAGCGCCAGCCGCACCGCCAGCCCGGCGAACAGCAGAATGAAAATCAGTGACTGGCGCGACTCCGGCACCGGCGTTGCCAGCAAGGCGGGCAAATCGAAGGACCAAACGCCATCGGTTGCGGCGGCGTGGTTCCAACCCAGCAGCACGATCCCGGCCAGCAGCATCGCCAAGCCGCCCAGCATGGAGCGCGCGAACTGCCAGGCCGCCCGGCCGCGCCCCGGACTGGTTCCGAAACGCACGATCAGCACGGTCGCCGGGATCGCCTCGGCCAGCGCGAACAGCCAGAATTGCAGCAAGTTTAACGCGGTGAACATCCCCAGCAGCGCCGCCTCCAGCGCCAGCACGCAGCCCACGAAGACGCCGGCCTGCTCCCGCCGGTGCGGTTGGGCGTAGAGGATGACGAACAGCGTCAACAGCGCCGTCAGCGGCAGGAACAGCACGCTGAGGCCATCGACGCCGAGGTGAACGCCCAGCCAGGACAGAATCTCGACCTGTTCGACGAACTGCATTCTCGGCGCGTGTGGCTGAAACCAGACCAGTACCGCCACCGCCAGAATCAGTTCCACGACCGCGACCGTCAAACCCAACGCAAACGCGGTACGCGCTTGGCGAGCGCGCCAGGCGGCGATCATTCCGATCAGAGGAACCAAGAGCAGCGCGCTCAACAGCGGAAAACCGGCCTGCCCGGTTCCCGGCTCCCTTCGCGCATCAGTTCGCCAATGCCGACCAGCGCCGCCAGAATCACCACCATCACCGCGATCCAGGACCAGGACCGCCCCAACCAGCGCTCCACCCGGCTCAAACCGAATCCCATGCGGTGGCTGGTGGTCACGATCCCCTGCCCGACGGCCTTGAACACCAGTTGTTCCTCGACCCGGTGGAAGACTGCCGCCGTCCACTCGGTGAAGCTGCCCCACGATCCCCTCTCCCCGATCCATGGCATCGGGAGCGCGTTCGAGCACCCGTCCGGCGCCCAGTTGGCGTTCCTCCCACTGGGCCAGCGACGACAGGGCGTTGACCGCCGGCGCCGGCAGCCCCGTCGCTCGATCCACTACGGCGGTATCGAACACGCTCAAATAACCCGCCAGGCGGCGCACCGGCCAGACCACGCCCCAGTTCGCGAAGTCCTCCAGCCAGAATCGTTGGAGCGCCGCCACATAGGCCCCACGCCGCCGAGCGAGAAAAGCCGGCACCGGGCGGGTGCGCTCGCCGTGGAGCTGGTGCAGGATCGAGGGCGCGCTGAGGAACTGATAGCCGCGAAAAATCGCGTGGCAACACAGATGCACCAGCGCCAGCCGCCAGAATCCGAGCCCGCAGGCCAGGAACATCAGCCCGACCTGTCCCGAGGTAGAAAAGATCAGGGCGCTCTTAATGTCGGTTTGCGCCAGCCCGCCCACGAATCCGTACAGCGCCGTCGCCAGCCCGACGACCGCCATCACCGCCATGGCTATCGGCGATTGCTCGAATAGCGGTTGCAGGCGCAGCACCAGATACACGCCGGCATGAACCATGACCGCCCCATAGAACAGGGCGCTCGACGGCGTCGGTCCCTCCATTGCCCGGGCCAGCCACGGCGCCAGCGGTACCTGGGCCGACTTGGCGACCGCCGCCAGCAGAAAACAGCCGGCCAGCACCCCCGCTTGCGTTGGATTCAAATGCTCCGCGCCAGCGGTTACCGTCCACCAATCCACGCCGCCCAGCCACCGGAACGACAATGCGATACCGAGCAGGAATCCGGCATCGCCGATCCGGTTGGTGACGAAGGCGCGGGTGGCGTTGCCCGCCGCAGTGGGTCGGTCCTGAAAAAACGAAATGAGCAGATAGGAGCACAGCCCGGCGATTTCCCAACCAACGAAGGTCAACACTGCGTTGCCGCCCATCACCAACAGCGACATCGCCGCCGCGAACAGGCTCAGGATCATAAAAAACCGATGGAAGCCGGCTTCCCGGTGCATGTAGTTCACGGCAAACCGGGTGACGAGCAGACACGCCAGGGACGTCAACAGCAGCAGCGCCAAGCTCAAGGGGTCGGTGAAGAAATTCAACTCCACCCAATAATCACCGCTGGTCAACCAGCGGCCGAGCACCATTTGCTCGGGCAACTGTCCGGTCAGCCGGGCCAGCACGAGCGCGACAGCCGCCACGAACGAAGCGCCGCAGGCCGCCAGCGCGATCCGGCTGGTGCGCCGTTCGTGCGCCTCGCCGCTGGCCTGTCCGAGCAGAATGGCGATGCCAATCCACAAGCTGGCGGCCAGCGGCACGGCCGGGATAAGGCCGACGATCCATTCAAGCATGGTCAGAACCTCTGCGTTATCGTTCGATTCCCGTTTCCCTTGGCCACTTATCCCTCATCGAGGGTGGAGAAAGCTTGCGAGCGAAGCCACAGTCGCGGTCATGGCATTCCTCGCTATCGTCTGTCCGGCGGGCGAATCAGGCTCTCGGCGGGAATGCCCAGGCCTCGATGCAATTTCCAGATCATGTTGAGTGTCAAGGGGCGCTTCCGATTCAGCACCTCATAGACCCGATTCATGCGGCCGATCATCGGTTGCAAATCCTTGGGCGTCAGACCGGCCTGCTCCATGCGAAACTGAATGGCCGCCACCGGATCGGGGAGATCGATCGGAAAGTGTTGAGCCTCATAGGCTTCCAGCAACGTCAGCAACACCTCAAAGCGATTGCCTTCCGGCGAACCCGGTTCCGGCTCCTGATCAAAGTACGCCGAAACCTCGCGCAGCGCGGTCCGATAATCGTCTTCAGTGTGAAGAGGATGAATTTCCATCATCAATACTCCCAATCAACGGTTTCAGCATCGATCGCGTCATACTGCTCGTGCGTGCCAACAAATTTGATGTAGACCGCACCGAACCGATAAGCGACTGACGCCACCAAGCGGTAGGCATTGCCCTTGATATTGAAAACTACCCGCCGGTTTTTCAGGATGCTGACGCTTCGATAGTGGTTCTTGATATCGGCTGGCTTCGTCCAACGTGCTTTCCTGACTTCGTCAATCCAAGCCTTCAAGGACTGTTCGGCATCCGGGAACTGTTCCCAGAACGCACGAAGGGCCTTGACCGCGATGATTTTCATAAGGCTAAATGGTAGTCCCATTTTGGGACTGGCGCAACCAGCAAGCGCTGCGGCAACGGTTAAATCCATTGGCCAGGTTAGAAGGGGCTGTTACCGTGATCATAAAAGGTTCTATAAATCAACTGGGTCATCAAGTGACCCTGTGTCGACGAATTAAATTTTCGCCTCACCGATCAGCGCGGGTGGCAATGGCTCGGTATTTCCCCGATACCAGTCGCCCGAGCGGGCGCGGACGGGCAACGGCCGGATCGGACCGGTCCACGGCACGAACCCGCGCGCTGGGTCGAAGATCGAGAACTCGCCGGTGTCCGGGTCCTTGGCGATCACATGCACCCAGCCGTTGCCGATGAGTTCGCGCAGGCTGGGTTGACGGCCATAAATGGTGGCCAGTACCTCGACGTGGGCCTCAACCACGATCTGCAAGCGCAGCGGTTCGTGAATCTCGATCATCTGGCGAGGCAGGCCGGTGCGCAGGTCGCTGCTGGCGCCCTCCATCACCGCGAACAGCCCGGTGACGTTGTGCGGCGTCTTCGTCCCACAGCCCAACCGTTCGTTGTTGACGGTGGAAAAGTAGTACTCCAAATTGATGCCCGCCCCCACCGGCCCCACCGCCAGCAGGATACCTTCCAGCACGGTGCCGCTGGGGTCCTGGGTCGGGTCGTAGGAGATGAGAAACGCCCGTCGGTCCAGAAACACGCCCTGGCTCATCAAGCGGCGGCCGACCAGAGCGGCGGCGTTCGTGGCGTGCCCGAGTTCGGGTCGCGCCTGGCTGAAGTCCCGGGAGCGTTCCACCACATGCCACAGCGCCTGGGCCGGCGTGGGGTCGCGCGGCGCCGAGGCGAAGCGGCGGCACCGTTCGTGGGCCGACAGCGCGCAAGCTCGATCCAGCTCCCGTTGCAGTTCCGCCAGCGCCTGTTCCGCTTCGGCGGGGAGATCGGTTCGGTCGTAGAACGTGACCTCCTCATTGCAGGTGTTGTGTTCGGCGCCGACGAACCAGGTATCCGCTGGTATTTGAATGCCGCGCCCGGTCAACACTGCTCGTATCGCCGGACGGTTGGCCATGGCGGCGAAGGTGCGCGCGTTCGGGCCGCCGTGCCGTCCGCCGCAGGCCCCGCAATCGTAAGCGCCCAAATGGGGATTGTTCTGGCTGATCGAACCGTGGCCCATCAACACCACCAGCGGCGCGAATTGCGCGGTCAGCCCGATGTTGCGCAGCAAGGCGGCCACCCGGTCGGCCTGCTCGGCGTCGGTGAAACCCAGGCGCGGCCGTTCCGGCGTGGCCGGCGCACCGTCGTCCGCCGCCGCGACCGCGACCTGAGTGGGCGCGGCTGGAACTAGCGCGGCGGCCATGGCTTCCGCGAGCCGCGCCTGCCGGGTCGGGATCACAACCTTGCCCACCAGCGTCAGGAGCGCGCCTGGCGCCAGCACGGCGATCAACGGGGCCGAGGACAGCAGGTTGCGCCGTATCCCGTGGTAGAACGCGCGGAGCCGACCGCGCAACGCGCGCCGCCGGTTGTGGAGGGCGAACTGGGACTCAGTGTCGGGTCGCGGGATTTCACGCACCTCGTGGGCCGGAGTAACCACCACCGGACACAGCGGGGTTACTTCGCGGTCGTCCAATCCCCGCCAATTCATCGCCACGCCGAAGAAACCGGCCGCGCCCAAGGTTTCGATGCGCGGGTTCAGTTCCTCCAGATGACGGCGGATGCCCTCTTCCCGATCGTCGATGCAGAACACGATCTGCGCTTGCGGTCGTTGCGCGTTCCTGGTCCAGCGGTCGTGATTGTTCGCCAGGGCGTTGATCAACGCATCCCGGTAATGATGCTCGTAGGCGCACTGCCATAGCGCGCCGCGCAGGCTGGGCGGCAACTCGTCCAGCGGCGCCAACAGGCATTCCAAATCCGCCAGGGCGAGCGCGCGCAGTTCGCCGCCGGACAGTCCGAGATGCTGGGCCAACCGAAACAACCGCCAGGCGCTGCCGTGGACCGTATGCGTTCCGGGCTGTGCCGCCACCGGGCTGTGTTGCCAGGTCCAGATCATGTCGGCGAGGGTATCCCAGGAATTGGTCGACCTCACCCCCCAACCCCCAGCCCCTCCCCCCTCCCCATTCATGGAGAGAGGGGCAGGGGGGGTGAGGTCGACCAGCGCCCTGGCCCGGCTGGCCAGATATTCGGGCAGGCGCCCTTCGTAAAGGGCATGGCGAACCAGCGCCTCCGCCGGGCGCTCCAGTAGATAGGCGCGCAACGCGGGCAATGTCCCTTCCAGGCCCCAGGTTTCGCGGCAGAGTTGTTCGATCCACAGCCCGTCGAGACTGAGGCGCAGCGCGAGATAATCCGCCAGCATCACCCGGCTATCCCGATTGGCCGGGTAACCGGCGTGATGTTGGCGCCAGTTCATCATTCCGGACCAACCGGGCAGTTCCAGGGCGAGCCGGGTCAGATAGCCCTCCCAGCGCGACTCGGGAATGCCCAGCCGCCGCAACTCGGCGCTGATCGCGTCGACCGCGTTCTCGGGCCAGCGGGCCAGTGCCGCGCGCCAGTCGGTCAACCCCGCGAAGCTCCAGGCGAAATCGCTCCCGGCCAAGCGCCGCCACGCTGGGTACAGCCCCTCGACCCGGTCGGGCAAGGTCCACGCGGCCAGCCCTTCGTCCAAATGGGCGGCGCACAGGCGAATCAGAATCGGACGGACCTGATCGAACAGATCCTGGCCGGTCAGAACCCGCAGCAGGCCCCGTAACGTGATCCCTTCGCCCACATCGGCGAACAGTCGCTCGATCAGCGCCAAGGCATCCGCTTGCATCCGCTGGTGCACGATAGGCCCCTGTTCTTCATCCACGCCTTCGGTTCTGAACCGCGCCAGCAGCGATTTCGCCAGATTAAGCTGCAAATCCACCAGTTCTTCGGGATGCAGGTCGAAATCGGGTAATTGAAATCCTTCCAGACAGGCGTGCCACAGGCTTTCCAGCGCGCGGGCTTCGCCGGCGATGCCGTCGCGTCCGGCCGCCGCCAGCAACCGCTGACGCGAGGTCGCGGGCACATCGGGCTGAAAGCAGCGCGTGATGTCGAACTCCTCGATCCGCCAGATGAGCTGACTCAGGGACAGGGCTTCGGCCCCGTGGACGAGCGCGACGCGGAGCAGTTCACCACGCCGGATTGCCCGGTTGCCCGCGCGCACCAGCACGGCTTCGGCCCGCAGTTCCGGACGCTGGGCGAACACCGCGTCCAAGTCCGTATCGGTAATCCGGTCGGCCCGATACAGCTTGCGGAATTCCGCTTCCGGCAAATAGGCGTGAATCCCGGTGAGTTGCCCGGCTGCCGCCAGCGCTTGCTCGAAGGGCAGGTGCTGGTAACCGTGCAGCGTGTTGTGATGGACAAAATTCAGGATCGGCGCCTGGCCGGGCAGCACATGATCCAGATGCGCGATGGCCTGTTCGACGATCTGGCGCGGTCCGAGCGGGGGCTGATGCGGCGCGCTGGCCGGCGAATTCTGGGTAATCGTCACGGACATGGCCTCTCTCCTACAGCAGTTTGGCGAAGATCGCGCTCACGTTCATGATCGTGGCGTGCATGAGGGCAATGACCGGCGCGGGCTGTAGCCCCAGAACCAGCAATCCCGCCGCCAGCGGGACCGCTGCAACCCACTCGCGCGGCCGCATATCCTGGAGATCCGCCAGTTCCGGGCGCGGCGGACCCGCGAACAACTGGCCGAGGGTCCGCACCGCGTAGGCCGCACTCACCAGCACGCCGAGACTGGCCAGCAGCATCAGCCAACTCCAGCGCTCGAAGCCGCCGATCAGGACGTGCAACTCGGCGACGAATCCAAAAAATCCCGGCATCCCCATCCCCGCCAGCAACGCCAGCGCGATCAACAGAGTAAAACCCGGCGTCACCCGCACCAGCGCGCCGTAATCGGCCACTTGGCGGGTATGGGTGCGCTCGTAGAGCAGGCCGATCAGCAGAAACAGCGCGCCGGCGATCAGGCCGTGCGCCACCATTTGCAAGCTCGCCCCCAACAGCCCAGTTTCGTTCAAGGCCGAAATACCGAGCACCACCACGCCCATGTGGCTGACCGAGGAGTAGGCGATCATCGCCTTCAGATCAGTCTGCCGCCAAGCCAGCAAGCCGCCGTAGAGAATGCTGACCAGCGCGATTCCGGCCAGCAGCGGTTGCAGCGCCACGGCGGCCTCCGGCAGCATCGCGACCACTCGCAGCAGCCCGTAGGCGCCCATTTTGAGCAGCACGCCGGAGAGCAGGATGCTGACCGGGCTCGGCGCTTCCACGTGGGCGAGCGGCAGCCAGCCGTGCAGCGGAAAGATCGGAATTTTTACCCCGAAGCCGACCAGAAACGCCAGCAGCAGCCACACCTGTTCCTCGCGAGGGAGCGTCGCCGCCGCTTGGGCGATAGCCGCCATCGCGAACGACTGGGTCGGGGTGAGCCGGTAGACCACGATAATGCCAATCAGAATGAAGATCGCCCCACCCATCGTGTACAGCACGAAATTGAGGCTGGCGGCGTGCCGCTTTTCGCCGCCCCACAGGTCGATGAGAAAAAACAGCGGGATCAGGGTCAGTTCCCAGAACATGAAGAACAGCGTCCAGTCCCGGGCCATGAACACGCCGAGCATGGCGAATTCCAGGATCAGCAGCCAGGCGTGATAGCCCTTCACCCCGGTTTTGATCCCATCCGAGGCCAGCAGCGCCACGGGAACCAGCAGGGTGCTCAACAACACCATCGGTAGGGACAGCCCGTCGACCCCCAGTGCGTAGGACACGCCGATGGTGGAACTCCAGACCACCTGTTCCACGAACTGGATGGCCGCCGTGCTCTGATCGAACTGGGCGAGCAGGCTCCAGGACAACACCAAGGCCAGCCCGGCGTGCAACAGGGCCAAACCTCGGATGAATCGATGTTGGGCCGTCGGCAGCAGGGCGACCAACACCGCTCCGAAAAATGGAACCCAGAGGATCAGGCTAAGCATGTGTATGGTTGTGGGTTGGTTACGAACAGTAGAGAGTCAATATAACCCCGAGCCAGGTATCGAAATAGCTGGCTACTCCGCATTTGGGAACGGCATCCACCTCAAAATCCAGACCGGACGGTCGCCCTGGTTCAAAGTTTGCCTGCGGGGAGCAATCGCGGATCTGCGTCCAAGCCTGATTTCAGTTCCCTGGCATATCCGGGTACCTAGCGGATTGTAGGTCAATTATGGCCCGGATGGGGGTATTGGCGGGAGCCGGTCGAGTCATCGATCGCGGCGATGGTCGGCCATGAAGGCCGAGACGCCGACTGGAGCGCGGCCTGGCGGCGTTGGCAAAGGGACCGACTTCTGTCGTTGCTCTCGGTCAGATCATCCCACGGGGCGAACGAATGTCGGTTCGGACAATTTCAACGACCGCAAGGCCCTGAGGAGTGTGGATGCTTATGGTGCTTCCAGACAGGTTTTCAGACGGAGCAGGCTGCGCCGGACCCAAGCCTTGACCGTGCCCAGCGGGCGATCCAGGCATTGGGCGATGGCATCGTGGGTCAGGCCTTCGAAATAGGCCAGCAACACGGCGCGGCGCGGCTCCGGGTCCAGTGTGTCCAGACAGCGGGCGATTGCAGCGTCGCTTCGCGCGGCGTGCAACTGCTCCTCAGGCCCTGGCCCGTCGTCGGCCAGTTGCGCCCAGCCTTCGTCGTTCAGTTCCCCCCGCCGTCGGTGGTCGCTGCGCCGCAGTCGGTCGATGGCCAGCCGGCGGACGATAGTACCCATCCAGGTGAGCGGTTGACCGAGGTGGGGTCGGTAATCGTCGGCGTGTTGCCAGATACGCACGAAACCTTCTTGCAACAGGTCGGCGGCCAGTTCGCGGTCGCGCGTCAGTTTCAACAACAGACCGTACAGGGTCGGCGACGCTTGCTGGTACAGGGTTTCAAAGGCGCGTCGGTCGTGCAGCGCGCAGCGCGCCAGCAAGTCGATCAGTGAATCAGAGGATGCCATGACGGGTGCTCGCACAAGTGATGAGGAGCAACCTGTGGGGTGCGTACCGTCGAGCGTGAGGAGCAGGGCGAAAGCCGCGATTACGAGCGTTGCTCCAGCGTTTTTGCCCATGCGCTGGAGCGAGCGGCATGCCGCTCCAGCCAAGCGTCCAGCGACTACGCGCCCGGGCTGCGAGCGATCAACGCCAGCAACAGCGCGACCCACAGGTCGTGTTGAAGTTGATTATAGGCGGGGATCCTATCGCGCCCAGAGCGAATTGGATCGCAAACTGACAGGACATCGGTCAACCGTCGGTTTTGGATCGGGTGGGGTAGACCGACACTGTTGCTCCTTATCAGGGAGAGAAATACCTGGAGATCGCCCGGGTCAGAAGCTGTATAAAAACGCCTCTGTGTCAGGAACTCCAGCGGAGGACGCGGAGCGTCTGGGGCAGCGCTCCCATGCTTTGCATGGGAGCGCTGCCGAATTCACCCTCCGGCCGATAACCATGGCGGTCGATTACTTGTTGCCCCAACCGTTTCAGTCGTTCCAACCGCGGCTCCGGTTGTGCCAGCCACCGCCTCGGTTGCCCCAGCCGCCGCCCCGGTTGCCCCAGCCGCCCCGGTTGCCCCAGCCGCCCCGGTTGCCCCAGCCGCCCCGGTTGCCCCAGCCGCCGCCCCGGTTGCCCCAACCGCCCCGGTTGCCCCAACCGCCGCCCCGGTTGCCCCAGCCGCCGCCCCGGTTGCACCAACCGCCCCGGTTACACCAACCTCCACCCCGGTTGCCCCAGCCGCCACCCCGGTTGTACCAACCGCCCCCCGGTTATACCAACCTCCACCCCGGTTGCCCCAGCCGCCGCCCCGGTTGCCCCAGCCGCCCCGGTTGTACCATGCTTCGGCGGGTTCGGAAGTGGTTAGTGCGTCACCTACCAGTACCCCGCCGATCACCGCCTGCGACCACTTACCCAAACTGCGCAGAAACTCGCGTCGTTCCTGCCCGGCCGGTTCCTCGTCGAGGGTGTTGGGTATCGTGTCGTTTCGTTGCTCGTCATCGTGGTCAGTCATTTTGGTTCTTCTCCCACTGGGGGTTGAGCCGGCGCGGGAACCACTGCCGGCTTTTCGCCTTCCGTCGCCGGGCTGCCGTCGTCCTCGGGCGGTGGCACATCGTCGCTCGTCAGGTTGGAAAAGTGGAGAGTTTGGAAACGCCAGCCAGCCTTTTCCCTCTTCAGCACGGCCGACACATTGAGCGCGTACTCGCGCGCTTGTCCGTCCAGAAAAGTGTCCTGCATGTTGCAGGACGCCACCAGCCAGGCGATGTTACCGTCATACCCGCCGGAGACATCCGGACATTCATGCTTTAGCGAGCCGGCCTTGAAGTCTTTGAAGAACTCCTTGTAGGTTTCTTCCACCGCCGCCTTGCCCTTCCAAAACTCGCCGGGACCCGTGCCTATCAACGCCACGTTGGGGTCGTCGGTGTAGAACCCCATCAGTGCCTTGAGGTCCTGCTTGTTCATGGCCTCATCATGCTGGCGCAGGACCGCCTTGATGTCCTCGATGACGGGGTCGGATTTTGGCGGTTCAGCCGCCCATGCGGGAGCGGTCAAAATACAACTCAGGATTGTTGCCAACAAAAAATCTGGTTTCTTCACGGAAAGTTATCCTCCTGATCATCGGTGATGATGCGCAGATTCGAGCCGGGTCGGACTGGAGAGGCGGCGAAAAAGCCTATCAAAGTTAGGTCATTTTAACTGAATACCAACTGAAATCGGATATTCACCAGTTGGTTTCGCGCCCTGGTTTCCAGGCCACACGACAATCGATCGTGGAAAAATCACGTGGGCGTTTATTCCACGTGGAATATTTCGGGATGCCATGCGAGATGAGACCGCTCAGGCCGCGACGCCGCGCGCCGCCACCGCATCCCGCGCCAGTTCCCGCGACGCCCGCTCCAGCCGCCCGAACAGGGCCTTGTACAACTCGCAGTAGGGGTCCTTCTCGAACAGCGTGCCGTGAACCGTGTAGGTCCGCACCGGGCAACCGCCGTGGCAGAGCGAGAGATAGTCGCAGCTCAGGCAATCGCGCTGGATGAGTTGAATGGGCCGCTCGTTGAACTTCTGACGCGCTGGACTATTTTTCAGCAGTTCACCGAAGCTGTCGCACTCGAAGATGTTGCCGTAGTGGTAATCCGGGTAGCTGGTCACCCAGCAGTCGCACTGGGCTACGTAGCCGCGAGCGTCGATCGAGACCAAGGCGTTGGCGCAGTTCTCGCCCCAGATGCAGGGCAGGGTCGCCGGCTCGTGGCTGAAATGCTGGAGCAGAGCATCGAACGGGCCAACCCGCACCCCCTCGCGGCGGCCGCGTTCCAGCCAGACGTCGGCCAGGTCCAGATAGAAGCGGCTGAGCTGGTCCACGTCCGCCACGGGTAGTTCTTGCTTGGCGGTGGTCGCCTCGCCGCCGGGAAACGGGGTATTGACCTGGAACTCGGTGATGCCCAGCTCATCCACGAAATGGGTGTAAAACCGCTCGGCGCCGATCTCCAGCGTGGCCTGATTGGGCACGGCGATGACCTGCACCTCGATGCCCGCCGCCCGCGCTTCCCGTACCCGCCGACCCCAGATTTCGTTGTAACTTTCCGGCCCCTGGCCCAGCAGCTTGCGGTGCAGGTTGGGGTAGTCCAGCGAGGTGCCGACGCTGTTGCCGAACATCTCGGCGATCACCTTGTTCCAGCGGGAGCTATAGGTCAGCATGTTGCTTTGCAGGCTGTGGAATACTTGTTTGCCGCGCGCCTCGGCCTCGCGCTGAATCAGTTCGTTAGCCTGTTCGTACCAGTTCGGCGGCAGCAGCATCGCCTCGCCGCCCTGCCAGTAAATGGTCAGCGAGGCCAGCGATTTTTCCACCATGTAGTCCAGCACCTTGCGGATCAGCTCGCCCAGTCGGTCGAGCGTCAGCCGGTCGGCGGTCTTGTTCTCGAAGCAGTATTCGCAGTCGGCGTTGCATTGCAGGGTGGACAGCAGGATCAGCGAGAAATGGCTTTTCATGGGGGCGTATCCTCTGGGGTGGAGGCGCCGAGCGGATGCGGTTTCCGTTAAGCTTAAACGAAGCCATCGCCGCTTGCCGGCTAAATTGACAGTCTAATCGAGCGTCACTATCTTGGCGCTCGGGGTTTGAGTCTGCTATCCGAGAAACTCATTATGAAATCATTGCTGAATGTTGCCTTAATGGCCACCCTGGGCTTGAGTGTCGGCGCCTGCACCGTGGTCACCGATCCCAGCTCCGGTTCCAGCGCCTCGAGTGGCGGTTCGAGCAGCGCCGGATTTCAGGATCGCCGGCAGCAGGTCACCGAATTCGCCAGCGTTAATCTGGAACGGCTGAAAAACGACATGGCGGCCGGCCAAGGTGAATATCTTGGCTCGCTGGCAACGCTGCTGGAGGTCGAGCCAGGCCGTCAGCCGGCGTTCTTCGCCCTGACCCGGGACAAATTTACCGTGCTGTTCCCGAATGACCGGACCACCGCCACCGAGATGCTGACGGCGTTGAACCGGGAAATGCGAGCCGACCCACGGTTCGGCCAGCGGCTGACCTTGAACTGAACCACCCATCATTCCAATTTCGCGCCTGACGGGCGTTCTGCTGCTCGGCATTCACATCGGGGCGGCGAACGCCCACGCCGATCCGGCCTATCTAGTCGACCTGTTGGGCCGCGCCGAGGCCGCCGATTTGGCCAGCCGGCGCGAGTGGCGAACGCTGCTGCATTACCGGCCCGCCGCCGCAGGTGCGGTCAGCGACGCTGACGATTCGCGCTTCTTTCTGGCCCCAACGGGCAAAACTGATCCTCGCGCGGAACTCGCCGCCACCCTGCGGGCCTTTTTTGTCACCGATCCAGTCGGTGGCGAGCCGCAGCCGGCACAGTGCGCCTTCGTCGCTCGTTATCGCTGGTTGAAAGCGCAACTGGACTTCGACGACCGTCGCCTGCCGCCACAAAACTGCGAGCGTTTCCAGCGCTGGTTCCGCGAATTGAGCGCGGAATCAGCGACGCTGGTGTTCGCCTCGGCTTATCTGAACAATCCCGCCTCGCTGTTTGGCCATACCCTGTTGCGGTTGGACCGGCGCGGTCAGACCGAACAGACCCGGTTGCTGGCCTACGCCATCAACTACGCCGCCGACGATTCCAACAGCAGCGTGCTGATGTATGCGGTGGATGGCATCGCCGGCCGGTTCAAGGGCAAGTTCGACATCCAGCCCTATTACAAGTTGGTGCGGACGTACAGTGATCTGGAAAGTCGCGACATCTGGGAATATCGGCTGAAGTTGAGCGCGCCGCAACTGAAACGCCTGCTGGAACACGTCTGGGAACTGCGCGGCATCGAGTTCGATTACTATTTTTTCCGGGAGAACTGCGCCTGGCAGTTGCTGACGTTGCTGGAGGCCGCCGACCCGGAGTTGCGGCTGAGTGACGAGTTTGCGCTCTGGACGTTGCCGGCCGACACGATTCGGCTGTTGACCCGACAGCCGGGTTTGGTGGAAGAGGTGACCGCCCGCCCGGCGCGCGGAACGAGCATCAACCGCCGCTATCAGGCGCTGACCGTCCGCGAGCGGCGGCTGGCGCGACGCTTGCGGAATGAGCCGGCGGTCGCCATCGGGTCCGAGTTTGCCCGGCTTGCCCCGGAACGGCGCGCGCTGCTGCTGGAACTTGCCCTGGACGAACGCCAGCATCGCCGGGCCGGCACGGGTAGGAAGGATGCCGAACCGTCGGCGGATGAAGTTGCGCATCGGTTGCTAATCGCCCGCAACCGGTTGGTGGTCGCCGCCGCGCCGGTTGCGGTCGAACCTTACGCCACTCAGCCGGAAACCGGCCACGCTTCGCGGCGGGTCGGCATCGGTCTGGGCCAGCGAGACGGGACGACATTCTTCGAACTAAACGCGCGGGCCAGCTATCACGATCTGCTGGAGCCTGATGCCGGTTACACGCCCGATGCCCAGATTGAGTTGCTGAGCATCGCGGTCCGCTGGTACGAGGATAATAGCCGGCTGACGCTCGACCGACTGACGCTGCTCGACATTACCTCGCTGCCGCCGGTCAACGCGCTAACCCCGCGACCGTCCTGGCGGCTTCACGCTGGTTGGGAGCCGTATCCCCGGCCGGACTGCCGCGATTGCGCCGCGTTCAATCTCAGCGGCGGATTGGGCTTGGCGGCGGAAACCCGCGGACCGTGGCGGACGGTGTGGTTCGCGTTGCCGGGGCTGGAATTCGACTACGGAAATGGGTTCGCCGGCGATTATCGCGCCGGGCTGGGATTGACAGTCGGGGCGATGTTGCAACCGGCGCCCGGCTGGAAAGTGCTGGCCGGCGCGACGTGGCTCGATTACCGCTTGGGCGAAACCGGCACGGCGCTACGAGCGGCGCTGCAACAGAATCTGGCGCTTGGACGGGATTTATCGCTCGAAGCGGATTGGCGTTATCTGGAAGGAACCCACGAGTTCGCGATTGGATTACGAGTGTATTTTTGAGCTGTGCCTTCGCTTGTCATTGGTCAGAGGAGTCGGTGTGCGGCTTCTCCCCGGCGGCGACCGGGATTGCCTCCCGCATCACCCAGTAATGCAGCAGCAGGGCGGCCAGCAACGCGCAACTGGCCGCGACGCCGAACGCCAGCGCGGGACCGGCGCTCTGCCACAACCAGCCGAACAGCAGGGATGCCGGCAACAGCAACAATCCCGCCGTCAGGTTGAACCAGCCGTAAGCGGTGCCCAGCAGGGCGGCGGGCGCCAAGTCCGCGACCAGGGCCTTTTCCGCGCCCTCGGTCGCCGCCAGGAACAGGCCGTAACCAGCGAACAACGGCCACAACAGCCAGGTCTGTCCGCCATTCAAGCCCAGAATCAGATAGAACACGCCGTAGATGGCCCAGCCGGAGAGAATCAGCCGTTTCCGGCCCAGGCGGTCGGACAGCGCCGACAGCGGCGTGGAAAACAGCATCGCCACGGTCGAAACCATCGCCCACAGCAAGGGAATCTGATACATCGGGCAGGCCCAGTTCCCTGGCGCGCAGCAGCAGGAACATGTTGGACGAGTTGCCCAGGGTGAACAGCGCCAGCACCAACAGATAGTGTTTGAAGGCGGTTGGGAAACCTTGGAGCGTCCAACTGAACGGGGCGGGCGGCGCTTTTCCGACACGGGACGGTTCCCGGATGCAGAGGGCCAGCGCGATGGCGATAGCCCCCGGTACGGCGGTCCACAGAAAAATATCGCGCAGCGGCAGATGGAGCGCCAGCAACAGGGTCGCCACGAGCGGTCCGATCACTGCACCCGCGTTGTCCATCGCCCGGTGCAAGCCGAACGCCAAACCCCGTTGCGCGGGGGCCACGGACGACGCCAGCAGGGCATCGCGTGGCGAAGTGCGTAATCCTTTGCCTACGCGGTCGGCGAAGCGCAGCGCCAGCAGGATCGGCCAGGAAGCGGCAAAAGCCATCATTGGGCGGGCCACGGCGGCGAGACTGTAACCGCCGACCACCCAGGGCTTGGTCGAGGCGGTTTTGTCGGCCAGCACCCCGGCGAACAGCTTCAGCAGGCTGCTGGTCGCCTCGGCGATCCCTTCGATGATCCCCAGCGCCTTGGGGCCAGCCATCAGCACCGAAGCCAAATACAGCGGCACCAAGGGATATAGCAGTTCGCTGGCCGAGTCGTTCATCAGACTGACCAGCCCCAGCAGCCAGACGGTGGCGGGTAAGGCCAGGATGGATTTCATCAAATCGGTTCCTCCTCGCAACTAGCGAACGATATCGGTCATCGCCTACTCTCCACCGATCATGCCGTATTCGGCCACCGTCTTCACGTAAAAAACACGAACCTTCTCCTGTTCGATCAACTCCAGGAGTTGCGTGGCTTCCTCGTCGCTGACCACGAACACGACTTCCACGGTCAGGTTGCCCGCCAACTCGAAAAAGTGATCTTCGTGCAGGACGCCGTGCCGGCCGAAACCAGCGATGGCGCGGAACGCCGAGCCGCCGTGGATACCCAGTTTCTTGGCGCGCTCCAGCAGCCATTCATACAGCAAAATGCCATGGTGCCGGCGATGCTCGTGGACGTAGAACTTCAGATAGGTCCCCTTCATGATAACCCCGCCGTAGTCAGCAGTTTCATGGCTAGAATCCCCAGCAGCGTCATGGTGACCGAACCGATGACATGAATCATCACAATCGCCAGGGTCCAGAGGTATTCCTCACGCAGCAGCAAGGTGACGGTTTCCGCCGAGAAGGTGGAGAAGGTGGTGAGGCCGCCCAGAAAGCCGGTGGTGATGGCCAAGCGGAGTTCGGGGGCGAGGATGGCGTGTTGAGTCAGGAGGTGCATGGCCATCCCCATCAGGAAGCCGCCCAGCAGATTCGCGGCTAGCGTCCCGAGCGGCAGCGTGGGGAATACGGGATTGAGCAAAAGACCCAAGCCCCAGCGCAGCCAGGCGCCCGATGCGGCGCCGATGCCGATGGCAAGAAAGGCGTAGAAACCCATGTCATCCCGCGTGGATCGATGTCGTTGCGTGGCTCGGGATGAAGCAGCAAAGCGGGGAAGACGGGGGAGGCGGGGAACTACCGAAATACGCCTCCAGCTTCCTGTTCCCGAGGAAGTCAGTAGGCATCATCAGCCGTTACGGCGGTTAGAGGAGGAATGCCATCTCCTTGTTTCTAAAAGTACCTTAAAATGCCGCCAGTCGCAACCTTGGATGGCGTCCCCGAGCATCCGCGATGAATGGACGCTCGGGCGCCTGCGATGGGCGCGGGCGGTGGAGAGCTGGATTCGCTACTTTATTCAGTATGCAGAGGAGAAACCGCAATCCATGACCGAAACTGCCGGCATCACGCCGAAGATCGCCTGGATCTTCGGCTGCATGATCCTGTATTGGGCCTATTGCATCGTCTGGGGCATCGTCGGCGCCCGGCGGGCGCGCACGGCCACCGATTATTTCCTCGCGGGCAACCGACTGTCGCCGCTGTTGTTCACCCTGACGGCGACCGCCACCTGCTTCTCCGGCTGGACTTTCATCGGTCATCCCGGCCTGACCTATACCGAGGGCTGGCAGTACGCCTACGCCTCGTTCTACGCCCTGACCATCCCGCTGACCGGCATCCTGTTTCTCAAACGGCAATGGCTGCTAGGCCGGCGCTACGGCTTCGTCACGCCCGGCGCGATGTTGGCCTGGTATTTCCGTTCCGATTTGCTGCGAGTGCTGGTGGTCGGGGTGGCGCTGTTCTTCTCGGTGCCCTACATCGGCCTGCAACTGCGCGCCGCCGGTTTTCTGTTCAACGTGCTCACCGACGGGCTGCTGGGCGTGCAGTTCGGGATGTGGGTGCTGGCTAGCGTGGTGGTCAGCTACGTCGCCTCCGGCGGGTTGCGCACCGTGGCCTGGGTGGATGCGCTGCAATTGCCGTTGCTGGCCGCCGGTATCGTCGCCATCGGCCTGCTGACGCTGCACTACGTCGGTGGCTGGGATCGGTTCATCGCCGGCGTGATCGCCTTGGCGCAAGATGATCCGGTTCGGACCCCAGACGGTTACAGCCACTATCTCGCCATTCCCGGCGCGATCCAGTGGGTACGCGATGGTTCTCAGGCGGCCGGCGGACCCTGGACCGGGACGATGATCCTGACCTATTTGATCGCGCTGATGGGCATCCAGGTTTCGCCGGCGTTCTCGATGCTGGCGTTCGCCAGCCGCCGGTCTTCCTTCGCGGCCCAGCAGGTTTGGGCCTCGGCGTTGGTCATGGGGCTGATTCTGATGGTGTTCACCGCCATCCAGGGTATCGGCGGTCATTTTCTCGGCGCCGACCGGACATTCCTGGCCGCGCATCCCGATCTGGTCAATCCGGTGCTGGCGGACGCACTGGAGCACCGCGATCTGCTGGATCTGCCGGGCGGGCGCGATCTGTTAGTGCCGCAACTGATCAAGCTGCTCGGCGATGCCGCGCCCTGGTTGGTGGGGTTGCTGGCGCTGGCGGCGCTGGCCGCGATGGAATCCACCGCGTCCTGCTACATGGCCACCGCCGGCGGCTTGATCGCCTACGATCTGTTCCAGCGCTTCCTGCTGCCCGGCGCCGACGACCACACCCTGAAATTCGTCGGTCGGATGGGTGTGGTGGGAGTGGTGATGCTGGCGCTGGGCGTGGCGAGCGTTTCCGCCGATGCGCTGGCGTTGCTGGGCGGGCTGGCGGTGTCCTACGGCCTGCAAATGGCGCCGGCCCTGGCGGCGGTGTGTTACTGGTCGTTTCTGACCCGGCAGGGCGTGACCGCGGGCCTGTTGGTGGGGTTGCTGGCGGTGACGCTGACCGAAGCGGTCGGGCTGCGCGGGTTCGGCATCGATGCCTGGGGCCGCTGGCCGCTGACCGTCCACGCTGCGGCTTGGGGCCTGCTGGCGAACTTTACCGTGGCGGTCGGGGTGTCGCTGGTGACCCGCGATGATGTCGAGCGCAAGGCGGAATGCCATCGCTGGCTGGCCGAGCAGGCGGCGCTGCCGGCGCGCAAGCGGCGCTGGGTCTGGCCGGTCGCGGTGCTGACGCTGCTCTGGTTGCTGTTCGCCGCCGGACCCGGCGCGGTGCTCGGCAATACCCTGTTTGGCAACCCCAACCAACCGGCAAGCTGGTTGTTCGGCATGCCCTCGATCTGGGCTTGGCAACTGATCGGCTGGGCGGTCGGCGTCGGGTTGCTGGCGCTGTTGGCTTACACGCTGGAACTGGGAACCGCCGGCCCCGAACCACCGCCGGCTACGAGCGAAAAATGAGGTACACCGCGCCGATCAGGCACAGCCCCGCCCACAGATAATCCAGCTTGAGCGGCTGGTTCAGGTACAGCACGGCGAACGGTACGAACACCGTGAGCGAGATGACTTCTTGCAGGATTTTGAGCTGCGATACGCTGAAAGCGGTGAAGCCGATGCGGTTGGCCGGCACCTGCAACAGGTATTCAAAAAGAGCGACGCTCCAGCTCGCCACTGCCGCCACGTACCAGGGGTAACCAAGCAGGTTCTTGAGATGGCCGTACCAGGCGAAGGTCATGAACAGGTTGGAGAGGAGCAGCAACAGGGTGGTTTGCAGCAGGACGGACACGGCGGGGACTCGCGGAGGGGAGGGTCGGACGACCAGGACGCGGCATTATCGGGAGGCGCCGGGCCGCTTTCAATAGCGCCGTCCGCCATCAGCCTCCGTATAGCGCCGTCCGCCATCAGCCTCCGTATAGCGCCGTCCGCCATCAGCCTCCGTGCAGTGCTTGCCAAGCTGCCAAACCGCCGCCGATCAGCGCCGCCGCCAACAGGATGGCGAAAGCGATCTTCCACGGGCTGTAGGGCCGCTCGCCCTGGACTTCCCCCGTGCGGCCGTTGACCACGAAGCGGTAAATCTGGTCGCGGAAGCGGAATGCCGACATCCACACCGGCAACAGAATGTGCTTGAAGCGGATTTCGCCGTAGTGGGTGTCGGCGGCGTGGATACGCTGGTGGTCGCCGCCGATGTCGCGTTCGATGTCGCGGCGGATGATGGGGGCCATGATTTCCTGGGCGTGCTCGAATCCTTTATCCAGTTCCACCTGATACATCTCGGCGCGAAAGCCGCTCAGGTATGCCTCCTGATAGGGCGTCAGGTTTTCCAGATCCCAGGGTTCCAGCCGTTCGGTCACCGCGCGCGGCAGCGAGTGGCTGGCCAGTACCAGCACGTCGTCGAAAAACCGGGAGACCCGGCCCGCCGCCGGTGTCCAGCGAGTTTTGGTGACGATGCGGACCCGCTCGACTTCCTGGCCATTTTCGATGGCGCGGTAGGTTTCCTGAACCTGATAGTCGTCGCCGCGCTGGCCCTGATACGTCGTGGTGGTATCGGCATCGTAGGTCCAGTAAGGCACGTACATGCCCCCGAGATTGGCGTCGTTGCGGGCATAATCCTTGAGTTTGCCCGGTGCGAACCACAGCCCGCCGAGCCATTGTCGGAATGCGGCGCGGGCCTGATCGTGGCTGATTTTGAAGGGCAGTAGCGCCTGCACCTGTAATTGGCGGTGCTGCTCGGTTTTCGCCACCGCCGGCGCGCCGCAGAACGGACACAGCCCGGCGTGCGTGGCGGCATCGAAGGTGTAGGACGCCCCACAGGGGTCGCAGTGGACGGTGATACTTTCACGAGTCGCCGTGGTTGTCGCTAACACGCGCAGCGTTTGCCGAAAATCCTGCTCTAAAATCGGCGCGGTGGAGCCGGGAACAGGATTCTCGTGGCCGCAATAGGTGCAGCGCAGCGTGTCGGCGCCCGGTGCGTATTCGAGCGAGGCGCCACACTGCGCGCAGGGAAAACGGTGGGGTTTGGGGTTGGCGGAGGAAGCTGTTCCGGGTTCTGGTTGCATGGCCAGGGGGTCTCCAAAGCGGTTTTCCGGGAGTCTAGCAGGTTCGGCGTCGCCTTCCCCGCGCCCGGTATTTACATCTTCTTTACGGGGCGCCACCTTATTTTTACCCCGTTTTTTCAGTCATCCGCCTATGCTCCGCAACATCCGAATTGTTATGTGGAGGTGCGCCATGGACGATCTATTCATGCTGGCGGTTGTCCTGTTGTTATTCCTGTTGATGACCGGAATCATCGAAATCTGCGCGAAGCTGGCCCAAAGGCGTTGACATGAGCGCCTTCAAACTCGCGAATGGCCTGCTCGTCCTGGGACGGAGCGGTGATCTTGTTCTGATTACCGGTCTCGCGGCCGGCTGTGCAAAACTGGGAGATGCGAAATGAGCTGGCTCTACATTCTCAGTGGTCTCGTCTCGGTTGGGCTGCTGGTCTATCTCGTCGTCGCCCTGTTCATGGCGGAGGACTTGTGATGACCCCGCACGCCTGGTTGCTGCTCGGGCTGTATCTGCTCGTTCTTCTGGCCCTGGTCAAGCCGCTCGGCGCCTACATCGCGGGAGTGATGGAAGGCCGCGCCAGCGTGGCGCTGCGCCTCGGCGGTCCCATCGAGTCGGTGATCTATCGGCTCGGTGGCATCCGCCAGAACGAAGAGATGAATTGGCGGCAATACACTCTCGCCCTGCTGCTGTTCAACGGATTGGGCGTGCTCGCCGTTTACGCCCTGCAGCGGCTTCAGCTCTGGCTGCCGCTCAACCCCCAGCAGTTCGCCAACGTCAGCCCCGATTCGGCGTTCAATACCGCCGTCAGTTTCGTCACCAACACCAACTGGCAGGGCTACGCCGGCGAGGCGACGATGAGTTATCTCACGCAGATGCTCGCTCTGACCGTGCAAAATTTCCTGTCGGCGGCGACCGGCATCGTCGTGGCTATCGCTCTAATTCGTGGTTTCGCTCACCACACGGCGCAAAGCGTCGGCAACGCCTGGGTCGATCTGACGCGGATCACGCTTTACGTGCTGTTGCCGCTGGCGCTGGTGTTCGCGGTGTTTCTGGTGAGCCAGGGCGTGATTCAAAATTTCGATGCTTATCGAAACCTCACGACCGTGGATGCCGCCCAGACGCAAACTCTCGCCATGGGGCCGGTTGCCTCGCAGGAAGCGATCAAGATGATCGGCACCAACGGTGGCGGTTTCTTCAACGCCAATTCAGCACATCCCTTCGAGAATCCGACGCCGTTGACCAACTTTTTTCAGATGTTGGCGATTTTTCTGATTCCGGGCGCGCTGTGCTACACCTTCGGCCGCATGGTCGGCGATGTCCGCCAGGGCTGGGCCGTGCTCGCCGCCATGACCATCCTGTTCGTGGTCATGGCGGTCGCGGCGATCGCGTTCGAGCAACAGGGTAACCCGCGGTTCGCCGCCGCCGGGGTCGATCAGGTCGCCAGCGCGACCCAGGCGGGCGGTAACATGGAAGGCAAGGAAACCCGCTTCGGCATTGCCGACTCGGGCCTGTTCGCCACCCTCACCACTGCGGCTTCCTGCGGCGCGGTCATTGCCCTGCACGACTCGTTCACCCCGCTCGGCGGGATGGCGCCGCTGGTCCTGATGCAACTGGGCGAAGTGGTGTTCGGCGGGGTCGGTTCGGGACTTTACGGCATGTTGGTGTTCGCCCTCATGGCGGTCTTCATCGCCGGCCTGATGATCGGCCGCACCCCCGAATATTTGGGCAAGAAGATCGAATCCTTCGAGATGAAGATGGTTTCCCTCGCCATTCTGGCGACGCCGCTCCTGGTGCTCGCCGGAACCGCCATCGCCGTGACGACCGCCAGCGGCCGGGCTGGCATCCTCAATCCGGGAGCGCATGGCTTCTCGGAAATTCTCTATGCCTTCACTTCGGCCGCTAACAACAACGGCAGCGCCTTTGCTGGCCTCTCGGCGAACACCCCCTTCTATAACGTGATGTTGGCCATCGCCATGGGGTTCGGCCGCTTTGGCGTCATCGTGCCGGTGCTGGCGATGGCCGGCTCGCTGGCGGCGAAGAAGCGCATCGCCGTGTCGGCAGGAACGCTGCCAACCCATGGGCCGCTGTTCGTCGCGCTGCTGATCGGCACGGTCCTGCTGATTGGCTTGCTGAACTATGTCCCCGCGCTGGCCCTGGGGCCGGTGGTCGAGCATTTGCTGCTGTGGGCTGGCCACTGAGGGAGAGAAGAAAATCAATGTCGCGTAAAACCCTAACCCTGTTCGACCCGGCGCTGGCGCGGCCCGCCATCGTCGATGCCTTCAAGAAGCTGGACCCCCGGCTGCAATGGCGCAATCCGGTGATGTTCGTGGTTTATGTCGGCAGCATCCTGACCACGGTGCTGTGGGCGCAGGCTCTCGGCGGTCAGGGCGAGGCCCCGGCCGGTTTCATTCTCGCTGTGGCTCTGTGGCTGTGGTTCACCGTGCTGTTCGCCAACTTCGCCGAAGCGCTGGCCGAGGGCCGCAGCAAGGCTCAGGCGGCGTCTCTGCGCGGCGCCAAGAAGACCGTCGTGGCCAAGAAGCTGCGGGAGCCGCGCTACGGCGCTCCAATAGATTTGTTGCCCGGCACCGAGTTGCGGCGCGGCGATGTGATGTTGGTGGAGGCCGGCGACATGATTCCGGCCGACGGCGAGGTGATCGAGGGCGTCGCCTCGGTGAACGAGAGCGCCATCACCGGCGAGTCCGCCCCGGTGATCCGGGAGTCCGGCGGCGACTTCAGCGCCGTCACCGGCGGCACTACCGTGCTGTCCGACTGGCTCGTGGTCCGCGTGACGGTCAATCCTGGTGAGGCTTTTATCGACCGCATGATCGCCATGGTGGAAGGAGCCAAGCGCCAGAAAACGCCGAACGAGATCGCACTCACCATCCTACTGGTGGCGCTGACGATCATCTTCCTCAGCGTGACGGTGACGCTGTTGCCGTACTCGCTGTTCAGCGTGGACCGTGGCGAAAGCCGGTTCACCGGTGTCGATCACCGTACTCGTCGCCCTGTTGGTTTGCCTGATTCCCACCACCATCGCCGGACTGCTGTCGGCCATCGGCGTGGCTGGCATGAGCCGGCTGATGCAGGCGAATGTCATTGCCACCTCCGGCCGGGCGGTGGAAGCGGCGGGCGACGTGGACGTGTTGCTGCTCGACAAGACCGGCACCATCACCCTCGGCAATCGGCAGGCGGCGGCGTTTCTACCGGCCCCCAGCGTGATCGAGCACGCCCTGGCCAATGCTGCCCAACTCGCGTCCCTGGCCGACGAGACGCCGGAGGGACGCAGTGTCGTCATTCTCGCTAAGCAACGCTTCAATCTACGGGAGCGGGATATTCACGCCCTCGGCGCCACCTTTATCCACTTTTCGGCCCAAACCCGGATGAGCGGCGTGAACCTCAATAGCCGGCAGATTCGCAAGGGTTCGGCGGACGCGATTCGCCGGCATGTTGAATCTCTCGGCGGCAGCTTCCCGGATGCTGTCGCCCATGCCGTGGACGAGGTAGCCCGCCGGGGTAGTACGCCCCTGGTGGTCGCCGACAACGCGAAAGTTCTCGGCGTCATCGAACTCAAGGACATCGTCAAGGGCGGCATCAAGGAGCGCTTCGCCGAACTGCGGCGGATGGGAATCAAGACGGTGATGATCACCGGCGACAACCGGCTGACTGCCGCCGCCATCGCCGCCGAGGCCGGGGTGGATGACTTCCTCGCCGAGGCGACACCGGAAGCCAAGCTGGCGCTGATCCGCCAGCATCAGGCCGAGGGCCGGCTGGTGGCGATGACCGGCGACGGCGCCAACGACGCGCCGGCGCTGGCGCAGGCCGACGTGGCGGTGGCGATGAACACCGGCACCCAGGCCGCCAAGGAAGCCGGCAACATGGTGGACCTGGACTCCAACCCGACCAAGCTGATCAAGATCGTCGAGACCGGCAAGCAACTGTTGATGACGCGCGGTTCGCTGACTACGTTCAGCGTCGCTAACGATATTGCCAAGTATTTCGCCATCGTCCCGGCGGCCTTCGTTACCACCTATCCGCAGCTCGCGGCGCTCAACGTCATGGGCCTCGCCAGCCCGGCCTCGGCGATCCTGTCGGCGGTGATTTTCAATGCCCTGATCATCATCTTTCTCATCCCGCTGGCGCTGAAAGGCGTCAAGTACCGGCCGCTGGGCGCGGCGGTGCTGCTACGGCGCAACCTGTTGATCTACGGTCTGGGCGGCATGGTCGTCCCGTTGGGTATCCACTTAAGCCGGGACAGTTAGTAATTTCAATGGGTTAAATTTTGCCGGTGTTCTTGGCTTTCGGGGCACGGGCAAGGGGGCCATCCGTTCCACCATCCAGTCAAACAAGTCCGGGAAGGACGTTCTAAACAAGCGTTCGGCGGCGGTGGTTCCATCGGCGCGTTTGAGGTCGAAGTTATGAATCACGGTCATCACCTTCAGGCGTTGGGTCGGCGTGCCTCTGGCGCAATGATTCAGTTGGGACAGATAGCCATTCCGGCCCTCGACGGCCGAGGACGCCCGCTGGAATGGCCCGGCGAGGTCGCGGGCCCAGGCGTGGTAGGTTTCCAACGCGGGCGGCGTCACCGTCGCGGTGAGGGGGTGCTGCAGGAGCGCGGCCTGGGCCTGGCGGAACGCCTGCTGATAGGCCGTTTTCAGGGCGGGGGTTTTGGTTTTCTCCACCTGGGCCTGCCAGTAGACGACGGGGAGCAGTTGCTGCTGGAACCAACTCTGGGTCGGTTCGTCGAGCGCCAGCGGAGCTAACCGGTGTTCCACCCCGAGCCACCACGCATCGACCAGGGCCGCGATTCCGGGAATTTGGCGCTGGAATTTGGCGACCGCCGCTTGATTGTCGCGCGCCGTATGGGCGGCATGGAGGGTATTGAGGGTCGCCACGGCTTGGTGCAGCCGGCTCTCGACTTGGGCGGAACTCTGCGCCTGGCTCTCGGCCAGGGTGAAGGGATGCACGGCCTGGGAGGCCTGTTGCAGCGTGCTTTGACAGGTCGCTCGATCGGCCCGCAGCCCCTCGGCTTGCGCGCTGAGGTGGGCCAGCCACCGCTGTTGGACGTGCGTATCGTGACCCTTGGCCTCCAACACGCCGAGCTGCTGCCGGGCGTGCGTCAATTTCTCCTCCACCTGCGCCAGTTTTAAGCTCAGGCTCACCCCCATCACTTTGGCTAAATCCCGCAAGGCATGAAATAAATCCGGCACGCTGGGGCACCCCAAGCCGGTCAGCGCCAGCTTGATCAAGGCCTGGGCCCGATCGCTAACCACGTATTTGAGCGCCAAGCCCACCCGCGTCATGGCGGCCTGCACCCGTTCCTGCCAGGTGGCGTAGGTTCTATTGTCGGCCGTCTCTTCCAGCACCAGGTAACCCGACACTAAATCCATCATCACCAACACCACTTTTTGATCGAAAAAGGTCTCGTCGGCCCCGGCGATCATCTCCAGCCGACGCCCCGCTTGACCGAACCGCTGTTCCTGTTCCGCTGAGTAGGCCAGGATGACGGCTTCCATCTGCGTGCGTAACGACCTCAGGGCGCTCGGCGAGACCGCCAGGTAACGCTCGAGCCGGATCCGATGAAAAAACTCGGAAATCCGCTCGACCCCCACCCCCCCTTTCAGGCCAAAGACCAACAGCACCGCCACCACCAAGACCCGCAGCCACTGCGCGCCCTGCTCGTGTTCCCACAGCTCCGCTTCCGGCGCCTGCCGAGCGCGCTCGCGCAGCCCTTTGCAGTACCGATGCACACTACTTTTCGGCAACCCCGTCGCTTGGGCCAGCTTCCGGATCGATGGCGAGCCCCGTTCCCGGAGCACGGTGAGAATTTGTTGGCAGCGCCCTCGTAGGTCCATCCCGTCCCCCGGTCTGTCAGTAAATCGCTACGATATCATCGCTCCTTGGGCTTGATCATTCTCGGAGTGAAAGACTTAGGCGATTTCTTGAAAAGGTTATACCGAACCAGGCCTTGTCTCCCCCCTTTGAAAAAGGGGGGTTGGGGGGGATTTTGATCGGCGGCGTCAATCCACGGGGCTCAAATCCCCCCTCACCCCTCTTTGCTAAAGGGGGGAACGGCAATGCTCCATTTCGCGGTCAAGCAGGTAAGCTTTTTTCCGGAAATCGCCTTAAACTGTCCCGCCTTAAGTGGGTAGCCGTCCCGTTCATCGGTATCAAGCTGATCGATCTGCTGATTTCGCTGGCGGGCTGGGTATAAGAGGCGTTTTTATACGACCTCAAACTCGAGTGGGTTTTCCATTTTCCCCTCCTTGGGCAAGGAGGGGTGTCCCGCAGGGACGGGGTGGTTGGACCGGCGCGGCGAACCACCCCAGCGCGTTGCGCCACCCCTCCTTAACCAAGGAGGGGAGCCCGATGGATCACCCCCACTGATTGCTTAAGGCAAAGTTTTCCAAGGAGAAATACATGATGAAAGCCCTGATTCGACCGGCGGTGACGCTGTTCGTCCTGCTTTCCGCAATCACCGGCCTGATCTACCCCCTGCTGGTGACGGGTATCGGCCAAGCCCTGTTCCCGGCACAGGCCGCCGGTAGCCTGATCGAACGTGACGGCAAACTGGTCGGCTCCCGGCTCATCGGCCAGAGTTTCACCGATCCGAAATACTTTTGGAGCCGGCCGTCGGCCACCAGTCCTTATCCCAACAACGCGGCAGCCTCCGGCGGCTCCAATCTCGGTCCGCTCAACCCCGCCCTGAAAGAAGCGGTGGAGTCCCGCGTCAAGGCGCTGCGAGAAGCCGATCCGGGCAACGCCCAGCCAGTGCCGGTGGATTTGGTCACCGCCTCGGCCAGCGGCCTCGATCCCCACATCAGCCCGGCCGCCGCCGAGTATCAGGTGGCGCGCGTCGCTCGGGCGCGCGGGCTGGCGCCCGCAACCGTGCGAACCCTGGCGGCCCAGCAGACCGAGGATCGCCAGTGGGGTGTTTTCGGCGAGCCACGAGTGAATGTGCTCGAACTCAATCTGGCGCTCGACGCCGCTCGCTGATTGCGCGACGCGCGCTAACGCGGCATTGTTCAAATTTTACTCCGGGGAATGACTGGCGATGCTGATTAACTGCACTGCTTACCAGGAAGGAACGAAGCTCCGCGACATCTCGATCGCCGAAATCAGCGATTACGTCAGCCATCCGGACTGTTTCGTCTGGGTTGCACTGCGGGACGCGGAACCCGCCGAACTCGAAGAGATGCAGCTCGAATTCGGCCTGCACGAACTGGCCGTCGAGGATGCGAGCCATGGTCACCAGCGACCGAAAATCGAGGAATATGGCGAATCGCTCTTTGTCGTCATGAAGCCGCTGGAAATCGTGGATGGGGCGCTGACGGTCGGTGAAGTGGCTGTCTTCGTTGGAAAAAACTACGTGCTGTCGGTGCGCAACCGCAGCCAGCAGAATTTCCTCAGCGTCCGCAACCGTTGCGAACGCGAGCCACACCTGCTGAGCCAAGGGGCTGGCTTTGTTCTCTACGCGCTGATGGACGCCGTGGTCGATCGCTATTTTCCCTTGGTTGACGCGCTTGAGTCGGAGCTGGAAACCGTCGAGAAGCAGATCTTTGACCAGGGTTCGGCACGTTCCAATATTGAGCGACTGTATGAGTTGAAGGGCAGGGTCATGGTGCTCAAGCACGCGGTCGCGCCCCTGCTGGAGGCAATGGCGAAACTCCATGGCGGCTGGGTACCGCAGATTTGCGCCAGTACGCAGGAATATTTCCGCGACGTGTACGACCATCTCACCCGCATCAACGCTTCCATCGACGCGATTCGGGACACCATCGGTATCGCGATCCAGGTCAACTTGTCGATGGTGGCGATCGAACACAGCGAAGTGAACAAACAGTTGGCCGCCTGGGCCGGGATATTTGCCGTGGCCACCGCTCTTGTGGGCATCTGGGGCATGAATTTCAAAATCATGCCTGAGTTGCAGTGGGAGTATGGCTATCCGGTCGCACTGTTCCTGATCGCCACGATCTGTGGGGTGCTGTATGTCCGCTTCAAACGGATCGGATGGCTGTAGAGCGCCTGGATCCTCCCGCCCGTGATTGACCAGCGCCCGGACCCCGACCAGTTGCTCAGCCGCCTCAAGCAGGAAGAGGCGCGTTCCCGTCGTGGGAAGCTGAAGATCTTTTTCGGCGCTTCGGCCGGGGTCGGTAAAACCTACGCCATGCTGCTGGCCGCCCGCCAGTGGCGCGAGCAAGGGCTGGATGTGGTGGTGGGCCTGGTCGAAACTCATGGCCGCCAGGAAACCGCCGTGTTGCTGGAGGGCCTCGAACTACTGCCGCTGAAAGAATTGCGCCTATCGGGATCGAGTGCTCCGGGAGTTCGATCTCGACGGCGCCCTGGCGCGGCGGCCGGCGCTGATCCTGGTCGACGAACTGGCGCACAGCAACGCCCCCGGTTGCCGGCATCCGAAGCGCTGGCAGGATGTCGAGGAACTGCTCGACGCCGGCATCGATGTCCTGACTACGGTCAACGTCCAGCATCTGGAGAGCCTCAACGACGTGGTCGGCGGCATTACCGGCATCCGGGTCTGGGAGACGGTCACCGACCGGGTTTTCGACCAGGCCGATGAGGTGGTGCTGGTCGATTTTCCACCCGACGAACTCCTGCAGCGGCTCAAGGAAGGCAAGGTCTACCTGCCGGACCAGGCCGAACGCGCGATTCAGAACTTCTTTCGCAAGGGCAACCTGATCGCCCTGCGCGAGCTGGCGCTGCGGCGCATCGCCGACCGGGTGGACGACGAGATGCAGAGCTACCAGCAGCGGGACGGTAGCATACCGCCGCCCCTCTCCGCGAGGCGCTGCTGGTCTGTGTCGGCCCCGGCGCCGGTGCGGATGCGCTGGTGCGCGCCGCCAGCCGGCTGGCCGACAAGCTGGACTGCGAGTGGCACGCCCTGTACGTGGAAACGCCGGCGCTGCAACGCCTGCCGGAAGCCCGCCGCCGGACGATTCTCGCATACCCTCAAACTGGCCCAGGATCTCGGCGCTCATACCGCCACCCAGGCCACCGACGATATCGCCCAGGCCATCGTTGAATACGCTCGCCGGCACGGCTTGGGCCGGGTGGTGGTCGGTCGCGGCCGGCCGGGCCGTTGGCGTTGGCTGCGGCGAGCGCTCGCCGGACGACTGGCCCGGCTGGCCCCGGATCTCGATCTGCTGGCGCTGGCGTGGGATGACGTGCCCCAGCGTTCCCTCAGCCCGACCGCCGAGGTCGGGGACGAAGACCGGACCGTGCTGCCTTTCGCGGCTCGCCGCTACGGCGCGACGCTGCTGGTCTGTCTGGGAACCGCGCTGGCGGCTATCCCGCTGCGGCCCCATTTCGATCTGGCCAACATCATCATGCTGTTTCTGCTGGCGGTGGTCGGCGTGGCCGTTCGATACGGACGCGGCCCGGCGGTGCTGGCGGCGATCGTCAACGTGGCGGCGTTCGATGTCTTCTTCGTGCAGCCGCACTTCTCGCTCGCGATCCACGACTGGCAATACCTGCTCACCTTCGCGGTGATGCTGATCGTGGGCCTGATCGTCGGCCAACTCACCGCTCGGTTCCGCTATCAGGCCCAGGTGGCCACCGCCCGCGAGGAGCGCGCCCGCCACCTCTACGAAATGTCGCGCGAACTGTCCGGGGCGCTGGCTGTCGAGCAGGTGATCGAGATCAGCGAACGCTGCGTCGAAGCCAGCTTCCGGGTCAAGGCACGGTTGCTGCTGCCGGATGACGAGGATCGGTTGCAGCCGCCGCCGGTGCGGCCCGGGCAAGCCGAGAGTGGATTTGGCCATCGCCCAATGGTGTTTCGATCACAACGATCCGGCTGGCCTCGGTACCGATACCCTGCCCGCCGCGTCGCTGTTGTACCTGCCGCTCAAGGCTCCGTTGCGCACCCGCGGAGTGCTGGCCGTGGCGCCCGAGCAGCGGCGGTTGCTGCTGATCCCGGAACAGCGGCGGCTGCTGGATACTTTTGCCGCGCTGATCGCCATCGCCCTGGAGCGGGTGCATTTCGCCACGGTCGCCCGCGACACGCTGGTGAAGATGGAAGCAGAACGGCAGCGCAATTCGCTGCTGGCGGCGCTCTCCCACGACCTGCGCACGCCGCTGACCGCGCTGATCGGGCTGGCGGAAACGCTGGCGCTGGAGTTGGCCGCCGAGCAGTCCCCCCACCAGGAATCACTGACGGCGATCCGCGAGCAGGCAGTGCGAATGGCGCTGCTGGCCGACAACCTGCTGGACATGGCCAAGTTGCAGGCCGGCGGCGTCCGGTTGCGCAAGGACTGGCAGTCGCTGGAGGAACTGTTCGGCTCGGCCACGCGGCTGCTGGAACAACCGTTGCGCGAGCATCCGCTGCGGCTGGCGCTCGACCCGGAACTGCCGCTGGTCAACTGCGACGCGGTGCTGATCGAGCGGGTGCTGGTGAACCTGCTGGAGAACGCCACCAAGTATACGCCGGACGGTACCGCGATCGGCATCACCGCCAGCGCCGAATACCGACCGGCTGACGGTCGAGGTCTGGGACGAAGGGCCGGGTTTGCCGGTCGGGCGGGAACAGGCCCTGTTCGAAAAATTCGCCCGCGGTCAGGCGGAGTCGACGGTGCCGGGCGTCGGTCTCGGACTGGCCATCTGCCGGGCGATTATCGAAGCCCACGGCGGGCAAATCCGGGCCGAAAATCGGGCCGGCTGGCGGCGCCCGCTTCACGTTCACCCTGCCGCTGGAAACGCCGCCGCCGCTGGAGACCGAGGATGAGTCCGATCTGGAGCCGACATGATCGCCGTCACCGAACCCGCTCTGACCGTTTTGATCGTCGAGGACGAGCAGGCCATCCGCCGCTTCGTGCGCGCCGCGCTGGAGGGTGAGGGCTATCGGGTGCATGAGGCGGATACCGTGCGCCGCGGTTTGCTGGAAGCCGGTACCCGCAAGCCGGATTTGGTCATTCTCGATCTCGGTCTGCCGGATGGCGACGGTGTGGACTTCATCCGCGATCTGCACGCCTGGAGCGGCATGCCCGTACTGGTGCTGTCAGCCCGGGTCGAGGAGTACGATAAGGTCGAAGCGCTGGACGCCGGCGCCGACGATTATCTGATCAAGCCGTTCGGGGTAGCGGAACTGCTGGCGCGGGTGCGGGCGGTGTGCCGGCGCCACCTGCGCGAGCCGGGCGGTACCGCCATCGTCACCTTCGGCGAGGCGAGCGTGGATTTGGAATGCCGGCAGGTGTCGTGCGCTGGTCAGCCGGTTCACCTCACCCCGATTGAGTTTCGGTTATTGGCGACGTTGGTTACCCAACCCGGCAAGGTGCTAACGCATCGTCAACTGCTGCGGGACGTTCTGGGGACCGGCGTATGTGGAACGCAGCCACTACCTGCGCATCTACATGGCCCACCTGCGTCAGAAGCTGGAAGTCGACCCGACCCGACCCCGCTATTTTCTCACCGAAACCGGCATTGGTTACCGGTTCTGCCCGAACTGACCTCCCGACCGGGATAGGAGGCACGTCAACACCGATCAGGTGGGATCATGCTGGCGCTGCTGAGTGTCCAATAATAAGATTGCGCTCCTCGCGATACGCAGCGCTGATTTTCACCCATAGCGCCCCCACAACCGGCAATCTTCCCGCCCTAACCCCGTCGGCCATCGCAGCCGGCCGGATAGGGTAGTTGGGCCATTTTCGACCGACCGACTTATGAAAGCCTTCAATACCGAGCACGTGCTCAATGTTCATCACTGGAACAACACGCTGTTTAGCTTTAGAACCACCCGCGATCCGGGGCTCCGCTTTCACAACGGCCATTTCGTCATGATCGGCCTCGAAGTGGAAGGCCGCCCCCTGATGCGGGCTTACAGCATTGCCAGCGCCAATTACGAGGAGCATCTCGAATTTCTGAGCATCAAGGTGCAACATGGCCCGCTCACCTCGCGGCTGCAACACTTGAAGGAAGGCGACCCCATTTTGGTCAGCCGCAAGCCGGTAGGCACCTTGGTGGTCGACGATTTGCTGCCCGGCCAGCGACTCTACCTGCTCGGTTCGGGGACCGGCCTGGCGCCGTTCCTGAGCATCATCAAGGATCCAGACCTCTACGAGCGTTTCGACCAAGTCGTGCTGGTGCATGGCGTCCGTTATGTGAGCGAGTTGGCCTACGCCGATTTTATCACCCACGAACTGCCGGAAAACGAATTCCTGGGCGAGAGCGTCCGCAAGAAGCTGATCTACTATCCTACCGTGACGCGCGAACCTTTCCACCATCAAGGACGGCTGACCGATCTGATCGAGAGTGGCAAGCTGTTCGCGGACCTCGGACTGCCCCCGCTCGACCCCGAACAGGATCGAGCGATGATTTGCGGCAGTCCAGGGCTGCTGAAGGATACCTGCGCCCTGCTGAACGCCCGGGGCTTCAGCATCTCGCCGCACATCGGCGAACCCGGCCATTATGTCATCGAGCGCGCTTTCGTCGAGAAGTAGGCGAGGGCGAAGGGGGCGAACGGCGCCGGCGAGCAGGTGGCCCGCTCATCCCCTCGCAAGCAGGCGAGGGGAACCTTATGCCCCCGATAGCGGCGAAGAGACGAACGGTGGCGCCAATTTCGCGACCTCAAGCGTACAGTGGCGCCAGACCCAATTGCGCATGGATGCCGTTGACGGTTTGGGGATCCAAGCCCAGACCTTGCGCGAGCTGCTGCATGTAACTGCTTTCAGCGGCCGTATCGAGGTTGATGGCCATGAGCGATACCGCATAGACCTGCGGCGCCAGGTCTTGGGTGATGTCGGCGAAGAAATCGAAATTCAAGGGTTTGGCCATCTCTTCGCGGATAAACGCCGCTTCTTGCGGGCCGACATCGCCCAGCTTGGAGACGATCTTCCGCTGTTCCTCGGCATCGATCTGGCCATCGGCCTTGGCGGCGTTGATCATTGCTTTTACAAAGGCCAAAGCCTGCTGGTCGGCTTGGGTGGTATCCACCGCCGCCGGGGTCGCCTGCCCAGGCGCCAACATTCCGGCCAATCCGGAAAGCGACGATGGGCCCGTAGCCCCGCTGCGTTGACCGAACATTTGCAGGGCGGCCATGACCAGACCACCGAGCATGCCCGCGCCGGAGCCACCATGGGGGGTTCCGCCTTGAGTCCCCGCGCCTCCGGTCAGGCTACTCAATATGTCGGCCAAGCCGCCGGCCCCACCGCTTTGCGCGCCGCCTCTGGTCAGGCCACCGAGCATGCCGGCCAAGCCTCCGCCGGCCCCACCGCTCTGCGCGCCGCCTCCCATCAGGCCGCCGAGCATATCGGCCAAGCCTCCGCCAGCCCCACCGCCCTGCGCGCCGCCTCTGGTCAGGCCGCCGAGCATGTCGGCCAAGCCTCCGCCGGCCCCGCCGCCCTGCGCGCCGCCCTGCGCGCCGCCCGCCGTCAGGCTGCCGATCAATTGACCGAGAATCTGTCCGCCTTGCCCCGAGGATGTGGCGTTATTGCCCAACAGGCTGCCCAGCAATTGCAATGCATCCATCGTCGTACCTCCGGTTGTATGTCTTGATGCGGAGCCGCGAATACGCGGCCCGCAACGGTGTTGTCCTGAATTTCAGCTCAGCGGAATGCGGATTTTCTGGCCGGGATAAATCAAATCCGGGTCCTTGATGACTTCCCGGTTGGCTTCGAAAATCTTGGGATAGGCAGAGGCATTGCCCAGGAATTTCTTAGCGATGGCCGACAAGTTATCGCCCTTTTGGATGACGTAATACTCCACCTTGCCGGTCTGCGGCGGAGCTTTCAACTGATCGGCGGAAACCTTCTCGACCCCCTGAACGTTGCCCGCCAACAGGACGGCTTTTTCCATGGCTTCCGGGGTTATGGCATCCCCGGAAAGCTGGACCTGGCCGTCCTTGAATTTGACGTCCAGATTTTTGACGCCGGGATTGGCGGCCTCGATTTCCTGCTTGATCTTGTCGGCGGGATCGTCGCCCGCGCCGAATAGCTTCTTGCCCTGGTTGATGACGAAATCGAAAAGTCCCATGGTGACCTCCATTGGTTGTTGCGGTTACGTAAAAAACCCTCATCCCGAACGCCGCTCCTTGCGGGAGAGCGGAAGTTTCAAGCTGACGGCAGTGGTGGCGGCAAGTGGGCGAATAGCGCATTCAATTCCGCCACCTCGCCGGCCGGGGTCCAGTTGGTCATGCCTTGCGTCCACACCAGGGTGGCGTGGGTCAACGGGCCGCCCTGGACCTGCCGCTGCAACTCATCCAGGCCAAACGGTCCAGTCTGCTGGTTGTTCACCGCCACGAAATAGCGGTTGGCGCCGGGCAGCGGTGGGGGAGCCGCCGGGGCTGGTTGTGGCGCGGGAACGGCTTGGGCCGGTCGCGCCAGAGTCTCGCTGAGCCGCTGGGCCATCGCCAGCCCCAGCCCCATGTTCATCGCCTCCGAGCCGCCGCTGGGATTGGCGGCGGCGTCGCGCATGGCTTCCGCCGCCTGAAACTGAGTGTATTGGTCGAGATTGCCGACGATGCCCATGCTGCTGCGCTTGTCCAGCGCGGCTTCGACTTCCTGAGGCAGCGAGATGTTTTCGACCAGCAGGTTGGTCAACTCCAGTCCGACTGTTTCGAATTCCGGGGCGATGCGCTGCAACAGGAACTGGCCGAGTTGATCGTAGTTGCCGGCCAGATCCAGCGCCGGAATCTTCGACTGACCGAGAATGTTGGCGAAGCGCGATACCACCATGTTGCGCAACTGGTTGGTGATTTCGTCGGTGGTGAAGTGGCCGTCGGTGCCGACGATCTCGCGCAGAAAGGTTGGGGCGTCCTTGAGCCGGATGGCGTAGCTGCCGAAGGCCCGTAGCCGGATCGGCCCGAATTCGGGATCGCGCAGCATCACCGGGTTCTGGGTGCCCCACTTGAGGTCGGTAAAGCGGCGGGTGCTGAAAAAGTACACCTCGGCCTTGAACGGGCTTTCGAGACCGTGCTGCCAGGCCTGCAAGGTGGAAAGGATGGGAAGGTTGTTGGTTTTCAGCTCGTACATGCCGGGCTGGAAGGTGTCCGCAAGCTGGCCTTCGTTGACGAATACCGCCACCTGGCCTTCGCGCACCGTCAGCTTGGCGCCGAATTTGATCTCGTTGCCCTGGCGCTCGAAGCGGTACACCAGCGTGTCGTTGGAGTCGTCGGTCCATTGGATGACGTCAACGAATTCACCGAGCAGTTTGTCCCACAGCCCCATGTCAGCGACCTCCGGCGGGTTGGCGAGTTCTGGCTTGCGAAGCGGCCAGAGCTTGCCGCAATTCGGTTTCGCAGGCTTCCAGTTGCGTGGCGGCCTCTTGCCGGTGGCGGCGGCCTTCGTCGGCGATGCGCAGGCTGTCCTCGATGGTGGCGATCAGCGTTTGGTTGGCCTTCTTCACCGTTTCGATGTCGAACACGCCGCGTTCGATCTGCACCCGGGTCTGGGCGTTGGCCTGGCGGAGATTTTCGGCGTTCGCCTCCAGCAATTGATTGGTGAGGTCGGTGGCGGCCTTGACGGTTTCGGCGGCCTGGCCGGAACGGTAGATGGTGATGGCCTGGGCCAGTTGCTGCCGCCACAGCGGCACGGTGTTGACCAGGGTCGAGTTGATCTTGGTGATCAGACCCTTGTCGTTCTCCTGCACCAGCCGGATGCTGGGCAGGCTCTGCATGGTGACCTGCCGGGTCAGCTTGAGGTCGTAGACCCGTCGTTCCAGATCGTCGCGGCTGGCGCGCAGGTCGCGCAACTGCTGGGCTTTGACCATGTCCTCGCTGGTCGTGACCTCCCGCTCCAGCACCGGTAGTTCCTCGGCGTCCACTTGGCGCAATTTACCCTCGCCAGCCTGGATGTAGAGTTCCAGAGTGTGGAAGTAGTCGAGGTTGGCGTCGTATAGCCGGTCCAACATGGTAATGTCGGTCAGCAACTGGGTTTTGTGTCGCTCCAGAGTGTCACTGATATCGTCGATCTGGTTCCGCACCGTCTCGTATTGCTGAACGATTTTGACCAATGGCTTGGCCTTACCGAGCAACCGAGCGAAGAACCCCGGCTTTTTGTTGGGATCCAGTTCGTCGAGATCGAACCCGCGCAGCACCGCCACCATGTCGTTCAGCGCCGCGCCGGCGGGACCGGTGTCCTTGTTGCGGACCCCTTCCAGCATCTGGTCGGAGATGGTGGTCAACTGCTCCTGGGCCTTGCTGCCGAAGAAAATGATCGAGTTACTATCGCGTAGATCCAGTTCCTTAACCAACGCGGTAACTTGCTGTTGATCCTGAGCCGGCGCCGGGGCGCGGGCGGCCAGATCCTGCTGGACCTGCGGCAGGGCTTGGGCAAAAACCTCGGGCAGCGCTGGCAGAGTGTGGGGGGCGGTTGGAACGGGCGGTGGGGTGGTGGTCATGAGATTTGGACTCCTGTGATCATGTTAGTCTTGCGCGGCATCGGTCAGGTTTTGCAAATCCTCAAGGTCTTTCGGCCTTCCACTCGCCGCCTTATTCTTTCGTAAGCTATTGATATCCATGATGGGCATAACGACCCCATCATGCTCGACAACCGCACGGTTTCGATAGCACTCGACAAAATCAACGCCATCCGCCTTGGTGAGTATATCGATACGAAATGGCGGGTAACCCATTTGAATCACATTTCCCGATTCCATAAAATCCTCCTGCCGCAACCCCAGGGAACCGAATCAAAATTCATCGAGAACCTCGATCATTTTCGCGGCGGTTTCCCTATTGGCGTTTATCCAGATATCCAGGTCGCCTGTATAGCGTGGATAGCCGTGCATCGCGACCGCATAACCGCCAACAATCAGATATCAACCTGATTTTGGTTTAACAACTCTAAGAATTCTTTGAAGTCCTGGGTCAGCATTTTTGCCGAATTCAATATACTGTTGGCGCAACATTTCCAGGGTATCGATGCGTTCCTGGACTGGCCGGGAACACCAATAGGCGTAATCCGATGAAGGTTGGCGCATCGGGACTATCTTGACGACCTTTTCAATCACTTCGAACACCCCAGCGGCTTAAACCACTCCTTCCCGTTTCAGTTGGGTAGTCAGCACTTCGATTTGCACGTCGAGATCGGTGACATCGGTTTCCAGCAATTTCTGTTGCTGTTCCGTGAACACCTCCTCGATAGTGACCAGCACCCGGCGGAAATTGTCCTCCAGTTCTGGTGCGGTAACCCGCCCGTGGGTTTTGGCGTAGCCCTCGGTAACCTGTTTGGCGCCGTCCAGATAGACATTCAGAAACTTGCGAGCGCGGCGTAGATCGCGCGGGTCTTCCTCCAGCATCGTCAAAATCTGCCGGGCTTGGGCGACGATGCGCCGCAGCCGGCTGTTGAGTTCGGCGTTGCGGATGCTACGAGTGGTCTGTTCGATGGCGGCGATGGAAGCCTCAGCCTGCGTCAGCGCTTCCAACACCCGATCGGTGGTGTCCACGCCGTCGCGGTCGGTGAAGCGCTTGGCGGCGCGCGGATCGAAGCCGTAGCTCAGATAGCAGCCGAGCAGGGCGACCAGGCCGAAAGCGCCAGCCATCACCGGAGGGTGGTGCGCGCCGCTCCAGGCGGTAATCCCCGTGGCGAGGGCGATCACCCCGCTGCCGATGGTTTTGAGCGGCCAGGGCGCCTTGGCGACCCGGCGGCGGTCATATTCGGCTTCCGACCGCAAGCCGCGCCGCAGCAGCAGCGCGCCCGCCAGGAACAGGCCGTAACAGACAGTGTTGTCGAATAGGCCGCCCAGATTGCCACGCGCCAGCGAGACGATAGCGGCGATCAGCACCGGCAACGGCAACAGAAACATCAGGATGCCCTTGGCGGATGGGAGACGGCCGGGGGTCTGCTGGTAACGTTCGGCCATGATCGAAATTCTCCATTTAATCAGGAGGATCAGTAGAGCCAGGATAACGAGGGTGGCGATGGCCAATAAAACGCGGATGGCCATGAAGCTAATTCTCGGAGTCAGCGTAGGATGTTAATGGCCGAGACAGCGATTGCGCCGGACGAGCAAGATACCAGCAGCGCCTGGCAGGAGGCCACGCCGACAGCGGCAACGAGCAAAAGCAGGCCGATGAACTTGCGCAGAAAGTCAGGCATGGCGACGGACTCGCTCGGTAACATGAGGATGCCGTAACTATAACACATCATCCGTTGCTTTTCAGACGTGACAGCGCCCGGTCGAGCGCCGCCTCGGGATCGAACAAGACTTTGGCCGGGGCGTTAAAGGTTCGGTGATGAAAGTTGCCGTCGGTATCCATTTCGTACAGGGCGCGGTAACGATCGGGCTGCGCCAGCAGATCGCGAATGCCGGCCAACAACACCTCGATATCCTCGTCAGTGGTGTATAGCCCCAGACTGGCTCGGACCATGCCTTGCCAGGGCTCGAGCATTGCCGCTGCGTCCTCGGCGTCGGGGTCGAGGTCCAGCGTCCACAGTTCTGGTTTCAGCAGTTCGCGGACGTAAGGGTGGGCGCAGAAACAGCCGTTGCGGACCGCGACGTTGTGGTAGTCGTTGAGCACGGCGGCCACCCGTCCGTGTTCCAGTCCCTCCAAATTGAAGGCGACCGTGCCGAGACGCGGGGTTCGACCCAGATCGGGATCGCCGTATATCCGAACTTCGGGAATCTCCGCCAGCGCGGCGAGCAACCGTCGCAACAGGCGCTGCTCGGTGGCGTGAACCTGCTCCATGTCAGCTTGTTGCAGGACGTTCAACACCGCCCCGAGTTGCACCGCGCCGATGATATTGGGCGTGCCGGCTTCCTCGCGGTCGGGAAAACGCACGCTGATTTGATAACCGCTCAGATGGACGTCCTCCACCATGCCGCCACCCACCTCGTCAGGTTCCTCATTTTCCAGCAAGGTCCGCCTGACCACCGCCACGCCCGGCGATCCTGGCGCGTACAGCTTGTGACCGGAAAACACCAAGGCGTCCAGTTTCCGTTCCTCCGCGCCCGTGTCGCTGACCGGCAGCGGGGCGTGGGCGAGATGCTGGGAAGCGTCTACTATTACCCAGGCGCCGTGAGCGTGAGCCAGCGCGGCGATGTCGTGAAACGGGTTGATGATGCCGGTGACGTTGCTGGTGGCCGATACCGCGACATAGTTGACCCGACCCCGATACTGTTCCAGCAATCGCTCCAGCGCCGCCAAGTCCACCGCGCCCAGTGTTGGCGCCGTACCGGTCAGCGGAATGTGGACGACGGTTCTGGCGTGTTTGCGATGTGGCAGGTCGTTGGCGTGATGCTCCATCAGCGACACCAGCACCACGTCCCGCTCCGGTCGGCGCGCCGCCAAAACCCGCGCCAACCGATTGAGCGGAGCGGTGCAGCCGCTGCCGGCGAAAAACGCCGTGTAACGGTTGGGATCGGCCCGGACGAACTTTAGCACCTGTTCATGTGCCCAATCATAGGCATGGCTAGCAACCCGTGCGGAAAAATGCAGCTCGCTGTGGGTGTTGGCGTAGTGGCGCAGCAGTTCGTCGGCGACCTGACGGGCGCAGCGCAGCGCCAGTGTCGAGGCGGCGGAATCGAGGTAATGGCGGCGAGTCACGCGACCGTCGGCAAGACGATAGCGGGTGTCAAGGCCGATGAAATCTCGGTGAAGAGAGTCGGATAGTTGGGGATGATGGACAGGATTCGGGGACATGAGTAAGCTCCGATGACTGTGATAGCCTTTAGCATTCCTCTTTCCCCATGGATTCTAGAGTCTTAATGCCGAGGCCCTGATAAAATAGATACCGGATTTTAAAGTAAATATCTCAACGCTTGCTATTTGAAACACGGTTTGGAGTTTTATGTTATGAGACGTGTAATTTTTACAAGTATTGCAAAAGTGTTCGACTCAGCCATCACCTTACACTGGTTGGTGCTGTTGAGCATCATGTTGTTATTCCATACCACTAGCGTTCTCGCCAGGGAGGTTACCCTGGCTTGGAATGCCAATTCCGAACCTATTCTTGGCGGCTACCGCCTCTACTATGGACCAACCAGCAGAAACTATGTATCGATTGTGGATGTAGGTAATCAGACCCGTCACACCCTGTTTGGTCTTGAGGATGACAGACCCTATTACTTTGCTGTCACGGCGTATGACACGACTAAAACGGTTGAAAGCGGTTTCTCCAACGAGGTTTTTTTAACCCCGGCTACGCTGCTGGCCGCTCAGGAAAGCCCGAGTGAGGGATCCTACGAGAGCGGGATTGGACTGATCCGGGGATGGGTGTGCAACGCATCCACCGTGGAAGTCGAGATAGATGGCGGCGAACGCCGCTTGACTGGCTACGGCACCCGACGCGGGGACACTGCCACGGTCTGCGGTACCGCCAACACGGGGTATGGCCTGACGCTTAACTGGAACGCATTGGGAACGGGTTTGCACACGCTGCGGGCGTTCGCCGATGGCGTGGAATTCAGTCGCGTTACTTTTCACGTAACGACCTTGGGAGAAGACTTTCTGCGGGGAGTCAGTGGAGAATATACGCTCCCTGATTTCCCACGCGCTGGCAGCAGCGTGACCGTGCGCTGGTCGGAAGCCCATCAGAACTTCGTGATCGTGGGTACGAGCATCAACAGGGACAGCGCGAATCAACGCAATAGCGCCATGGCCCATCCCTTCGCCTCGTCGCTGGCCGCCCAGGAAAGCCCAAGTGAGGGATCCTACGAGAGCGGAATTGGACTGATCCGGGGATGGGTGTGTAGCGCATCCACCGTGGAAGTCGAGATTGATGGCGGCGAGCGTCGCCCGACTGCCCATGGCACCCAACGCGGGGACACCACCGCAGCCTGCGGCGCCGCCAACACCGGCTATGGCCTGACGTTTAACTGGAATTCCTTGGGAAATGGTCCGCACACCCTGCGTGCATTGGCCGATGGCGTGGAATTCGCGAACGTCGCCTTCCAGGTCACCACCCTGGGCGAGGACTTTTTACGGGGCGCGCCCGAACGCGAGTATGCCTTGCCGAACTTCCCGCGCCCGGGCAACAGCGTGACCGTGCGCTGGTCGGAAGCCCATCAGAACTTCGTGATCGTGGGATTTCAAAATCAATAGAACGCACGCCGCCGTGATGCGTCAGGATCTGGGCGGACCCGACCGGATTTCGCCGGTCGGGAGTCCCTGAATCAAATCAGCGCTGATCGATCGGCACGTAGTCGTGAAGGGTTTGGCCGGTATAGACTTGCCGTGGCCGATAGATGCGCGACTTGGGATCGTCGTGGATTTCCTTCCAGTTGGCGATCCAGCCCGGCATCCGGCCCATGGCGAACATCACCGTGAACATGTTCAGCGGGATACCCATCGCCCGCAGGGTGATGCCGCTGTAGAAGTCCACGTTCGGATACAGCTTGCGTTCGATGAAATAGGGATCGTTGAGCGCCGCTTCCTCCATTTGCAGGGCGATGTCCAGCAGCGGGTCGCTGATGTTCAGGCGCGCCAGCATCTTGTCGGCAGCGTCCTTGAGGATTTTGGAACGGGGATCGAAGTTCTTGTAGACCCGGTGCCCGAAGCCCATCAGCCGCAGCTTGGTGTCTTTCATCTTCACCCGGGCCACGTATTCGGACACCTTCATGCCGGACTGGCGGATGAATTCCAGCATCTCGATCACCGCCACGTTGGCGCCGCCGTGCAGCGGTCCCCACAGCGCGCAGACGCCCGCCGCGCAACTGGCGAACATGTTGGCCTGGCTGGAGGCGACCATGCGCACCGTGCTGGTCGAGCAGTTCTGCTCGTGGTCGGCGTGCAGGATCAGGAACAAATTGAGCGCGCGGCTGACTTCCGGGGTCGGCCAGTACTCGCGATAGGGAATCGAGAACATCATGTGCAGGAAGTTCTCGCAATACTTGTACTCGGGGTGCGGATACATGAGCGGCTGGCCGATGGACATCTTGTAGCTGGCCGCCGCAACGGTGCGGACCTTGGAAATGATCCGGGCCGCCGCCCGTTCCATGGTGTTCTCGTCCTCGATCTCCATCATTTCCGGCTCGTAGCAGCTCATGGCGTTGATCATCGCCGAGAGGATCGCCATGGGATGCGCGTTGGGCGGAAAGCCTTCGAAATGACTGCGCAGGCTCTCGTGCATCATTTGATTCTGGGTGAGCCGCTTGCTGAAACGTTCCAGCTCCTCTTCGGTGGGCAGTCGGCCCCAGATCACCAGCCAGGCGGTTTCGACGAAGGTGCTGTGCTCGGCCAGTTGCTCGATAGGGATGCCGCGATAGCGCAGGATACCTTTGTCGCCGTCGATGTAGGTGATGGCGGATTTGCAGGAACCGGTGTTGCCATACCCGTCGTCCAGGGTGATGTAGCCCGTGCGGTCGCGCAGCGTGCTGATGTCGAGCGCCAGTTCGTTTTCGGTTCCCTCGATGGTCGGGAAATCATGAAACTGTCCATCCAGTTCGATGCGGCACGTATGGCTCATGGCTTGGGCTCCGTAGGTCTGGGGCTGCAGTAGGGTTGTCCGGGTAGGGTGTTCGCCGCGGGTCGTGTGTCGGCCAGTCGGTTGGCGTCCGGCTAACGCTTCCCGCGCTGCCGGTGGCCGGTGGGCCACCGGCAGCCGCGCCACCGATTATACCGTGATTTTAGGGATTTTCGGCGCGGGAGGCAGCCGAGGCGTGGCGGTGCCGCCAGTATTCGACCACACCCGGCATGATCGACAGGATGATGATCGCCAGGATCACCAGCGTGAAGTTTTGTTTGACGAACGGCAGATTGCCGAAGAAATAGCCGCCGTACAGGAACGAGGCGGTCCAGGCGATGGCGCCGGTCACGTTGTAGAACAGAAAGTGGCCGTAGGTCATGCTGCCAGCCCCGGCTACGAAGGGGGCAAAGGTGCGAATGATCGGCACGAAGCGGGCGATGACGATGGTTTTGCCGCCATGTCGTTCGAAAAACGCGTGGGTGCGATCCAGATATTCCCGCTTGAGCACTCGGGCATCGGCGGAGAACGCTTTTTCGCCGAAGTAGTGGCCGGCGGCATAGTTGACCGTGTCGCCGATGATGGCGGCGGCGGTCAGCAGCAAGAACAGGACGTGAATGTTCATGGCGCTGTCCGCCAGGGCGGCCAGGGCGCCAGCGGCGAACAGCAGGGAATCGCCGGGTAGGAACGGGGTGACGACCAGCCCGGTCTCGCAGAACACGATCAGGAACAGAATGCCGTAGAGCCAGCCACCGTATTGGCTGGCTAATTCAGCCAGATGTCGGTCGAGATGCAGAAAAAACGAGAGCAAGTCGGAGAGGAATTCCATGAGAGATGCCGTTGGTTTTGAAGTGGCAGTTGGAAAGGGAATGGACAATAATAGGCGATAATGTTGATCGGGCAGGTACGGATTTATACTCGTCATTTCAATCGGCGTAGTTGCACCAAAGCTCCATGTCGGCGGGCCGGCCGGAAAGGTAGCCGCAGCGCCGCAGCGCTGTTTCGGCCTCGGGCGGCCAGCGCAGCAGCTCCACCTCCCAGGGATTGAAGACCGCGCCGGCGGCGTCCACCAGCACCGGTTTGCCGCCCCCGTCCGGGATCTGGAGCGCAAGACGATGAAGGGTGTTGCCGTCGCGGGCGAAAATGTGGCCATTCGCGAGGTCAAGCCCGTTATCGGCGAGGTTCATGGCATGCTCCGGAGCGAGGGTCCAAGCGATCACTATACCCGAATCCGTTCGCGCCCGAATCCGCGCTATCCAGTCGGGCCGGGCGCAACGGCCGAATTCCAGCGTCTCAAGAGGTGAAAATCATGCAGAGTCAGCCATGGCACATTACGGGGCCCGCCAGTGGCCGAACGCGGCGCTGGCGGGTCGCACTGGGCCTCTGCGGTGGGTTATTGGTCGCCGGGCTGGCGGAGGCGGCCTGGACCGTGGCCCTGAAACCCGATCCCTTGACCCGCCAGCCGCGTTGCCTGATCAGCAGCGAGCCGCAAACGACCTCTGACGGTTACGATATCACCCCAGTTTCGCTGATCTTCAACGGCGGCAGCCTGCTGGTGATCACGGAATCCGAGCTGGATCCGTCCTTCGCCGATTTGCAATTGGTGGTGGACAAGAACCCACCGATTCAGACCGTGCAGATCGCCCGCAAGATGATTCTGGTGTTCGACCGGGATCTGCCGGAACTGGTCCGCCAGTTGCAGGTCGGCCGCCAAGCCACCGTTTATCTGCGCTTCTGGCCGACTTGGCCGGCGACCGAATCGTTCGCGGTTTCGTTCAGCCTGGCCGGTTTCAGCAAGGCGCACGACGCTCTAAACAATCACTGTCAGCCGACGCCCGGTCGCGGCCAGCCGCCGGGCTGACGTCAACCGCCGGCCATTACCGTCCGAGGAGTTCGCCCATGGGTTTGCGCACGAAATTCAATCTGGTGCTGCTGCTGGCCTTCGCAATCGGCCTGGCGCTGGCGGCGTACCTGTCCGACCGTATCCTCAAGAACAACGCCCGCGAGGAAGTGATCCAGAACGCCCGGATTATGATCGAGAGCGCGCTGGGCGCCCGCGCTTACACCGCCGAGCACGTCAAACCGCTGCTGACCTTGCAGATGAAGCGGCAGTTCCTGCCCCAGACGGTGTCGGCGTATGCGGCGACGCAGAGCTTCAAGGCGCTGCGGACCAAATTCCCCGAGTACAGCTACAAGGAAGCCGCGCTCAATCCGACCAATCCCAACGACCGGGCCAGCGACTGGGAAGCGGACATCATCCGCGAGTTCCGCGACAACGCCGAGCGCAAGGAACTGATCGTCGAACGGGACACGCCGACCGGTCGGATGCTGAATCTGGCGCGGCCCCTGGGGATTTACGACGAAGGCTGCCTGACCTGCCACGGCCGGGTCGAGGACGCGCCCAAGACCATGACCGATATTTATGGCGTCAACAACGGTTTTGGTTGGAAACTGAACGAGATCATCGGCGCGCAGATCGTCACGGTGCCGATGTCGCTGCCGCTGGAGCGGGCCCGGCAGACCTTCACCACCTTCCTGATCCTGCTGAGTGGGGTGTTCGTGCTGCTGTTGGTGCTGCTCAACATTTTGCTGCATTTCGTGGTCATCCGGCCGGTGACGCGGATGGCCGGCATCGCCAACGAGGTCAGCATGGGCAAGCCGGATGTACCGGAATACGTCAAGCCGGGGTCGGACGAAATCGCCTCGTTGTCGCAGTCGTTCAATCGAATGCGGCTGAGCCTGGAAAACGCCATGAAGATGTTAGGTGAGTGAGCCAGGATGAGCGTCAGCGGTGACATCAGCGTCACGCTGCCACCGTGCGTCGGCCGCTACCGCGTGACCGGCCTGCTTGGCCGCGGGGCCATGGGCGTGGTCTATCTGGGCCACGACGTTGCGATCGATCGCCCGGTCGCGATTAAGACCATCCATCGCCGCCTGTTGCAGGGCGCGGAAGGGGCCGACTGGCTGGCGCGGTTCCGCCGCGAGGTGCAGGCCGCTGGCCGCTGCCTGCATCCCAACATCGTCACGGTGTTCGAGTACGGCGAGGAGGAGGGCGCGCCCTATATCGTCATGGAGTACGTGCAGGGACGGGAGCTGCGCGATTATCTCAAGGACCGCCAGCCGTTGCCGCCCGCCAACGCCATGGCGGTGATCGTCCAAGTGTTGCAGGCGCTCGGCCATGCTCACGCCTCCGGGGTGGTGCATCGCGACATCAAGCCCGGCAACATCATCCTGTTGGCGGATGGTCAGGTGAAGGTGGCCGATTTCGGCATCGCCCGGCTGAACAGGTCGGCGGCCTGACCCAGGACGGGATGTTGGTGGGCACGCCCGGTTACATGGCCCCCGAGCAGTTCCGGGGCGAAGCCACCAACCGGCGCGCCGATCTGTACGCCACCGCCGTGGTGCTGTTCGAATTGCTGACCGGCGTGCGGCCTTTTGACGGGCGCGGCGCCAGCGAGTTGATGTATCAGGTGCTGAACGAACCACCGCGCCGGGCCACCAAGTTGAACCCCCGCCTGCCGCTGGAACTGGATGCGGTGCTGGAGCGGGCGCTGGCCAAGGCGCCGGGCGACCGGTTTCAGGACGCCGGTGCGTTCATCGCCGCTCTGCAAGGGTTGAATCTGGTGGAGCGCGAGGTGGCGGCCGATGGCTCGACCGTGATTCGGGTGGAGCCGGTCCAGGCGCCGCCGCCGCCGCCGGCCAACACGCCGCCGGGCTGGGATCCAGCCCTGCTGGCGCAGATCGAGCAGCAGTTGATCGTGTATCTGGGGCCGGTCGCTCGGATGCTGGTGCGCAAGGCGGCGTTGCAGGTGGGTAGCCCCAAGGAGCTGATCCAGAATTTGGCGGCCGCTATTCCCAGCGAGCAGGATCGGTTGATGTTCCAGCGGCGGTTGCGCGCCACGACGGGCGGGACCGTCACCGGTCTGGCGGCGGGCACCAGCGCCTCGGTGATGGGCAGTCAGATGAGTGGGTCGCTGGGGCCGTTCGATCAGGTGTTGCTGGAGACCGCCCGACATGACTTGGCGGTCTATCTGGGTCCCATCGCCAAGGTGCTGGTCAAGCAGGTCGCCAGCAAGGCTGGGACGCCGCGCGAGCTGTACCAGCGGCTAGCCGAGCATATTCCCACCGCCGCCGACCGGGCGGCTTTCCTCAAGCGCGCGCCAGCTTTGACCAATTGATGCTGCAAAGTTAGATCTGGCGAAGCCCTGCTCTTGAAGTTGCCAGCGCTTAGTGCCCGGTCCGATTTTTGCCTTACCCATGATGCCAGACCGGGTGAGTAGTAGTGCTAGCCCTCTCCTGTAGCGTTTATTGGACCGATTCAGCGGGCCATATTGGCTTTATATAGTCAATAAATGCCACTATATGGACAATGATAGGCAACAAGGGGGCCGAAAAATTGTCACTGTAACTATGGTTAATGCATTTTCCGGATTTCCTCTAACTATATCATTTCGCATCAACAGGTATGGGCCTGAAGGCGACGAGATATTAACATAATGATAAATAATGATTTTATTTTATCGTCGATGGAAACGACTTATGATCATGATCTTTTGGCATAGTTGTTGACTATCATTGGAAGATATGTTATGGATAAAGCCTTGTCTGGATAGGTCTGATCGAGGTCGAAAGTGATCAAGCTGTATAAGTTCATGGTGCTCCCGTGGCGGGGAAAATGGCTGTACTTGAACACAGCGCTCTGGTTGCTCGCGGTGAAAGCGGGGCTTTACCTGCTGCCGTTCGACCGGCTGCGGAATGGATGGCCCGCTTTGACGAGCCGGCTGGCAAGCCGGCGGAGATGGAGGAAATGCGTGCGATCATCGAAGCCATCGAGCGAATCGGTCAAGTGCTGGCGCCTTTGCGGATCAACTGCCTGCCGCAAGCGCTGGTGGGTCATAGGCTGCTGGGTCGCAAGGGGTTCGATGTGCAACTGAAAATTGGCGTGCTGAAAAATCGCGGTGATCGGCTGACCGCCCATGCCTGGCTCGAATATCAAGGCCAAGTAATGCTGGGCGATTTGCGGAATTTGGAACAATTCACGTCTTTCCCTTCGCTGAACGTGGTCAGACAGTAAGGGCCTTGCAGATTTACCAAACTAACTTTTTTAACTAGGGAGGTGATGGCCTTCAGAAATTAAGAGAGATAGATTGATACTCTTTCCATTTGTCACACTTGTCGATTAGTGAGGTAGGAAATGAAAAAATCATACGTTACACCCGAAGTGATTGTGCATGGTACGGTCGAGGATATAACTCAGGCCAAAGTCCGTCCTTCTGTGTGAAACATCCTGGCCACTAAAAAGTGCAGTTCGTAAGCACGTGCCGGGAGCAACATATGAAAGCCCGTAGCTAAGAGTTCTACTCTGCCTACGGCCTGACTCTGACATCCGTTCTGCCTTTGCCAGAATTTTTCGCTGGCGAGGGCAGGGTGGATGTTTATATTGAACTTGATCGTTGTGAATGTATCGCACCTCATGAGCCTTCACCAATCCTATGTGCGAATGCTTCGCCGAACCGAGTACATCTGACCTGGGGTGCGGTTGGCGACCTGGTGATTGAAGCAGGTCGTCGGATTACCGTCTTACCCCGACCTGACGCCGATGAAGATGCCCTGCGTCTTTTTGTCCTTGGCGCCGGTATGGGTGTGTTGCTTCACCAGCGTGGACTGCTGGTGTTTCATGCCAGTGGGGTGGCTATCCATGGACGGATGGCTGGTTTCATCGGCGCGAAAGGCTGGGGGAAATCGACCATGGCTGCATCTCTTCATCAACGCGGTCATGCCTTGATTTCGGATGAATTGCTGGTGGTGCGCTTTGATGCTCAGGATCAACCACTGGTGATGCCAGGTTCACCCCAAATGAGATTATGGTCGGACGCTTTGGCGAGCATCGGAGGCGATCCTGATTCTGCTGTCCCGGTAAGATCTGGCATCGATAAATATAATTTCAATGCCGCAAGTGTCGCTCCAGAAGGGCTTCCTTTTCACCGTTTTTATCTGCTGGATGCCGGAGAAGAGCTTGCCATCCATTCGATGTCGTCCAAAGAAGCGTTTTTTGGTGTCCTTCCACATTTATATGTGTGCCGATTTGGAACCTCATTTTTACAATCCACTAATGCTACCCTCGCATTTCAACAGTTAAATTCGTTATTGAAAAAAATCACTGTTAAACGCCTGCTGCGTCAGTGGGATCTCAACCAGCTTACCTATATCGCTCAACGGATTGAACAAGATATATTGCAGGACCAGCAACCAATTGAATGACCTTACTTCACATTTATCGTTAGCAACATAATCTTAGGGAGGACTGGTCCATGAACAATAATCTCAACCGAAATTCGGTATTGGTAGCCAGCAGAGATCAGGTTTCTGCTGACTTGTCATCCAATACTTCTGGGAGCATCGTGATCTTAAGCCTCAAGGATGGTATGTATTATGAACTGAAAGAGGTTGCGGCTCGCGTTTGGGATCTCATTCAACAACCCTGTTCTCTTCAGGCAGTTCTTGATATGCTACTTGAAGAGTATGAAGTAGAAGCTGGGCGGTGTGAGGCGGATTTAATCGCGCTGGCTGAAGATCTATCCAAGCGGGGTCTGGTTGAAATAAAAATAGACCCATGACTTATTAGTTTTGGCTATCATCATTGAAAAATTCGTTAAATTTTATTGATGGGCTTCGGGTAGATAGAGCCCTGAAATTTGTTTGGCAAGCGGCTCCTTGGTGGACTGTCCTTAGCACCTTCCTGCTTGTTGTCCAAAGCGTAATCCCTCTGGCCACTCTTTATATCTTCAAACTTGTGGTCGACCGTCTCGCTGGAGCGAATAATGATTTCGCTGCAGGTGCAGACTTTCAAAGCTTGGTCGTACTAATATCCGCCGCATTAGGTTTAGCCGTCCTTGGTAACCTGTGTAACGCCTTGTTAGGTTATGCGAACGAAATGCAGACGCATCTCGTCGCCGATTACATGCAACGTCTTGTTCAAGCAAAATCCATCGATTTGGACCTTGTTTACTATGAGCATTCCCAGTCCTACGATAAACTTCACAGGGCTCAGCGCGAAGCACCATCGCGCCCCATCAGCATCATTTCGGGTCTTACGGAACTTGTCCTCAACAGTTTGACGCTTTTGGGTGCTTTTGCTCTTTTGATGATGTTCAACTGGGGCGTCGTCGTGGCGGTATTGGCGGCATCTTTTCCTGTACTCATATACCGAATTAAATATGCCGATGCCTTATACCAATTACATCGCGAGAAAACGGCGAGCGAGCGCTTGAGCAGATATTTTAATCAGTTAATCACGACAGCAGAAACCGCGAAAGAAGTTCGAGCATTTGGGTTCGGGCCGCTTATATCCCATCGATTTAGTGAAATAAGGTTAATGATTCGGGCAAGCCTACGTCGAATTTCTGCCCAAGCCTATCATAAGCAATTCATTACCGAGTCTACTGCGGCTCTCGCTGGATATGGAGCGCTCGCTTTCATCGCCCACGCCGCCATAAATAAAACCATCACCTTGGGTGAAATGGTGATGTACTTCGGCGCTTTTCAAGTCGCTATTGGTTCACTGAGGCCTACCTTGAGTGGTTTGGCTCAACTCTACGAGAATAACCTGTTTTTATCGACTCTGTATGAATTCCTCGATGTCCCTAAAAATGTTCCCGAGCCGAGCCAGCCCAAGCAAATGCCTCACTTATGGCAGTCTGGTTTGCGAGTGGAAAATCTAAGTTTTCATTATCCGGGTACCAATCGTCCAATCCTCGACAGCATTGAAATGACTATCCGTCCCGGAGATATCGTCGCTCTGGTCGGGTGCAATGGATCGGGGAAAACCACGCTGACCAAACTGCTCTGCCGTCTTTATGACCCCGATGCAGGGCGGATCACGATAGATGGTATCGATCTTCGTGACTTTAAGACCGTGGATTTACGTAAGGAAATCAGCGTTATCTATCAGGATTTCGGTCGCTATCATATGACGGCGCGGGAGAACATTTTGTTGGGCTGCCCGGAAATTGGGAAAGACGATCCCGCCATCATCAGAGCGGCCCAGTGGGCGGGCATCCATGAGGACTTGATCCGACTGCCGCTAGGCTATGACACGGTGATGAGCCGGACTTATGCCGATGGAGCTGAACTCAGCATCGGGCAATGGCAGAAACTGGCGCTTGCCCGAGCCTTTGTCCGTGATTCGCAATTGATCCTGCTCGACGAACCGACCAGCTCCCTCGATGCCGCTTCGGAGTTCGAGTTCTTCGAGAAATTCCGGGAGATGGCGCGCGGCCGTTCGGCCCTGATCATCAGCCACCGTTTCTCGACGGTCCGCCTTGCTGACTGAATCTATGTGCTCGACGGGGGGCGGTTGATCGAACAAGGAAATCATGAGGAACTGCTCGCTCTCGACGGACTTTATGCTCATCTCTATCGGCAGCAGGCCTCCTATTATCAGGAGGAGTCCCAGCCAGTTGGCAGCAATAAAGAGATTTTCTCATGAATCCCCGGCTAGCCGCCTTGGATTTCATCACGGGTTGCCTTAGCATTCGAAGCGATCCTGATCTCGATGAAATGTTGCGCTCTGCTATCGTCTCTGGGCGTCTGGAATGGCAAATAATTCTTGACATCGCCAATACCCAGAAAATTGCACCAACTTTCTGGGTTGCGCTCAGGAAAAGAAGGCTGATCGAATATTTGCCCTCTGAGGCACGTGACTGTCTTTTTAAATATCATTTACTCAATGCATTAAGAAATAAGGGTTTAACAGAGCAAGCGATTGAAGTCGTACGCCAATTAAATACTATCGGTATTGAGCCGATATTACTTAAAGGCAGCGCATCTCTGTTCGTGAAGACCTTCGAAGATCCCGGATCCCGCGTCATGGTGGATCTCGATATATTAGTACCGAAGCGGTCCGCGGAAGATTGCTGGAATGCGCTTCGTGGCCTGGGATATTTACCGATAGAGGACAACCCTCTCTTTTATGTTGACTACTGCGGCAGTCACCATCATCTCAGGCCACTCTATCGCCCAGGTGGATATGGCACGATTGAATTACATCGGGACGCACTCCCCACGGAGCGCTGCCCGCATATTACCGACTCAACTGATATGGGAGCAGGCTGAACCTGTTGTTAATGAATTAGGTATCGTGATGAGAGTTCCTTCGCCAACCCATCCGGATGAAGCAAATTCTGCTGCATTCAGACCTCATCAACCAAACGCATGCGCGAGGCAAGATCGCCCTGCGGTCGCTCCATGAACTAGCGACGATGCAGGTTGTTGAGCAGGAGCGCATCGATTGGCAAACCATTCAGCAACGGATGGATCGGGGCGGTCAGGCAAAGGTTCTTCGCGCCTCACTCTACCTCGCACACCGCTATTTTGGCAGCCCACTGCCCGATTGTATGCGTCCGACGCTTGGAGCGGTGGCTCATCATGCTCGAACCCGCTTGCAAGTTCGCTGGCATTGGCTCGATGAGTTTGTGGAACGGCTCCTTTGGTTTTCGACGCCCGCCATCTGCGAGCGTTATCATTGTGATGACAGCTTCTGGCCTGTCGCCAAAGGGCGACTTCGCTTGGCTACACAGCTTGCTTGCAAATACAGCAGTCGAGCGTTTCGCTTGACCGGGCATCAAATTTAACCTGATCTTTTACAGCTTCTTAACTCACTCCGGCACTGATTCAGTATAATTTTTGCGATAACCGTTTGAATATAAAAGCTATTGAGGGTTATCCACAGATTCTTGTGGAACCGGCCGAGCCTGAGTCCGGCGGCGAAGCCAACCGATTGATCTTAAATGGCTTTAAGCCGGCTTTTAGCCAGCTTGGCAGGCTGAATTTCGCCCAGAAGAGCCAACTCCATTAAGGAATTTTAATTTAATGATCAATAGGTTGGAGAATAACAGACCGAATCAGTACCATGACCGGTCGAACGCATGGGTATCAAGGCAGCGCAAAGAGATCGACTTCCACGGTGCTCTTGTCTCGTTGCCGGCTTGGAGCGGTGGAGTCGTAGACCACGAGGACGGCGCGAGCCTCGCCGCCGTCCGGGGCGAACAGCGTTAGGCCCTCCGCCTGATCTTGGCCCGCGTTCTGGCGGGTGCCAAAGGGGAGTTTCAGGACTTTTGGTAGCGCTTCGTTGAAAACCAGCGACTCCCGGTCGGGCCGTGCGCCGCCCGGCCAGCGAAAGATTGTCAGCGGCCCGGCCAACGCCATGGTCGGCCCCGCCAGAATGAGCAGATCGGAACCCGCGCGCACAAGTCCCGAACGCCCAAGCCTCGCAAGTCGAGGAAGTGTTTGCGATAGGGCCGGCCATCCGCTCTGATGAGTTTCAGCGTCAGGGTGAAAGGGTCCTGTTCTTCCACCGCCAGTTCGAGCAGCACCGTCCAGCCCCGCAATACCGGGCCGCGCAACCCGACGAAAACGCGGTCGCCGGCGACGGCCAGTCCCTCGATATCGAAGCCGTTGTCCTTGCCGGGGATGGCCAGAAACGGCCCCAGATGTTCGTCGGTCGCCAACGCCTCGGTCAGCGCGTTGCCAATGGCGTCGCCGCGTAGCCGGGCGGCGGTCCGCGTCTTGCCATTCTGTTCGACCGTCCGCTCCAGCGATTGCGTGGCTTCCACCAAGGGAATGCGGGCCAGAAGAAAGCGGTTGCCGTCGCGACGCACTTTGTCCTTGGTCAGGCGCTTTATATTCTTCTCGATGGAGTCTTCCTTATCTGGATTGCTGCGCTTGAGGCTGTGCGAGCCGACCAGCCAGAGGTAACCGCCCTGGTAGTCAAGTCCTTCCACGTCCGCTTCTTCGATCTTGCCGTCCGCTGCGGGCGGCATCGGCAGTTGCAGAACCTCGTGCAGCGGGAATTGCCGGTGGCCGGCATAGCGGATTTCGCTGCCATGTGTCCCACGCTGGCGGGACAGCCGTTCCAGGCTCAGGGCTTCATCGTTGGCGACCCAGAGCGTGTCGCCGATTTGCACCACGGCCGACAGCCCATCCCACAGCTTTTTGTCCTTGCGCAGCTTGTTGAGGTCGGGGTCGAATTCCAGCAAAACAGTTCCGGTCCGGTTCATGATGGCGTCTCCATAAGTTGATGAAAATACCCTACCCTTAGAGGATAGAATAGTTTCCACATTCGCGGGCGGCATATCTTTTCTGGAAATCACCTGGACCCAAGCCATGATCAAGAAGAGGGTATACGTTTCCTCGACCTACATGGATCTCGTTGAGCATCGCGCGGTGGTGAAGGCGGCGCTGGAGCGCGCCCAATTCGATGTTGAATGCATGGAGAAATACCCCGCATTCGACGAGCGTCCGCAGGACAAGTGCCTGGAGGATGTTGCCCAGTGCGATTACTACGTACTCATCCTCGCGCTGCGCTATGGCTTCCAGCCCCCAAAGGACAACCCGAAAAAGCTGTCCATCACCCAATTAGAGTATGAGGAGGCCGTACACAAGGGCAAGCCGCGTCTGGTGTTCCTCTTGGATGAGGAGCACCCATGGCCTCCCAAGCTTGCCGATCCGAACTGGCAGAGTCCCAAATCCAAGATTGCCGCGTTTCGCAAGCGCGTTGGCCTTGATCGCGGCATCAGGACCTTCACGACGCCGTACAGTCTGGCAACTGCGGTACTTGAAGCACTGCGCACCCTCGAACAGAAAGCCGGTAGTGGTACCGCCACTGCCTCCAGTGCCGCGATCCGCGAGGCTTATCTGGCGTGGCTCCGCCGCACTTGCGAGAGCGTGGAATTGCTGGGGCTGGACCTGAAGGAAACTCAGAACGTGCGCCTCGGTCAGGTCTACGTTCCGGCGGTCACCGCCCCGAAGGTGGATAAAAAGCGCGACGAGCGCAAGGCTGAATTAGGCCACGAGCGACAACACGACCTGTTGCTGCACCGCCTTGGCGAGGAATCGCTCTACGTTCCAGGAGCCCCCGGCGCTGGTAAATCACCTTCTGCCGTTGGCTGGCGTTGGCGGTCGCCTGTGGTTCCCTGTCACCACACCCCGTGGAAACGCCGGAAGGATTCGAGGAACAACTCCCGGAAGTCTTGCGCGTTCGCTTTCCCTTGCTCTGCCGACTGCGCGAGTGGGCCGGTCACAGCGCGTGCCTGGCGGGCAACGGTCACTGGACCGGCGCCGAACTTGAAGAATCCCTGGCCTGCTGGCTTGCGGCAGCCAAACCCGGCGGATTGACGCCGGCGGTCTGGCGGGAAGAACTGACCCACGGCCGTTGCCTGCTGATCCTGGATGGCGTGGACGAAGTGCCGGAAACGCTCGGCCCTCACCGACCCCGGCGCAACCTGCTGAGCGGCCTGACCGACGCGCTGCCCGAATGGCTGAAAGCCGGCAACCGGGTCCTGCTCACCAGCCGCCCTTACGGCTTGGACGATGCCGACCGCTGGAGCCTCAATCTGCCGCAGGCCGAGCTGGAGAACTGCCTGAACCGCTGCAAAAGACTTTCATCCGCCGCTGGTACGCCGCCGCCGATCCGCCGCGCGCCCAGGAAAAGGCCAGCGGCCTGATCGCCCACCTCGGCGGACGCCCCGATCTCGCCGAGATGCGCGCCAACCCGATGTTGCTGACCGCGTTGTGCATCAAGTACGACGAGGGCCAGCGCCTGCCGCAGGACTTCTACCGGCTCTACGACAGCGTGGTCAATCAGGTTCTGTACAAGCGCTACGACATCGAGTTCAAACGCGACCAGGCGCGGCTGCGCCTGTCCGCCGTGGCGCTCGGCATGCACCAGGGCATTACGAAGCGGAGAACCACGCCGGCGCCGGAAGTCGGGATTGACGAGGTGGATCGCATCCTGGCGGCCCTGGCGAAAAGCGATTGGACCACCGAAGGCGGAGGTGCCGACGCGGCCAGTCGCCGGGAAGACCTGTTGTCCAACTCTGGGCTGCTGTTGCCCCGCGCCGGGCGTCGCGCCGGCTTTTATCACCTGAGCTTTCAGGAGTTTCTGGCCGCCGTGCGCTTGCGGCGGGTCGGCGCCAGCGCGCCAGACCTGTAGAACGGTATGCCGCGACCCCGGCTTGGCGCCGCACGCTGACCTTCCTGTTCTGCGCCATTGCTGATCAGGATTCGCCCGAGAGCGCCGTGGCGGGCTATGACTCCCTGCGGCAACAACTGGAGCCCGAGCCCCTGGTCGCCGACCCAAACCCGGCCCTGCTTCTCGCCGACTGCCTGGAAGTAGCCCATGCTCGGGGCTGGAACCTGGCGCGCTTCGCCGACCCGTTGCGCCGGGCCTGCAAACACGCCTTGGAGCACCTCAAACCTCCCGAGCGGACTACCTGTGGCGCACGCTGGGGTTGCTGGGCTTCGATGATCGGCCCGGCGTCGGACCTCCGTCCGGATGGACTGCCGGATGTGCTCTGGGTGCGGATTCCGGGCACGCGAGCCGTTCGCGACAGCGGCCAGTTTCCCGGTTTTACGGGATTGCGCCTGGGCAATGGCGCGAAACCGGATCCCGAAGCCGGCAACAATGAGAACTGGCCCGCCGATGCCGCGCCGCTGGACATCGCCGATTTTGAACTGGCGGCCTATCCGGTGACGGTGGCGCAGTTCAAACCGTTTGTGGAGCAGGGTGGTTATCGGGAGGAACGTTACTGGAGTGAGGACGGGTGGCGGTGGCGGGCTGAAGAGAACTGGTCGAACCTCGGTTGTGGGATGATCCTGTCTGGACCCTGCCGAATCAGCCGGTGATCGGCGTTTCCTGGTACGAAGCGGAAGCCTATTGCCACTGGCTCAACGAGCAGTTGCATCGTCCACCCGGAACCTTCCGCTTGCCGACGGAAGCCGAATGGGAATGGGCGGCGCGCGGGCCGGAAGGGCGGCGCTATCCCTGGGGAGACGAGTGGGAAGCCTGGCGCTGTAACGGCAGGGAGTCAGGTCTCGGCCACACCAGCGCGGTCGGATGTTTTCCGGGTGGCGTGGCGGACTGGTGGCGGGTTATGACGGGCGGCGATGGCCGAGTGCACGACTTAGCAGGCAATGTCTGGGAGTGGACGGCATCGGTGTATAGTGAAAAATATTCCTTATAAAATCAGTCGGTTATGAACGCCAATTCAGGCGGCGGTCCCCGGGTGTTGCGGGGTGGCTCGTGGTTCGACGACCCGGGGTGGTTGCGGTCGGCCGCGCGCTCCGGGGACGACCCGCGCGCCAGGTACCTCAGCCTCGGGTTCCGTCTGGCCAGGACCTTAACCCTTTGATCTTTATTCTTTTACCCTTTACGGGGGTCCAGGGGGCAGAGCCCCCTGGTCGTGTTTTTTTGGGGCCTACCCCCGCCCCGCGCGGTGCAATCCGCCGCGACCGCTAATGATCTTTACCCGAGGAGATTCCCTGCATGTCCATTCCGCACCTCAGCGAAACCACCCTCCGCCGCCAGGCCACCGCCCAATCCTTCCAACGGGGCGAGGCCTACTTTCAGTCCGGGGCGGTGGGTCATCTGCAACAGCGCGGCAATACCCTCCAAGCCGAGGTGGAAGGCAGCGAAGTCGAGCCCTACACGGTTTGCCTGACCTTCGACGATTCGGGCGTGACCGACGCCGATTGCAGTTGCCCCTACGACTTTGGGGGATGGTGCAAGCACATCGTCGCCACGGCGCTGGCCTGTCTGCGCGAGCCGGAATCGATCGAAGAGCGGCCGACTTTGGAATCCCTGCTGGAGCGCCTGGATCTCCCGCAAGCCCGCGATTTGGTCCAGGAACTGATAGCCGAACAGCCCCGCCTGATGGAGATCGTGGATGATTATGTCCAGCGACTGGCGGAACCGACTCCGTCCCAACAGCCCGCAACCCCAACGCGGCGCAGCCAGGTCGATCCGGCTTCCTATCGCCGCGCGGTGCAGCAGATTTTGCGCGGCGCCGTGCGAGACTGGGAATCCGGCCAGGACGACGATTCGATCAGCTATGAACTGCAAGCGTTGATCGCAAAGGCCCAGGACTTTACCGAGCACGGCGACGGCCCCAACGCCCTGGTGGCGCTGGAAGCGATCACCGGCGCTTGCGCGGACCACTGGGATGAGGTGGCGGAATACGGCGCCGACAGCGATGAGGTGGTGGCCGATTTGAATCAGGCGTGGACCGAGGCCATTTTGAGCACCGACCTGGCGCCGAAGGAAAAGGCGGCGCTCCAGCAACACCTGACCGACTGGCAGGACGAACTCGGCGGCTCGTTCGCCATGAGCCTGGAAGCCCTGCGCCAGGGCTGGGACTATCCGCCGCTCCAGCGGGTGTTTCAGGGCCACATCACCGAGTCGGGCGCCTGGGACGGGGAAGCTCCGGATTACGCCGACGATCTGGCGCGAATCCGGCTGAAGATTCTGGATCGCCAGCAACGGTATCAAGAGTATTTGCATCTGGCCGAGGCCGAGAGCCAATCCGAACAATATCTGACCATGCTGGCGCGACTGGGCCGGGTGGAGGCCGCCATGGAGGCCGCCAAAACCCACCTGAATTCCCTGGAAGCCGCCTTCGCCCTGGCGCGGGCGCTGCGGGAACAGGGAGCGGGGGCGCAAGCGCTCGCCATCGCCCAGACCGGCTTGAACCTGCCGGGACAACCGCATCGCCACTATGAATTGGCGGTGTGGACCAGCGATCTGGCCGAGGGCCTGGGCGAGGGTCAAGCCGCCCTCGCGGCCCGCATCGCGGCCTTCAAGGCCCAGCCCGTGTTGGGGGATTATCAAAAAGCGCTGGAACTGGCGGGCGCCGCGGCGTCGACGGTGCGGACGGAACTGCTGCAACTCCTTCGCCAGTATCAAGGCTGGGACAGCAATCCGGCCAAGGTCGACATCTTTCTCCAGGAGGGATTGCTCGACGATGCGATCGCGGCGGTCAAGGACCTCGGCTACTATCAGGCGGATCTGGTGAAGCAGGTGATGGCGGCGGTCCTGAACCAGCGCCCGGATTGGGTGATTGAAAATGCCAGTCGTCGGGCCGAGGCGATCATGAATGCCAGCAAAGCCAATGCCTACCACCACGCCGTGGAATGGCTCCAACAGGCGCGGGCCGCGTATCTGGCCTCGGGACGGCAGGCGGCGTGGCACGCGTATCGGACCCGGTTGATGGAACAGCACGCGCGCAAATACAAGCTGGTGGGGATGTTGAAGCAGCGGGATTTGGCGTAACCGGTCGCACGTGGATGGATCAGAGGTAGCGTAAAACTGAGCCAGCGCCTGATAATGCAACCTGACGCCAAAGCCTTCACCCATTTCACCCCAGGAGTTACCGCATGGCCGGCACCAGTCTGTTAGCCCTGCTCGACGACATTGCCACGGTGCTGGACGACGTGGCGCTGATGACCAAGGTGGCGGCGAAAAAGACCGCCGGCGTTTTGGGCGACGATCTGGCGCTGAATGCCGAGCAGGTATCGGGGGTGCGAGCGGAGCGCGAACTGCCGGTGGTGTGGGCGGTCGCCAAAGGCTCGATGAAAAACAAGCTGATTCTGGTCCCGGCGGCGCTCCTGATCAGCGCGGTGGCGCCGTGGGCCATTACCCCGCTCTTGATGGTGGGCGGCGCGTTTTTGTGTTACGAGGGTTTTGAAAAGCTGGCGCACAAATTTCTGCACGGTCAGGCCGACCTTCAAGCCGAGCATGTCGCAACAGTCCAGGCGATCAGCGACCCCGATGTGGATATGGCGGCTTTCGAACAAGAAAAAATCCAGGGCGCGATTCGCACCGACTTTATCCTCTCTGCGGAAATCGTCGTGATTGCCCTGGGCACCGTGCAAAACGCGGCCTTTGCCACCCAAGTGGCCGTGATCGCCGGTATTGCCGTCATCATGACGGTCGGCGTGTATGGCGTGGTGGCCGGTATTGTGAAGCTGGACGACGCGGGATTTCATCTCGTGAAAGAGAGTGCGACCCATGCCTGGGGCGGCTTCAAGCGGGCCTTGGGCAAGGGCATTTTGCGCGTTGCGCCGTATCTGATGAAAACGCTGTCCATCGTCGGCACGGCGGCCATGTTCATGGTGGGCGGAGGCATTCTGATGCATGGCCTGCCCTATTCAAACGAGGCGCTGCACCACGCCGAAGCCGTGGTCCACAACATACCCGGCATCGGCGGGGTGTTGGCGGCGATCACCCCGACGTTATTAAACATGCTGGCCGGGATCGTCGCGGGCGGCCTGGTGCTGGCCGGCGTCAACAAGGCTACGGCGGTCTTTGGGAAACGCAACAAACGGCCTGATTCAACATAACAACCAAACATAATCATTCAGTCCCCTCTCCCCCTGCCAAGGGAGAGGGTTAGGGTGAGGGGGTCAGTCTTTGAAACTGCGGCCCTCACCCCCAACCCCTCTCCCGCAAGCGGGCGAGGGGAGTGAACGGTTATGACCAGATCATTTTCTCGCCAAAGCTCCCATGCAGCGAACGACCGGCAACGCTTCCGCTCCCCGACCACCCGCGCGCCGCCCATCCCATGCCCTCCATCGCCCTGACCTGTCATCCCGCCACGCCGTGCGAGTGCATCCATCGCTTCACGGTACACGTCAACAGGACCGCCGGTGGAGTGCTCGCGCTGCACTACGCGATCGAGGGCGATCTAGCCAGCGTGCGCCTGCCCGACCCGCGCCCGACCCGTCGCGCCGACGAACTCTGGCGGCACACCTGCTGCGAGGCGTTTCTGGCGGGGCGCGGGCGGGCGGGTTATTATGAATTCAACTTCGCGCCGTCGACCGAATGGGCCGTTTATCGCTTCGACGCGTATCGAACCGGGATGACGGTGGTGGACCCGATCGAGCGACCGACCATCACCCTGCGCGTCGGCGCGGATCGGCTCGAACTGGAAGCCGTGGTGCGGCTTACCGAATTGGCGGCGGAACTGGGAAGTGCGGAACTGCGGCTGGCCCTGTCCGCCGTCATCGAAGAGCAGAGCGGCCAACGCTCGTATTGGGCGTTGCGGCGCCCGCCAGGTCCGCCGGATTTCCATCACCCCGACAGTTTCGCGCTCCCGCTCGATCCCATCGCCCCGGCTTCAGGACTGACCTAACAGCAGGATATTCCCCATGCAACCCATACTAAAATCCGCCAAGCTCGCCAACGTCTGCTACGACATTCGCGGCCCGGTACTGGCGCACGCCAAACAAATGGAAGACGAAGGACAGCGGATCACCAAGCTCAACATCGGCAACCCGGCGCCGTTCGGCTTTCTGGCGCCGGACGAGATCGTGCAGGACGTGATCCACAATCTGCCGGACGCCTCCGGTTACTGCGACTCGAAAGGTTTGTTCGCCGCGCGCAAGGCGGTGATGCACTACACCCAGCAAAAGCAGATTCGCGGGGTGCAGGTCGAGGACATCTACATCGGCAACGGGGTGTCCGAGCTGATCGTGATGGTTTTGCAGGCCCTGCTCAACAACGGCGACGAGGTGTTGATTCCGGCCCCGGACTATCCGCTGTGGACGGCGGCGGTGAGCCTGTCGGGCGGGACGCCGCGCCATTATCTGTGCGACGAGCAAGCCGGCTGGTTGCCGGATCTGGACGATATTCGGGGCAAGATCACGCCGACCACCCGGGCCATCGTCATCATCAATCCGAACAACCCGACCGGCGCGCTGTATCCGGTGGAACTGCTGCGGGAAATCGTGGAGATCGCCCGCCAGCACCAGCTCATCATTTACGCCGACGAGATCTACGACAAGGTGCTCTACGACGGCGTCCAGCATACCTCGATCGCCTCCCTGGCCGACGACGTGCTGTGCCTGACCTTCAATGGGCTGTCGAAAAACTACCGGGCCTGTGGCTACCGCGCCGGCTGGGTGGTGGTGTCGGGCGAGAAAAGCCACGCGCACGACTATATCGAGGGCCTCACCATCCTCGCCTCGATGCGGCTGTGCGCCAACGTCCCGGCGCAGTACGCGATCCAGACCGCGCTCGGCGGCTACCAGAGCATCGACGATCTGGTGCTGCCCACCGGCCGTCTGGGCAAACAGCGCGACCTGGCGTTCGAGCTGATCACGGCGCTGCCCGGCGTCAGTTGCGTCAAGCCGCAGGCGGCGCTGTACCTGTTTCCGCGACTCGATTCCAAACTCTATCCCATCGCCGACGATCAGCAGTTCGTGCTGGAACTGTTGCTGGAGGAGAAGGTGCTACTGGTGCAGGGCACCGGCTTCAACTGGCCCCACCCGGACCACCTGCGGGTCGTGTTTCTGCCCCACGAGGACGATCTCGTCGACGCAATGAACCGTTTCGGTCGCTTTCTGGAGCGTTACCGCAAACACCACGCCGGATGAAGGCGCGGGCCTGACGGAAGCGTCGGTTCGGAGGCTTCAGGGCAGCAGGCGGCGCACGGCCGCCGCCGGTAAGCCGGACGACGCCCACAAGGTGGCCTCGGTGCCGAAACGCACCGCGACGGCGAGCGCCTCCGCCATCGGCTGGCCGCCGACCAGGGCATGGATCAGACCGGCGGCGAAGGCGTCGCCGGCTCCAGTGGTATCCACGGGTTGGACCGGCGCGGCGGGCGCGGCCAGCGCTTCGCGGTTGGAAAAGGCGCGCGCCCCGACCGCGCCGGCGGTGATCACGACCCAGCGTGCGAGTTCGCCGGCGACCGCGCGCCCCAGCGACCAGGGTTCCTGGATCGCGGCGGGTTCCAGATCGGACGCCGAAGCGACCAGAATGTGCGCCGGCCGCGAACCCGGTTCGACCGGCGGCAGGTGCGCGACCACGAGCGTAGTCGCCGCCTTCGCCGCCAGCAGGGGGGCCAGATCGCGGCGGCGGCTGCGCACGTAGACCGCGGCGGCGGGCAACTCCAACAGTCGGTTCGGTGGCTCGTCCTCCTCGCAGCGGGCGACGTTGACCACCGTCCGCTCGCCGGCGGGATCGATCAGAAGCAGAGAGCGCGTGGTGGGACGCTCCAGCCGCGCGATCCGCGACGTATCCACCCCAGCCGCGACCAATTGGTCCAGCAGAACGTCGCCGGCGGCGTCGCGGCCGATGGCAGCCAGCAGCGTCACCGCGTGGCCGGCGGCGGCCAGGGCCACTGCCGTGTTGGCGCCCCCGCCGCCGAGCCGGGCATCCTCCACGACGCCGTTCAGGTGCCCACCCGGTCGCAGCGGCTCGGCCAGCCGCACGATTTCATCCCGCGCCACCGCGCCGATGATCACAATGCGGGCCAACTGGCATCCTCCTCAGCCAGGGCGCGGGCCAGCAACACGGCGCGGAGGATCATGCGGCTCCCTCCAGTTCGGCCAAGACCCGCTCCGCGATGGCCAGACACGCGGTCAGGCCCGGCGATTCAATCCCAAACAGGTTCACCAACCCTGCCACCCCGTGCGCGGTCGGTCCCTGGATGATGAAATCGCCGGCGGCCTCGGCCGGGCCGGTCACCTTGGGCCGGATGCCGGTGTAGCCCGGTTGCAGCGCGCCGTCCGGCAGATCCGGGTAGTACCGGCGGATCGCCTGGTAAAACTTGTCCTCCAGACCGGATTCGAACGCGTAGTCCGGCGCGTCGGGCCAGCCGCTGACGTCCGGCCCGAACTTGCACTGACCGCCCAGGTCGAGCGTGACGTGAATGCCCAGACCGGCGTGGTCCGGCATCGGATAGACCAGATGCTGGAACGGCGCGCGCCCGCTCAGCGTGAAATAGTGGCCCTTGGCGTAATACGTGGGCGGCGCGCGGTCGGTCGGAAAGCCGGCGATGCGCCGGGCCAGCGCCTGCGCCTGCAAACCCGCCGAATTGACCAGGCTGCGGCAGCGCAATTCGAACGGCTCGTCGCCGGCGGTGCGCAGCACGATCCCGTCCGACTCGATGCGCGCGTCGGTGACCGGCGTGTGGGTGACCAGCGTCGCGCCGGCCCGTTCGGCATCGCCCAGCAGCGCCAGCATCAGCCCGTGACTGTCGAGGATGCCGGTCGATTCCGAGTACAGGCCGGCGACCGCGCGCACCGCCGGTTCGAGCTGGCGAATGTCGGCGGCGGCGAGCGGCTGGAGCGGTACGCCGTTGGCGGCCGAACGCCGCTCGTAGCTGGCGAGCGCGGGCAACTCGGCCGCGTCGGCAGCGACCAACAGCTTGCCGATCCGCCGATGGGCGACGCCGCGCTCGGCGCAGTAGCGATAAAGCAGTTCCTTGCCCCGCACGCACAAGCGGGCCTTGAGTGAGCCGGTCGGGTAATAGAGTCCGGCGTGGATGACTTCGGAATTGCGCGCGGAGGTTTGCGTGCCGAAGCTCGCCTCCGCTTCCAGGATCAGCACTTCGCGGCCGGCCAGCGCCAATTGGCGGGCGACCGCCAGGCCGACCACGCCGGCCCCAATCACGACGGTATCGACGGTTTCCATGGGAATCTCACTGCCTTGGGTGGTTGGCTCGGGTCCCGCGCGCTCCATGATGAAACGAGGCTCGCCTATTTACCCCAGAACTGAGGTTTGCGCTTCTCCCGGAACGCGTTCAAGCCTTCCTGATAGTCGTGGCTGTCGTAGACGATGCGGCGCAGGCCCTGGATCCGCTCGAACAGTTCGGGCGTGATCGTGCGCGCGCTGGCCAGCAGCCGCAGCTCCTCCTTCATCACCGCGATGCTCAGGGGCGAATTGACGACGATCTGGTCGGCGAGACCATAGACGAAGGACTCGATGTCCTCGGCGGGCTTGATGTAGTTGATGACGCCGAGGTTCAGAGCCTGCGACGTGGGGATGGGTTGCGCCGTGAACAACATCTCCTTGGCTACGGGCAGGGGAATCATGTTCATCAGCGTCAGAATGCCGCCCAGATTATAGGGAACGCCGAGCTTGGCCGGGGTGATGGCGAAGGTGGCTTCGGGCGTGGCGACCAGAATGTCGCAGGCCATGGCCACCTCGCAGCCGCCGCCCCAGACGCCACCCTCGATCAGGGCGATGACGGGCGCGGGAAATTCCTGGATGGCGCGGACCAGGACGCGCAAGGAATCGCTCCAGCCCAGCGGGTCGCGACCACGGTCGGGCAACTCGCTGACATCGTGGCCGGCGGACCAGACCTTGACACCGGCGGGGGCGCGCAACACGGCGGCGCGAATGTTCTTCTCCCGAAAATTCTCCAGCGCGGTGGTGATCTCGCCGATCAACGCCTCGCTCAGCGCGTTGCGCTTCTCGAGGTGGTTCATCACGATCGTTCCGATCGCGTCTTTGGTTTCGGTCAGGATCAGCGACACGACGTTCTCCCGGAAGGTGGTTATACACGACTATGGAGTTTCAGCGCTCCATCGTTGCATTCTGCTACAGTGTAGCTTCGTTTTTCCTGGCTTCCCGCCGCGATTTTGATACCGCCTGTTCATTTGCCATGTCCACCATCAACGACCAAAAACTCCGCCAGTCCCTGCTTGATGCCTACGAAGCGTTGCCTCCGCTCGAACAAGTGGTCGTACAACTGCTTTCGGTGATCTACGAAGAAGCCGCGAAAACCATGCTCGCCGATTGCGCGCGCCGCTGCGACGCGCCACAGATTAAAACCAAGGGATTTCCGCAACCGGGCCTGATGCCCCTGCTGGACCGGCTGGAGAGCAAGAAACTGGTGATTAAGGCGAATAACCAGTGGCTCTGCCATCGTCTGGTGGTCGAGGACATCACCCGCCGGGCGGTGCGCGAAGGTCGTTTCGAGAGCCTGGCCAAAGCCGTGCAGGAGACGATCAAAATATCCGGCTGGGGCGATTCGTATTTCCGTAGCTACCGGCAGGCGCTGGCCGCGTTGCGCATCGCCTTTTACCGGGGCGACATGTCGCGGATGCAACGCATCCTGGAGGTCTGCGCCAGGTACTACCCCGGCGACTTGGCGCAATATCCGCCCTGGCTGCTGATCTTCAACAACCCCTTCGACGCCGACGGTCTGCGCGCGCTGTCGGACGAGTTGCTGGGCGAGGCGCTGGCCGCCATCTTCGCCGCGGCGGTGCGTCATTTCGAGCCGGCCGGCGAGCTCATCGCCCTGGGAGAGAGCTTGCTGGCCGAGAATCGCTGCGCCGACGCGCTGCGCTATTACCTGGCCGAACAGGCGTTGCTGCGCGGCGATCCGGCGAAAGCCCGGCAGTATCTGGGTTCGCAAACGGACTATACCGAAGCCCTGCGCGGCTGGCTGGCGTTCCTGGACGGAACCGACGAGGAGGCGATCCAGCATTACGAGGCCGCGCTGAAGCTGTTCCGCAAACGGACCGGCAAGCGCAAGATTTTCTTCGATCATCTGGCCGGGGTGTTTTTCATTCTGGCGCTGCTGGCCAGCAACACCCCCGCCCGCCTGCGTCAGGCGCTGGACGCGATGGCGCCCGTGTTCGACAAGGGCGCGCGCTATGCGTACCCCAGCCTCTATCGGAATCTGTGGTGGGTAGTGGAAGTCCAGCAGGGACAACGCCAGCAAGTCGCCGCCCCGGACCTGGCCGCCCCCCTGCCCGCGGTCGACCGCTTTTTCCAACTGCTGACGCTGTTCTGGCTCAACGTCGCCGAACCGCAGACCCTGCGCGGTCCGACGACGGCTCTGCTGAACACCGCCCAGGAAAATGGCTACCGCTGGTTCGCGGCGGAACTGAGCGAACTACTGCGGCGCCTGGACGGCTCGCGGAACGCCGCGCCGATCACCGGGGATGGCGGGCGCCATCTCGCCCGGCTGTTCCAGCTCAAGGAGCCCTGGGAGCACGCCCTGAACGCGCTGCTGGAGCTGACCGCAGCGGGAGCGGAACCCGCCACGGCGGCGCAGGCGCGACTGGTGTGGTGGATCCACTGGCATAAAAGTGGGAACTGCGCGATAAGTCCGCGCGAGCAGAAACGCGATGTCCGGGGGCAATGGACCCAGGGTCGGCCGGTGGCGTTAAAGCGGCTGTACGGCCGTTCGAAAAATCTGGATTTTCTCACGCCCCAGGACCACGAACTCTGCGCCTGCATCCGCCCGGTCTATTCCGGCTACTACGGCGGGACCAGCTACGAGATCGACACCGACAAGGCGTTGCCGCTGCTGGTGGGTCACCCGCTGGTGTTCTGGGAAGACACCCCCGGGGTGCGGGTGGAGCTGGTCAAGGGCGAACCGGAACTGCTGATCGCTCCGCAGGGTTCGCAATGGCGGCTGGAACTGGTCCCCCAAGCCGGGCCGGACGAACCGATGAAGGTGGTTAAGGAGACGCCGACCCGGCTCAAGGTGATCGTGTTCAACGAGGCGCACCGGCGGATCATGGCGCTGCTGGGCAGTGGTCTGCTGGTGCCGGCGGCGGCCAAGAGCCGAGTGCTGGAAACCATCGCCGCCCTGTCGGGCCTGGTGACCGTGCAGTCCAGCATCGACGCCGGGGTGGAGAACCTGGAGGAAGTCGCCGCCGATTCCCTCCCTCACGTCCATCTGCTGCCCTTCGGCGAGGGCCTGAAGATCGAGCTGCGGGTCCGGCCGTTCGCCACCGGCGGTCCCTCCTACCGGCCCGGCTTCGGCGGCGAGCGGGTGATCGCCGAGATCGACGGCAAGCGCCTGCAGACCCAGCGCGATCTGAAGCTGGAGCGCCGGCGGGTGGCGCAGGTCGTGACGGCCGTGCCCACGCTGTCTCGCCAGCCCACGGTGGGGGGCGAATGGATCTTCACCGATCCAGAAGCCTGCCTGGAAGCGCTGCTGGAGCTGCAAGCCCTGGGCGACCGGGTGATTCTGGAATGGCCGGAGGGCGAGAAATTCAAGGTCGGCCATCCCGCTTCCCTCAGCCAACTTCGCCTGAACATCAAGCGCCATCGGGACTGGTTCGATCTCGATGGCGAACTGCGCCTGGACGAGCAGGTGTTCAACATGCGCCAGTTGCTCGAACTGATCGAGCAGGCTCCCGGCCGGTTTCTGCCGCTGGGCGAGGGCCGGTTTCTGGCCCTGACCGAGGAGTTTCGCAAGCGGTTGGAGGAACTGCGCGGCTTCGGCGAACCAAGCGCCAAGGGCGTGCGGTTTCACCCGCTGGCGGCCCAGATGTTGGAGCCGCTCACCGCCGAGGCGGGGGCGGTGCGCGCGGACGCCGACTGGAAGGCGCATCTGCGGCGGCTGCGCGAGGCCGAGGCGCTGCAACCGGTGGTTCCCTCGACCCTGCAGGCCGAATTGCGGGACTACCAGGCGCAAGGTTTCGAATGGCTGGCGCGGCTGGCTCACTGGGGGGTGGGCGCCTGCCTGGCCGACGACATGGGGCTAGGCAAGACGGTGCAGGCGCTGACGCTGATTTTGAGCCGGGCGCAGGACGGGCCGGCCCTGGTGGTGGCGCCGACCTCGGTCTGTCTGAACTGGCTGGATGAAATCCGTCGTTTCACCCCGACCCTGAATCCCACCGTGTTCGGCGGCGGCGACCGCGAGCAAACCCTGGCGCGGCTGGGGCCGTTCGATCTGCTGATTTGCAGCTATGGCCTGTTGCAGCAGGAAGGGGAACGGCTGGCGAAAACCCAATGGCGGACCATCGTGCTCGACGAAGCGCAGGCCATCAAAAACATGGCCACCAAGCGCTCCCAGGCCGCCATGGCGCTGCGCGGCGACTTCCGGATGATGACCACCGGCACCCCGATCGAGAATCATCTGGGCGAGCTGTGGAACCTGTTCCGCTTCATCAATCCGGGCCTGCTCGGGTCCCTGGAGCGCTTCAACCAGCGCTTCGCCACCCCCATCGAGCGGGATCAGGACGCCCAGGCCCGCCACCGGCTCAAACAACTGATTCAGCCGTTCATCCTGCGCCGGCTGAAGTCCGAGGTGCTGGAGGCGCTGCCGTCGCGCACCGAGATCCTGCGGCGGGTGGAACTGGGGTCGGAGGAAGCGGCCCTGTACGAGGCCCTGCGCCAGCAGGCGCTGGCCCGGCTCGCCAAGGTCGACGCCGACGATGGCCAGAAGTCGTTCTGGATTCTGGCCGAGATCATGAAGCTGCGCCGGGCCTGCTGCCATCCCAAGCTGGCGTTGCCGGACACCGACCTGGGCGGGGCCAAGCTGGCGGCGTTCGAGGAGATTCTGGACGAGTTGCTGGAAAACCGGCACAAGGCGTTGGTGTTCAGCCAGTTCGTCGATCATCTGGCCATTCTCCGCGACCTGCTGGACCGCAAAGGCGTTGCCTACCAGTATCTGGATGGGAGTACGCCGGCTCCCGAGCGCAAGCGGAGCGTGGACGCTTTTCAGTCGGGCAAGGGCGACGTGTTTCTGATCAGTCTGAAGGCGGGCGGCTTGGGGCTGAACCTCACCGCCGCTGATTACGTCATCCACATGGACCCATGGTGGAATCCGGCGGTGGAGGATCAGGCGTCGGATCGGGCGCACCGCATCGGCCAGCAGCGGCCGGTGACCATTTACCGGCTGGTGGCCCAGGGGACCATCGAGGAGAAGATCGTCGCCCTGCACCACCAGAAGCGGGATTTAGCCGAGCAGTTGCTGGAAGGCACTGGCGCGGGTGGACGGATTTCGGCGGAGGATTTGCTGCGGTTGCTGAGAGGCGGGTAGGCGTCCCGCCACAGGTCCAGCAATTTTCATTTGGGCGCCGTCACCCACCTCGAAATCGCCAACAGTGCTGTTATTTCTTGCTCGATCACAGCTTGGTCATAGATGGCTTCCATGGCGATATCCCTCCGTCGGTACGTTTGATACTCCAGCCTCCGGGCAAATTCAACACAGACAGCTTCTGAGTGCGTCCACCAGCATCATCGACCGCATCGTATCGCCGGTCCATGGTCCCGCCAAAACCAGCGTCGCCCGCTTCCACTGTAGCATTCGCCGGGCGTGATCTCTATACTCTGTCAGACATTGTTGTATTACGAGGCAGCGCCGATGACCGTTTCCCTGCGACTGGAAGAAAGCTTGGAGGTCGAACTTAGACAGCGGCTGGCGCGGGACGGCATCCCGCTGTCGGATTTCATTCGCCAGGCCATACAGGAAAAACTCGAGCGGGAAGTGCGGCCGGCCGATCCGTATACCCTGGGACGAGCGCTGTTCGGCCGTCACGCCAGCGGCGAACCGGATCGCAGCCAGTGCCGCAAACAACTCATTCGCGAGCGACTCCATGCGCGGCATCGTGGTGGATAGCGGGCCACTCATCGCCCTGTTCGATGGTTCCGACCAGTATCACACTGCTGCCGTGCGCTTTATCGAGCGCAACCGGCAGCCGTTGATCACCAATCTGCCGGTCGTGACCGAAGTGGTCTACGTGCTGGATTTCTCCGGCGAGGCCCAGCGTGACTTCCTGTTCTGGGCGCAACAGGCGCTAACCATCGACCTCCACACGGTCGAGGATCTGCCCCGGATTCGAGCCATCCTGGAAAAGTACGCCGATCTCCCCGCCGACTTTGCCGACGCATCCCTGGTGGCGTTGTGCGAACGACTCAAGGTCTGGGACGTCGCCAGCGTGGACAGCGATTTCACAATCTATCGGGGACCCGACAAACGCCGCTTCAATAATTGGTTCTTCGCGGTTGCATAGCCGGCGAGTGATGGAAGAAGGGGAAGGCGCGCTTGAAGGATTGTTGGAACCGCCCAAGCTGGAATACCCGAAGACGACCATCGGAAGAGAGACGAGCGATGACGACGCATGATCGACCGATGCAACAACAACTGGCCAGCGACAATTACGCTGGCCTGTGCCCGGAAGCCCTGGCGGCGCTGGAACAGGCCAACCAGGGCCACGCCCCGTCCTACGGTCAGGACCGCTGGACCGCCGAGGCCTGCGACCAATTTCGGGCGTTGTTCGAGACCCCCTGCGAGGTGTTTTTCGTATTCAACGGCACGGCGGCGAACGCTTTGGCGCTGGCCAGTCTGTGCCAGTCCTATCACAGCATCGTCTGCCATCGCTACGCCCACATCGAAACCGACGAGTGCGGCGCCCCGGAGTTTTTCTCGCACGGCGCCAAGCTGCTGCTGGCCGACGGGGACGACGGCAAGCTCGATCCGGCCAGCGTGGAGGAGATCGTCACCCGGCGCAGCGACATCCACTACCCCAAGCCCCGGGTGATCAGCCTGACCCAGTCCACCGAGTTGGGCACGGTGTACGCGCCCGCCGAATTGCAGGGCATCCAGCAGGTCGCGCGCCGGCATGATCTGAAGCTGCACCTGGACGGCGCTCGCTTTGCCAACGCGGTGGCCGCGCTCGATGTGCCACCGCGCGTGCTCACCGTGGAGTGCGGCGCGGACGTGCTCTGCTTTGGCGGATCCAAGAATGGGCTGGCGGTGGGCGAGGCGGTGCTGTTTTTCGATCTGGCCGCCGCCGAGGAGTTTGCCTACCGCTGCAAGCAGGCCGGGCAGTTGGCCTCCAAGATGCGGTTCCTGGCGGCGCAATGGCTGGGACTGTTGAAGGACGGCGCCTGGCTGCGCCACGCCGCCCATGCCAACCGCTGCGCCGCCCTGCTGGAAGAAGAGCTATGCGCCCTGCCGGAAGTGGAACTGATGTTCCCGCGTCAGGCCAACGCGGTGTTCGTGCGGTTGCCGGAGGCGGTAATTGCGGCGCTGCGCCAGCGGGGCTGGATCTTCTATACCTTCATCGGCGTGGGCGGCGTGCGGCTGATGGGCGCTTGGGATACCCAGGAAGCGACCGTGCGGACGTTCGTCGCCGATGTCAAAGCGGCGCTGCGGGCAACACAGTGAAGGTGCGAGCGGCGGTACAAAAACGTCTCTGAGTCCTTGGCCAGGCGCGGGCGACCTACGCGAGCCGCTTGAACACGTTCTGCTGGAAACGCGCCGCTTGAGTGGTATCGGACAGCTCCTGGCACAAGGCGTCCAGCGCCTGGACCAGGTTGCTGACCGAACCCCAGGTTTCCTCACAAACGATGGCGGCCATGGGTCCCATGAATTCCGTTAATTCCTGTTCCACGATGGCTTTGACCTTGTCGGTCAACGGTCCATCATTATCCGGCTTGACCGGCGCGGAAGGCTGACCCCTGTTACCGGTGAGTTGTTCCAGAATATCCTTCGTGGACGGCAGATCCTTCTGCCGGGCCGGCGACGTTTGCCACTCGACAAAGCGGGACACGTTGACCTTGAAATCCTGCGTTTGCAGTGACAACAGGGCTTGCAGGCCCTGTTTGTTCTGAAAGGCCAGGGAAACAATCTCACCCTGGTCCACGCCCAATTGCACCAGACGATGATCAGGGCTCGTAATAAAGAGCATACCGGTATGTTTTTCCTGACACAGCTTATACAGTTCGTTACCTACAAATTCCACGAGACGAAAAGATTGCTGTTGGGCCATATCCAGTACCTCTTTTGGGACGCGCTTTGCTTGCCGCAGGTGACGTTACCGATGATACCAACTCATGATTTCTTGCGCAGTCGCTCGAAAGCCATCTTGATGCTCACCGCCATCCGTTCGATGGCGCGCGCCAGGGCGCCAATCTCATCGCGACGCTCGGTGCCGACGATTTTCTGGTCGAAACTGCCACGGCTGATCTCTTCGGCGACGGCGGTCAATTGCCAGATCGGTCTGGCCAGTTGCCGGGACAGCGCATAGGCCACCGCGACCACCAGCACCAACGACAATGCTATTAAAATTAATGCCTTATTCCTTGCTTCCAGCAGGGGCGCGAAGGCGTCGTCATAATTCTGCTGAATGATCAGAGTCCAACCCAGGCTGGTTTTTTGGGTGTAGGCGACGATGCGTTGGCCCTCTTCCTCGTAGAAGATCGGTTCCTGAGCCGAACCCCGGATTTGCAGCGCTGGATGAGCACTGAAATCCTGCAAGGTCTGGGCAACCCGCTCCGGCTTGCCGTGGGCGATGACCTTGTTGTTCTGATCCACCAGGATCGCGAATCCCGTTTTGCCAATTTTGGCTCCCGCCACGATTTCGGAGACGTCCACCAGGTGCATGGCCATAGCCATGATTCCGCCCAAGGCTGGGGCTGCGGCGCCGGCGGCGGTCGTTTGGATCGGACCGGCCAGAATCAGCGCCGGTTTCTGGGTGGTTCGACCGATCACGACCTCTTGCCCGACCGGCTTGCCCCCTATCACCTGTTTGAAGTAGTTCCGATCACCGTAAGCTTGTGGGGGATTGTCATCGCTACGGCTGATATTCTGACCTTCGCGATCGGTGGTAAACACCAAATACGACCATTCGTAAGTGCTCTGAACGGCCTTGAGGATCGGCTTCTGCTGGGCGGCGTCCATGGAGGTGATGGCGGGCAGCACGGTGTGTTCGCGCAGAATCCGCAGATTGGTGTCTACCCAGCCGTTCACCTTGCCCACCAGACCCTCGGCGGTCAAGATTAGAGTCCGATTGGCATTCTCACGCCAGTCCCGCTCCAGTTGGTATCCGCTAATGTATAGCAGGCCACCAAGCGGGATGAACGCTACAGCGACCATCGTCAGCAAAATCTTATGAAAAATTTTCAGCGCGAATCTAGGTGCTTTCTCCACGATAAACTTCCTCCACCTCGTGTGTAAGGGGTCGTACTGCCTGCCGGCCCGCGCCGGTAGGATGATTTCATGTAGGGTGAGGTAATTGCAAAATTCCAAAAAGCGCAGGATTTTTTCAGCGAAGCTGAGGATAAAAAAGAGGTATTAGTATGTAAGATTAGGTAAAATAAGAATATCCAAATCTTTTGAACTGATTGCCACAATGAATCATACCCTCAGCAGCCGACTTTCGCAATTCATGACTCATTTTCAGGTGGATTTATGGGATTGGCAACAAGACGATCCCTTGGAATTGACTCCAAAACTCATCAACGTCATCAAAGTTCTTGAATTTGTAGAGATCGAGCGGTTCGTGCCGAGTAGCCAGGGATTCGTGGGACGACCGGCGGAGTATCGTTCGCAAATGGCTCGCGCCTTTGTCGCCAAAGCGGTTCTGGATTTACCGACGACGGAGGCCCTGATTGATCGGCTCCAGAGTGACCTCAGCTTGCGCCGAATCTGCGGGTTTCAGAGCCGCTCCGACGTCCCTGGATCGTGGACTTTTTCACGGGCTTTTGCTGAATTTTCTCGGTTAAATTTACCGGATGCCGCTCATAATATGTTGATTCGTCGTGAATTAGGGGATCAGATTATCGGCCATCTGCTGCATGATAGTACGGCGATTGAAGCGCGCGAACAGCCCATCTCCAAACCGAAACCGGCGCCGAAAGAGAAACGGCCACGGGGTCGTCCTCGGAAAGGGGAAGAACGTCCGCCCGAGCCGGAAACAGTTTTAGAAAAGCAGCAACACCCAACTCTGGAAGAAATGCGGTCGGACATCCCGAAAGCCTGTGATGTGGGATGCAAGAAAAATAGTCAAGGTTATAAAGAGACTTGGGTGGGTTATAAACTCCATATCAGTACGGCGGATGGCGATATTCCGATTGCGGCGCTCCTCAGTTCGGCGTCGACCCACGACAGCCAAGTCGCTTTGCCCTTGATGAAACTGTGCGCTCGACGGGTCACTTCGCTGTATGATGTTGCCGATAGCGCGTATTGCAGCGGGATTCTTCGTGAAGCATCGCGTAAGTTAGGACACGTCCCGCTGATCGACCACAACCCACGCCGGGGTAAAAAGATCGAGTTTTTGCCCCATGAAGCCGAACGCTACAAAACACGCACCGGGGTAGAACGTTCGAATAGCGATTTGAAAGATAATCACGGGGCGCGTCATGTACGGGTCCGCGGCGCTGTGAAAGTGTATGCGCATTTGATGTATGGAATTTTAGTGATTGCGGCCGATCAATTATTACGTCTGTTGAATTAGCCGTTCGATTTCTAAAATTTGATGTTAAAACAAAGAGGCTTAGGTCAAAAACCTGGGCTTCGGGGAGGTACGTCCAAAATGGGTCCTTAAGCTGATGATCTTAGTTTTACCGACATAAAAATTTAGAAAAACCTGGTTTGAACACGCTTTCTAAGCATAAAATCAGGTAAAGCCTCTATTTTAAGGATGTAGCAGAATAATTTTGCAAAAGGCTCGTAGGGTACTATAAATTTTATTTAATCAGTGTTTTTTGTCAAAAATTTTCTTCATTACATCAATAGTTTTATAGGGATATGGCGGCGATCAAGCAGGCCGGTCGTGGGAAGCGCATGGCGTTACTGGTCTGCGGGTAGCCGGCTCAAGGCGCCTCGACGTGGATCTGTCGGGCCAGTTCCATCTGATGGATGGACTCCTCCAGATCGATCTGGTCGGGATTCGCGCTGGGCTGTTCGCGCAGTCGCGCCAACAGTTCGATCTGCTCCAGGGTGTAATGGGAGCCGTCCGGCTGCTGTACGAAGGCGGCCCAAGGCACGAACTTGGTCAGGGGGAAACGCTGGCCGGGCTGGGGCGAAATGTCGATGTTGAGTCCGGAGACATATAACACCCGCTTGCCCTGGTAGCCGTGTTCCCGGACGATGGTGCGGAAAGTGCGGTCGAATTCCACCTGGGTGTTGACCTGGGCCGCAGTCAGCAGCGGGTGCAGGGCGGTCACGATCCAGGCCATCGGCTCGAACAGATTCTTTTCCAGGTGGCCGCGACCCTCCAGATCGCCCTGGATGTCGCGCTTGAAGCGAAAATATTCCGGCAGCAGGCGGTCACTGATCGGCTCGCGTCGTCCCTCTGTCCAGCCGGCCTGTTCCATCTGGCGCCGCAACTCGGGCGCGGCGACCAGGCTCTTCGCCGTGCTCTGGCAATGCACCGGCTGGAATTGGCCGCTGGCCACCGGCGTCGCCAGGCGTTCCAGGTTCAGAAACAGGCCCTCGTCGCGATTCTCCCGCAGCAGTTGGTTGTCGATGGTGACGAGATAGTTCTCCCCCTGGCGTTCCAGCGATATGTTGTCCCGGGCGAAGGCGTACTCGTCCTGATACCAGCGCAGCACCGCCTCGATCTTGCCGCAACTGGAGGTCAAATGCTGGTCCGCGCTCTGGAGCCGGCGGTAGACGCCAAAGACGCCGCGTTCCGGGTCGTAGCCGACGTGGCTGGCATGAATGATCACCATGTCCCGGCCGTGCTCGGCGTGGGGCGCGTGGCGGTCGGTGGCCACGATTCCGCCGACCTGGCCGTGATTGAACGGAAAGACGCCAAAGTGTTTGGTGATCAGGATGATCGGATAGCCCTGGTTCTCGTCCGAGCAGAACGCCCGCGAGGGCATGATCTTGCCGGACTCGAAACCGAGCGACTGGCACAGGTTGTACAGCCGGGGAATGAAGCTGCTGTAGCGCAGCATCATGCCGGCGATGTGAAAATCAGCCATCAGGGCGCGGATGTTGGCGGTGGATGAGTACATGGTGGTTATACCCTCCCGGCAATATCGTTCGGCATAATAATTGCCTTTGTTGAAAACCGTGACTTTTCAAGCCTTAATCGAGTCGTTGCTGGGATCCCCCGTCGCTGCTTCCCTGGGAACACGGCGTTCCGGAGCCCCAACCGAGGGGGAAAGCCGGCGCTGCTGGGGAGCGACTCTATCCGAACTCCTGAACAACCCTGCGCCAGACGGAGGAGGTAACCCCATGGTCACTATTTTAGAAACGATGGTTCAACCGCTGCTGCCCTTACTCAAAGAAGAAGGGAATCGATTAAAAGATGATGCGCAAATTTATAAGCTATCGCTGTACTATTTTACGTTCAGTCTAATTTATGCAGTGATCAAACAAATCAAATCTATTCGTTTGTTGATCACGGAAATCAAAACGAACCCTGATGTAAAAACATTAAATTTTGTATCAGCCTCACCGTCCATGTATTCTGAAGCTTTTTCGCGATATAAGCCCCAGATATTTCAGCGCATTTTGATCCGGTTGCTGGAGACGATCAGGATCGACGATCTTCCTGAAATTAAAACGCTCGGACGTTTTATTTTATTTGATGGTTCGCTGTTTCTAGCTTTTAAAACCATGGCGTGGGCGGTGTATAGCACAAAATGCCAAGCGTTAAAGCTGCATTTAGCGTACGAACTCAATCGGATGATTCCGGTGCAGTTTATCAGTACCGCCGCCAATTATTCGGAACGGAAAGCGTTGCTGGCGCTACTCGAAGCTGGGGTGACCTACATCACCAACCGGGGTTATCTGGCTTTCCATATTTTTCAGCAGATTACCGCTTACCACGCCTTTTTCATTATCCGGATTCGCTATAATATTAAAGCCACCGTCCAAATCGTACAGGAGGTCCACCTTCCCGAAACGTGGAACCGCTTTCTCTCAGAGGTCACCAACACCTTGGTTATTTTCTCGGGTGATCCATCGAAACAGACTTACCGTTTAGTGTGTTTTGTGGTTTTGGGTGAACTGTATCGGATTACTACCAACCGTTTCGACTTGAAAACCAGTGAAATTATTATGCTGTATGCTTATCGCTGGCAAGTCGAACTGTTTTTTCGATGCATTAAACGGACTTTTAATGCGCTCCATTTATGGAGTCATGAAGCCAATGGCCTTCAAATTCAGTTCTATATTTATCTCATCGTTTATGTGCTTTCGATTCACTTCAAGCAAACACTGATTCGGCAAAAGAAAGAAGAAATGCGGAGCCAACAAACGTCGATTAATTCCTCCGCACGTCCCACCCCCTCCTCTCACCATCCGCATTCAAGGCTGCCGGGGTGTGGCTTGGTTTCTTTGCTGGGAGCAGGCCTTAAACAGCTATGGAAAATTTCTGTCCACTGGTTAGCTTGCATTAAGAATTTATTATTTTATCCGATGACCGACGAATATCGAGACATCATTTTATCTATTCAATAAACGTGCCGAACGATATTGCCCTCCCGGAGGTTCAGCCTGGTTTGTCAGCGGGCGCCCACACCCAGCCTTCCATCAGCCGGCGGGCGCTGCGGCGCAGGATCACTTTCTCCACCCGCCACCGGCCCTGATCCGCAACGACCGTGGCGCCGACCGCCATCACCCCGGCGGCGTGGCCGATCCGGACTTCGGACTCGGCGGCGAGAGGGTCGCCCAGGGCATCCCGCGCCAAGCTACCGGGCAACATTGCCGCCACCGCCAAGGCCACCGCGCCGGTGGCGGTGAAAGCGTGGTGTAGCTTGCCCATCGACAGGATGCGGGCGACCAGGTCCACGGCGCTCGCGGCAATGAGGGAGCCGTCGGTGGCCCGATAGGTGCGGGCTGGAGCGACGAAGGCCAGCTTGGGCGTATGGGGACGCTGGGCGGTGGCGTCCTCGGGACGGGCGGCCAATCTCATCGCCACCGCGCCATGGGCGCGAATCGCTTCGCACCGGGCCAGCAGTGCGGCGTCCCGGTTGAAATCGGCCGGGCTTTCGGTACCGGTCAGGTCGAGATCGGCGGCGCGGACGAAAATCGTGGGATTGCCGGCGTTGATCAGGCTGGCCTCGATAACGCCGAGCCCCGGTATTTCCAGCCGGTCGGTCGGTTGGCCGGTGGGCAACAGGGCGGTTTCGCTAGCGGGATCGAGGAAATCCAGGACGATTTCGGCCCCCGGAAACGCGACGCCGGCCAGACGGAAATCGCCGTCTTCCACCGCTTGCCCATCGCGCACCGGCAGATGCGCGAGGATGGTCTGGCCGAGGTTGGCCTGCCAGATGCGCAGCATGGCGATGCCGTCGGCGGGCGCGGCAACCAGGCTGCGGCTCAGGCCGAACACCCCGACCGCGGCGCTGAGATTGCCGCAGTTGCCGGACCAGTCGATCACCGCCTCGCTCACCGCCACCGCGCCGAAGCGGTAGTCCAGATCGAAGCCGGGCCGGGTCGAGCGGGATACCAGCGCCACCTTGCTGGTGCTGGAGGTCGCGCCGCCCAGACCATCCATCTGGGTGCCATAGGGATCGGGGCTGCCGAGGGCGCGCAGCAACAGAGCGTCCCGCCGCGCCGGATCGACGGGCAGGTCGGCCGGATCGACGAACAGGCCCTTGCTGGTGCCGCCGCGCATCCAGGTGGCAGGGAATCGAATCAGGGACATGACGGGGTCGGGTGCTCCGGTGGGGAATCACTCACTCATTATGGTAACGGAAAAAAGTCGCTTTTATCCGTCAGAAGCTGTCTGATAAAAAACTGATAAGATGAAGAAAAGGCTCTGACCTGGGCAAGCGGTAATAGACGATGGGTCGCGGCACGGTGGGGGATCGGATAGCGGCGGTTTAAACCATGGCTGAGTTCGATAGCGGATACAAGCTGCTGTTTTCACACCCGGAGTTGGTGGCGGATTTGCTGCGCGGCTTCGTGCCAGAGCCGTGGGTGGCGGAGGTGGATTTCACCACCTTGACCCCGGTCAAGGGCAGTTATGTCAGCGAAGGACTGCGCCAGCGGCACGACGACGTAGTGTGGAAAGTCCGCTTGCGCGAGCAGTGGCTCTACGTTTATGTGGTGATCGAGTTTCAGTCGGAGCCCGACCCGTTCATGGCGCTGCGGCTGCTGGTCTATGTCGGGCTGCTGTATCAGGATTTGCTGCGGCGAAACGAGTTACCAGCGGACGGGCGGTTGCCGCCGGTGTTGCGGCTGGTGCTGTACCACGGGACCGCGCCGTGGACGGGCGCGTTGGCGTTCCAGGACCTGCTGGCCCCGGCGCCGCCCGGTTTGGAACGGTATCAGCCCCGGTTCCACTACCTGCTGCTGGATGAAGAACGCTATTCCGCAACGGCCCTGGCGGGGATGGAGAATCTGGCGGCGGCGCTGTTCCGGCTGGATCGCAGCCGCAGCTACGCCGAGTTGCAGGCGGTGGTGGACGATCTGCTGGCGTGGCTGGCGACGCCCCAACAACGGTCGTTGCGGCGGGCGTTTGGGATTTGGTTGCGGCGGTGTTTCTGCGGCGGCGGTTCAGCGGTGATGGTTCCCGAGATTGACGACTTGGGCGAGGGTGAAGGCGATGCTGGCGGAAAGGTGGGAACAGTGGACGCGGGAGTGGGCAGCGTGGTTTGCAGCAGGGCTTGCACAGGGCTGCAGCAGGGCTTGCAGCAGGGCCGGCAGCAGGGCGAGACGCCGTTGTTGGTTTGCCAATGCGCCAGCGCTTTGCGAGCCGCTGGCCTGGGTAATGGAACGCCTGGCGGCGGCGGAGCCGGAGCAGTTGGAACAATGGGAGAACGACTGCTGGCAGCGCCTACGCTGGAGGCGGTATTCGGGGTGCCGAGCGAGCCGAGCGATTAGCGCGCACGATGGGGCGTAATGACGGAGGGTTGAGTCGAAAATCAGACCAAGGGGAGACCAAGTCCCATCGGCAACACTTTCAGGAAACCACCTTTATCTGACGAAACCGTTAACCTGGAAGTTGCCAACCATCTGTTCCTGGTTGCGCGAGTTCGTCCGATGGGGTGCCCCTCCGCCCTTGCGGGGCGCAGCAGCTTGGATAAACGTAATCGCTCACCGGACGGTCCTGGCTGTCGGCGGCGTAGTCGATCCAGCCCTGCTGCTCCAGCGTCCTGCCGTCCTCCAGGGGCAGGAGTCTGGCCAGTTGCAGATAGACGCCCTGGTTTCTGGCATTCGCCGAAAACGCCTTCCGTAAGCTTGTCGTTGGCGGTCCGAGAAAAGCCTGCATGATCTGAAAAAGTCCGTGAACTCGCTTGTTGTAAACGCCATTCTGTTGCGTGATTGTGAAGCTTTTGACGACTTGGCGACCTATAGCGACTGCTGGTGTTTCAAGATGGCAACTCGTCGGTGACTTTTTCGCCTACGGGGAGGGCATCAAGTCTTGCAAGCGGCATCCCATAAAACGCACCTTCTGTGCAAACTGGCGCAACGGCAAACCGTGGAAGTTGGGTCCGTCTCATAGTCCTCGGCCATGACCCAGCACCGGGCCTGTCGCTGGAAACGACCTCGTTCGGGGTCTCTGCTGTGCGCCAGCATAGTGGCGACCAGCGTCAGGTCCATCGGCATGGACAGCATCGGTGCATGGCCGCCACACTTCTCCAGCCGGTCTGCTTGGGATCGAGGGTGGCGGCCAGGTAACGCCGCACACACTTGTCCGTAGGCCGTCGCCGCAAGCCGGCGGCATCCGTCGGGGGAGGCCTGTCCTCTGTGGGTGAAGCAGCAAGGTCTCGA
>CAVRCC010000065.1:0-45884 GCA_963719395.1 uncultured Gammaproteobacteria bacterium | reverse complement strand
ATGCGCCCCAGCAGGCTCCAGTTGCGGCCCAGATCCTGCGGTTCGTGGGCGGGCAGATCATAGCGGGTGAAGTCAATCACGGTTTCCGGCAATGACTTCTCCCAATCACGCAGCAGCGCCAGACGGAACTGGCGATTCATGAACCAGCGGATTTCGAGGTTGGCATCGCTGCATCCAATGCCGGTGCCCCGCTGCACGAAGCGGTAGTCCAGATGGGCGTTGTCGGGATGGTGCCGGCGCCACAGGCTCCCGAAATCGCCCTGGGTGAGGCATTCCGCATTGGGCCAGCGGCTGCGGATGCCCTCGAGCCAGCGGGTGAGCACCGGCAGGTTCTTGACCTGCGGCACGAGTGAGATTTCCCAGCAATTGGTCACCCACGCCCACTGGTTGAGCTTGTAGCCGGCGTCGAAGTGCGCCGCCGTGCAGGCCAGCATCTGCTGCAGACCTTTATCCGGCCCGTACCAACCGATGGTCTCAATGGGCCCGACGCCGAACCGGCTGTTGTAGCCCTGCTCTTTCTCGCCCACCTTGTACTTGCCCAGGCCGAGCCGACGCCCGGAGATGAAGTCCACGGTCCAGCCGTCCAAATTCACGCAATCAATGAAATCCTTCCGGCCTTGGGCGGGTTTGCAGAAGTGTTCAGCGGACGGGTAATAGGGATAACTGATGGAGCCGTCGCCGTCGCCGTTATCAATGCCGAACTGGCTCCAGATGTTGCCTTGGCAGACGTGAATATTCTCCTGCTCGGCCAGGTATTTCTGGTTGGCCGCCGAAAGGAAACCGGCCACCAGACTCTTCGGGCGAAACCCGCCGCCCATGAGATCGCTCACCTTGGCCAGCGCCTCGTGGATGTCGCGGTTCACTTGTTCGCGCGAGTTATACATGTTGGCGAAATAGGCGCCGGGGATGAAAGTCACATCGTCGCCATACTGATCGTGGAACTCGCGCACCAGCCGGCGGGCGGCCTGGTAGTTGGGCCGCGAGTCTTCCAAGGCCCGCCAGCTCAACGCCCAGGTCATCGGCGCCCCCGGCCAGCCCGCCGCAAACGCCGCCCGCAGCGCCTTGATGTTCTCCGGCGTGTGGCGGTCATACTCGTCGAAACCTTCGTTGCGGGTGCGGGTGACCTCGATCTGGTTCACCCGAATGACCGAGTTGAAGGTGAGAATCCGCCGACCCGAGAGCGGTCCGGTGGCCGGGAGACGGGATTCCGCAGCCTGGGCGGGAAGGACTTGGCCAATTGGCCCAGGCAAACAGGCGCTGAGAGTAGTCAGGCCCGCAGTCTTAATGAAAGTGCGTCGTTTCATGTCCTCTCAGTAGATCTCATATTTCAGCGGTTGGAAAGAGCGTTGCCTGACCCAGATGACCATCGTTTCCGTGCCGTCGGTGTCTCGGATGATCCCCTGCCTGAAATCAGGGCCGGGAACCTGGGCCTGGCCGCCGATCTTCAGGCGGGCGGGAGAAGGTCCGCCCCAACCTCGGATGACGAAGCAAGGATTCAAGATAGGGTTCTCTTCGGAGCCGTTCAGCCCGAAAGACAGCCGCTCCGACTTCCGGGTCATCACGTAGGCCTTTTGCCTCTGGTCGCAGCCGGTGCTTAGGCAGCCGTTCAGGTCCACGATCGCCGGGGGGAAATTCCAGGAGCGGTTCAGCGCCCTGAGGTCGGCGGCCGGAAGGTCCGTCAGCCCATAGATGTTATAGGCCTCCATGCGGCCGTCTTTCAGAAGATGGCGCCGTCCGTTCAGCGTGCCCAGGCAGGAACTGCTTGTCCGATCCCTCCCGGTCGCCACGGTGCCGTCGCTCGGCAGCAGGCCGACGGGATAATGGCTCCAGGCGTTGTAGTGTGAGAATCCGGGCGCGAGCTGCATCGATTTCCACTGGCTATACGGGACCCAAGACGAACCGGTCTGGCCGATATTGAAATGCTTGTATTTGGACCTGAGATTCAAATAGACGAGGTTCTTCTCTCCGGAGATCGGCGCGCCTTTCCGGACCGCCCGGCTCGAGGAATAGTCCCACTGCTCGGTCTGCCCGTCCATGTTGGCGAGGGTGATCGATTCGGGGACGACGTTGTCCTCCGGCCGGGTCCCCGGCTGATTGAGCAGTTCGTTCTGCTGGGACTGCGTCTCGGGGTATTCGGCCATTCGTCCGCTCACTTGATAGCGGACGGACACGGCGTCGGGATAGATATACCAATACTCATCCGTCCAGAGCCCCCAGCCGTTCCGGTCCGGCCAGAGCCACTCGTATCCGATGCTGACGCTCGCGTTGCGCCAATGCACGACGACCCTGGCGTCGGTGTTCTCGATGAGCCGGACGTGGGAGTAGCGGCACATCTTGTCGGACATATGCTCGTAGCACTGGTCGGTGTAATTCTCCGGGCCCTGGTCGCTGACCCATAGGCCCTTTGGGCCCGGCTCCGTGACCAGGCTGGGGAGGTAGCCGCTCCCGCGCCAGAAGACGAACCGATTGGGCCTGTCGTCAAACGTTACGACGATGTCGGCATGGTCCCCCACCCGCCACAGGCCTTCCCATTCCGGACTGAATTGAAGTCTCGTATAGGCCGCCCCGAAGCCCTTGGCGTTCTTCGGCCCAGCGGGCAAGACCCAGTAGCTCAGGGGCGACAAGACGTCGGGTTGGAAGGCCCGATAGTCCGAGCGTATCTCCGACTCGTCCAGAGCCCGGTCGAAAACGCGCACTTCGTCGATGAGGCCGCTGAAGACCATGTTCGAGCGGAATTTTTTGGTGATCTCTCGCTCGCACGCCCAGGGGTAGCTCTTCTCATGGGCCATGCCGATGAACAGGTCCAGATCCAGCGCATCCTGGACAGCCCCGGTCGCGGATCCGGAAGCCGCCAGGACTCCGTCCAAGTAGATCGCAAAACCCTTCGCTTTTCGATACGTCGCGGTCACGAAGGTCCATTTCAGAAGCTCCACGGCGTTGCTCGTCGTCAGCCCGTCCCACCGTCCATCGAGGCATGCCTCCAGGGCGATCCGGCCCAGGTGATCCATGGCCAGGCGATATCCGGCGCGTTTGTCCCGGCCGTGGTCGACGACACCCGACCAGTCCCAGGAATACTCCTGAGGGGCGATCCAGGCCTCGATCGTGAAATCGCCGCGGATGTTCGGGAGTTCCCGAGAGGGCACGGTCACCCGGCTGGTGTAGCCATCGAACGACAGACAAGTCCCGGAAACTCCTTTTCTCCAGTAGCTGTCCGCCCCGCCGATGCGACACTTCGATCCCTTGACGCTCTCCCTCGTGAAGTCGTCCTGGGCGGAGAGCCCCTCATCGAACCGCATCCACAGCGCGGGGGACTCGACTCCTCCCTTGACGACGGGCGCTCCCGGGACGGCGTCGCCGGGCCGGCGCTGCAACCGCGCCGGCGTGGTGCTTTGAACGTCGATCCCGGATGCGGTCAGCTCGAGGATCTGCGTGGTCTTGTTCAAGGGGTCGTTCCACTCGTCCAGCCGGACGCAGCCTTTCTTCGCTTCCCTCGTGATCCGCCTGTCGGCGGTGATCGTGAAGTATTCCTCGGCGTAATCGGCGAAGTAGCTGCCGATATCGCCACTGTAGGTCCTCTGGAAATCGGTGAAGTGCGGGCCGTTCAGGTCCGGGGCATACCTCCAGTGAACGACGATCCTGTCGGGCGAACTCTCGATCAGGCGAACATAGGAACACTTGTTGATCGCATCGGGCCGTTCCGGGGGCCCGTCGCCGGTCACCGGCAGCAGGCGGTCGACGAAATATTTCGTCCCCGACGGCTGCCAATACGGCAGATAGCCGAATTCACGGCAGAACACGAATCGGCCGTTCGTTCCGATCTTGACGATGAGATCGGCATATTGGCCCGTATTGCTGTGATCGTCATAGTCCAGCCGCGTGTAATAGGCGTAGAAATCCGACGGCCTGTCCTTGTGGTCGGAGTTGTCCGGCTGGATCCGCGAGCTGCCTGCTTCGTCCGCCGCGGTTGCAGTCGTGACCGCGATTGCGGTTGTGGCAAGCAGGCAGCCGAGCCACTTGGTTGTCTTGCGTTTCACAGGTAGTTACGATCAATCACGGGTGTTACTGCCGCTTCATCATGGTGAGCGTGGCCTCGGCGAGAAAACGGCCTTGGAACGAGTCGAAGCAGGCGAGAGCTCGCGCGCCGTTCCCGACCAGAGTTGATGCCCCGTCTGAGCAGAAGCTGTGCCGGCAGGTGTGCTGCCGCCGTTCAAGCCGTAAGCAGGCCAACTGGTTTCAAATCCGCGGAAGTTCGGGTAATATCCCCTGTTTCTTCAAGCCGCCCCGGACGGGGGTGGCTTTTTCTTGTCCGAATTCGCATGAGGTACTCGCAGCGCATGGTTACCATCCGCCTGTCCCGCGGCGGCGCCAAGAAGCGCCCCTTCTACACCGTGGTCGTGACCGACAGCCGCAACCGGCGCGACGGTCGTTACATCGAGCGCGTCGGTTTTTTCAACCCGATCGCCAGCGGTCAAGATGTACGCTTGAGCCTGAATCAGGAGCGCGTGCAGTATTGGCTGGGTACTGGCGCGCAACCCTCCGAGCGGGTGAACAGCCTGATTAAGGAATACGCGCGTCAGCAACCGGCGCAGTAACGCCGGGACTGGCCGCCCCCCATGAACGATTGGGTGGTGCTGGGCCGAGTGTCCGGCCTGTTCGGCGTGCAGGGCTGGGTCCGGGTGTTTTCCCACACCGAACCGCGTGAGGGCATCATTCGCTATCACCCGGTATTCCTGAAGCGTCAGGGCGAGTGGCGGGAATTCAGGATCGAGGCGGGCCGCGCCCATGGGGCGGGTGTGGTGCTGAAGTTCGTCGGTTGCGACGACCGCGACCAAGCCACCGCCCTGTTGCAAGCTGACATCGCGGTGCGGCGCGCGCAATTGCCGCCCCCCGCGCCCGGCGAGTATTACTGGGCCGATCTCGAAGGCTTGCGGGTCGTCACTCTGGAAGGAGTGGAACTGGGCGAGGTTTCCCATCTACTCGCCACCGGGGCCAATGACGTGCTGGTAGTGAAGGGCGAGCGGGAACGCCTGCTGCCGTTTGTCCGGGGTCAGGTGGTGGTCGAAGTGAATCTCGCGCAGCGCCTGCTGCGGGTGGATTGGGATCCGGATTTCTAAGTTCCCCGCTGCCTTGGAGCGGGGATTGAAGGAATAACCGTGCGCGTGGACGTGGTGACCCTGTTTCCCGAAATGGTCGAGACATTGCTTCGATTCGGGGTCACGGGGCGGGCGGTCGAACGGGGTTTGCTAACGGTGGCGACGTGGGATCCCCGCGATGATACCCACGACCGGCGCCGTACTGTCGATGACCGGCCCTATGGCGGGGGACCGGGCATGGTGATGAAGGTGCAACCGCTGCGCGATACCCTGCGGCGGGCGCGACAGGCGGTCGAGCCGCGTGGCAGGACGATTTATCTGAGCCCCCAGGGTCGGTCGCTGACCCAGGACGGGGTGCGGGAACTGGCGGCGGAGCCGAGACTGATTCTGCTCGCCGGCCGTTACGAGGGGATCGACGAGCGGTTGATCGAGGCCGAAGTCGACGAGGAATGGTCCATCGGCGACTACGTGCTCAGCGGCGGTGAGTTGGCGGCGCTGGTGGTGATCGATGCCGTGGCCCGCCTGCTGCCGGGTGCGTTGAACGACCGGGAGTCGGCCGAACAAGATTCGTTCATGGACGGCCTTCTGGACTGTCCGCATTACACCCGCCCGGAAGAACTGGACGGGCGGCGGGCGCCGGCGGTGTTGTTGAGCGGCGATCATGCCGCCATCGCCTGCTGGCGACGGCGCGAGGCGCTGGGCCGGACCTGGCTGCGGCGGCCCGATCTGCTGGCGCGACGGTCGCTGGACGCCGGCGAACAAGCGCTATTAAACGAGTTTATTCGCGAATACCAAGAAAGAGCGGAGAGCGCCGGCGTCGCCGGAGATCTCACGAAGCAACGTGGAGCGTAGTGTCATGAGCAAATTGGTTGAAGCATTCGAACGGGAACAGATAAACCGCGAGATTCCGGCCTTTGGTCCGGGCGACACCGTGGTGGTGCGGGTGAAGGTGAAGGAAGGCAACCGCGAGCGCTTGCAGGCGTTCGAGGGCATCGTTATCGCCAAACGCAATCGCGGCTTGAACTCGGCGTTCACCGTGCGCAAGATTTCCCATGGCGAGGGCGTGGAGCGGGTGTTCCAGTCCTACAGCCCGGCGATTGCCGACATCACCGTCAAACGCCGGGGCGACGTGCGCCGCGCCAAGCTGTACTACCTGCGCGGCCTGGAAGGCAAGGCGGCCCGCATCAAGGAAAAGCTGTCATAAGCTTGGGCGGCATGGCTGGCGGTGGGGGCGATCATTGCAGAATCGCCCCTTTTTGTTTGAACTCCGCGCTCTCTTTGCGGGAGAAGGGCTGGGAGGTGAGGGAGTAACGTGCGCGACGAATGGGTGAACTGGCTGGAACCGGTGCGGATGCTTGCGGTAGAAGCCAGCGAGCGGATCCTGGAAATCTACACGACGGCGTTCGGCGTGACCGCCAAGGACGATGACAGTCCGCTAACTGCCGCCGATCTGGCCGCGCATCACGCCATCCTCGCCGGCTTGCACCGTCTGACCCCGGATATCCCCGTCCTGTCCGAGGAATCGGCTGGCGTACCGTTCTCCGAACGCTCGCAATGGCGGCGCTATTGGTTGGTGGACCCGCTGGACGGCACCAAGGAATTCATCCAACGCAACGGTCAGTTCACCGTCAACATCGCCCTGATCGAGGAGCACGAACCGGTTCTCGGCGTCGTGCGGGCGCCGGTGACCGGACTGTGTTACGTCGCTGCTCGCGGCCATGGGGCGTTCCGCGAGGAGCCAGGCCAGCCGCCGAGCCGGATCACGGTCAAACCGTTGCAGCCCGCCCAGCCAGTGCGGGTGGTCGGCAGCCGTTCCCACGGTGGGCTGGGTTTGCAGAAGTTCGTCGCCGCCCTGGGTGCGCACGAACTGGTCACGATCGGCAGTTCGCTCAAGTTTTGCCAAGTGGCGGACGGGTCGGCGGATGTGTATCCACGACTCGGCCCAACCTCGGAATGGGATACCGCCGCCGCGCAGTGCGTCGTCGAAGTGGCCGGCGGCCGGGTGGTGTCGGCGGAGACCGGCGAACCGCTGCGCTATAACACCCGCGAATCGTTGCTGAATCCGTATTTCATCGTCTACGGTGACGCCAGCCGCGACTGGCTGAGTTGCGTTCCGCGCGAGGACTAATAAAGCTCCCCTCGCCCCGTGGGAGAGGGGCTGGAGGATGAATAAAGCTCCCCTCGCCCCGTGGGAGAGGGGCTGGGGGTGAGGGTGGTTTTATGGCGACAACCAACGATTATCAGGCCATTATCGCCACGCCGCTGGGCCGGATCGGCATCCGCATGACCGGTGAGGCGGTGAGCGCGCTGGATTACTTGCCCGCTGACGCGCCCGAACAGCCGCCGACGGATGCCACGACCGAGGCGGTGGTCGAGCAATTGGAGGGATATTTCCGTGATCCCCAATACCGGTTCACGGTACCGCTGGCGCCGGCTGGGACAGCGTTCCAGCAGCGGATATGGAATGCTTTACCAACCATTCCAGCGGGAACCGTGCTGACCTACGGCGAACTGGCGCGGCAGTTCGATACCGCGCCCCGCGCCATCGGCGGCGCCTGCCGGAACAATCCCGTGCCGATCCTGATTCCCTGCCATCGGGTGGTGGGCCGGCAGGGTTTGGGTGGTTATGCCGGCGAGGTAACCGGCGATCCGTTGGGGATCAAGCGCTGGCTGCTGCGGCACGAAGGCGTCGAAGTGGCCGGGTAATGTTGGATTTCGGCCGGCTTGGTCGAGTGGTAGCGCACCGAGTTCCTTGAAATCCCGCCGTCCGCCCGCATATAGGTTTCCCGAACCCGAACCCGAACCCCACTCAGGAGACCGTCGCGTATGACCGTCGAAGCTCATAAGGAAACCCTTGGTTTTCAGGCCGAGGTGCAGCAGTTGCTGCGCCTGGTCGCGCATTCGCTGTATTCCCACAAGGAGGTTTTCCTCCGCGAACTGATTTCCAACGCCTCCGACGCTTGCGACAAGCTGCGCTTCGAGGCCCTGACCGATGGCGCTCTGTACGAAACCGATCCCGACCTGAAAATCCGGGTCAGTTTCGACAAGGACGCCCGCACCATCACCGTTGCCGACAATGGCATCGGCATGGACCGGCAGGAGGTGATCGACAACATCGGCACGATTGCCCGTTCTGGCACCCGCCAGTTCATGCAAAAACTGAGCGGTGATCAAGCCAAGGACGCCAACCTGATCGGCCAATTCGGCGTCGGTTTTTATTCCAGCTTCATCGTTGCCGACAAGGTTGTCCTATTGACTCGCCGCGCGGGCATGGGCGCGGAACACGGAGTCCGCTGGGAGTCCAACGGTGAGGGCGAATACACGCTGGAAACGGTCGATAAACTCACGCGCGGCACCGAGGTGATCCTGCACTTGCGGGAAGATGAGACGGAATTACTGAACGAGTGGCAGTTGCGCTCGATCATCACCAAGTATTCCGACCACATCACCCTGCCGGTGATCATGCCGGTGCAGAAATTCAGCGAGGACAAGGACGCGCCGCCAACAATCGAGGACGAGCGGATCAATCGGGCGGCGGCGCTGTGGGCCCGGCCCAAGCAGGACATCAAGGAAGAGGAATACACGGAGTTCTACAAGCATGTCGGCCACGATTTCGAAGACCCGCTGGCCTGGACCCACAACCGGGTCGAGGGCAAGCTGGAGTACACTTCGCTACTGTTCATCCCGGCCCGCGCGCCTTTCGACCTGTGGGATCGCGAGCAGCGCCACGGCGTGAAGCTGTACGTACAGCGGGTGTTCATCATGGACGACGCCGAACACCTGATGCCGCGCTATCTGCGCTTCGTGCGCGGCGTCATCGACTCCAACGACCTGCCGCTGAACATCTCCCGCGAGATATTGCAGAGCAGCAAGGTGGTGGACGGCATCCGCGCCGGTTCGGTGAAGAAGGTGCTGGGCCTGCTGGAGGATCTGGCTGCGAACGATGCCGAAAAGTACGGCAAGTTCTGGAAGGAGTTTGGCCGGGCGCTCAAGGAGGGGCCGGCGGAGGATTACGGCAACCGCGAGCAGATCGCCAAGCTGTTGCGTTTCGCCTCCACCCAGACCGACAGCGCCGAGCAGACGGTCTCTCTGGCCGATTACGTCGGGCGGATGAAGGAAGGACAGGACAAGATCTACTACATTGTCGGTGAGAGTTTCGCCGCCGCCAAAAACAGCCCGCACCTGGAAATCTTCCGCAAGAAGGGCTTGGAAGTGCTGTTGCTGAGCGACCGGGTGGATGAATGGCTGATGTCGCATCTGACCGAATTCGAGGGCAAGCCGTTGCAGTCGGTGGCCAAGGGCGCGCTGGACTTGGACAAGATCGCTTCGGAAGAGGAAAAGCAGGAGCAGAAACAGACCGAGGACCAGTTCAAGGATTTGCTGGCGCGGGTCAAGGACGTGCTGGGCGACCAGGTGAAGGAGGTGCGGATTTCCGCCCGGCTGACCGATTCGCCGGCCTGTCTGGTGGTGGACGAGCACGCTCTCAGCGCCCACCTGGAACGGCTGCTGCGCGATGCGGGGCAGAACGTGCCGATGAGCAAGCCCTATCTGGAGCTGAATCCCCAGCATCCGCTGGTGGCGCGCCTGAAGGATGAGCCGGATGCCGGCCGCTTCGGCGACTGGACGAATCTGCTGTTCGAACAGGCGGTGCTGGCCGAAGGCGGACAGTTGGAAGACCCGGCCAGTTTCGTGAAACGGTTGAATGGGTTGTTGCTGGCGCTGGGCCGCTGAAGCGCCGGTCTTGAGTCCGGGGGGCCGGTTTGTCGCAAGCCGGCAATCTGGCCCTTTTTAATCAGGCTGGTGGCTAAAGCCGACAAACTTGCTAAATTATTAGCGGCGGCTGTTGCTTGCAACCATCCCATTTTACTCAACCCAGGTTTTAATCAATCCACAGGGGATGCCCGAACATGATGCAGTTGAAGGAAATCCTGAAGAAAAAAGGCGGCCAGCCGGTTACCGTGCCGACAACCGCCACCGTTGCCGACGCCATCCGCGCCATGAACGACTATCGAGTCGGTTCGGTGATGGTGCCGGAAGCCAGCGGAGCGCCGGCGGGCATCTTTACCGAGCGCGACGTATTGAACCTGTGCGCCGAGGGTAGAACCGATTTTGCCAAAATGTCGATCCGGCCCTACATGACCTGCGACATGACCCTGGGCAAGCTCGGCGATACGATCAGCGAAGCCCTGGCCACCATGACTGCCAAGCGCTTCCGCCACATACCCGTGGTGGAAGACGGCAAGCTGGTGGGCGTGGTTTCCATCGGCGACTTGGTCAAGGCCAAGCTGGAAGAGACCGCCCAGGAAGCCCAGGCCCTGCGCGATTACATCGCCACCTAAACCCTCTGGCGGGGGCGGTTTACCTGTGTCCCGGCCTTGCCGGTTCCGGCGGATTGCATGATCGCGACTTCCCCGTTTTGGGAGAGCAAGTCGCTCGCCGAGCTGACTCTCCCCGAGTGGGAAGCGCTGTGCGATGGCTGCGGCAAGTGCTGCCTGCACAAGCTCGAGGACGAGGACACGGGCGAGCTGTTCCATACCAACGTGGCCTGCCGGTTGCTGGATTTGGCCACGGGCCGTTGTAGCCGCTACGCCGACCGCTTTCGCTGGGTGCCCGACTGCGTGTCGCTGACGCCCGCCGAAGTGCAACGGGTCGGTTGGTTGCCGCGCACCTGCGCCTACCGGTTGCGGGCGGAGGGTCTGCCGCTGCCGGATTGGCATCCCCTGCGAACCGGCGATCCGAATTCCACCCGGCGCGCCGGCGCGAGTGCGTGCGGCTGGGCGGTGCCGGAACGGCGGGCCCGGCGGTTGGAAGACCATATCATCGAGAGCCTGTCATGAATGTCCGCTGTCTGACCCTGGGTGCGTTCCAGGTCAACGCCTATCTGCTCGAAGATCCCGCCACCGGCCAGTGCGCCGTCGTGGATACCGGCGATGGGCCGCAACTGGCGAGCGCGCTGGCGAACCTGAAACCGCGCCCGGATCTGCGGGCGATTCTGCTCACCCACGCCCATTTCGATCACGCCGGCGGATTGGCGGACGTGCAGCGGGAATTTCCCGAGGCGCTCGCGTACCTGCCGGCGCTGGAGCGACCGATGTTCGACATGCTGCCGCAACAAGGCTCGTTGCTATTTGGCATGGCCGATTTCGACCGGCCGGCCGGGCGGATCGATCGGGAAGTGCGCGATGGCGATACCGTCGAAGTCGGCGCACTGCGTTTCCGGTTCCTGTCCACGCCGGGCCACACTCCAGGCCAGGGCTGTTATTACGACGATACCTACATCTTCGTCGGCGACACCCTGTTCGCCGGCAGCATCGGCCGCACCGACTTTCCCCTGAGCGATCCAGAATTGATGCAGATCAGCCTGAGCCGCTTGCTGGAGTTGCCGGGCCATCTGCTGGTGTGCAGCGGCCACGGTCCGGTCACCACGCTGGAGCAGGAATTGCGCACCAATCCGTTTCTGGACCATGTCCGCCGGGCGCGGGGCATCGCCGAATCCCGCTGGTCGGCGACGCCAGGGCCACGCTGGAGCTGAGCCGGGATCGACCATGTGCGAGCTGCTCGGGATGAGCGCCAACGTCCCCACCGACATCTGCTTCAGCTTCACCGGGTTGATGCAGCGCGGCGGCAAAACCGGCCCGCACCGCGACGGCTGGGGCATCGCCTTCTATGAGGGGCGCGGCTGCCGAACCTTTCACGATCCCAATCCCAGCGCCGAGTCGGAAATCGCCCGGCTGGTGCAGCGCTATCCGATCAAGAGTCTGATCGTGATCAGCCACATCCGCCGCGCCAATCGCGGCCGGGTTTGCCTGGAGAATACCCATCCCTTCAGCCGCGAATTGTGGGGCCGGCACTGGGTGTTCGCCCACAACGGCCAGTTGCGCGGAGTGAAGCGGCTACCGCTCGGCTTTTACCGGCCTATCGGCGCCACCGACAGCGAGCACGCCTTCTGCTGGTTGCTGGACCGGATTCGCGCCCGCTTCCCCGAACCGCCGCGCCGGCCGGCAGCGCTGTGGCGGCACGTCCACGTCCTGGCCCAGGAGTTGAACCGGCGCGGCGTCTTTAATTTTCTGCTGAGCGACTCCCGGTATCTCTACGCCCATTGCGGCACCCAACTGTCGTGGCTGACCCGCCGGGCGCCGTTCGGCCAGGCCCGGCTGATGGATGCCGACATGACGGTGGATTTTCAGCAGGAGACGACGCCCGCTGACATCGTCACCGTGGTGGCGACCCGGCCGCTGACCGACAACGAGCCGTGGACGGTGATGCGGCCCGGCGCCCTGACGATTTTCGGCGCCGGCGAACCGGTCGCGGCCTTCGACGCTTAGCTGCTCGGACTGCTCCCGCCCCAATCCTCCCTCGCCAGGGAGGAGGCAGCGGGAGCGCCGCCCGCGCCCAGGAAGGTGACGCCGCCGGCCATGCGCTGCCGCCAGTAAGTCTGGCGCAGACTGACCTTGCGGACCCGTCCGCTGCCCGAGGACGCATGGATCATTTGCCCTCTACCGGCGTAGATACCCACATGAGAGACCCGGCCGCTCGCGTCGGTGCGGAAGAACAGCAAATCACCCGGCAGCACTTGGCGCTGGGATCGCCCCGCCTGGAACTGTTCCACCGTGGTGCGCGGCACCCGGATGCCCGCCTGCCGGTAGGCGTACTGCACCAGGCCGCTGCAATCCACCCCGCCCGGCGATTCGCCGCCCAAGACGTAGGGTGTGCCGACCAATCGTTCGGCGGCGCCGAGAATGCGCTGGCGGGCGCTGGCGTGCGGGTCGCGCGGGGACGCGGGCGGCGTCGCGCAGCCGCCCAGCCAAAGCAGACCGGCGAGCAGCCATGATACGACTAACAGCCGACGAGCGCGGGGTGGGATGGCTAGCATGGCGAAAGGTCCCCCACAGGCTTGATGAACTAAAGTTCAAGTATAGACGGCGCGTTCGGATAAACGACAATGCCCGCCCGCGTGGTTTTTGCAGCGAATATGGACAAGATGTTCTATAGTAAAGCCTGTTTCCAATTTACAGGTGTTCGCTCCATGAAAGTAGCCCACGGCAGGGTCGTGTCCCTGCACTACACCCTTACCGATGACCTGGGCGTTCGGCTCGATTCCAGTCGCGGTCGTGAGCCTTTTGCCTACCTGCACGGTTACGGTAACATCGTCCCGGGGTTGGAAAACGCGCTGGACGACCGCGAGGCGGGGTTTAGCTCGGCGATTCAGGTGGCGCCCGCCGACGGCTACGGCGAATACAATCCCCAGGCGGTGTTCGAAGTGCCGCGTGCGCAGTTTCCGCCCAGCGAGGACATTCAGGTGGGCATGCAGGTCCAGGGCGAGGGCGAGCACGGCATCCTGAATTTCACCGTGGTCGCCGTGAACGACCAGATGGTGATGCTGGACGCCAACCATCCGATGGCGGGTAAGAACCTGCATTTCGAGGTGGATGTGCTGGAGGTGCGGGATGCAACGGCGCAGGAACTGGCCCATGGCCACGTCCACGTCCACGGGCATGACCACTGAGGAAACCCGATCCTGGCCGCCCGAACCACAAGCGAGTTCTCCCGTCGCAGTTGGCGTGTAGAATAACGCGGAAAATCAATCGTTCAGCCCGAGAACTCTCGTACCGTCATGCTGCTGCGATCTCCCCGCTTCGCCGGCGAAAACGCCCCGCCCTTCGAACTCAAGGGTAGCCTGTTTACCCTGACCGTCTTGCATCTTTTCCAACTGGATCGGGCCGCCATCGAGCAGCACCTGGCTGAAAAGATCAAGCAGGCGCCCAGCTTTTTCAACAACACCCCGGTAGTGATCGATCTGGAGGGATTGGCGGGACCCCGGAACGGTAGGGATGGCGTGGATTTGAACGGATTGTACGAGTTACTGCGCCGGCATGGCATGGTCCCGGTGGGAATCCGCAACGGCAGTCCGGAATTGCAGGCGGTCGCCCGCCAAGCCGGTTTGCCGGTGTTGGCCGACAGCCGTTCGGCGGGCGCGGCCAAGAAACCCGAGCGGACCGAGCCCGTTCCGACTCGCAGCCGACTCATCAACCATCCGGTTCGTTCCGGCCAGCAGATTTACGCGCCGGATGGCGATGTGATCGTGTTGGGCGCGGTCAGCGCCGGCGCCGAGGTCATTGCGGATGGCAACATTCATGTCTATGGCGCGTTGCGCGGGCGGGCGCTGGCGGGGGTCAAGGGCGATTTGGAGACCTGGATTTTCTGTCAGAGCCTGGAAGCGGAATTGATTTCGATTGCCGGCCGCTATCGCATCAGCGAACAGCTCGATCCGGCCGACCGGGGTAAGGCCATTCAGGTTCATCTGGTGGACGACCGACTGGTCATCGATCACCTGACCCGCTGACCGCCGGCCAGGATTGGGTACAAGATACGGGATTTTTTAATTTTCTTAACTGCAACTTCGTGAGATGCCGACTTGGCTACCGTCATTGTTGTGACTTCTGGCAAGGGGGGCGTGGGTAAGACCACCACCAGCGCCAGTTTCGCCACCGGGCTGGCCCAGCGTGGTTACCGGACCGTGGTGATCGATTTCGACGTGGGCTTGCGCAACCTCGACTTGATCATGGGCTGCGAGCGTCGAGTGGTGTATGACTTCATCAACATCATCAACGGCGAGGCGAACCTGAACCAGGCGCTGATTCGCGACAAGCGAGTGGAAAATCTCCACATCTTGCCGGCCTCGCAGACCCGCGACAAGGAGGCGCTGACCAAGGAAGGCGTGGAGCGGGTGCTGAACGAGCTTCGGCAAAGCTTCGAATACATCGTCTGCGACTCGCCGGCCGGTATCGAGCGGGGCGCGCTGATGGCGTTGTATTTCGCCGACGAAGCGTTGGTGGTGACCAATCCGGAGGTCTCGTCGGTACGCGATTCCGACCGCATTCTCGGCATTCTGGCCAGCCGCTCGCGTCGGGCCGAGCAGGGCGACCCACCGGTCAAGGAGCATCTGGTGCTGGCGCGCTACGCGCCGGAACGCGCTGATCGGGGCGACATGCTCAGCGTGGAGGACGTGCTGGAGATTCTAGGCATTCCGCTGTTGGGCGTGATTCCGGAATCGCCGGCGGTCTTGCAATCGTCGAATTCTGGTGTCCCCGTGATTCTGGAGGATGGCAGCGAGGCGGGCGCCGCCTATGGCGATCTAGTCGATCGTTTCCTGGGCAAAAACCTGCCGCATCGGTTTATCACCACCCAGAAGAAGGGATTTCTGAAACGTCTGTTTGGCGGGGGTTGAACCATGGGCCTGTTCGAGAACTTCTTCCGCGCGTCGTCGAATAAATCGGCCGCGCTGGCCAAGGAGCGGTTGCAGATCATCGTGGCTCACGAACGAGGCAGCCGCCGTGGCAGTCCCGACTATCTGCCGGCGCTCAAGAAGGAACTGCTGGAGGTGGTGCGTAAATACGTGCCGGTGGATCAGAGCCAGATCAAGGTGCATTTGGATCGCGAGGGCGGCTACGAAGTCTTGGAACTGAATATCACGCTGCCGGATGATGAACCGCGGTCGGTGCGCGGCCCGGAGGATCCGACGGGGGCGAGCCGGGGTTGAATGGGATGGTTGCCACGGGTAGCGACGAACGGCCGACGGCGGCCGCCGGCGCGGTGGATCGGGTCCGACTCGATAAGTGGTTGTGGGCCGCGCGCTTCTTCAAGACCCGCACCCTGGCGACCGAAGCAGTCGCCGGCGGCAAGGTCCATGTCGGCGGCCAGCGCTGCAAACCTTCCCATACCGTTCGCCTGGGTGAAATGCTGCGGATCCAGCGCGGCCCCGACGAATATCTCGTCGTGGTCAGGGCGGTGAGCGACCGGCGCGGTCCGGCCAGCGCGGCGGTTTTACTGTACGAAGAGACCGCCGAAAGCCGCCAGAGGCGCGAAGCCTCGCGCGAGCAGCGGCGTTTGGAACGCCCCCTGTTCTCCCAACCGATGGGGCGACCCACCAAGCAGGATCGCCGGCGTATCGTTCGCTTCACCCACGAGGACGGTTAACCTTCGGTGGCCTCCACCGCCGTTCCCGGCGTCGAAACTGGAGTAGCGCAACCCAGCGCCGAAGCGCGGGTTAGTTATGCGTGCTCTAATTTTATTTGCTAATTTCCTCGATCAAGAAGGATTATGCATAACACAGAGAGGCTCCAGTCATGAAAGCGGAATTGCTTGACAATCAACTGACCCATAATGCCCGCGACTTCACGCGCCAGATTTGGCTGGCGGGGCTGGGCGCTTTCGCCAAGGCACAGCAGGAAGGCGGCAAGTTTTTCGACACTCTGGTTCAGGAAGGCCAGGCCGTGGACCTGAAGATGAAGCAGACCGCTAGCGAGAAGACCGGGCAGATGAAGGGTGGGGTGGAGGCTTTGAAGGATAAGGTCGAGGAAATCCGGGGCAAGGCAACCGGCACCTGGAACAAGCTGGAAGAAGTTTTCCAGGGGCGGGTGGCGCGTGCCCTGCGCCGGCTGGGCGTACCCACCCGGGATGACATCCAGCGGTTGTTCGAGCAAGTGGATTTGTTGAGCCAGAACATTCAAGAACTGACCCGGGTGGCGGAGGCGGAAGTCAAGGCGAAGAAAGTCCGCGTCCTCAAGGCGCCCGAGCCGGGCGCCTTGGCCAAGATCGTTGATCGGGTGGCTTGACCCCCGTTCTTCGATCGTCGGGCCGTGGCTGGCGTCCAGCGCCGGCGGCCGGCCGGTCAGCGCAGTCGAAACAGCGGCCAGGGATGGCCGTTTCGCGTTTTTCCGGCCCCGGTTTCAGCGCATGAAATTGACCGTTCGCCGACCGCAAGGTAACGTAAGCATTTACTAAAACGGACGGGCAGGCATGACGGCCAAGAAAAATCCCCCCTTCACTTTCGAGGCGGCGCTGGCGGAACTGGAAAGTCTGGTCGGGCAACTGGAGCAGGGCGAGCCGACCCTCGAGAATTCCCTGCGCCAGTTCGAGCGTGGCGTCGAACTGGTGCGAACTTGTCAGAACACGCTGCGGGAAGCCGAGCAAAAAGTGGAACAATTGATCGAACGCAACGGTCCGTTGGAAATCGCGCCGTTTGACACCTTGGCGGGTTGACGCGGATGACGGTGGAATTGATCGGGAATTATCAAACCCGCGCCGCATGGGCGCTCGACCAACGGTTGCCGGCGGCCGACCTGCACCCCGGCGCTTTGCACCAGGCCATGCGCTACGCGGTGCTGGGCGGCGGCAAGCGCATCCGACCGGTGCTGGTCTACCTGAGCGGCGCGGCGGTCGGCGCGGCGCCCGAAGCGCTCGACGGTCCTGCCTGCGCGGTGGAATTTATCCATGCCTATTCGCTGATCCACGACGATCTGCCAGCCATGGACGACGACGACCTGCGCCACGGCCAGCCGACCTGCCACAAGGCGTTCGGCGAGGCGCTGGCGATTTTGGCCGGCGATGCCCTGCAGGCGCTGGCGTTCCAGGTGCTCGGCCAGGATGCTGCGATGGTGGCGGACTCGGCCATCCGGCTGCGGATGTTGGGCGTGCTGGCGCGGGCCGCGGGCTCCCGCGGCATGGTGGGCGGCCAGGCCATCGATCTTGCGGCGGTGGGTCGGGAACTGACTCTGGCCGAACTGGAAAACATGCACATCCACAAAACCGGCGCACTGATCCGCGCCAGCGTGCTGCTGGGGGCGCTCAGCCAGCCGGCGGTCGAGCCGGCGGTGTTGGAGCGGCTGGACCGCTATGCCAAATGCATCGGTCTGGCCTTTCAGATCCGCGACGACATTCTCGACGTGATCGGCGATACTGCCATGCTGGGCAAGGCCACGGGGGCGGATCGAGCGCTCGACAAACCCACCTACCCGACGCTGCTGGGGTTGGAAGGCGCCCGCGAGCACGCTCGCGCGCTGCACGAGGAAGCGCTGGCCAGCTTGCAATCCTTGGGCGCCGAAGCCGAGCCGCTGCGCTGGATCTCTTCCTACATCGTGGAACGCGCGTACTGAATACCACGCGCTCGTCACTCCACCCTTGCTTCCTACCCGACAACCGCGAACTGGTACGGACTTCCTATCAACGATGACCACCGGATCCGCCTTTCCGCTGCTGGAACAGATCGATACTCCCCTGGATTTGCGCGCGCTGCCGGAAGCGCGGCTGCCGGCTCTGGCGCACGAACTGCGCGAGTTTCTGATCCAGACCGTGGCCAAAACCGGCGGCCACTTCTCCGCCAACCTGGGCGCGGTGGAACTGACCATCGCCCTGCACTACGTGTTCGACACGCCCGAGGACCGGCTGGTCTGGGACGTGGGCCATCAAAGCTATCCGCACAAGATTCTGACCGGCCGGCGGACCCGCATGGAGACCCTGCGCCGCAAGGACGGCATCGCCGGTTTTCCCAAGCGCTGCGAAAGCCCCTACGACGCGTTCGGCGTCGGCCACTCCAGCACGTCGCTGAGCGCCGCCCTCGGCATGGCCATCGCCGCCGAGCGGGCCGGCAGCGACCGCAAGGTGGTCGCGGTGATCGGCGATGGCGCGATGACCGCCGGCATGGCCTTCGAGGCGCTCAACCATGCGGGCCATCTCAAGAGCGACCTGCTGGTGGTGCTCAACGATAACGAGATGTCCATTTCGCCGAACGTGGGGGCGCTGTCGGCGCATCTGACCAAACTGCTGTCGGGCCGGTTTTTCTCCACGGTGCGCGAGGGCGGCAAGAAAGTGCTCAGCCACGTGCCGCCGATGCTGGAAGTCGCCCGCCGCGCCGAAGAACACGTCAAGGGGATGTTCGCGCCGGGCGGCACGCTGTTCGAGGAACTGGGCTTCAACTACTTCGGACCGGTGGATGGTCATGATTTACCCACCCTGGTGCAAACCCTGCGCAACCTGCGGGCGCTCGCGGGGCCGCGCCTGCTGCACGTGGTCACCCGCAAGGGCAAAGGCTACAAACTGGCCGAGGATGAACCAGTGGGCTACCACGGGGTCGGGATATTCGACCCGGCGCACGGCCTGAAGCCGGCCCAGTCGGGCGGCGGACCGACCTACACCCAAGTGTTCGGCGAGTGGCTGTGCGACATGGCCGCGCTGGATGAACGGCTGATCGGCATTACCCCGGCGATGCGCGAAGGCTCCGGCCTGGTCGAATTTTCCGACCGGTTCCCGGATCGCTATTTCGATGTCGCCATCGCCGAGCAGCACGCGGTGACTCTCGCCGCCGGCATGGCCTGCGACGGACTCAAGCCGGTGGTGGCGATCTATTCCACCTTTTTGCAACGAGCCTACGATCAACTGATCCACGATGTCGCCCTGCAGAATCTGCCGGTGCTGTTCGCCATCGACCGCGGCGGACTGGTGGGGCCGGATGGACCGACCCACGCCGGCAGTTTCGATTACAGTTATCTGCGCTGTATCCCCAACCTGGTGGTGATGGCCCCGGCCGATGAAAACGAGTGTCGGCGGATGCTTTACACCGGTTTCCAGCTCGATCAACCGGCGGCGGTGCGCTATCCGCGCGGCAAAGGACCCGGCGTGGTGCTGGAACCGGAGCTGCGAGCGCTGCCGGTGGGCCGGGCCGAGATTCGCCGTCAAGGTCGAGAACTGGCGCTGCTGGCGTTCGGCGGCATGGTCGCCGTCGCCGAGGCGGTGGCGGAACGGCTGGATGCCACGGTGGTGAACATGCGCTTCGTCAAACCGCTGGACGAAGCCTTGGTGGCGCGGATGGCCGCCGAGCATCGCTGGCTGGTGACGTTGGAGGAAAATGTCATTGCCGGCGGCGCGGGCAGCGCGGTGAGCGAATGCGTGGCGGCGCGGGGGATTCAAGTTCCGGTGCGCCACATCGGGTTGCCAGACCGCTTTGTCGAGCAGGGCGAGCGCGGTGAGTTGTTGGCTGAATGTGGTTTGGACGTGGACGGCGTGCTCTGGCAACTTGTGGAGTGGGGCATGGCCGCCGCGCCGACCTCGGTTTATGCCTGAGTAAAATAATTGGGAATTAACCGCCGAATTGATCATCCAATCACTGAAAGTGGAACCCCAACGCCCGGCTGGATGGCGCGAGGGAGCCAGTGTCGAACGAGGGCGCGCACGCGCCGCTGAGAGGATTGCATGCAGCCAATGACGATGAGTTCCGCGGCCCTGTCCACGGTGGTCCATATTCCCGACGTGCAGAATAGCGCCGATACCCGCCGGCTGGCGATCAACAAGGTCGGGATCAAGGATATCCGCCATCCGGTCAAGGTGCGCGACCGCAGCGGCGGCGAACAGCACACCATCGCCATGTTCAACATGTACGTGAATCTGCCCCATAACTTCAAGGGCACGCACATGTCGCGCTTCGTGGAGATTCTGAACGTGCCGGGGCGCGAGATTTCGGTGGATTCCTTTAAGGACATGCTGACCGAGATGACCGACCGGCTGGAAGCCGAGGCGGGTCATATCGAAATGACGTTCACCTATTTTGTCACCAAGGCGGCTCCGGTATCCGGGGTGGAGAGCCTGATGGATTACGAGGTGACGTTCGTCGGCGAAATCCGCAACGGCCGGCCCGCCATGAATCTCAAGGTGGTGGTGCCGGTGACCAGCCTGTGCCCCTGCTCGAAGAAAATTTCCAAGTACGGCGCGCACAACCAGCGTTCCCACGTAACCGTCAATGTCCGCACCCGGGGTTTCATCTGGATCGAGGACATCATCGATCTGGTGGAGAAGGAAGCGTCCTGCGAACTTTACGGGCTACTCAAGCGGCCGGATGAGAAATATGTCACCGAACGAGCCTACGAGAATCCCAAGTTTGTCGAGGACATGGTGCGCGATATTGCCGCCAAGCTGAACCGGGACGAGCGGGTGGCGGCTTACTCGGTGGAATCGGAGAACTTCGAATCCATTCACAACCACTCGGCGTATGCCATGATCGAGCACGACAAGGACGCTGAGGAAACCGCCGCCGCTCCGTAAGCCGGGACTGGCAGCGGGCCACAAAAAAGCCGTTCGCGGGGAACGGCTTTTTTGTGGGGTTGTTGGTGGGCGATGCTGGGCTCGAACCAGCGACCCCTACCGTGTGAAGGTAGTGCTCTCCCACTGAGCTAATCGCCCGTCAAAGGGAAGCGGGATTATAAAGACCTCGCGCCGGGTTTGACAAGGCTTGACGGCGATCAACGATAGTGCACCTCGATGATCTCGTAGGTTTTGATGCCGCCCGGTGTTTGGACATCGACGATGTCGTCGGCGAATTTGCCGATCAGCGCCCGGGCGATGGGCGAACTGAAGGAAATTTTGCCGGCCTTGATGTCGGCCTCGTCTTCGCCAACGATCTGATAGCGCCATTCCTCCTCGCTCTGTTCCTCGCGCAGCAACACCGTGGCGCCGAACACCACCTTGTCCGAGGCCGGTAGCGTGGTCACGTCGATGATCTGGGCGCGCGCCAGCTTCGATTCGATTTCGGCGATGCGGCCCTCGGTAAAGCTCTGCTGCTCGCGAGCGGCGTGATACTCGGCGTTTTCCTTCAAATCGCCATGAGATCGAGCCTCGGCGATGGCGGCGATGATGCGCGGGCGCGCCACCGTCTTGAGTTCTTGAAGTTCGGCGCGCAGTCGGGTCGCGCCGATGACGGTCATCGGTACTTTCTGGGTCATGCGTGTAGTTCCCGGTGCAGCTCTTGAAGGCAGTTCACGGTGGCGTTGTCGAGTTCGCGCAGGGCCTGGCAGGTGGCCCGCGCGGCGGCGAGGGTGGTGGTGTAGCTGACCTTGTGCATCAGAGCCTCACGACGGATGGAGAAGGAATCCGCGATGGCCTGCTTGCCCTCGGTGGTGTTGACGATGAGCGCGATCTGATCGTTTTTGATCAGGTCGACGATATGTGGCCGGCCTTCGCCGACTTTGTGGACGGTTTGGCAATCGAGGCCGTGGGCGCGCAAAGCCGCCGCCGTACCCTTGGTGGCCACCAGCGCGAAGCCGAGCCGTTCCAGATCGCGGGCGATTTCGACCGCCCTGGCCTTGTCGGCATCGCGCACGCTGATGAAAGCCCGGCCGCCGCGCGGCAACTGGTTGCCCGCGCCGAACTGCGCCTTGGCGAAGGCTTCGCCGAAGCTGCGTCCCACCCCCATCACCTCGCCGGTGGATTTCATCTCCGGCCCCAGCAGGGGATCCACGCCAGGGAACTTAACGAAGGGGAACACCGCTTCCTTGACCGAATAATAGGCGGGAATCACCTCGCCGGATACGCCCTGCGCCGCCAGCGACCGGCCGACCATGCAGCGGGCGGCGATCTTGGCCAGCGGCCGGCCGGTGGCCTTGGAGACGTAGGGCACGGTGCGGGAGGCGCGCGGGTTGACTTCCAGCACGTGGATGTCGTCGCCCTGGATGGCGAATTGGGTGTTCATCAGCCCGACCACGCCCAGTTCCAGCGCCATGGCCCGGACCTGGGCGCGCAGCCGGTCCTGCACCGCCGGACTCAACGAATAAGGCGGCAGCGAGCAGGCGGAATCGCCGGAATGCACGCCGGCTTCTTCGATATGCTCCATGATGCCGCCGATAATCACCTCGCGACCGTCGCTCAGTGCGTCCACGTCCACCTCGATGGCGTCGTTGAGGAAACGGTCCAGCAGCACCGGCGATTCGTTGGACACCTGCACGGCCTCGCGCATGTAGCGGCGCAGATCCTCTTCCTGATGGACGATCTCCATGGCCCGGCCGCCCAGCACGTAGGAGGGCCGCACCACCAGCGGATAACCGATTTCCCGCGCCAGCCGCACTGCTTCCTCCGGTTCGCGGGCGGTGCGGTTGGGCGGTTGTAGCAGGCCGAGCTGATGGATCATCTGCTGGAAGCGTTCGCGATCCTCGGCGCGATCGATGGCGTCCGGGCTGGTGCCGATGATCGGCACGCCGTTGGCTTCCAGCGGCCGGGCCAGCTTGAGCGGCGTCTGGCCACCGTACTGGACGATCACGCCCTGGGGTTGCTCCTTGCGGACGATCTCCAGCACGTCTTCCAGCGTCAGCGGCTCGAAATACAGCCGGTCGGAGGTATCGAAATCGGTGGATACGGTCTCTGGGTTGCAGTTGACCATGATGGTCTCGTAGCCGTCCTCGCGCAGGGCCAGCGCGGCGTGAACGCAGCAATAATCGAATTCGATGCCTTGGCCGATGCGATTGGGACCGCCGCCCAGCACCATGATTTTGGCGCGGTCGGTCGGTTCGGCTTCGCACTCCTCTTCGTAGGTGGAGTACAGGTAGGCGGTGCTGGTGGCGAATTCGGCGGCGCAGGAATCCACCCGCTTGTAGACCGGATGCACGGCGAGGTCGTAACGCAGCCGGCGAATCGTGGTTTCATCCGAACCGGTCAGAGTCGCCAACCGGCTATCGGAGAAGCCCTTGCGCTTGAGGAAGTAGAGTCGTTCCCGATCGTGCAGCCATGCCAGGCCCTGGGTGCGGGTCTCTCCGGCGATTTGGACCAGTTCCTCGATTTGCGCCAGAAACCAGCGGTCGATCCAGGTCAGGTCGTATAGAGTTTCGACCGAGTAACCCAGCCCGAACGCCTCGGCCAGGTACCATATTCGGTGTGGGCCGGGTACGCCCAGTTCCTGTTTGAGCACGATGTGTGGTTCGGGATGCTGGCGGTCGAGCACTTCGTTGAACCCGTCCGCGCCGATTTCCAGCCCACGCAGCGCCTTCTGGATCGACTCCTGGAAGGTGCGACCGATAGCCATCACCTCGCCGACCGATTTCATCTGGGTGGTTAGCCGGTGGTCGGCCTGCGGGAATTTCTCGAAATTGAAACGCGGCACCTTGGTGACCACGTAGTCGATGCTCGGCTCGAACGAGGCCGGCGTGCGACCGCCGGTAATTTCGTTCTTCAGCTCGTCCAGGGTATAACCGACCGCCAGTTTGGCCGCGACCTTGGCGATGGGAAAACCGGTAGCCTTGGACGCCAGCGCCGAGGAACGGGACACGCGCGGGTTCATCTCGATGATGACCATCCGCCCGTCGTTGGGATCGATGGCGAACTGGACGTTGGAACCGCCGGTGTCAACACCGATCTTGCGCAGCACCGCCAGCGAGGCGTCGCGCATGATCTGGTATTCCCGGTCGGTGAGCGTCTGGGCCGGGGCGACCGTGATGGAATCGCCGGTATGCACCCCCATCGGGTCGAGATTCTCGATGGAGCAGACGATAATGCAGTTGTCGGCCCGATCCCGCACCACCTCCATTTCAAATTCTTTCCAGCCCAGCACCGATTCTTCCAGTAATACCTCGCTGGTGGGGGATAGATCGAGACCGCGTTCCAGAATTTCCACCAGTTCTTCGCGGTTGTAAGCGATACCGCCGCCGCTGCCGCCCAGGGTGAAGGAGGGGCGGATGATGGTCGGAAACCCGATTTCATGATGTTGGGCCAGCGCCTCTTCCAAACTGTGGGCGATCACCGAACGCGGGGTCTTCAGGCCGATCTCGCGCATCGCCTGGCGGAAGCGGTCGCGGTCCTCGGCCATGTCGATGGCGTCGGGCGAGGCCCCGATCATCTCCACTCCGTACTGCTCCAGCACGCCGTGGCGGAACAGATCGAGCGCGCAATTCAGCGCGGTCTGGCCGCCCATGGTCGGCAGCACCGCGTCGGGACGCTCGCGAGCGATGATGTGGGTGACCGTCCGCCAGTGGATCGGCTCGATGTATACGGCGTCGGCCATATTGGGATCGGTCATGATGGTGGCGGGATTGGAGTTGACCAGGATCACCCGGTAGCCCTCCTCCCGCAGCGCTTTGCAGGCCTGCGCGCCGGAATAGTCGAACTCGCAGGCCTGACCGATCACGATTGGACCGGCGCCGATGATCAGGATACTGTGTAAATCGATACGCTTGGGCATGGCTCAACCTGGCGGACAACAGACCGCGAGCGGGTGGGGCGAAGAATATCTGAATAAGGCGCTAGGAGTGATCGGCTCGCACCGCCATAAGCGCGATGAACCGGTCGAACAACGGCGCCACGTCGTGCGGACCGGGGCTGGCTTCGGGATGGCCCTGGAAGCTGAAGGCCGGTCGGTCGGTGCGGGCGATGCCTTGCAGCGAGCCGTCGAACAGCGAACGGTGCGTGAGGCGCAGGTTAGCGGGGAGCGTCGCCTCGTCCACCGCGAAGCCATGGTTCTGGCTGCTGATCATCACGCGGCAGCTGTCGAGGTCGAGCACCGGATGGTTACCGCCGTGATGGCCGAATTTCATCTTGACGGTTCGCGCCCCGCTGGCCAGCCCGAGCAATTGGTGGCCGAGACAGATTCCAAACACCGGCACCCCGCTGTCCAGCAACTCGCGAATGGCGGCGATGGCGTAATCGCAGGGTTCGGGATCGCCGGGGCCGTTGGATAAAAACACGCCGTCCGGTCGCAGCGCGATGACCTCGGCGGCGGGCGTTTGGGCGGGGACCACGGTGAGTCGGCAAGCATGGCTGGCCAGCATCCGCAGAATGTTGCGCTTGACGCCATAGTCGTAGGCGACTACGTGATAGAGGGTCTCGGCGACGGTCGGAAAACCGTTGCTAGCCAGTCGCCAGACGCCTTCGCTCCATGCATAGGGCGCGGGGGTGCTGACTACCCTGGCGAGATCCATACCCTTCAAGCCGGGAAATGCGCGAGCCAGCGTCAAGGCTTGTTCCACGTCGGGATCATCGCCGGCCATGAGGCAACCGTTTTGCGCGCCCTTTTCCCGCAGGATCCGGGTCAGCCGGCGGGTGTCGATACCGGCGAGGGCGACCACGCCGCGCTCGCGCAGGTAGTGGTCCAGCGGCTGTTGGCTGCGCCAGTTGCTGGCGATGCGCGGGCAGTCCCGTACCACCAGACCGCTGGCGTGGATGTGGGCTGCTTCCTCGTCGCCCTGGTTCGTCCCCACGTTACCGATGTGCGGATAAGTCAGCGTGATAATCTGCTGGCAGTAGGATGGGTCAGTCAGGATTTCCTGATAGCCGGTGACTGAGGTGTTGAAAACGACTTCGCCCCGAGCGTGACCATCGGCGCCGATGGATTCGCCCCGGAACACGCTACCGTCTTCCAGGGCCAGAAGCGCGGTTTTCCTCAAGGGAGCCTCCAGAACAGACACGCACAAAAAAGAGCGGCGAAGAAGCCGCTCCGGGAAAGAAGTTGCGAAACGGATGGGTCAAAATCTGCGTGGAGTCTACCAAATCACGCCGCTTCGCTCTAGCGGCAATGATCCCCAGGCAGGGAGATTCAGCGCAAGCCGAGCACATCCTGCATGTCGAACAGACCGGGGCCGCGGCCGGACAACCAGACGGCGGCTCGCGCAGCCCCCCTGGCAAAGGTCATTCGGCTGGACGCGCGATGGATAATTTCGAGGCGTTCGCCCACGTCGGCAAAGAGCACGGTATGCTCGCCGACGATATCGCCGGCCCGGACCGTGGCGAAACCGATGGTGGCGCGGTCGCGCTCGCCGGTGACGCCCTGCCGGCCATACACGGCACAGTGCTCCAGATCGCGGTCGAGCGTTTTCGCGATCACCTGACCCATGGCCAATGCGGTGCCGGAAGGCGCATCCACCTTGTGGCGGTGATGGGCTTCGATAATTTCGATATCCACGCCGTCGCCGAGCACCCGCGCCGCCAGTTCCAACAGCTTGAAACACAGATTGACCCCGACGCTCATGTTGGGTGCGAACACGATCGGAATCGTCTCGGCGGCGTGGGTGATGGCGGCTTTCTGATCGGCGGACAGGCCGGTGGTGCCGATGATCATGGCCTTGCCGGCGGTCTGGCAGATAGCCAGATGAGCGAGGGTCGCCGCCGGGCGGGTGAAATCGATCAGCATGTTGAAGCGCTCGACCAGCGGCGCCAGATCGGCGGCGATGGGTACGTTCAGTCGCCCGATACCCGCGAGTTCGCCGGCGTCGGCGCCGATGAAAGGGCTGTCGGGGTGTTCCGATGCCACGGTGCAGCGTATCCCCTCGATCGAATGGCAAGCCTCGAGCAGGTGGCGGCCCATGCGGCCGGCCGCGCCGGCAATCGCGACGTGAATCATGGCGGGGTTCCTCGCTGGAATGCTGGGATGGGTCCGATCGGCGGCGCGATGAGCGGTTGGCGCGCTTCAAAAAGACCGCAGCCACAAAAAAGGGCTGCGCCGTGGCGCAACCCTGGTGTTTTGGAGCGGGTGATGGGAATCGAACCCACGCCATCAGCTTGGGAAGCTGAGGTTCTACCATTGAACTACACCCGCTACGGGATTCCACGCGCCATCGCTGGAATCGCGGCGAACTGGCGGAATCCAAATGTTAGCGATAAAGAAGGGTCGTTGCAAGGTGGCCGGCCGCGAACCGCGGCGGCCTTATCCAGGTGGAAACCGGAATTACTCCGGAATCCGGCAGCTCTCGGGATCGGCCAACTCCTTCAGCCAGCGAGGTGGTTTGCCGCGACCCGTCCAGGTTTTTTCGGGATCGCTGGGATTGCGGTACTTCGGTTTTCCGGGCCTCCGTTTACGGGTGGAATAGTTAAGAACCTCTTCCGGCGCCATATCGACCCTTTTCGACATCTCGACCATCTGCTTGCGGATGGCCTCAATTTCGCCGGCCTTCTTTTGTTCGATTGCGCCTTGGGCTCTTTCGATGAACTCCTTGAGTTGCTCGATGGACGAGGCTTCGATGAGGTCGTCAATGTCATTCATGATTGTTTATTACCATCATTCTGTGAGTTATGGAGAGTTTGTGATTTGAACCACGAGATTATTGTAAAAACATTTTTTTATTTCCGCAATGATTTTGATAGCCGGCTCGATTGGACAGGTATATTCTGAAAACCCATTTTTTAACTCTCCCCGGAATGGGATTGTCGCGGTAATCTTGAGGCGCCATGAATTCACCCCACATCACCCAAACTACCTCGGGAATCCACTCCGGATTTGAGGATCAAAGCGTCGACACCGGCTCATTGCACCGGATTCGCAGTTTCGTCCGCCGCGAAGGCCGAATGACCCGCGCCCAGCAACGAGCGCTCGTGGTGTTGTGGCAACGCTTTGGGGTCGAGCCCAGCGCCGGGTTATTAGATCCATTGGTGCTCTATGGTCGACTCGCGCCGCTGGTGCTGGAAATTGGATTTGGCGACGGCGAATCGCTGGCGGCCATGGCCAGCGTCGATCGAGCGGTGGATTTTCTGGGCCTGGAGGTTCATCGCCCGGGAATCGGGCATTTGCTCCTGCGGGCGAAGGCATTGGAGTTAACCAATCTGCGGGTCATGTGCGCCGATGCCGTGGAAGTATTGGAGCGACAGGCGCCGGACGGATGCTTGGACCGCGTGCAGATTTTCTTTCCCGATCCTTGGCCCAAGGCGCGGCATCACAAACGTCGCCTGATTCAGCCTGCCTTCGTCGCGCTGCTGGTCCACAAACTCAAGTCAGAGGGACAATTGCATATCGCCACGGATTGTGAGGACTATGCTCGTTCCATCCTGAATATTCTGAACCTGACTCCGGAATTGATGAACCAGGCGGCTGGGAATGGATTCATGCCACGTCCCGCGCATCGACCCTCGACCAAGTTTGAGCGGCGCGGCTGGCGTCTGGGGCAGCAGACATGGGAGCTATTGTTCTCGCGGCGCGAGCGCCGCAAATGAGCGATTTTGCTTTCGCAAGGCATCCCCAGCCGGACGCCGGCCTGGTCGATGGAAGGAAAGATGGATTTCTTGCGCGCTGGCCCCTAGCCGATTAGCGTGTTTTCACCCAAAATAGATTATCGCGTTGTTCGGCGCGAACCAGGCAACGAGGTCGCTACCGCCGCATACTCCGGGCGGCCCAGCCCAAACTCAAGACGGCGATGAGGTCAAGCGAATGTCTTTACAATTATTTTTTGATGCGCTCCGCAGCCGGTGGCCTTACCAAGGAATACTGATTCTGGTTCTGGGGATCGCGGCGGGGCCGGTGCTGGGACAGGAAGGATGGAGGTGGAACCCTCAGCCGGAGATCGCGGCCCGTTCTGCCGTGTTGATGAACGCGGCCACGGGTGAAATCGTGTTCGCCAAGGAGCCTCATTTCCGTCTGCCGCCCGCCAGCACCACCAAAGTGCTTACCGCGCTGGTGACGCTGGAGCGCCTGGACCTGAACGCCCGCCTGTGGGTCAGCCCGCAGGCGGCCAGCGCTCCTCCAAGCCGCATCGGATTGCGGGCCGGCGAGGCCGCCACGACGCAGGATCTGCTGTATGGGCTGCTGCTCAAATCGGGTAATGACGCTGCCGAAACCCTGGCCGAAGCGGGAGGCGGTTCGGTTCCCGGGTTCGCCGGGTTGATGAACGCCAGAGCCTGGCAGATCGGCGCTCGTGACAGCCATTTTATGAACCCACACGGATTACCCAACGAAGATCATTACTCGACCGCCTACGATCTGGCGCTGATTTTCCGCCAGGCGATGAATCATCCGGTGTTCGCCGACATCGTGCGCACTCGCAGCGCGGCTTTGCGGATCGAGTCCAGTCAGGATCTGTACAACGATTGGCGAATGGTTCCGGTGGTTAACCATAACCGGCTGCTGGCCTCCTATGAAGGTGCGCGTGGCGGCAAGACCGGCTTTACCCTCAAGGCCCGGCGCTGCTTCGTCGGTGAGGTGGATCGCGGTGGGGTTCGTTTGATCGTGGCTATTCTCAACAGCCCCAACAGCGGCGCGTTGTGGCAAGACGCGCGCGCGCTGCTTGATTATGGATTTGCCCATTATGGCTTGGCGCCGCCGCCGCCCGTGCGGCCGGAGCCGCTGCCGGTTATGGTTCAAAGCGAGCCAACCCTGGCGCCTGATGAGGAGGAGCCCGAGATCATGGTTCGGCGCGAGCCGGTCGTGGCGCGAGCCGAGAGGGAACCCGAGATCATGGTTCGACGCGAGCCGGTCGTGGCGCGGGCTGAGAGGGAACCGGAGATCATGGTTCGGCGCGAGCCGGTCGTGGCGCGGGCCGAGAGGGAAGCCCGAGATCATGGTTCGGCGCGAGCCGGTCGTGGCGCGGGCCGAGAGGGAACCGGAGATCATGGTTCGGCGCGAGCCGGTCGTGGCGCCGGCTGAGAGGGAAGCCCGAGATCATGGTTCGGCGCGAGCCGGTCGTGGCGCCGGCTGAGGAGGAGGGCGAGTTTATGGTTCAGAGCGAACCGGCCATGGCGCTGGACGAGGAGGAGCCCGAGGTGGCGGTTCGGCGCAAGCCGGCCGTGGCGCGCGTGGCTGTGATTCGTCCGGCGGTGCGCGCGGGGACCAAGCCTGCGGTGGCGAGTCAACAGCGGGGACGCACGGCCGTTGGCTCGATGGTTTTCACCAAACCGGTGGTTGCCGCTGCTCGTACTCAAGGGGTTGCCAAGAACCCTGTGGTTAACAGGCCGGTGGCGGTGGCCAAGCCGGTGATGGCGACCAGTAGACCGGTGGCCAGACCGGTGGTGGTGGCGGTGGCCAAGCCGGTGATGGCGACCAGCAGACCGGTGGTGACGGCCCGATCAGGGGGCCGTCCGGTGGCCGAGGCGGCCCGTCCGATAACGCCGATAGTTAGGCCGGGGGCGGTGACCAGACCGACCAAGCCGCTCATGTTGGCAGCAGTCAAGCCGATCGTGGTACCTGGTAAGGCAACTGTTGCGACGGCCAAGCCAGAGAAGTCGGTCAAGTCGGCAACTGTTGCGACGGCCAAGCCAGAGAAGTCGGTCAAGCCGGCAACTGTTGCGACGGCCAAGTCAGAGAAGTCGGTCAAGCCGGCAATCGTCGCGACGGCCAAGTCAGAGAAGCGGGAGACCGCCAAGGTCGCTGCTCCCGCCGAACCAGCGGCCAAGCTTCAGAAGGTGGCCGCCAAGCGGCGGAGTTGAGCGGCGACTTGAAACACGGCCGCTGGATAGGTCAAAACAAAAAGGCGATTCGGGGAAATCGCCTTTTTGTTGGCCGTAACGGCGGTTACGTGCGCGCGTTCAGCCGAGGCACCTCACGACGAGCTTCGCCAACATAGAGTTGTCGCGGCCGCCCGATCTTCATATCCGGCTCGCTGACCATCTCCATCCAGTGGCTGATCCAGCCGGCGGTGCGGGCGATGGCGAACATCACGGTGAACATCGAGACCGGAATGCCCAGCGCGCTGTAGATGATGCCGGAGTAGAAGTCCACGTTCGGATACAGCTTGCGCTCGATGAAGTAGGGATCGCTCAGGGCGATTTCCTCCAGCCGCATGGCCAGTTCGAGACGTGGATCGTGGCCGAAGCTGTCGAGCACCTGGTGGCAGATTTCCTTGATAATCCTGGCGCGTGGGTCGAAATTCTTGTAGACCCGGTGGCCGAAGCCCATTAGTCGGACGCCGGAGTTTTTGTCCTTGACCTTGGCCATGAAACTGTCGACGTTTTTAATATCGCCGATCTGATCCAGCATCCGGAGGACTGCTTCGTTGGCGCCGCCGTGCGCCGGACCCCAGAGGCAGGCGATGCCGGCCGCGATGGCTGCATAGGGGTTGGTGCCGGAGGAACCGGCCAACCGCACGGTGGAGGTGGAAGCGTTTTGCTCGTGGTCGGCGTGTAGGGTAAACAGAATGTCCATGGCCCGTTCGGCGACCGGGTTGACCTCATAGCGTTTGCCGGGGCGGCTGAACATCATGTACAGCAGGTTGCCGGCATAGCTCAGATCCTCGCGGGGATAGATCGAGGGATCGCCGATACTGTGCTTGTAAGCGGCGGCGGCGATGGCCGGTATCTTGGCGATCAACCGGCGAGCGGTGACCATGCGGTGTTCGTAATCGCGAATGTTGAGCCGGTCGTGATAGAACGCCGACAACGAACTAATCGCTGCCGTCATCATCGCCATCGGGTGGGCGTCGTAATTAAAGCCGTGGAAGAAGCGGCGCAAATTTTCGTGAAGTCGATCATGCCGGGCGATGCTGGCCTCGAAAATCCGCTTCTTTTCGGGGTTGGGCAGCTCCCCATACAGCAGCAGGTAGCAGACTTCCAGGAAGTTGCACTGCTCGGCCAATTGTTCGATCGGATAGCCGCGGTATAGCAATTCGCCCTTGTCGCCGTCTAGGTAGGTGATCGTGCTTTGGCAACTGGCGGTGGACATGAAACCGGGGTCGTAGGTGAAATAGCCAAATTCCTTGGCGAGTTTGCCAATATCCACCACCGATTGGCCGTGAGTCGGCTCCAGCACCGGCATCTGCACCTCTTTTCCAGTAATGTCATCCTTCAGGGTGATCGTTGCCATTTATAACCTCCAAAGTGGGTTGGTGAATCTAAACAGACTGGCGAACCGCTGTCCTGTTCTTCGTCGCCGCAGCGGCATTCCGGCGTTTATCAGCGTCTTACCCCTTTTCTGAAGCGTCGGTAATGATACTACAATACAGGGGGTTTATCGCAAAATCCTGGCGCGGGCGCGGGTGGCGGATAAAAGAAAAGGCATCGTTTCGGATGCCTTTGTAGGGCGGGGTCGGCCAGGGTTCAGGATAGGCCGTACTTGCGGCGGAACCGGTCCACGCGGCCGGCGGTGTCCACGATTTTCTGTTTGCCGGTGTAGAAGGGGTGCGAGTGGCTGGACACTTCCACTTTCACCAAGGGATAGCTCTTGCCATCGGTCCACTGGATGGTTTCCTTGGTGGAAATCGTGGACCGGGTGAGGAACGAGAAGTCGGTGGAGATGTCCTGAAATACGACGTCGCGGTAGGCGGGATGGATGTCTTTCTTCATGGATGCCGAAACCTTCGCAGTACGGTGGGCCGATCCGCGCCTGGGTGGCGCGTGGGCATGAGTCCCTGGCGGGCTACTAAAGCGCTAAACTATAGCGAGTTTTGGGGTTAGGCCGCAAGGCCGCGCCCGCCCCGAATTTCGATTTGCCCGGCGGCCGCGTCGCCGCCGTTCTCCTTAGCAAGCTTTGTTGGGTGGGAAATTCGATGAATCGCGAACCCAGGATCGGTTTCGTCAGCCTTGGTTGTCCCAAGGCGCTGGTGGATTCCGAGCAAATTTTGACCCGGTTACGGGCCGAGGGCTACGGGATCGCGCCGACCTACCAGGCTGCGGATCTGGTGGTGGTCAACACCTGCGGTTTCATCGACGCGGCGGTGGCCGAGTCGCTGGACGCCATCGGCGAGGCGCTGGCGGAAAACGGCAGGGTGATTGTCACCGGCTGTCTGGGCGCGAAAGGCAGCGTGGTGCGCGACTGGCACCCGAGCGTGCTGGCGGTGACCGGCCCGCACGCTTGTGAAGAGGTGATGGCGGCAGTACATGCCCATCTACCCCGGCCGCACGATCCGTTTCTGGATTTGTTACCGCCGCAGGGCATCAAGCTCACGCCCCGCCATTACGCCTATTTGAAAATCGCCGAGGGTTGCAACCATCGCTGTACGTTCTGCATCATTCCTCAATTGCGCGGCGATTTAGTCAGCCGACCGGTCGGCGAGGTGCTGCGGGACGCGGAAAATCTGGTCCGGTCCGGTGTCCGGGAGCTGCTGGTCGTGTCCCAGGACACCAGCGCCTATGGGGTGGACCTGCGCTACCGCACCGGGTTCTGGAACGGCCGCCCCCTCAAGACACATCTGACCTCGCTGGCCGCCGCCTTGGGCGAACTCGGCGCGTGGGTGCGGCTGCATTACGTCTATCCCTATCCGCATGTTGACGAAGTCATACCGCTGATGGCGGAAGGCCGGGTGCTGCCCTATCTGGACGTGCCGCTGCAGCACGCCAGCCCGCGCCTGTTGAAAGCGATGAAGCGACCGGCCAACGCCGACGATACCCTGGAGCGTATCCGCCGCTGGCGAGACATCTGCCCCGATTTGACCTTACGTAGCACGTTCATCGTCGGTTTTCCCGGCGAGACGGAGGCCGATTTCGAACAACTGCTGGAATTTTTGGCGACGGCGGAACTGGATCGGGTCGGTTGTTTTACCTACTCACCAGTGGACGGGGCCGCCGCCAACGCGTTGCCCGATCCGGTGCCGGAAGCAATCAAGCAGGAGCGGCAGGCCCGCTTGATGGGGTTGCAGGCCGGCATCAGCGCCCGACGGTTGCGGCGCAAGGTCGGCCGCACGCTGACCGTGCTGGTGGACGCGCACGACGGGGAGGGTGGGGCGATTGCCCGGTCCAGCGCCGACGCGCCCGAGATCGACGGGGTGGTATATATCGAGGGGGGTGCGGTGTTGCCGGTCGGCGAGTTCGCCGACGTTCGCATCGTGGATGCCGACGATCATGATCTACACGGCCGGCGCCGGCGGGTGGGAACCCGACAACAATCCTGCTGAGCGCGCATTGAACTATTGATAAACGATCTTATCTAATCCGACAAGCGTAAGCCCTTACGCCTGTCCGCTTCCCTCCCTGAGCGGGCTATATCCGGTTCGCTGAACTGGATACTCTATTCGCCCCGGTTCCATTCCCCCTTGTAACCGGGGCTTCTTTTTGCCCGGCGGCCTTGAGAATTCCGTGGCCGGCCCCATTTCTTCCGCCATCAGTTGTGTACAATCCCGCGTAAAACCGAGAGGCAACCGTATGGAATCATTGCATGGCACCACGGTGATCGCCGTGCGCCGCAACGGCCGGGTCGTGATCGGCGGCGACGGGCAGGTGACGCTGGGCAACACCGTGATGAAGGGCAACGCTCGGAAGGTGCGCCGGCTGTACCAGAATAAGGTGATCGCAGGGTTCGCGGGCGGCACCGCCGACGCCTTTACCCTGTTCGAGCGCTTCGAGGGCAAGCTGGAAAAGCACGGTGGCAACCTGACCCGCGCTGCCGTGGAGCTGGCGAAGGACTGGCGCACCGACCGGATGCTGCGGCGGCTGGAAGCGTTGCTGATCGTCGCCGACCTCAGCGTGACCTTGATTATCTCCGGCAACGGCGACGTGATCGAGCCGGAACGCGACTTGGCGGCCATCGGCTCCGGCGGCGCCTACGCCCAGGCCGCCGCCCAAGCGCTGCTGGCGCACAGCGAACTCGATGCCCGCACCATCGTCGAACAAGCCTTGAAGATCGCCGCCGGCATCTGCATCTACACCAACGAGAATCTGACCTTTGAAGAATTGGCCGGCGCATGATCCAGAATTCACGCCAGGCGCGCCCACCCCTCTGTTTTCGTCCCACCCCCAGATGGTAGCCGAGTCATGTCGGAGATGACCCCCCGAGAGATCGCCCAGGAGCTGGACAAGCACATCATCGGCCAGGATGCCGCCAAGCGCGCCGTGGCCATCGCCCTGCGCAACCGCTGGCGGCGGATGCAGGTGGATCCGGAACTGCGTAACGAAATCACGCCCAAGAACATTCTGATGATCGGTCCGACCGGGGTGGGCAAGACCGAAATTGCCCGGCGGCTGGCCAAGCTGGCCAACGCGCCCTTCATCAAGATCGAGGCCACCAAGTTCACCGAGGTCGGCTACGTCGGCCGGGACGTGGAATCCATCATCCGCGACCTGATGGACAGCGCGGTGAAGATGGTGCGCGAGGAAGAGATGCACAAGGTCCGCGACCGCGCCGAGGAGGCCGCTCAGGAGCGAGTGCTGGACACCTTGCTGCCGCGCCCGCGCAGCGTCGGTTTCGCCAACGAGCCGCCCACGCTGGATCACTCCGTCACCCGCCAAAAAATGCGCGAGCGCCTGCTCAAGGGCGAGCTGGACGACCGGGAGATCGAGATCGAAGTCTCGGTTCGATCGGTGGGCGTGGAAATCATGGCTCCGCCCGGCATGGAAGAGATGACCAGCCAGTTGCAGAGCCTGTTCCAGAACCTGTCCAGCGGCCGTACCCGCACCCGCAAACTGAAGGTCAAGGATGCCCTCAAGCTGCTTCAGGAGGAGGAAGCGGCCAAGATGATCAACGAGGAGGAACTCAAGCTGCGGGCGCTGGCCGGGGTCGAGCAGAATGGCATCGTGTTTATCGACGAGATCGACAAAGTGGCCAAACGCGGCGAATACGGCGGCCCGGACGTGTCGCGCGAGGGCGTACAGCGTGATTTGCTGCCGCTGGTGGAAGGCTGCACCGTCTCGACCAAATACGGGATGGTGCGCACCGACCATATCCTCTTTATCGCCTCCGGCGCGTTCCATCTGGCCAAGCCCTCCGACCTGATCCCCGAGTTGCAGGGCCGGTTGCCGATTCGGGTGGAACTGAGCGCCCTGAGCGTCGAGGATTTCGTGCGGATTCTGACCGAACCGGATGCCTCGCTGACCGAGCAGTACACGGCGTTGCTGGATACCGAGGAGGTCGAACTGGAGTTCGCGGCGGACGGAGTGCGGCGCATCGCTGAGGTGGCCTATCAGGTCAACGAGCGCACCGAGAACATCGGCGCCCGCCGGCTGCACACGGTCATGGAGCGACTGCTGGAAACCGTCTCCTTCGAGGCCCCCGACCGCTCCGGCCAGGCGGTGACCGTGGATCGCGCCTACGTGGACGCGCATCTGGGCGAACTGATCAAGGACGAAGATCTGACCCGTTATATTTTGTGAGGCCCAGCCATGAGCATCCGCCCGACCGAAATCAAGCTGCATCAGACCTCTCGACTGTTGGAAGTCGCGTTCGAGGATGGCGCCCGCTTCACGTTGCCGTGCGAGTACCTGCGGGTGTTCTCGCCCTCCGCCGAGGTGCGAGGCCACGGTCCCGGCACGGCAACGCTGGTGACTGGCAAGGAGAATGTGAACATCACCGCCATCGAGCCGGTGGGAAATTACGCCGTCCGGCTGGTGTTCGACGATGGCCATTCGACCGGTCTGTACTCCTGGAACATCCTGTACGACTTGGGCCAGGATCAGGAGAGTCAGTGGCAAGACTATCTGCGCCGGCTGGCCGAGGCTGGCCACTCGCGTCAAGCCTGAGGTCCGTATCACCGCTTCCCCCTTCGCCCATTGAGGGAGAGGAGTTGGAGGCGAGCGTTGGAGGCGTTCCCGAAACCATGGAAAAAACTGAGACGACGCATTTCGGCTACCAAAAGGTGGCTGCCAGCGAGAAAGCCCGCAAGGTGGCCGGCGTGTTCGATTCGGTCGCCGGCAAATACGATGTGATGAACGACTTGATGTCGCTGGGCGTTCACCGGCTGTGGAAGCGGTTCGCAATCGGCGTCAGCGGGGTGCGGGCCGGCGACCGGGTGTTGGATCTGGCCGGCGGCACCGGCGACCTGACCAGCCGGTTGCTGCCGCGGGTGGGGCCGAAGGGGCTGGTGGTGCTGTCCGACATCAACGCCAGCATGTTGGGCGAAGGCCGGCGGCGGTTGGTGGACGAAGGCGCCCTCGGCAATGTGGCCTATGCGCAGCTTGACGCCGAGCAACTACCGTTTCCCGACAATACCTTCGATTGCATCACCATCGCCTTCGGGCTGCGCAACGTGACTGACAAGGAGCGAGCGCTGGCGGCCATGTATCACGCGTTGAAGCCAGGCGGGCGGGCGATCATTCTTGAATTCTCGCATCCGGTCGCGCCGGGCCTGAAGCCGGTCTATGACCTTTATTCGTTCGCGGTGCTGCCCGCGCTGGGCAAACTGGTGGCCAACGACGCCGCCAGTTATCGCTACCTGGCCGAATCCATCCGCATGCATCCGGACCAGGGCGCCCTGCTGGGCATGATGGAGGCGGCGGGGTTCGAACGCTGCCAGTACTTCAACCTGACCGGCGGCGTGGTCGCGGTGCATCGCGGCTACAAGTTTTGAACCGCGTGACGCCCGCTGTCATCGCCGCCGGCCTGGAAGCGGCTCTCAATCCGGTGTTGCGGCTCGATCCCGACCTCCGATCCCGGCTGGCCGCGCTGGAGGGGAAGGTGATCGCTATCGAGCCGGAAGGTCTGGGTCTGACGCTCTATCTGTTGCCGGGCGCCACTGGCGTTCGGGTGCTGGACCAGTACGCCGGCGAGCCGACGGTCCGCATCCGCGCCGCGCCGCTGGCCTTGGCCCGGCAATGGCGCGGTCGAGGAACCTCCAGTGGCGATATGACCATTGAGGGTGACGCCGCCGTGGGGCGGGAGTTCCAGATCGCGCTGGCGCACTTGGACATCGACTGGGAAGAGCAGCTTTCCCGACTGCTCGGCGATGCCGCCGCCCATCAGGTGGGCCGGTTCTGGCGCGGGTTCCGGGCCTGGGGCCAGCGCGCCGGCGATACCCTGCGGCGCGATGGTGGCGAATATCTCCAGCGGGAATTGCGAGTCTTGCCGCCGCGCCTCGCGGTCGAGCAGTTTCTGAGCGCGGTGGATGCGTTGCGCGAGGATACCGACCGGCTGGCCGCACGGATCGAACGCCTGCGCCGACGGTTGGCGAGCGGCGATCCGGTCTGATTCCGACTCCCTATCAGCCGAGACGCGAAAACGGCATGTTTGGTCCCGCCCAACTGTTGCGCTTGTTGCACATCAACCGGGTGCTGGTGCGCCATGGTCTGGACGACATCATTTTGGCCACGCACCTGTTCCGGCCGATCGGCTTCGTGCGCCATCTGCTGCCGTGGAACTGGGTACCGCGCCAGCAACTGGAACTGTCGCGCGGCGCCCGCATCCGGTTGGCGTTGGAGGATCTGGGACCGATCTTCGTCAAGTTCGGCCAAATGCTGTCCACCCGCCGCGATCTGTTGCCGGACGACATCGCCTTGGAACTGGCCAAGCTCCAGGACCAGGTACCGCCATTCCCCGGCGAGCAGGCGCGGGCGATCATCGAGAAAGCCTACGGTCAGCCGTTGGCGGCGGTATTTGCCGAATTCGATTTACAACCGCTGGCCTCGGCTTCCGTCGCCCAGGTTCATGCCGCCCGGCTGCTCGGTGGTCGCGAGGTGGTGGTCAAGGTGTTGCGGCCGGCCATCGAGAAGATCATCCGTCGCGACGTGGAACTGCTGTACCTCGTCGCCAGTCTGGCCCAGCGCTACTGGAAGGAAGGCCGCCGGTTGCGGCCACTGGAGGTGGTGACGGAATACGAGAAGACCATCCTGGACGAGCTGGACCTGGTGCGCGAGGCGGCCAACGCCAGCCACCTGCGGCGCAATTTCCAGGACTCGCCGATTTTGTACGTTCCCGAGGTGTTCTGGCCGGAAACCCGCCGCGAGGTCATGGTCATGGAGCGGATTCGCGGCATTCCGGTGGGCGAGATCGCCGAACTGCGCCGGCGCGGCGTGGATATGAAGAAACTGTCGGAGCGGGGCGTGGAGGTTTTTTTTACCCAAGTGTTCCGCGACAGCTTTTTTCATGCCGACATGCATCCCGGCAATATTTTCGTCAACGCCGACGACCCGGCCGACCCCCGCTACATCGCGGTGGATTTCGGCATCATCGGTACCCTGAGTCCCACCGACCAGCATTATCTGGCCGAGAATTTCCTGGCCTTCTTCCACCGCGATTACCGACGGGTGGCGGAACTGCACATCGAATCCGGCTGGGTGCCGGCGGAAACCCGGGTGGATGAATTCGAATCGGCCATCCGCACCGTGTCGGAGCCGATCTTCGATCGCCCGCTCAAGGAAATCTCCTTCGGTGGGTTTCTGTTGGCCCTGTTTCAGACCGCGCGCCGCTTCAACATGGAAGTACAGCCGCAACTGGTGTTGCTGCAAAAGACCCTGCTCAACATCGAGGGACTGGGCCGACAGCTCGACCCCGAGCTGGATTTGTGGAAGACCGCCAAGCCGTTCCTGGAAAACTGGATGCGCGACCGGGTCGGGCCGCTGTCGTTCCTCAACCGCGTCAAGCATCAAATCCCGCGCTGGGCCGACCAGACACCGGATTTACCCAATCTGATTCATGGCTTGTTGCAGCGGGCGAGCGACGGCGAGATCACGGTACGGCTGCGCAAGCAGGAGATGGAGCACCTGCGGCGCGAACTGCGTCGGGCCAACCGGCGCAATTTTCATTCGACGGTGGGTGCGGCGCTGATCGTTAGCGCGGCGGTCATTCTGGGTTTCGACGCCCAGACCGGCGTCAGCCTGTGGCAGGCGCCGCTGCCGAGCTGGCTGCTGGGGGGGGTCGGCATCGGCTTGTTGCTCGCTGCCTGGCCTAGCGAGTGAGGTGCGGCGCCGGCGCGCTTCATCATGGCGCTGTCATCCAAGTTTGTTAGGTTTTAAACAAGCGGGTTGGAACCGGGTCAACCACTGGGGCCATGCTTACCGCGCTGATGCAAAACCCGGTCGCCGATCTGGGATCACCGGTTTGAAAATCACTAAACATAGGGAGGTAACAGATGCGGCGTTGACTTGGACCCCTGCTCGGCGTCCTGTTGCTGGGCGGCATCGGGGTGTGGATCTACTTCTCAGCCCAGGAAAGCAACGGCTGACTCAACAGCAAGCGCTCGAACGCCAGCAGGCCACGGCACGCGGCATCATCGGTTCGGAAAAGGAGGATTTTTTCCGTGGCCCCCGGGTCGTCGGCACTGGTTCAGTATGATTTTCGCGATAACCGTTTGAATATAATAAACTATTTAGGGTTCTTCACAGGTTCTTGTGGAGCCAGCCGGGTGGGGGTCCGGCCAAGAGGCTAACTAATTGATCTTAAATGATTTTAAGCCAGATTTTAGCCGGCTCGGTAGGCTAAATCCCGCCCAGAGGAGCCAACTCCATAACAACCCGCGAAGAACTTTTAATCTCTTCGGGTCTAATTCCCCGCAGCTTGCTGCGTACCATTTTTTGTTAGATACCTCGCAGCTTGCTGCGGGGTCGTTCATTTTGGAGAATAATCAGACCGAACCAGTACCGATAATAGCCATAAATCTTCAGGGGAGAAAACCTATGGTGAATACCCAAGCAGTTCCAGCAAAACAATGCGTTCTCTATCTGGCGGTTGCCGCCGTGCTGAGCACCCTTCCCATCGGATCGATCGCCCTTGCGCAGACCGAAGACATGGTCGAACTCGAACCGCTGGAGGTGACGGGCACCCGGATCAAGCGCACCGAAATCGAAGGTTCGTCTCCCCTGGTCGTGCTGGATCGAAAATATATCGAGGAGTCGGGTGCAACCACCCTGAATCAACTCTTCAAGAACGTGATCTACAACACGGCTGGCTCGATCGACGAGTCCTTCACGCAGGCAACCACGCCCGGTGCCGCGGCCATCGACCTGCGCAGTTTGGGCATCAACCGCACTCTGGTGTTTCTCAACGGTCGGCGGGTACCGGTATCTCCCTTCTCGAGCGATGGCAACAGTTTCGTCGACATCAACCTGATTCCCCTGGGTGCGGTGGAGCGGATTGAAATTCTGAAGGACGGAGCCTCGGCCATTTATGGCTCGGATGCAATCGCCGGCGTGGTTAACATCATCCTGAGAAAGGACTACGAAGGGGCGGAAGTTTCCGTGTACGGGGGCGGAACGGACAAGGGAGACGGCTGGGAAGGTCAAATCACGGCGATAGGCGGCAAGACGACCGACAAGGGCAATGTGACTTTCGCCCTCGACTTGTTCGATCGCAACGCCGTGATGGCCCGGGATCGGGATATCACCAAATCCGCAAACCGGGGTTATGACGACCGCAGCAGCGCCGGCGATCCCGGAACGATCATCCGGCCCGATCAAGGCGGCGCCTTGTTGCCCGATCCGAACTGTCCGGCGAGTTCGCTCAACCCGGAGCGGGGACCGTTCTGCCTCTACGACTTCGCCACCTGGAACACGCTGATCCCGGAGACCCAGCGGATCGGCTTTGTTGCGTCGGGTGACTATGAGATCAACCCGGGACTGATCGCCTTCTTCGGGGCCAATTATACCCATAACCAGTCTGAGCGCGATCTGGCCCCCCCGCCACCCAACGACGTGTTCTTCATCAGCCCCGACAACCCCAATAATCCCTTCCCGGGCGAACCCATCCTTTCGATTTACCGGGTCGGCGAACTCGGCGCTCGCACCGACGAGGTGAAGACCGATGCCTGGAATCTGGTCGGCGGACTGAAGGGCAGCATTGCGACTTGGAACTGGGAACTTGGCGTCGGCGGCGGGAAAGTCGACAGCCAGGTCAGAGGAGTCAACGGGTACGCCACTCAAGAGGCCGTTCAGTCAGCCATCGACAGCGGCGCATTGAATCCTTTCGGACCCAGCCCGAACTTCGATCCATCGTCGATCCGGTACGAACCCCAACGCGACGGCGAGTCGAGCCTGTTCTTCACGGATCTCAAGGCCACCGGCCCGATCCTTCAGATGCGGCACGGCGCGTTGTCGGCGGCTGTCGGTGCCGAATATCGGTCCGAGGACTTCTCCGACCAATTCGATCCGATCACCGCCAGCGGAGAGGTACTGGGCACCGGGGGCACCTCCGGCGATGGCGACCGGCGGGTCGGAGCCCTTTACGCCGAGTTCAGCATCCCCGCCGCAAAAAATCTTGAAATCAATCTCGCCGGGCGCTATGACGACTACAGCGACTTTGGCGGCACCTTCAATCCCAAGCTCGGGCTGCGGTGGAAGCCGCTGGGCAACCTCCTGGTGCGCGGCAGCGCCGGGACTGGTTTCAAGGCGCCGTCCCTGCCCGAACTTTACAGCGGCGAAACCCTGCTTTTTGCTAACGTGATCGATCCGACCACCGGCCGTGTGCGATCCAATATCCGCACCATCACCTCCGGCAACCCTGATCTTGAACCCGAGGACTCAAATAACTACGACTTGGGCCTGATTTGGGACATCAACAATGCCTGGGGCTTTGGCGTTGATTTTTGGCGTATCGATGTCGATAACGTCGTCTCAAATAATCCTCAATATTACGTGGACAACGAGGCCCAATTCCCAGATAACGTCATTCGTAACTCTAGAGGGCAAATCGTGGAAGTGCGGAATCCATTCCGCAATATCGCCAAGGTCGACACTTCGGGCATCGACTTTAGCACCAATTACCGCTGGAACACCACGGACGCGGGCGATTTCGGTCTCAGTCTGGTGGCGACCTATCTCAACACCTACGATGAACAGCAGACGCCCGAGGCGGAATCCCGTGACTTGGCGGGTAAGAACGGTCGCCCGCGCTGGCGGGGGCAAGCCATCTTGAACTGGAAGAAAGCCGACTACCAGGCTGCCCTCATCGTTAACTATATCGGCAGTTACGAGCGTGTGACAGAAACGACCCAGCCTTACGGTGTCAGTTCCTGGACCACGGTGGACACCCAGTTCGATTGGAGCCTCTCGGCGCTCAAGGGTGGAACTCTCGGTATCGGCATCAACAACCTGTTCGACGCGGAACCGCCGGAAGAACTTTACTGGAGCGAAGGCTGGCCCTGGTTCAACAGGGCGCTCTACAGCGCGCGCGGTCGATTCCTGTATGCCCGATATAAGTACACGTTCTAAGGCGTCTCGGGGGTGGGTATCTTGGGGGAATCCCGGGCGCGCAACGCGGGCGCCGGTCGCAGCCTCCGCCCTTGCTCCACGGCCTGGGCGCGGCCCTGTGCCTTTTGGCACCCGCTTGGCTCGCGGTTGCGGAACCCTTGCAGGATCCACCCGTATCCAGACCGGCAAGCGCCGCCCTGACAGAGAAGGACGCCGCTTCTTCTCGACCGCGCAAAAACTGCTCGACGAGTACCGGACCGACTTTCGGGAACGCGAAATCCTGCGTGAGTACTAACGATCATCTGGGAAAGATGATCGCCGCGCAGGAAGCCGCCATCGACGCCGCGGAGCGCCGCCTGAAAGAGGCCCAGTTGAGCCAGTATGACCTCCTCCGCTTAATGGCGCGGATGTTGGAGCCCCTGAAGCAATGAATCGCGCTCGATCCGCCGTTTCTGCGCGGGGTGCGCGCAGCGCTCGTCGCGCAAATCGGCGACGTGATCGACGATCCCGAGGTTGTCCTCGGGAAGATATCGGCGGATTCAGGACGCTTAGGCGGTTCCGGCCAAAGGTGGGCAGTGGCAAGCCGGTGCAGACTCAAGCGATTCAAGAAATCCGGTTTACGCTGCCCCAGTGATCACAGCCCCTGAAAGCCGCGTCCGTCTGATTTCGCACCCGATCTGATCGATTATGCTTCGATCCCCGCCCCTCGCTGCCCGGTCTTTCGCCGCTTTTTTCCCTTCATGGCAAGCAGGCTCGACTGAAAGCGTCCCCCTCCAGCATCCTTCGGGTCCGTAAAGCCCGCCGGAACTGCGCCGATTTTTCCTCTTCCATGATCGCCCCGCTCGTTTAACACCCATCGAGTGCAGGACCTTCGCTTTCCGCCCGAGGCGAGCTTGTCGAGTCCGTTTTATGCCGTTGAATCGCCCCTCGACCCTGCTCAGGGGCGAACGGACCACGCGAAAACCCTGGATGGAGTTGTTCTCGACCCCCTCAGTATCGGGTCAATTTGAACGAGTCATGAGGTTGACAAACCATTTTTTGTCAAAAAAATGACGTTGATAAACCATTTTTTGTCAAAAAAATAAACAAAAAAACCGTTTTTTATAATCGAGCAGGTTTAGCCGTGATTATTCGGCAGGTTTATCATATATATCAATTGGTTAAGCAACAATTGATCATGGCACGGTTATTGATTATGCCAACCTGTATTTTATTTGCCCCGAATGCTCCCAAGAAAACTTGTCGAAGACGCCTGGTTAAGAGGAAAAAATTTATTCGTTAATCACGGGCAAGCAAGATCAAACAGTTGCAGATCAAGGGTTGGCGGTGCCAGAGAGTGCGCATCAATATAAATTAATGGCTTGCTAAATTAAACTAGCGCCATTGGTTAATAAGGGTTTTCTCGAGGAGTTATTTACTATGAATGTGATGAATCTTTTGGCCGATAGTGGCTTTGTTATGATTCCCCTATTTCTCTTCTCTGTCATCATGTGGACCATTGCCTTTGAACGAATTTGGTACCTCCGTAAATTTAAATCCGCCTACTCTAATCTTGACTTAAAAGCTCAAGAACTTTTAGGAAAAAATAATAGGCTCTCTGAGCTTAAGGAATTTTGCTTAAGTGCTCCCGAGTTTTTGAATGCTCCTTACAAGGTTCTACTGGACTCTCAGGAAAACAAATTTCCTGATCTCGAAGAACGAGTTGAACGTAGACTCCAAGAGGTTCATCTAAATCTCAAGAAATATCTTTGGGTACTTGCGTCCATTGCATCTACAGCCCCTTTCGTGGGTCTTTTTGGAACAGTTGTTGGGATCATCCGCTCCTTTGAAGACATTTCTAAATCTGGAAAAGGAGGATTTTCAGTTGTAGCAGCTGGACTTTCTGAGGCCTTAATTGCTACAGCCGCAGGGATTATTGTAGCGGTTATTGCTGTTTTATTTTTCAACTTTTTGCTTAACTGGGTTAACTCTCTTAGCTCCGACTTTAGAAACCGCTTTACTGATTTTGCAGCCTACTTTAAGAAGGATTAACTTATGGCCATCAAACCCCATCAACCCAAGAAGAAGTCGTTGCGGAAATCAACATGACTCCTCTTATTGATATCATGATGGTGCTCCTGATCATCTTTATGGTCACCTCTTCTGTCGGTCTTGAGTCAGGAGTCCACGTTAATCTCCCCACCACATCATCGGATACAAAATTTAAAAAAGATGATGAAGGTATCATTGTTTCCTTGAACTCCAAGGGTGAAGTCTATATCCAAGGCAAAAGGGCGGGAGACAATCTACAAGAAATGCTTAAGAAAGAATTAGATAACTCTGCTTCAAAAATTATTGTTTTTGAGGGAGATCAGGAAGCTACCTTGGGCAAGGCCATATCGATTATGGATATGGCGAAAAAAGTTGGGGCGCTCATTTTCGCTATCGCTACAGAGCAAAAAAACTAGCTCTTGCGCCATAAATACAATCCATCTTCAAAAGACAGACCATGCTGAATCAAAATGAGAGGCAGCGCCGTCAAGACTGAGATAGCTCCGCTGCATGCCGGGAATCCAGAAGGCACCGTCGTCATTCAGGCGGACCAGGCATCCGGTTCGGTCTCTTGGTTCAAGTCATCGACCAGCCTTAAAATGGCTGGTATCAGCGACCTTTCCATCGCGGCGACCGTTGTATAGAACTAGCCATGTGGCCCGTCATCTCCTTCACGGCGGCCTGTATCGTCACGCTGGCCTTGTTCTATTTCATGCA
>CAVRCC010000064.1:0-65566 GCA_963719395.1 uncultured Gammaproteobacteria bacterium | reverse complement strand
GGGGAGGCACTTGCTTGTATGGCGGCCTTCTAGGGGCATTTACGGCTCTTCTAGGGGCATTGTGAGGAAAACGGACCATCCCTTTTTGCTCGTGGCGCTTTGAGGCCTCCCAGAAAGGAATATTTTCGCCCTCTGCTCGTCCCACCTCCTTTCCCCGCCGGTCTTTGGATCGGTTGTCGCCGTCTGCTGGATTTAGTCACCGAGCGTTGCGAGCCTCGCCCTGGAGACCGTCTTTTGGTTTTCCGGTTGGTCACTCCCCGTGTTCCCCTGGTTGCTGCTGATGTTGCTTGATGGGGGGGTTTGGGGGGCAATGCTGTTGAATTAACAGTTCATCAGCCGCTTGGTTTTATCGAGTTGCCATTTGTTGACGGGTTTTTTGGAGACGCGCGGTGGTGAGGGCCTGGGTGTTTTTGGTCGGTAGTAGCGAACGCGGGCGATTTCTCGCAGGAGTTCGTCAAAGATGCACAACGCCATCTCGGGACACTGGGGTGTCAGGAGGGCGGCCTCGCTCGCGAGCGTGATCATGGCATGCTTGAACTGCGGTTCCGCCCCGGCGGGATGGTCGGGGTCGGTGATGAGGACCATGACGGTTCGGGCGATGACGGCCATGATCAGGATGGCGAAGAGTTCCTGACGAATGCCATTTTCGGTTTGACTGTGGAAGGTTTCGATGTCGAGGGAAGTTTTCTCGTCGCGGTAGTGGACTTCCACCGCCCAGCGGCGAAAGTACAGATCGATGATCGCCGGGGCGGGAAAGCGCACTGGATCCTGAAGGTTGGTGAGGAGGACGGAGAGTTCGCCCTCGGGACTGGTCAGCCGCAGGACGCGCAGCCGAATCGGTTCGGCCCGCGGCGGCTGGAGGGTGATCACCGCCTCTGCCCGGCCGGATTGCACGAAGGCTTCGACGGCGGGAAAGGTGGCCGACGCGGGACAGCGGATGAGCCAGTAGCCCTGATAATGGCGCTGGAGGTAGTCGATGAGTTTGTAGCTGGGATAGCCCCGATCCAACAGCAAGACGCCGCCGCTGGGAACGTGCGGCAGCAGGGCCTTGACCTCTTCGCGTTCGTTGGCGTGCGCCATCGATTGGACGGTGCGAGCCACCGGCAGACGGCGAAAGACGTCGTAAGCCGTGGAGACCAAGCATTGGGGATAATGACCTTTGCCGGGGTGATCCAGCCCGCTGTCGGGATCGAAGGCCTCGCGCACGGCGTCGGAGGCCGGGAGGCGGTATTTGGAGCCGTCGATGGCGAACACCGACAGACCCTGCCACGCGAACTCGTCCCCCGTCGGCCAGACCTCATAGGCGAGGCGCACCGCATCGTGGTGCAGCTGTTCGAAGGCGGTCCAGGAGAGCTTGGCCCGCGCTTTGGTGACCGTACTCCGGTGGACGGCTTCGGCGTCGGGCCATAAGCCGCTCCGGCGCGCCTGGCGGAAAAAGGCCCCCACCTTGCCGTCGACGCCTTGACTCTTGCCACTGGCCGTCAGCGACAGCAGGAGCACGATCAGGCTGGGCAACGTGAGCTTGCACTGACGGACGAACGCCTTGGGCGAACGTGGGAAGGTAGCTGATGAAAGTCGGTGAGGGATTAATTGCAGAAAAGCGTCAGAAGAGAGGAAAGTTGCATGGATTTTCAAACCAAGATGGGTGCCATTGATGGGGTATCCTAAAGTTAATATTAAACTAATTCAATAGCATATAAAAAAATTGGGTACGCCATCGCGTTAATTCAACAGTATTGGGTTGGCGGGGTTGTTGGACAAGGCCGTGGCTCAGTGCCGGGGGGCGAGTGCCGTGTACACGCTGGGTGACGCGATGCTGCTAACGATAGTCGGACTGATCGGCGGCGCCAGTCGCTCCTGCAAGTGGTGCGGCTCTGGTCGGATGAGGTGCTGCGGAGCTGTAGCGGCTGGTTGCGGATTCCGGATGACAGCACGTTGGGGCGGCTGTTCAAGCAGGTGCGGCTGGGGCAGATCGTGCAGCTCGAGACGGTAGTGCATCAAGTGCGCCGCCGCGTCTGGCGCTTAGCGTTACGCAGCGGGGGCGCCACCGTCGGGGCGCAGCGGCGGCTGTGGATCGACGTGGACTCGACGGTTAAGACGGTGTATGGGGAACCCGAAGGAGCTGCCAAGGGCTACAATCCGCACAAGCGGGGGGCGAAATCGTACCATCCGCTGTTAGCCTTTTGTACCGCCACCCAGGAGATTCTTCAAGGGTGGTTACGCACGGGGAATGCGTACACCAGCAATGGGGTGGTGGAGTTCATGCAGCAATTGCTGGCGCATCTGCCGACGCGGGTACAGGTCGTGTTTCGAGGTGACAGCGGCTTTTTTGTCGGGGCGTTGCTGGCGCTGTTGGAGGCGCGCGGGCATGGCTATCTGATCAAGGTCAAGCTCAAGAACCTGACTGCGCTGCTGGCGCGCAAAGATTGGACGGCCGTGCCGGGCCAAGCCGGTTGGGAGTGTTGTGAGTTTTTATATGCCTGTCAGGACTGGAACCGACTGCGGCGGTTCGTGGCCGTGCGGCTGGATACCCGGATCGATCCCAGCAGCGCTAAGGCAGCGGCCGAGGATGGCTACGTGTACTTCTGCTATGTGACCAGCGAAGCGTTCGCGCCGTGGCAGGCCCACCAGACCTATGGGGAACGGGCGACCTGCGAGACCTGGATTGAGGAAGCCAAAAACCAGATGGGCTTGGCGCATCTCAAAACCGATACCTTTCTGGCGAATGCGGCGTTATTCCAGTGTGCCATCCTCGCCTATAACACCCTGCAGTGGATGGCGCTGGTCAGTGGCGAGGCGAGCCTGCTGCAATGGGAAATCGCCACCCTGCGCCGCGAGCTCATCCAGGTGGCCGGGAAGTTACTCACCGGCGGCCGCCAACTGCACTTGCGGATACCTCCTTGCTCACTCTATCCGTCGGCCTGGGAAGCGTGGTGGGCCTTGGCGGACGAACCCACTTAACCCCACGCCTGGCAGCCAGTATCAGACGAACCCACTTAACCCCACGCCTGGCAGCCAGTATCAAACCGAACTCGTAGCCTGCCGGCAACCCGGTGGGTAGGGCGATCTCTGCCTCGGGTTCGAGAAAGTCCCGGAAAACGGCCTAAAAACAGATTCACCCTGGACTAAACTGGGTAAAATCCCAGTTGAACCGTGGGTATAGCACTTAATTTGTACCGTCAATTGGTGGTTTTTTCACCACCTTCTTTATGACATAAGGAGATTGCAGAATTTAGGTGTTATGTGAAATTACAATGGGTATCCACTTAAGCCGGGACAGTTAGTAATTTCAATGGGTTAAATTTTTCCGGTGTTCTTGACTTTCGGGGCACGGGCAAGGGGGCCATCCGCGCCACCATCCAGTCAAACAAGTCCGGGAAGGACGTTCTAAACAAGCGTTCGGCGGCGGTGGTCCCATCGGTGCGTTTGAGGTCGAAGTTATGAATCACGGTCATCACCTTCAGGCGTTGGGTCGGCGTGCCTCTGGCGCAATGATTCAGTTGGGACAGATAGCCATTGCGGCCCTCGACGGCCGAGGACGCCCGCTGGAATTGCATGCGAGGTCGCGGGCCCAGGCGTGGTAGGTTTCGAACGCGGACGGCGTCACCGTCGCGGTGAGGGGGTGCTGCAGGAGCGCGGCCTGGGCCTGGCGGACGCCTGCTGATAGGCCGTTTTCAGGGCGGGGGTTTTGGTTTTCTCCACCTGAGCCTGCCAGTAGACGACGGGTAGCAGCTGCTGCTGGAACCAGCCTTGGGTCGGTTCGTCGAGGGCCAGCGAAGTGACCTGATGTTCCACCCCGAGCCACCACGCATCGACGCAAGCGGCCAGCCCGGGGATTTGGCGCTGGAATTTGGCGCACCGCCGCTTGATTGTCGCGCGCCGTATGGGCGGCATGGAGGGTATTGAGGGTCGCCACGGCCTGGTGCAGCTGGCTTTCGACTTGAGCGGAACTCTGGGCCTGGCTCTCGGCCAGGGTGAAGGGGTGTACGGCTTGGGAGGCCTGTTGCAGGGTACGGTGATAGGTCGCTCGATCGGCCCGCAGTCCCTCGGCCTGCGCGCTGAGGTGGGCCAGCCACCGTTGTTGGACGTGCGTGTCGTGACCCTTGGCCTCCAACACGCCCAGCTGCTGCCGGGCGTGGGTCAGTTTCTCTTCGACCTGCGCCAGTTTTAAGCTCAGAGCTTGTGAAAAAATTGCGAAAGCCGTTTTTTTACTCCCCGAGTTCGAGGAAACCCGACCCCTGCACGAGGGAAACGACCGACGCCGGATGCTTTACTCTTTTTTAGGGAAAAAACTTAACATATTGATTTATCATATTAAAAGCAACGAACTACGCGGCCGCCGGACGCAATGCGGCTTCCCGCATCACATTATGCGCGAGCGCAAACCATACTAAGACCGTCTTGGCTTTCTCCAGACCGCGTACCGCGAACTGCCGTAGCCCCCGGTTGCGCGCGATCGCATTGACGCATTCCGCAGTGGCCGCCCGCTCCTTATACGTCGTCTTCGCGTCCTCCGTCCCCATCCGTCGCCGCCAAGCGGCGACGGCTTCACTGTCCTTGGGCAGCGGCTCATGGCGGTCACGAGTGTCGTCCTTGGGTTTGGCCACCGGCGCATACAGGATGACCTGCTGGTCGGCACACTGCTCCACTGCCGCCTTGCTGGCAAAACCGCCATCCACTCAGGCCTCATCCGGATACTCACCGGTGCGGGTGTGGATTGGTTCGAGCATCGGCGAGAGTTGGCCCTGGTCGGAGCCTTCGTTCACCACCGTCACCCCGACGATGATTTGACTGGCGGTGTCCGTCGAGAGCTGGGCATTGAGCGCCGGACGAAACCCGCCATCCGGCATCTTCATCACCCGGGCGTCCGGGTCCGTGGTCGACACCCGGGCTTTTTTTCGGTCGGCTTCCTTCTTTTTGGCCTCGACCTTTGGCAGTTGCCGCACCGCCTCCCGCACCCGGTCGCACCGTTCTCGCGCCGCCCAGGCTTGGGCCGCGTGTTGGCGCTGATTTGACGACGTGGGGTTTTCTTCGCGATCCCGGTGCAGCTGCTCCAGATGGGCCTCCGCCGCTTGCAAACACGTCTCGAGGGTTTCCCCGCGCCGGAACGAGGCCGCCCCCCGCACTGGCGCGCACCCGCACTCCGTCTTGCGCCACCCGGTTCACCTCGACCAACCCTTGCTGCATCAGGCTCGCCAGATGGAGCGTAAATTGCTGATCCAGCCACTCGCTATGGTCCGTATAAAAATCCGAGAGGGTGTGATGGTTGACCTGCACGCCCCCGCACAACCACCGGTAGGCGCTGTGCGTCGCGCACAGGTCGGCAATCCGCCGCGCGCGGGTCTGATGATCGATGATCGCGTACAGCCACACCGCCATCAGAATGCGCGGGTCAATCGCCGGACTTCCGGGGTGCCCTTCCACCGCTTTCACCCGCGCATACAACGCCGAGAGATCTAATCCACTGACAAACGCCCAGATGATCCGCGCCCGATGATCGGCGTCAATCAGATCCTCGATCCGGCGCGGCAGCGGATCTTCACGCTCGCGGTCCGCATACCGTAAGCGGGGCAGGGCCGGCATCGGGGGGGGCTGACTTTCTTCCAGTATCACAACCGCAACCTCGGAGGGGGGAAACAGGTCGGCAAACATTTTATACCCGGCTACATCCTGGTAGGGTTTTTTCACAGCCTCTCAGGCTCACCCCCATTACTTTGGCCAAGTCCCGCAGGGCATGAAATAAATCCGGCACGCTGGGGCACCCCAAGCCTGTCAGCGCCCGCTTGATCAAGGCCTTGGCCCGATCGCTGACCACATACCGGAGTTCCAAGCCCAGTTTGTTGATGACCGCCTGCGTCCGTTCCTGCCAGGTGCCATAGGTTCTATCCTCGGCCGCCTCTTCCAGGACCAGGTAACCCGACCCTAAATCCATCATCACCAGAATCACCTGCTCAAAAAAGGTCTCATCCGCCCCGGCAATCAGCGGTACCCGACGCGCCATTTGACCGATCTGCTGTTCCTGTTCCGCCGGGTAGGCCAGGATGACGGCTTCCATCTGCGTGCGTAACGACCTCAGGGCACTCGGCGAGACCGCCAGGTAACGCTCGAGCCGGATCCGATGAAAAAACTCGGAGATCCGCTCGACCCCCACCCCCAATGTTGTTGAATTAACAGTTCATCAGCCGCTTGGTTTTATCGAGTTGCCATTTGTTGACGGGTTTTTTGGAGACGCGCGGTGGTGAGGGCCTGGGTGTTTTAGGTCGGTAGTAGCGAACGCGGGCGATTTCTCGCAGGAGTTCGTCAAAGATGCACAACGCCATCTCGGGACACTGGGGTGTCAGGAGGGCGGCCTCGCTCGCGAGCGTGATCATGGCATGCTTGAACTGCGGTTCCGCCCCGGCGGGATGGTCGGGTCGGTGATGAGGACCATGACGGTTCGGGCGATGACGGCCATGATCAGGATGGCGAAGAGTTCCTGACGAAGGCCATTTTCGGTTTGACTGTGGAAGGTTTCGATGTCGAGGGAAGTTTTCTCGTCGCGGTAGTGGACTTCCACCGCCCAGCGGCGAAAGTACAGATCGATGATCGCCGGGGCGGGAAAGCGCACTGGATCCTGAAGGTTGGTGAGGAGGACGGAGAGTTCGCCCTCGGGACTGGTCAGCCGCAGGACGCGCAGCCGAATCGGTTCGGCCCGCGGTGGCTGGAGGGTGATCACCGCCTCCGCCCGGCCGGATTGCACGAAGGCTTCGACGGCGGGAAAGGTGGCCGACGCGGGACAGCGGATGAGCCAGTAGCCCTGATAATGGCGCTGGAGGTAGTCGATGAGTTCGTAGCTGGGATAGCCCCGATCCAACAGCAAGACGCCGCCGCTGGGAACGTGCGGCAGCAGGGCCTTGACCTCTTCGCGTTCGTTGGCGTGCGCCATCGATTGGACGGTGCGGGCCACCGGCAGACGGCGAAAGACGTTGTAAGCCGTGGAGACCAAGCATTGGGGATAATGACCTTGGCCGGGGTGATCCAGCCCGCTGTCGGGATCGAAGGCCTCGCGCACGGCGTCGGAGGCCGGGAGGCGGTATTTGGAGCCGTCGATGGCGAACACCGACAGGCCCTGCCACGCGAACTCGTCCCCCGTCGGCCAGACCTCATAGGCGAGGCGCACCGCATCGTGGTGCAGCTGTTCGAAGGCGGTCCAGGAGAGCTTGGCCCGCGCTTTGGTGACCGTACTCCGGTGGACGGCGTCGGCGTCGGGCCATAAGCCGCTCCGTCGCGCCTGGCGGAAAAAGGCCCCCACCTTACCGTCGACGCCTTGACTCTTGCCACTGGCCGTCAGCGACAGCAGGAGCACGATCAGGCTGGGCAGCGTGAGCTTGCACTGACGGACGAACGCCTTGGGCGAACGTGGGAAGGTGGCTGATGAAAGTCGGTGAGGGATTAATTGCAGAAAAGCGTCAAGAAGAGAGGAAAGTTGCATGGATTTTCAAACCAAGATGGGCGCCATTGGTGGGGTATCCTAAAGTTAATATTAAACTAATTCAATAGCATATAAAAACATTGGGTACGCCATCGCGTTAATTCAACAGTATTGACCCCCACCCCCCCCTTTCAGGCCAAAGACCAACAGCACCGCCACCACCAAGACCCGCAACCACTGCGCGCCCCGCTCCTGTTCCCACAGCTCCGCTTCCGGCGCCTGCCGGGCGCGCTCGCGCAGCCCTTTGCAGTACCGATGCACACTACTTTTCGGCAACCCCATCGCCTGGGCCAGCTTCCGGATCGATGGCGAGCCCCGTTCCCGGAGCACGGTGAGAATTTGTTGGCAGCGCCCTCGTAGGTCCATCCCGTCCCCCGGTCTGTCAGTAAATCGCTACGATATCATCGCTCCTTGGGCCTGATCATTCTCGGAGTGAAAGACTTAAACTGTCCCGCCTTAAGTGGGTAGCCGCATGTTTAAATAAGCTTATGATTTATAACGACAAATACCAATTTAGACTGAGTCATGTATAGATCATAATTGGCGACACTATATCAATGCAACAACTCCTGTATGCGGCGTTTTTCACCCCCGTTCGGGGCTTGAAACATCCGATCTTGCCCTTTCAGCGCGCCGAATCATACCGCATAGAGTAACACTCAGTACTCAAGGGGTTGTGGCATCGACGTTGAGTAGGATTATGTCCTGATCGGTCCCTGTGCTCGGCGCAGCACCATCGTTTCCGCGATTATGATCGCCAGACTTTCTTTCCACGCGGCATCAGCCGCCACCGCCCGCTGAACGCAGTCAGAAGAACCGCAGATACGCTTCCAACACCCGCAGGGTGTAGTCGCCCGTGGAACCGGTGCGGTATTGGGCAGGATCGCCGGTCATCCACCAAGCGGCGGCGCGTTGCACGGCGACCATTTCGTTGTGGTTGCTCTGGGCGAACTGATCGCGCAGCACCGGACCCATCACGCAGACCAACACCGGCCGGGCCACGGCCTGATCGGCGGCGAACTGCTCGGGCGCGACCTCCCGGTCCAGACAGCGTTTGGACCAGCGGACGATATTGTCCGGCTTGACCCGCCAGTCGCTGTACAGTCCGGCGCTGGCCGGCGGCGCCGCTACCCGCAGCGCTTCCACCAGCGCCTCCACCTTGGCGTCGGAGAGTTGGGCCTGGGCGACGAACGGCATCACCCCCAGCAGGAATAGCACGGTCAACCACCGGAAACGGCGCGGGATGCAGCGGAGAGTCATGCGGTCGTCGGGCAACATGGCGTCCTCGTGGACAGTGGTTTGGACCTCTTAAACCGGATCAAACCCTGATGGAAAAACCCCCAATCGACCGGTAACGGATCGGGGAATTTGATAGACCACTCGCAGTGAGCCCGTATCCTATTGCATCGGGGCCGGCAACAGAGCCTCCTCGCCTACCTCGTCGGTCCATATCGTGAATCGATCCAGCCGGCTGGGGCCGAAGGAGGTCAGGAGCGCCACATCGGCGGCGTCGTGGCCATACGCCATCAGGACCCGGCCGATGCGAGGCGTGTTGTTGCGCGGGTCGAAAGTGTACCAGCGCCCCCCCAGGTACGCCTCGAACCACGCGCTGAAATCCTGGTCGGGCGACAGCGGCACCCCGATGTCGCCGAGGTACCCGGTGCAGTACCGGGCGGGGATGTTCAGGCAGCGGCAGAGCGTGACCGCCAGGTGGGTGAAATCGCGACAGACGCCGACTCGTTCCTGATAGGCTTCGTAAGCGGTGCGCGTTTTCCGGGCCTGCAAGTAATCGAACTTGAGATGGTTGTGCACGAAGTCGCAGATCGTCTGCACCCGCGCCCAGCCTTTCGGTACGGTACTGAAAAGCTGCCAGGCCAGATCCACCATGCGGTCGACCTCGCAATAACGGCTCGGCATCAGAAACGTGAGCGTCGCATCCGGCAAGTCGTGGATTTCGTGCTGTTCGGCGGCGGGATTCTGGAGGTCCACCTGGCCACTGTCCTCGACCACCGCGTCGTTCCAAAACCGGATGGGACCGGCGGGAGCGAGCAAGCGGCCACAACGATTGCCATAATCATCGATGTATTCGCTGACCTGCACCGGTGGCTCGACCAGCAGATAGTCGCCCCGACGGATCGAGGGTCCGCGCGAGGGATGGAGGTAGAGCATCGTGATGATCGGCGTCGGCGCCGGATGCTCGAAAATGATGTCGTAACCGACCCGGATCAGCATAAGAATTCCTTGGGGTGGAGAGAAGCGGGCGCCTTGAAAACCCTGGTGGGTGGGATGCCTGATTCGCGCGTGACTTCCGCGGGCGTCATTGAACGGCGCCTATTAGGCAGGCTTACGGAGTAAGGAGTATCGCTGCATGATCTTGCACGCGCAATGTTTGAATTCACCGGACGCCGAAGGCGATCTGGTGGTGAAGGATTAGGAGTTTTTGGTCCAATCAAACTCTATTTGCCGAGCGGTCCGTGTCGCCAACTCGCGCCCGGCAAGGCGCTCGACCAGATGAAGCGACATGTGGTCGAGCGTGGCCTAATCACTCCTCGCGATCACCGCAGCACCACTGTTTTACCGCCATTGAGGAACACCCGTCGCTCCAGGTGATAGTGAATCGCCCGGGCCAGCACGATGTTCTCGATGTCGCGGCCGACCGCCGCCAACTGCTCCGGCGTGTGGGCGTGATCCACCCGCTCCACCTCCTGCTCGATGATCTGCCCCTCGTCGAGGTTGGCGGTCACGTAATGGGCGGTGGCGCCGATCAGCTTCACTCCGCGCGCATACGCCTGGTGGTAAGGCCGGGCGCCCTTGAAGCCGGGCAGGAAGGAATGGTGGATATTGATCGCCCGCCCTGCCAGCGCCTGGCACAGCTCCGGCGACAGAATCTGCATGTAGCGGGCGAGCACCACCAGTTCGGCGCGCGTCTGTTCGACCAGTTCCAGAATTTGCCGCTCCTGATCCGGCTTGGTTTCCGGCGTCACCGGCAGATAGTGGTACGGCAGCGCGTGCCATTCCGTCAGATGCGCCAGCTCGCGATGGTTCGACACGATGGCGGTGATCTCCATCGGCAGCGCCCCGGTACGATGCCGGTACAGCAGATCGTTCAAACAGTGCTCGGCCTTGGAGACCAGGAGCATGACCCGTGGTCGCTGGCGCGGGTCGTACAGATGCCAATCCATCTCGAACCGCTGGGCCAACGGGGAAAAATGCTCCAACAGCGCCGGCTCGGTCGCTGCGTCCAGATCGAACACCAGCCGCATGAAAAACCGGCCTGATTCGGTGTCGCTGAACTGATTGGATTCGATGATGTTGCCGGCGTGAACGGCCAGCGCGTTGGACACGGCGGCCACGATGCCCACCCGGTCCGGGCAGGTGATGGTCAGAATGTAGCGAAGGGTCGGCATGGCGTTTTTTCGTCGGTGGGTCGCGCGGAACAGCGCGCATTTCAATCCTGGGTTTCCGGCAGATTAAGCATGTCGCGTACCAACGGGAGGTGCAATCGCACACACTCCATGCCGGCGGTGATCGCCTCACTGGCTTGATCGAAATCCATCAGCCCCAAATGCGCCAGCCGCGGCGCCAGCACCACATCCGGCGGATCGCCCGCCATCCGCGCCCGGGTGATGCGGTCCTGCATGATGTTGATCGAACCGGCCATCACATCGAACAACCCCGGCGGTGGGTCCACTTCCGGTTCGTCCGACGCGCGACCGTTGTTGCCCAACATCGCCTGCAAGCCGGCGCTCAACCGCGCCAGCAGCGGACTCGGTCCTGCCAGGCGCAGCGGACGACCGCCGAAATGCTTGCCGACGATGTTGCCGTTCAGGTTGACCGCGATCACCCGGTCCGCCCCCAGCGCCCGGCACAGCGACACCGGCAGTGGGTCCACCAGCCCGCCGTCCACCAGCCAGCGGCCCTGATGCCGCACTGGGCTGAACAACCCTGGCAGGGCGATGGACGCCCGCACCGCTTCCAGCAGCGAGCCGTCCTGGAACCACACCTCGCGGCCGGTCTGCAAATCGGTCGCCACCGCGCCGAACGGCTTGGGCAAGGACTCAATCGGCACGTCTTCCACCCGCTCGCGGAAGGCGCGCATCAGCCGTTCGCCCTCCACCCCGCCCAGCCGCAAATCCATGTAGCGGATGATTTCCCACCAGTCGATCTGCGCGACCCATTCTTCCAGCCGATCCAGCCGGTGGCTGGCGTAGGCCGCGCCGATCAGGGCGCCAATCGAAGTGCCGGATACCACGTCCGGGACGATGCCAGCCTGTTCCAGTGCCCGCAGAACGCCGATGTGCGCCCAGCCACGCGCCGAGCCACTGCCGAGGGCGATCCCGAGTCGAATACCGTCTAATCGCATGATGTTCGTTCCTCAAGCTCAATAATTTTAACAAGCACTATATTAAGTTGTTGATATTTTTAGAGATACCATACCCTGCCACCAATGGCGAGTCCAAGACAGGCAGAAAACCCGGTTCTCCGGATCTAGCAACGGCTTCGGCGGCGATGCCGAGACCCACAACCGCCACCAGTGTGTCGTCCCGGTAGAGCAGTGGCAAGCGCTCCCGTTCCCAAGGTGGAATGTTGGCTTCCTGCAGCAGCTTCTTCAGTTCCTGGCTGTGGGAACGACCAGCCGGCCGGAACCGCTCGCCGCCTTGACGGAAGCGAACGGCGAGTGGCGCACCAGCCAGTATCTCGGAACGCAGTCCCGCGCCGACGGTTTCTTGCAACCGAAGTTGACTCAAACCCGGCAATTCCAGCGGTGGATAACCGTCGGCGTTGGGCCACCAAATGACGCTGCGCTGGGCGTCGTGCGGCGCCAGCGGCGGCATGGCGTACAGCATATCTCGATAACGCCGCACCTCGCCGCCGGGCCAGCGGATGCACGGTTGCCGGTCGCGGCCAGCGGTCAGGGCATCGTGGAGAATGCGCCCCAGTTGCCGGCTATCGGGAATCGGCAGGCCGAGCCGCCGCAGCCAGCGCCGCAGCAGGTTCCGTTGGCGTAGTTCGCTCAGTTCGCATAAGGCTGGGATATTGAGGCGGTCGGAGCGGTGGGTCGCGACGTGGGCCAAGTCGGCGTCGGCTTCCTCATCCAGCCAGGCGGCAGCTTCGGCGCACCACTGGGCGGAACGGGACAATGCACGGGTGGCAGCCGGCCAGCGTTTCTTGAGCAGTGGCAAAATCCGATGGCGGAGATAATTGCGGTCGAAGTCGGTGTCGGTATTGCTGGCATCTTCAATCCAGTTCAACCGCTGCGCGTGGGCATAAGCCAACAGCTCAGCACGATCCACCGCCAACAGGGGACGCAGCAGCCAGCCTTGACCGAGGCGGCTGGCGGACGGCATCGCCGCCAAACCGTGTGGACCCGCGCCGCGTAGCAGTTGCAACAGCAGGGTTTCGGCCTGATCGTCGCGGTGGTGAGCGGTCAGCAGGGCGTCATCCGGTCCCAGTTCGGCGGCGAGAGCGGCGTAACGGGCGCGGCGGGCGGCGGCTTCGGGGCTTTCGCCGGGCGCGGGCCGGGCGCCGATTCGCAGCGCGCGGAACGGGACATCCAATTCGCGGCAGACGCAGGCGCAATGTTCGCCCCAGCCGGCCGAGGCCGCTTGCAACCCATGATCCACGTAAATCGCCGCCAGCATTCGTTCCGGCCAGGATGTGCGGTTCGTCGCCAGCAGGTGCAGCAGCACGTGGGAATCCAGGCCGCCGCTGTAGCCGACGATCAGGTTACGAACTTCGGGGTGGGCGGCCAGTAACGGATTCAGAATCGCCAGGGAAAGCGGGGTTGCAGTCATGACAGCATATCGTTGTCATGGCGCTGGAGAGTCGGTGGTCCCACTAATTCGCGCCATGACCTCCAGCACCAGGTCCCGTTTCTCGCGGGCGATTTGATAGAGCACCGCCCGATCCTGAAGTGCTCGTAATGCCAGGATTAAAGGTTCGAAGCTTGATTGCGAATCTTCGTTAAGAGCGAGCAATATCTTGTCGCGGGGTTCCGGGGATGCCAGCGCGATCATCCGGTTGCGCAACAATTTTTTTGCGCAACTGAATTGTTGCTTCTGGAATGTGCGCTGGGAGTCGCTAATGTCGAGTTCCGCGTTCAGGAATCCTTCTCCTTCCCCAGCAAGCTGTCTTTCCCTAGCAGCGCGACCACGCTGCTGGACCAGGAGGATTGTAACGAGGTCGCGGGCGCGGCTTCCCTGAACACTCCATACGCCATCAGCCGCCGATAACGTTGCTCCAGCAATTCGCCCACCGTCAGCGTGTCCAGGTGCTGCAACTGCTCGCGCAGGGCGGCGCGCAGGGTTCCCGCCATCCACTCCAGGTCGCGGTGCGCGCCGCCCGGCGGTTCGGGCACGATCCCGTCGATCAGGTTCAACTTGAACAAGCGCTCCGCCGTCAGGCCCATCGCCTCGGCGGCTTCGGGCGCCCGGTCGGCGCTCTTCCACAGAATCGCCGCGCAGCCTTCCGGCGAAATCACCGAATAGGTGCCGTATTGCAGCATCAGCACCCGGTCGCCCACGCCGACCGCCAGCGCCCCGCCGGAACCGCCCTCGCCGATCACCACGCAGACCACCGGCACCCGCAGCCGGCTCATCTCGAACAGGTTGCGGGCAATCGCCTCGCTCTGGCCGCGTTCCTCGGCGCCGATGCCCGGATAAGCCCCTGGCGTGTCGATGAAGGTGAGAATGGGCAGCCGGAACCGCTCGGCCAGCTTCATCAGTCGCAACGCCTTGCGATAGCCCTCCGGCCGCGGCATACCGAAATTGCGGTAAATCTTCTCCTTGGTATCGCGGCCCTTCTGATGGCCGATCACCATCACCGGCCGGCCGTCCAGCCGCGCCGGCCCGCCGACGATGGCGTGATCATCGGCGAAGGTGCGGTCGCCGTGCAGCTCCACGAACTCGGTGAACAGGCGATCCACATAGTCCAGCGTGTAGGGCCGCAGCGGGTGGCGGGCGATCTGGGAAATCTGCCACGGCGTCAGGCTGGCGAAGATGGAGTCGGTCAGCGCCTTGCTCTTGGCCTCCAGCCGGGCGATCTCGTCGCCGATGTTTAAATCCTGTTCGGCGCTGAGATGGCGCAACTCCTTCAGCATCGCCTCCAGTTCGGCGATGGGTTTCTCGAAATCCAGACAATTGTTTGGGTTCATCAGTCGCGATTATTCCTTGTCGGGCAGGCGCACGGCCAGATACAGCGCTTCGCTCTCGCGCCGCACCAGCAGCGGGATCGCTTTGCCCCTGGGCAATTCCTTGGCCAGCTCGACAAACTGGTTGGCGCTCTTCACCGGCAGATGGTTGACCTGCAAAATGATGTCGTCCGGGTACAGGCCGGCGTTGGCGGCCGGACCTTCATCCAGCGTGGTGACCAGCACGCCCTGTTCCTCCGATCCCAGGTTGCGACGCTGTTCGTTGCTGAGATCGGCGACGGTGACGCCCAAGCGCGGGTCGCTGTGCTCGTCCATGGTGGCGACCGGCTCGGCGGCGGCTTCCAGCCGGGCGATGGTGGCCTTGATTTCCAGCGGTTCGCCGTTGCGCAGGATGGACATGGCTACGGTCTTGCCCACCGGGGTGACGCCGATCATCCGTGGCAACTGCGAGGAATCCTCGACCGGTTCGCCGCCATAGCGCAAGATAATATCGCCCTGCTTGAAGCCGGCGCTGGCCGCCGGACTGTCCGCCAGGATCTGCGCCACCAGCGCGCCGCGCGGCCGGTCGAGCTTGAAGGCTTCGGCCAGATCGTTGTTGATCCCTTGCAGCAGCACGCCCAGCCAGCCGCGGGTCACCTCGCCGGTCGCCTTCAACTGATCGACCACCTGGATGGCCAGCTTGATGGGGATGGCGAACGACAGCCCCATGTAGCCGCCGGTGCTGCTGTAAATCTGCGAATTGATGCCGACCACTTCGCCGCGCAGGTTGAACAGCGGGCCGCCGGAACTGCCGGGGTTGACCGCAACGTCGCTCTGGATGAACGGCACGTAGGCGCCGGTGGGCAGGTTGCGGCCCACCGCGCTGACGATGCCCTGGGTGGCGGTGTGCTCCAGCCCGAACGGCGAGCCGATGGCCAGCACCCATTCGCCAACCTCCAGCGCGTCGGAGTCGCCGATTTTCACCGCCGGCAGGTTCTCGCCCTCGATCTTGAGCAGCGCCACGTCGGTCAGTTCGTCCACGCCGATCACCTTGGCTGGCCGTTCCCGCTGGTCGCTGAGCCGGATAATGATCTTGTCGGCATCCTGGGCGACGTGGGCGTTGGTCAGGATGTAGCCGTCCGGCGAGAGGATGAAACCCGATCCCAGGGAGTTGGCCTGGCGTTCGCCGGGCAGTTCCGGTCGCTCTTGGAAGAAGCGCTTGAAGAACTCCAGATAGGGATTCTCGGCGCCGGGCAGTTCCGGCATGCCGGGGGTGCGGGCCGCGCTCTTGCGACTGGGCGCCTGGGTGGAACTGATGTTGACGACGGCCGGCTCGTTTTGCTTGACCAACTTGCGAAAATCCGGCAAAGGCTGGGATTCGGCGGGCCACGCCGGCGCGCCGATCATCCAGCATAGCGGCAACAGCAGGGCGAACAGTGGGTACGGGTAGCGGCGGGGGAGGCTCATGAGAGCGATGATCTCCTTGGAAGAGGATGCGGATGCCGAGGCGAAACGCCGCGGGTGGGCGGCGACCGTGGGTCAGGATCGGGAATGGGGGAAATGGACGAGCGGTCGAACGATCAGGTTCGGATGCCTGGCGCCAGCGTGATGCGCGCAGTATAAAATAATTGTCGAGACTCGGATAAAAACGAGCGGACGTCATAACCGGGGGTCTGGCCGGCCAGCGCGCCAGATCGGACAGCGCCATCGATCGCGAACGGGCATGGCGCGTGAATCTAACGCAAAGGGGTAAGGCATGGAAAAAAATTCGCAACCGGTCGTGACCGATCAGGACAAAGCAACCCAGTATCTCTACGAACTGGCGCTCAAGCTGCTGGAATTGGGAGGATCGGACATTTTCATCACCGCCGGCAGCCCGCCGGCGCTCAAGGTCAATCAGGAGATCCACCGGGTCAGCGGCCAGAAACTGACGCCCCAACAAACCTCCATGGTGGTGCGTTCGATCATGAACGACCGCCAGACGCGGGAGTTCGACCAGCATCGCGAGGTCAATTTTTCCCTGAATTTCCCCGATCTCGCCCGCTTCCGGGTCAGCGCCTTTACCCAGCGCGGCAGCGCCGGCATGGTGCTGCGGCTGATCCAGCAGCGGATTCCGACTCTCGACGAACTCAACCTGCCGCCGATGCTCAAAGACATCGCCATGCACAAGCGCGGCCTGGTGATTTTTTTGGGCGGCACCGGCTGCGGCAAGACGACCTCCTTGGCGGCGATGCTGGATCACCGCAACAGCCAGTCCCGGGAGCACATCGTCACCATCGAGGATCCGATCGAGTTTTTCCATCGTCATAAACAATCCCTGGTGGACCAGCGCGAAATCGGGGTGGATACCGAGTCCTATGAGGTGGCGTTGAAAAACACCTTGCGGCAGGCGCCCAACGTGATCCTGATCGGCGAGGTCCGGGAACGGGAAACCATGCAATATGCGATCAATTTTGCCGAGACCGGCCATCTATGCATGACCACCCTGCACGCCAACACCACCGACCAGGCCTTCGACCGCATCGTCAATTTCTTCCCGGATGAGAGGCGGGCGCAGGTGCTGATGGACCTGTCGTTCAACGTTCGGGCGTTCATCTCGCAGCGATTGCTGCCGCGCGAGGACCGGCCGGGGTTGATTCCGGCGGTGGAAATCCTGATCAACACCCCCTTGATGGCGGAGTTGATCTTTCAGGGCCGGGTCAAGGAGATCAAGAGCGTCATGGCCCGCTCCGGCGAGCAGGGCATCGTCACTTTTGACGATGCGCTATTCAAGCTGTACGAAGCCGGCCGGATCGGCTACGAGACCGCGATCCGTCACGCCGATTCCGCCAACAACCTGCGGCTGCGGATCAAGCTGGAGAGCCAGCGGCCGCCGCCGCGCGTGGCCGGCGAGGGCCAGTTACAGATCCAGGAGAATACGAAGAGAGGTTGAAGCGCTGACCGGCCTCGCCGCTCGGCTAGTGCCGCACCGATAGCCGGAAGCGTTGGCCGCCTTGGCGCAGGATCGCGCCGTCGCGGGTCACCGTTTCCAGCACCGGTCCCTCGCCCAACCGATCACCTTCCCGATAACGCCGACCGTTGATGACCACGAAGCGTTTGTCGGGGTCGGCGCTGTGGATATGAATGTCGAGGTTCAGCGCCGGAATCCCGCGCTTGGCGCCGGCGGACAGCGTTTCCAGGGATGGAATCGGCTCTGTCGCAGGCGCGATGGCCACGGAACCGGGCGCTACAGTCGGCCGGGTCGGTTCCTTGCGGGGCGCGGGCCGCGCGGGCGGGCGCGGCGGTTCGGGTGCAGTGCGATTCGGTAGGGGTGCAGCATGCTGCACCCCTACCGGCGGCGTGGCCAACACGGGCGCGCTGGCTCTGGCGGTGGTCGACGTGGGAGGCAAGGAAGGAGTGGCGGTCGGCGCGGCGGGGGCAGTCGGCGCGGTCGGCGCCGCGGCGCCGCGAGTGCGGGCAAGGCGGTGGCGGCTGGCGGCGCCGCCGGTCGGGTCAGGAAGAAAGCCAGCAGCGCGGCGTTCAGTCCCAGTATCAGCCCCACGCCCAGCCACGGCCCGAGTCGTCGCCGGCCGGGTTCGGCCAAAGGCGGCGGGACCGCGAGGGTGGGCGGTTGGCCGAGATGGCGCTCGCGTTCCGCCTTGCGCAGGGCGTCGAGAATGTAGGACATCTCAATACGTCCCCTCGGGTGGGCGCAACACCGGGAGGTCTGGTTCCGGCGCGAAATTGTTGAGCAACACCAGAGTGCGTTGTCCGGCCAATCCGTCCGGTCGCAGGCCGCGATCCCGCTGGAAGGCGCGCACCTGATCGGCCAGCGCGGCGTCGAACGTCTCGGACAGCGGTTCGGGCACGGGTTGGCCGGCCGCCAGCGCCAGTCGCGACCGCAACCAGCGCACCGCCTCGCCGCTGACCCCCGGGCCGATCAGCGTTTGTGGGATTTGCGGCCGCCACAGCAGCAGGTATTCGCCGGTCCACAGCGGCGCCAGTTGGGCCAGCGGTACGTTCATCGAACGGCCGGCGATGTCCAGGGTCGCGTTGTTCTCGGCCAGGGTACGCAGCAGGGCCAGTCCCATGGAGCCATCGGACGCCTTCAACCGCAGCAGGACGGGGCGGTCGTAGCGACGCAGCGCATCCCAGTCGGCGCGGCCCGCCAAACAGTACAGCTTATGGTCCTTGACCCGCTCGCAGAACGCCGCGCCGTCCTCCGCTGGTTGGGTGATTCCCCAGGCCGCCAGCAAGCGGTGATGAGCTTCGCCCTCGCCGGTCGATTTCAGCAGGGTAGGCCAGTCCGGCGCGGTCGTAGCGACGGGCGGGGCGGTCGGAACGGCCGGCGGGGACGCCGCTGAACCGACGGCGGGTGGCGCGGCGGCGGCGGGCAGCAGGGACTGATCGGCGTGCGGCAGCCACAGACCGATACCGATCAGAGTCAGCCCGCCCAGTCCGGTGGCCAGCGCCAGCCAGGGTCGCCAGTTCCACCCGCGCGTCCCGCCCCGGAGTGCTTCATGCGCCGCCGCGCGCGCCAGACTGGCGTTCACCCGTCGCGCGCCCCGGCCGTAGGCCCCGAGCAAGGCACGGTCGCAAATGATGTTGATCAGCCGGGGGATGCCGCCGGACCAGCGGTAAACCGCCCACCGCGCGCCGCTGGTGAAGAGATCCTCGCGCCCGCCCGCGACCCGCAGCCGGTGGCCGATGTAGGCGGCGGTTTCCCGTCGGTCCAGCGGCGGCAGGTGATAGCGGGCGGTGATGCGCTGGGCCAGTTGCCGCAAATCCGGCCGCGCCAACAGCACCCGTAGCTCCGGCTGGCCGACCAGGATGATCCGCAGCAGCTTGTGCTTGGCGGTCTCCAGATTGGTCAGCAGCCGGATCTGTTCCAGCACCTCGCGGCTCAGGTTCTGCGCCTCGTCCAGAATGAGCACCGTGCGTCGGCCGGCCGCGTGGGCGCGCAGCAGGTGGGCGTTGAGCGCGTCCAGCAGCGACTTGAGGGTAGGGTGCTCGCGCGGGTAACTCGCGCCGAGTTCGTCGCAGACGGTGGCCAGCAGTTCCTCGACCGTCAGCCGCGGGTTGAGGCAGAGGGCGACGTCCACGGCGTCCAGCCGCTGCTCCAACAGGGTGCGAACCAGGGTGGTCTTGCCGGTGCCGACCTCGCCGGTCAGTTGCACGAAACCGCCGTTTTCGCCCACGCCGTACAGCAGGTGCGCCAACGCTTCCTGATGGCAGCGACTGAGGTAAACGTAGGCCGGGTCGGGGGTGATGGCAAACGGCGGCTCGCGCAGCCCGAAGTGCGCTGCGTACATCGGTTAGACCTCGCCGTAATGCGCGCCGGCGCCGATCCAGCGTCGGATCAGCGGCTCCACCTGCTCCGGGTGGTCGCGCAACAGCCCATCGGCAGCGTGGCGGACGGCGTTCAGCAGGTCCTGATCGCGCAGTAGATCGGCGACGCGTAACGTCTGTTCGCCGGTCTGGCGGGTGCCGAGCACCTCGCCGGGACCGCGCAATTCCAGGTCGCGGCGGGCGATTTCAAAGCCGTCGTGGCATTCGCGCAACACCGCCAGCCGGGCGTGGGCGATTTGGGAAAGCGGTGGCCGGTACAGCAACACGCAACTGCTCTGGACCGCGCCGCGCCCGACCCGGCCGCGCAACTGGTGCAATTGCGCCAGCCCCAGCCGCTCGGCGTTCTCGATGATCATCAGGCTGGCGTTGGCGACGTCCACGCCGACCTCGATCACGGTGGTGGCGACCAACAGATCGAGATCGCCGGCCTTGAAGGCGGCCATCGCCGCTTCCTTGGCGGCGGTCGGCAGCCGGCCGTGGACCAGGCCGATCCGCAGTTCCGGCAGGGTCGCGGTCAACTGTTCGGCCGTGACCACCGCCGCCTGGTATTGCAGCACTTCCGATTCCTCGATCAGCGGGCAAACCCAATACGCCTGCCGGCCGGTCCGACACGCCTGGCGGATCCGCTCGATCACATCATCGCGGCGGCTGTCGGGCGCCACCACGGTTTTGACCGGCTGGCGGCCCGGCGGCAGTTCGTCGATGATCGAGGTGTCGAGATCGGCGTAGGCGCTCATCGCCAGGGTGCGCGGAATCGGGGTGGCGGTCATGATCAACTGGTGCGGGCAACGGCCGCTCTGCCGCCCCTTTTCGCGCAGCGCCAGCCGCTGATGCACGCCGAAGCGATGCTGCTCGTCCACGATGGCCAGCGCCAGTTCGGCGAAGGCGACGGTGTCCTGGAACAGGGCGTGGGTGCCGACCGCGACGTGGATTTCACCGGCGGCCAGCCGGTCCAGCAGCGTCCGCCGCGCTCGTCCGGTCAGCCGCCCGGTCAGCCAGGCGACTTCGATGCCCAGCGGTTCCAACCAGGCGTGGAAGTTGCGGTAATGCTGTTCCGCCAGCAGTTCGGTGGGAGCCATCAGCGCCGCCTGCGCGCCGGTTTCCACCGCCCGCAGCGCGGCGGCGGCGGCCACCACGGTCTTGCCGGAGCCGACATCGCCCTGCAACAGCCGCAGCATCGGCCGGGGCTGGGCCAGATCGATGCTGATTTCGTCCAATACCCGCCGCTGGGCCTGGGTGAGCGCGAACGGCAATCGCTCCAGAAACCGCTGGCTCAACCCGCCTTCCCCCGTCAGCGGCGGCGCGGCCTGGCGCTGGATCCGCGCCCGCAGCCGCCGCAGGCTGATCTGGTGGGCCAACAGCTCCTCGAACGCCAGCCGCCGCCGGGCCGGATGCCGGCCGCTCTCCAGTTCGGCGAGCGAGGCCTCCGCCGGCGGTTGGTGCAGCAGCCGCACGGCCTCGGCGATGGGCATCAGGCTCAACCGCGCTCGCAGCGTCGCCGGCAGCAACTCGGGCAGTAGCGCCGCCGCATCGAGCTGAGCCAGCGCCTGTTCGGCCAGGTCGCGCAGGGTGAATTGCTGCAAGCCGGCGGTGGCGGGATAGATCGACGTCAGCCGGTCGGTTACCGGCGGGGCATTGGGGTCGAGCCAGCGGCATTCGGGATGGATCATTTCCAGGCCGGTATAACCCGACCGCACTTCGCCGAAACAGCGCAGCCACACGCCGGGCTGGCCGAACCGCTGCTCCTGGGCGGGGCTGAAATGGAAAAAGCGGAGCGTCAGGGCGCCGGTGCCGTCGCGCAGATGACAGAGCAGGACACGCCGGCCGCGCGCCGTGACCTCGGCGCCGACGAGTTCGGCCTCGATCTGCGCTTCCTCGCCGGGGCGCAATTGGCCGATGGGAGTGACGCGGGTACGGTCCTGATAGCGCAGCGGCAGGTGCAAGAGCACGTCCTCGGCGGTGCGGATGCCCAGCCGGCGCAGCCGGTCCGCCAGCTTCGGCCCAACGCCCTTGAGGGCGGTGACCGGTAGCGGTTCCGGCGCCAGCGGTCGCGCCGCGCTCTGCATGGCCGTTCGCTCAGCCCTCGAGCGCCAGCACCGCGTCCATTTCGATTTGGGCGTTGCGTGGCAGGCTGGTGACGCCGATAGTGGTTCGAGCTGGATAAGGTTTCGGGAAGTATTCCGCCATGATTTGGTTGACCAACGCGAATTGGCCGAGATCGGTCAAGAACACCGTGAGCTTGACCGTATCGGCGAGGCTGCCGCCAGCGGCGCGGGCCACTGCCGCCAGGTTGTCGAACACCCGGCGAATCTGCGCCTCCATGTCGCCGGTCACCAATTGCATCGTGGTCGGATCGAGCGGAATTTGACCGGACAGGTAGACGGTGTGGTCGACCTTGACCGCCTGGGAATAGGCGCCGATAGCCGCAGGGGCCTGGTCGGTGTGGATGATTTCGCGAGACATGATCGAATGCTCCTGATGGATTCCCCAACGGATTGCGAGGGACGGGTTTGAAGGAAAACCATCCTCGCCTCCAACCTCTCCTTCACCCGCAGGCGAGGAGAGCAGCGGTTACCAAAAAACTAGCCGCGTCGGGCCAGTTTCAGCGCTTCAGGCAGGGTGCGCAGCCGGCGCATCACCCGGGCCAGATGGGCGCGGTCGCGGACGTTGAGCAGCAAATGCACCGTGGTGGTGGCGCCGTCCCGTTCCGAGGTATTGATGGTTTCGATATTGGAGTCGGTGGCGGAAATGGCGGCGGCGATGGTGGCCAGGACGCCGCGCTTGTTGATGACGTCCAGGCGCAACTCGGCGCTGAAGTCGGTGCCCACCTGCGACTCCCATTCCACCTCGATCCACTTTTCCGGATTCTTCTTGTAGCTGGCGACGTTCTTGCAATTGTCGCGATGGATGACGATGCCGCGCCCGGCGTTGAGATAGCCCACGATGGCGTCGCCCGGCAGCGGCCGGCAGCATTTGCCGAAGCCGACCACCGTGCCCTCGGTACCCTTGATCAGCAGCGGTTGAACGCTGGCGTCCGGCGAGATGAATTCGTCTTCGTCCTCGTCCGGCAACAGCCGCTTGGCGATCAGCGCCGCCACCCGGTTGCCGAGGCCGATATCGGCCAGCAGGTCATCGAAGCTGGCCAGATTAAACTCGCGCGCCAGCGCCTTGATCCGATCGGTCGGTAGTTCGCCCAGGCCGCCGATCCGTCCGGCCAGCGCCTTCTCCAGCAAGCGCTTGCCGAGCAGGATCGCCTCCTCGCGCTGCAAGTGCTTGAGATAGTGGCGGATGCTGGCGCGGGCCTTGGCGGTGACCACGAAGTTGAGCCAGGCCGGGTTGGGCCGGGCGGTGGGGGTAATGATGACTTCGACGGTCTGGCCGGTGACCAGCGGGGTGCGCAACGGCGCCAGCCGGCGGTCCACTTTGGCGCCCACGCAGGTGTTGCCGACATCGGAATGAATCGCGTAGGCGAAATCGACCGCGGTGGCGCCGCGCGGCAGTTCGATGATCTCGCCGCGCGGGGTAAACACGTAGACCTCATCGGGGAACAGATCCACCTTGACGCTTTCCAGAAATTCCACCGGGTTGCCGGCGCGGCGTTGCATGTCCAGCAGTTTCCGCAACCATTCGCGCGCCCGTTGCTGGGCGTGACTGCCCTGGCCGTCGCCGTCGGATTTATAGCGCCAGTGGGCGGCGACGCCGACCTCGGCCATGACGTGCATTTCCTCGGTGCGGATCTGCGCTTCGATCGGCACGCCGTTGGGCCCGAACAGCACGGTGTGCAGCGACTGGTAGCCGTTAGCCTTGGGAATGGCGATATAGTCCTTGAACCGGCCCATGATCGGCTTGTACAGGCTGTGCATCACCCCCAGCGTCCGGTAACAGGTATCCACCGTGTCCACGATGACCCGCACTGCATAGACGTCGTGGACTTCCTTGAACGACAGGTGCTTCAGGCGCATTTTTTGGTAAATGCCCCACAAGTGTTTGCCGCGGCCCACGACCCGGCCATTGATACTCTCGTCCTCCAGCCGGTCCTGGATGCGGCTTTCCAATTGGCTGACGATTTCGCGACGGTTGCCGCTCAGCTTGCGCACCGCGTCCTGCAAGATCCGGTAGCGCAGCGGATACAAATGGCTGAACCCGAGATTTTCCAGTTCCTGACGCAGGTGGTTCATGCCCAGCCGGCCGGCGATGGGGGCGTAAATGTCCAGGGTTTCGCGGGCGATGCGGCGGCGCGATTCCGTGCGCATGGCGCCGAGGGTGCGCATGTTGTGCAGGCGGTCGGCCAGCTTGATCATGATGACCCGCAGATCCTTGGCCATGGCCAGGAACATCTTGCGGAAGTTTTCGGCCTGCGCCTCCAACTTGGAGTCGAACTGGATCTGGGTCAGCTTGCTGACGCCGTCCACCAGGTCGGCGACTTCCGGTCCGAAGCGGATGCCGAGCTGTTCCTTGTCGTAGTGGGTGTCTTCAATCACATCATGCAGCAGAGCGGCTTGCAGGGTCTCGTGATCGAAGCGGACGTTGGCCAGGATGCGGGCTACCGCCAGCGGATGGAAGATGTACGGCTCGCCGCTTTTGCGGTAGATGCCGGCGTGAGCCTCGGTGGCGAAATAACAGGCCTCGCGCAAGCGCTCGACCTGGGTCGGTTCGAGATAATCGCCGGCGATGGCGCACAGATCGTCGATGCGCAAACGCAGATCGTCCAGCCATTCGTCGTCCACAGCCAGCTTGCGGCCGCGTTCGACCTCGGTTCGGACTTCCCGCAACGGCATGCCCATCACGACATCGTCTCCCGCCGGTGGACCGGCGTTGTCAATCAGATTCAGGTTCAGGTTCAGATTCAGATTCAGCGCCGGTGGCGGCGGCGGCGGCGGGCGGCGGTTCGAGTTCGGGTTCGGGTTCGGGTTCGAACTTGAGTTCCGGTTCGGGCACGGCGGTGCGGCGGTATTTTTCCTGGAGGAGATAATCGAGCTTGCCCTCGGCCAGTTCGCGCAGCGCGACGACGGTAGGTTTGTCGTTTTCCCAGGGAACCAGCGCTTCCTTGCCGAGCGTCAGATCGCGGGCGCGTCGCGCGGCGACCAGCACCAGTTCGAAGCGGTTATCCACCTGGTCGAGGCAGTCTTCAACGGTAATTCGGGCCATGCAGGGATTACTCCAGAGGTGGCATTGCCGATTTGGAATTGAGCAGTTTAATGAAAAACAAACGGTTAAGACAAGAGCGCTCGCAGCAATTCCGGGTGTCGTTCCAACTGCGCCGCCCGGCGCTGGCGCTGGGCGATGAGAATGGCGCGCAGCGCTTCCAGCGCCGTCGCGAACTCGTCGTTGATCACCAGATAATCGAACTCCGCGTAGTGCGACAGTTCGTCCAGTGCTGCCGCCATGCGCCGGGCGATCACTTCGGCGCTATCCTGCCCCCGCCCGGCTAGCCGCTGCCGCAGGGCATCGCAGGAGGGCGGCAGGATAAAGATGCTCGGACAGTATGGCATTTGTTCGCGCACCTGTTGGGCGCCCTGCCAGTCGATTTCCAGAATCACGTCCCGTCCGGCCTCTAACTGAGACAGCACGGCGGCGCGACTAGTGCCGTAGCGGTTGCCGAACACCTGGGCGTGTTCCAGGAACGCGCCGGCGGCGATCATGGCCTCGAAGGCGGCGAGCGGTACGAAATGATAGTGGACGCCGTCCTGTTCGCCGGGCCGGGGGGAGCGGGTGGTGTGGGAGACGGAAGCGACCACGTCGGGCGTCGTTTCCACCAGGCTTTTGACCAGGCTGGTTTTACCGGCCCCGGACGGGGCGGCAACGATATACAGGGTTCCGGTGGTCATGTGAGGTTTACTCAAGGGGGGTCAAAATCGGGAGGAAAAGCCACCGATGGGGTGGGTTGCCTATCAGTACTGCCACTGTTCGTGCCCGAGTGGCGCGCGATTCAACTCTTCCCGGCAGATGCGCCACGTCGGCAGATGCCGGTCCATCAACGCCTTGAATCGGTCGCCATGCTTTCGCTCCAACAGATGCAAAAGTTCGTGAACGACGACGTATTCCAGACAGTGCATCGGTTTCTTCGCCAACTCCAGATTAAACCAGACTCGCCGGGCGTTGATATTGCAGCTACCCCAGCGGGTTTTCATTTTTTTGATGCCCCACTCGGCTGCCGCAACACCCAAGATGGGCTGCCATTTCTCCAGTAACGGCGGAATTAGGATCTTCAGTTGCTCGCGATACCAGCGCTGCAAGACTCGCTCGCGTTCCTCGGCCGTGGTGGCCGGTCGCGCATGAAATTCCAGAAAGGAAGTGCCTCGCAAGACCACTTTGGATGGACCACTGCTCTCAATCACCCGCAAGCGGTAGCGTTGCCCCAGGAAGTAGTGGCTTTCACCGCCGACCATTTCCCGCTGGGACTGGCGCGGCTGGGCCTCGAACTTGGCCTGCTGGCGCTTGATCCAGCCCAGCTTGCCGATCACCGCCAGCCGCACCGCCTCGTCGCTCACCACCAACGGGGCCGCCACTCGGACCCGCCCGTTCGGCGGATAGACGCCCAGGTGCAGGTTCTTGATGTCCTTGCGCACCACCTCCACGGAAAGGCCGCCAACGGTGATGCAGTGGGTCTTAGTATTCATTGGAGTTGCCCATCAATAAAAAGCCAGCTTTTACGGTGGCTTGTGAGGAATTTGCGGAAGGCTTCGGGCTATGCTGGAAATCTCGCTATCAATACAGAATCTAGCGAATCGACGATAAGCCGCTTTCCTGCTTGGTTGTTGAAAAACATCACTCGATTATGGGAACAAATCCGGGAACAGATTACGTGCTTGTCTCCCTGAATGATGCCAACCATCCCTCATTTTGCGAAACGGATTCACCACTCTTCTGGCCCGACGCCAAACCGCCGCATCATCTTGGCGAGCGATAGCGCCGTCCATTTCTCCACTTCGGTGGCAAGCCGTTCGTAGGTTCGCCCGTGCATCCCCTTGGGCTTTCGCCAGCCGGGGCCATTGAGAATGCCCGGTTCCCAGCCCAGCCGCGCCCGGATTTTGTCCGCCCGCCGCGCCGCTCGATCATGGGGTGCTTCCCGCTGGCTGGGATAGGCCAGCCGGTAGCAATGCCGGCAGGCGAAGATCGCGCCGCCGTACAGGATCGCCACCCGTCGCCCGCATCCTCTGGCCGGGCAGCGGAACCAGGCCCGCGTGCCGCCGTAGGTGCAGGGCGTTCGGTCGAGATAGACCGGATATTCCTCGCGCTTCCACTCCCCGCCGCCGCTCCGGTGCCGGTAGCTGAGGATCACGCGGTCTGACTCGGCCCGGACCTGAATGGATGCCACCGTTTCGCCGTCGCGCGTCCATTGCCAGCCGAACCAGCGGCCCGGCTCAAGGTATCCATCCCGTTGCCAGCGCCGCACGTCCAGCACCCGGTAATCTTCCGTCGTGTCCTTGGCGCCGAAATGCCAGTGTCGCCCGCTGCCGCATCCGCCCATCTCCACCTCAAAATTTTACCGAAATCATTAGCGAATTTTCCTTTTCGACAGCGCCCTAATCAGATTATTTTCTAATAAATTCATTTGGTAATCTCATTTTCCAGTCCTGCATTAAAACGAGGTCACATTGCACCGTGGTTCCATCGGAGACGACCAGTTCCAGCCCGCCGATATGCGGCGCGTGTTCGATGGCGTAGTGGTCGGACATGAGCCGCAACACGGCACGCTTGTATTCGGTATCCAGGTTGCCGGCCAACTGCGGGCCTTTCATTTCCAGCACCACCAGCCGTTCCATGCCCTCGCCGCGTTGCAGGGCGAAGATGAAATCAGGATAAATTCTTCCGCGTCGCCAACCTTGGATAGCGTACTGCTGGCGGGCGACGTTGCGATGCCACCAGGTCAACGCGGCTTCACCGTCGAGATAGACCGCGATGTTGCGCTCGTCCTGACTGGAAAAGTCGCCTTTGTAGATCGGGGCGAACAGGCTTTTTTCCAGCGGTCCGCCGGTTTTGCCGACCAGTTGTTCGGCGCCTTCGGGTTCGTAGGTCTGGGCCTCGAACGGCATGTGCCAGTTTTGCCCGTCGGTTCGTAGCCGGAACTGAATACGGCCGGCGGTCACCGCCGCCCGGAACACCGCTTCGGCCATGCGGTCGCGTTCGCCGTCCAGCCATTGGCGGAGTTGCTCGACGATCAGCCCGGCCAAAGCGCCCAGCTTGTCGGCATCGAAACCGCGCGCCGTCAGACCCGCCAGCACGCGGCCGACGATCTCGCGGGCGATCCAGGGATTCGGCACGATGTCGGACACCATCCGCACCGCGTAGGCGGGATCGAACCGCAGGGCTTCCTCGCTACGGCCGGCGACTTCGGCCACGATGCGCTCCTGGCCCGAATCGGCCAGCCGGATGCGGCGCAGTTGCCGCTCGGCGGTCTGGGCGTTGTCGGGGATCATCGCCACCAGCGGCGCGGGATCGACCGCCGACCAGTCCAGCTCGAACAGGATGTCTTGCTCGTAGTCGAGTGGCCGGACGGTACCGCCTTCCACGCAGAGCACTTGCGGCAGGTAGATTTCCGTCTTGGCGAACCGGTCGCGCCGGGGAACCTTGCGGATGCCGGGCACGCGGTCGCCGCCCTCGTCGCCGATCCTGATTTCCTTGACCAAGTCGCCCAGCCCGTCTTCTTCCAGTCCGGTTTTGATGGCCTCCACCACTCGCGCCGTATCGGCATGGTGGGTAATGACGTAGCACTCGTCGAGCAGGGGAATGCCGGTCTTCTCTGCGTGCGGCTGGCGCAGGATGCGGCCGACCAGTTGGGTCATGGCCGACAGGTTGGCGCTGGCGGCCAGGGCGCAGAGCACGTAGGCGAATGGACAGTCCCAACCCTCCTGGAGCGCCTGCTTGGTGATGATGACCCGCACCCGGTTGGTCGGCGAAAGCAAGTCCTGATTTTCGGGGGTGGCCAGTTCGTTGGTGTCGGCGGTCTTGATGGCGATTTCGGCCTCGTCCAGCCCGGCGGTGAGCAGCCAGTCCTTGGCGTCGAGGGCGTGAATGTGGCCGCTGTCCCGCTGTTCCTTGCCGGTGCGTTCCACCTGCACCAGCAGAATCGGGCGGATATAGCGCCCCCGTTCGCCGTGCAGTCGTCGCGCTTCGGCATCCAGCAGGTTCAAGCGGTCGAGAGCGGCGCGCAAGGTGTTGCGCCAGTCGGTGCCTTGGCGGGGATCGAGGTTCAAGGGCATCTTGATCATGCCCTCGCGGTCCAGTTCGGTCCCCAGCACTTCGACCAGGATGTTGGCGTGGCGGGCCGGTTTGGGGTTCGCGCCGCTCTTGGCCGCGACGTCTTTCGGCGTGGCGGTGAGTTCCAGCACGAAACAGGGATTAGAGTTGTTCATCAACAAAGCCCGCCAACCTATTGAACAACAAATGAATTTTTGAGGTTCCAGAGGCCAGCAGTCGCAAAAATAAAGTCATCGGCTAAATGCTTCAGATGGTTTCTCAGCCGAAGGGTTAATACCCGAAAAACCTTCATGCCGCCGATCGCATGTTCCACGAGGACACGAACCCGTCCGATCCGACGATTGTCGCGCTTTTGCTGACGCGTTAACTGCGGATCGGGATTCTTTTGGCTCTTTGGGAATTGCCGGGGTATAAATTCTTTTTAAAAACAAAATCTTGCTCAATCATGCGTCACTTTTTACGCCTCAATAAATTCGGAGTAAATTTCGGTAACTCTATGATTTTTGATGGGCGTGCAAAGCGTATCCACAAAGGTCCAGATAAAGATGTTGGAAAAGATGCCCAATATTTTTCAAACCATAGCACCGGCGCTTGATGACTTTGATCTTGTTGTTAAGCCCCTCGACAAATCCACTCGTCAGTCGATCTAGAAAATAATTGACCACTTCATTTTTATAAGTTTCCAACGTCTTTAAGAAAGGATCAAAGCAACGAACCGAACTCTTTTTAACTCGATTCATCCATCCCGTGATCCTCTGCTTTCCGCGCCGGCGATCTAGGTCACTATCCAACAGAGCCGTTAACTCGTTTTTCAACTGATAAGCTCGTTGTAAAAGCGGTGAATACTCGAATAACCGGTCCAACGTTTCTTGGTCTTTTGCGGTTAAATCATCCGGCCTTTTACGCAAAATCCACATCACCCCTTCTAACTCTTTATATTGCTCCTTCGGTAAGGGCTTCCGCAGGCGTGCCAGTTCTTTTTTGCGTAACTCATCCAAGCCCTTTCCGTATAACTTGGCAACATGAAATCGATCGGCGACGATCCGGACCTTTTTCCCAAAAACCTCCTTCGCGGCATTGATAAAATCGACGTACAGATCCGAGCAAACAAAACGGTATTTTTGCGTAACCTCTTGGGAATACGCCTGAAAAATTCCTTGACGGTCTCTTTCTTCGATAGTGCCAACATCCCCAGATCCACCGTTTTGCCATCCATACGACCCGTCACAATCGTCACAAAATCTTGGTGTCCTTTTTTTAAAGAGATTTCATCAATCCCAATAATTTTAAGATTTTTAATCGCCTGCCAATCCACTTCCTTCGCAATATGGCGATCAATAATTCCACGCACTATTTCGTAGCTGATTCCCTCTTTAATGCTCACATCCCACACAGTACTATTCACACAAGCTAGCAATATATGGTGCTCGATCGCTTTCGTACAGCGACTTTGAGCATCATACCACGTCGCCCTTTGCGTGGTCGTCGGCTGCCCTTGACAGCGTTGACATTGATACCGGCGTGGCGAAGACGCAGTTGACCTGCCGTCCGAAAGCGGTAAATGTCTCAGCTTAATGAACTTCCCATGTCCTAAATGATCGATGAAGTTATCGCGACTTGATTCCAACGCGTTCCGCGCTCTGTACCGGATCGTGACCCGATAATTTCCTTCTCGATCCCTTTCCACCTCATCGACTTCAATATTAGGAAGAGCCAAAAGCACATTAAAAGTGCTCTTCAAATCGTCTAATGACTTATCCATCATGGAATGCTCACTTGATGTTAGCAACTAATTGATAGTATTATACTTTACAACCCCTTGAAATACCAGAGAGCCAAAGTTCGGTCAGATAGCCGTCGAACGCGGTCAACACCCGCGCCTGATACTCCAGATCGCGCAAGCTCATGGCGTCGCCTCAATCGCGTTCGATGCGGTACAGGGCGAACGGCAGGGGCGCGAATTCGACCGGCAAGCCAGCATCTTTCAGCAGCTTTTGCGAGACGAACTTGGCCGGCGCAAACACCCGATGCGGCTTACCCGGCTTCGCTTTCACGATGGCTTCGGCGCGGGGCAGGGTCAGCGCCGCTTCGCGGGATTTGAGGAATTCCAGATCGGGCCGGTAGATCAGCCAAACATGGCAATCCGTCGATTCGCCCAGATAGCCGCAGCCCGCCACGTCTTCCACTACTTGGCTCCCCTCGCCCTCTGGGAGAGGGGCCGGGGGTGAGGGTAAAACCTCGTTGGTGGCGGTGTGGAACAGCAGCGCGCCCAACTGCTCGAAGGCCGGCAGCGCTTCGCCGGTGAGCAGCTTGTCCATTTCGATGGCGTCGCCCAGGGTGCAGAAGGTGAAACTGCCGCCCAATCCATCGGTTCGCTCTGTAATGACTTTTTCGCCGGTGACGATCAATTCACCGTCTTTGACTTCCGCTTTGATTTTATCGAAGCGATGGCCGTCCAGATTCTTGATGGATTCGATGTGATCCAGCAGCTTGTCGGCTTTTTTCAGGCTGGTGAAAGTGAGCTTTTCGCGGTGCAGTTCTTCCCGCTGCGTGCCGGAAAAAGCGTAGCCGTTGATGACGCGGCGCACCCGTTCGGCGGTCAGGCTGTCGGCATAATCTTCGCACTCGACAAGGATGAATTTTCGGTCGCCGCCGTCCTTTGCGTTGGCAGCTAATACCGCGTGGGCGGTCGTGCCGGAACCGGCGAAGGAGTCGAGGATAATTGAATCGGGTTGAGTCGCAATCTGTATTACCCGCTCGATTAACTGTAGCGGCTTGGGGGTGATCGTCGCAGCCGGTCCAGCAAGATCAGGCATCACTTCAAGTAATTGTTTTCTCGCTAAATCGGTGTGTCCGGCAAAGTCATGTGTCCACCATGTACCGGGAACGGTTCCACCACCTGTTTTCAATAAATGGCGGTACCGTTTGAAGCTAGGGATTTTCGCCTTACCGTCCTTGCCCCAAAAAATCAAATCCTCAGCAATATGCCGTTCGTGCTCTTGGCGTGAATAAGCCCAGACACGTTTTCGATTCGGCCAAACTTCCTCGCCTGTGTTGGGATTTTTAATGGGATAAAAAAGGTTATGACGTTCTTCCGCTGTCTTGTTGCAGGTGTAGTCACTGATTCTAAATATACCTTTCTCGTCCTCAAAACGGTAAGCAGTATCGTTGTTTTTGGTGCGTTCTAATAAGTTTCTCTGCCATTCTATTTTTTGATAAACCAACAAATAATCATGCACGGGAGCAATGCCCGTCTGATCGTTTGCCGTGGCATATTTCTTCTGCCAAACAATACAAACAGCAAATGCCCCTTCACGTTGAAAAATCTCATCCATCATCATCCGCGCCCGATGGATTTCATTATCATCGAGCGTCATCCATAAACTGCCCGATTCTGATAGCAATTCATGCAGCAGGCGCAACCTCGACCACATCATGCACAGCCATTTATCGTGTCGCAGCCCGTCTTCGATGCTGACCGGATTGCTGTTCAGCCACTCCCGCAGCATCGGGCTATTGACGTTGTCGTTGTAGCACCAACCTTCGTTGCCGGTGTTGTACGGCGGATCGATGAAAATGCAGTCCACCCGACCAGCGTACATCGGCAACAGCGACTTCAAGGCGTGCAGGTTGTCGCCGTGGACGATCAGGTTGCCGTCGAGTCTTGCGCCCTCACCCCCGCCTCTCCCAGTGGGCGAGGGGAGAACGGATTTGTCTGGGTGGGGAATCAACGGGCGATGTGGGATGGCAAGATGATGGTTGTAAACGAATTCCTTTCCCTTGAAATCAAGCTCCGGCATGGCGGGGTCCTTGGTTACAAGCGACGTAACGCGGCGCGTTGATCGCGGATCAGGCGTTCCTGTTGCTTGGTGGTGTCATCGGCGTTGGCCGTGCAATTGAGCGCGCGGCACAGAATCTCTTTGGAAAGAGTGGCAACGCACGGCAAATGTTTTTTGCTAAATTGAACGCCGTCAGAGTCAGCTTGCCGGCGTAAGTCAAGCCAGCTCTTCGCGGTCAATTCGCCGCCCAAGTAGCCTAGCTAGTGTCTGACCGGAAACCATATTTATCAATCAAATCAAATATTTATTAAAAGGTTACGTGCTTGTTCTGATTGTTGATGCGATATTTATCCTATTGATTTGTTTATATTTTTAATCCCATACTATACTTTTTCAAATTTTAATGGCTCCTTATCGAATATCGAGAAAAAACATGCGCCAAAAAACCCGAAAACCGATTGACGAAATGCAAATAGATCAAGTCCAATTAGACGCCAATTCCCGTGATGATATTCCTCAACTGCTTAAGGGATTACAATATATTTTTCTCAATCCGATGTTGCTTGAGCAGGTCCTCAAGATTTTAGATGGCCTCTTTCCTAAAGAGATCGACCTTAATAATGGACGGCCAGGGATGGATATGTGGAGTATTTTGGTCCTGGGAGTTCTTCGGTTAAACTTGAATTGTGACTATGATCGACTGCATAATTTAGTCAATAATCATAAAACGATTCGCCAAATTCTCGGCCATGGCGTTGTTGATGATCAATCCTGTTATTACTTACAGACGCTCAAAGATAATGTCAGCTTGTTAACGCCTGAAATTCTTGATCAAATTAATCAAGTCGTGGTGAATGCAGGCCATGAATTTATTAAAAAAAAAGAGTTAGGCGACGACCCGTTACCGGCACCTGACCGGGGTGCTCGAGACCAGCTCCACGGCCGTTGTGATTCATTCGTGGTAGAAACCAATGTTGAATATCCAACGGATACCCACTTGTTGTTTGATTCGGTACGGAAAGTCATTCAACTTCTCATCCGGTTGTGCCGACGCCATCAGGTCGAAGAGTCAATAAAGGTAAGCGCTATTAAAAAATTAAAAAAACTTTGGCGCCATCTACAAAAGCTCAAGCCGTCTACCTCGAAAGATGAATCGAAACAAGCGTCGCGTCGGAAGGAAATCATCGACGCTCATCAAGCCTACCTTGATTTGGCCAAGGAATTGGTGGAACGCGCCCATCGTCAATTAGAGGAACTCGAGAAAATAGAAGGAGTAGATAAAGGTAAAATATTGAAAATAAAAGATTTTATGAATCATGCCCGGCGACAACTTGATCAAATCGATCGCCGGGTTATTCAAGGTAAAAAGATTCCTCATCAAGAAAAAGTATTTTCCATTTTTAAACCCTATACGGAATGGATCAGTAAAGGGAAAGCGGGTGTACCGGTGGAACTAGGTGTCATGGTCGGCATCATTGAAGATCAACATCGCTTTATTCTTCATCACCGGGTAATGCAACAGGAAGTTGATGTGGATATCGCGGTCCGGATGATCCAGGAAACGAAGCAGCGGTTTCCTAAATTATCATCCTGTAGTTTTGACCAAGGCTTTCATTCGCCTGGCAATCAGCGTGAGTTAGCAGGTCTGCTCGAGACCGTGATTCTACCCAAAAAGGGCCGACTTTCGAAAACCGATCAAGCGCGACAACAAGAAGTGGTGTTTATTAAGGGGCGATGCCAACATGCTGCGGTTGAATCAGCGATTCATGCGTTAGAGGTCCATGGGTTGGATCGCTGTCCTGATTGTGAGTTACCGGCCTTCAAGCGGTATGTAGCGTTAGCCATCGTGGCTCGAAATTTGCAGATTTTGGGTCGATATCTTCAACAACAAGAACAAGATATAGAAGAGGAGCGATGTAAAAAAGCAGCGTAGAAAAAGCGAATAACTTGAGATGAATCTGGAGATTTTGTTCTCCAACCATAACTACTTTTTCAAAAATGAAAATTTGCAGAACGTTATCAATCTAAAGCTATTTCTACAGGAAAAATGTTTAAAAAATTTGGATATAAAAAGATAAAATAGAAAAAATGACTAAAAATAATCCAAAAATCCTTACCCATTTTTTAGCGAGAAAGGTTTTCGTTCAGACACTAGATAGAGGCTTGGATAAGGATCGCCGTTATAACAGGGTGGAGATTCGGGGCGGCCATACGCCTTGCTGGTCAGTAAGCGAAAAACGACATCACCGCTTGGCGTTCCTGTCAGCACGACGAGGTATTTTGTCTGCCACTGACCGGCAGAGCCACGGTAAAAGCAGTCATGACGATAGATTTGTCCGGGAATCACGCCCGCAGGTAACCTGCCGGCCATATCAACACCACGCCGAATTTACGATAGCTTGATATTCCTTGGCCGCTTCCAAGATGGCTTCCTGGTGTGGGTCGTCATCCGGGATAGCAAGATCATAGGGAATGGGATGGTCGGAACCCTTGCCGTTGTTCCACACCTTGGCCCAAGCGCCATTTTCGGCGTGCGTGACATCGATCTTCGGCGAATATGCTTTGCGATACTTGTTCGCCAGTTCAGCCATAATGCGCAACTCGCGCTTGGAGAAGTGATTGTCATCGAATTTGGGTTTCCGCCAGCAGTACAATCCGACCCCACCAAGACAAGCACCAACAATAGGAACTAAACCAAGTTTAAAAGGAACACTACCAATACTAGCCATAGCAGATTCAAAAGGAAAATTACCTTGGCGTTTATAGTCGATAACTTGCTTGGGCTGGGTGGCGATAGCAGCCGCTAAATCAGGTTTCGGCTTATCCCACTCTTGGGCGAGTGCTGCTGGTACTGGGCCGTATTGTTGGGCGCTATAAGTCAACCCCGTCACATTCTGCCCGGTCTGGCGGAAGTGCTCGAAGTCGAGTAGATAGAGCAACTTGAACAGCTTGATCTTGTCCAAGTGTTTAGTGTGATTGGCGAAAAAAATGATCGCGTTGATCAGCTTTTCGCGTTCGTGGGTGATGAGCATATTGTTCTCGTCACTGAATACCTGGATACAAAATGTCGATATGGAGTATCTCTAACTTAAAGCATCCCGGCTTGTCTCAAGAGGTTCTCGTAATCCTCCCGGCTCAACGGGCATTCAATCAGCTTGAGAAATTGCGCGCGGGTGAGGGCACATTGCCGGGCCATCATTCCCAGCAGGGAATCGCCAATATCGAAACCGCGCCCGTGGCTGGTCTTGGTCTTGGCTAATGCCTTTTTGCCATCCAGCGCCACGTAAACGAAGTAGTTATGGTCGCCTCCCGGCTGTTGCTGAAAACCCTTGCTGAGCAATCCGGCCTCGACATCCCGCTTGTCTTTAGGCATTCGCCACCCCCTCCCAGTCGGCCAGCAGTTGCCGCTTAACCTGTTTTGCGGGTTCGGAAAGCGCCTCGTCCTGCTCGCGGGCGTATTCCTGCCACAACATGAGCATCTGCTCCTTCAATTCCGCGAACAGTTCGGCACGGGTCGCGGCGAACACATCGAGACTCCACGGCGTGTGTTCCAAGCAAAGGAATTGCTCGTCATCCGTCAAAGCCGGCAAGAAACTGAACGCACTACGGGGCCGCAAGCGAAAATCGCGGCCCTCGATCTCCCCCAGCACGAAAGGCGACAGGTCAAGGTCTCGAATCTGCTCGACTTCATCAATCCGCTTGGGATGACCGTCATCATCCATCAGCACCCGGCCGGTCACCTGGATCAAATCCCGCCGATTTTCCAACAGCATGAGTTCGATGTCCTCGTCGTAAAAACACTCCAACGGACGGGACTTGGGTTGATAGATGATCGTCAGTTTGTGCTCGCCGAAAGAAATGGCTTCCAGCCGGCCGGTTACCGTTCGCACTTCGGCGCGCTCCTCCGGCGTCGTCAGCCATGCCTCGATGCGCGCGGGCAAGGTTTCATCCAGAGATATTCCCGGTCCCGCGCCGGGAGCCATTTCATAGCGATAACCGCTACCCGGCGGAGGGCTAAGCGCGGATAGGCAGGACAGCACCCGATGGCGGAGGCGGCCATCCGGCACTAATTGGCGTATCCGATCCTCATCGCCCGACACCACGGCACGGCTGAATTGGTGCATTTGTCCCACCACCCGCCGGGCCTGTTCCGGCTCGAACAAATCCGCTCCCCGGCCCGCTACCCGCCCTGTTACCGCGAAGCTCCCGGTTTCAGGCGGTCGCAGGTGCAACACATACTTGCGCTTGAGTTCCTCGGACAGTCGCAGGCGTTGCCGCACGGTGCGCCCTTCTTCTTGCAAGGCAAACAGATGCACCAGTTCTTGCAGATTGCTGAAGATTTGCAGCAACAGCGATACCGGGACTTCCGACCCACCACCGGTAGGATGAATCTTGAAGGCGATCTGGTCTAAGTCGGGTGCATTTGGCATGGGAAGTCCACTTTTACCCGCTTGATGAATGAGTTATGGATGGTTTGGCATTCCCTTTGACCGCATCCACAGACCGTTATCGGCAGAAATCATCATCCGTAATAGCCAAATTATAGCTTTTTTGCTTCCTTGGGTTACCGAATTTTTATGCAGCCTCGGCAACCTCTAATGGTTTCCGCGCAATTCCTTCAACTTCACCAGCATCGCCAAGGTGCGCTCGAACTTCCGGTCCAGGTGCGTTTCGTAGCGGTTCAGCTTTTCCAGCCGATGCACCTGCAAGCCCTCGCCCAGCGTTTGCGCCCTGATCGCCGGCTGGTGCCGAGCTTGGCTTTCTGCGTTGCGGAAATACGGCAACAACTGGTTGCGGATGAAGTCAGCCAGTTCATCGGCGTTCGCCTTATCCGCTTCGTCCTCGATCCACTCCCGCCACCAGTCGCCACCATCGCCCGGCAGCGCCCGCAATGCCTTGTCGTAGGCGTTCGCAGCCCCCTTGTCCAGGATCACCGCCGCCCGTTCGGTGGCTTGCCGGTCCAGCGCCGCTTGCCGTTGCCGTTCGGCGATTTCATCCGGCGTCGCGGTGACCAAATCCCGCAAATCGGTTCCCTTGCCCGACAGCGCCCGCTCGAAGGGCACCGCCGATTCAATCGGGTTATCGAAAGAGTGTTTGGTCACCGCCAGCAGCCCGGCGTTGATCGCCGCACCTTCGGCCAGCAGTACCCGCCGCTGGCGCCACATGATCGCGGCCAGTTCCGCCACCAGATGCGCCTCGGTCGCGCCGGCCGGTCGATGTTCCTCGACCAGCGCCGCCAGCAGGTCGGTGAATTCGCCCGCATCCTCGTGGGGTAACACCACCAGCCGCGCCAAAATCCCGTGCTTCAGGGCATTGAAGCGGGTGATCTGGTAGCTGACCTTTAGCGGCTCCTCGGTTTCGGCTGTCGGGAAAGGAATCACGGCGGAATCGGCTTCAAGCGTGAGCATGGTCACCTCCTTTCTGAATCAGTCTCGGCCAGCGTTCGCGGTCTGGTTGCAACACCGGCGATTGTCCTCTTTCCAGGCCAGCGCTTCGGCATCTTCCCGAGGCAAACCACCGTCAAACTCGGCAATCGCTGCGCGCTCCTCCCAGGCTTCACGGTCGAACGGTTCGCGGGCCGCTTCATTCGCCTTCGCGTCGTTTTGTGCCGTAACAGCCGTAACAGCCGTACAGGGCGCTAACTGAGCGGCTTTCCCCGTTACGGCTGGCGTTTTTGCTGACGTAACGGGCGTAACAGCCCGGCCCTCTAGCCGTGCCAGCAACGCATCAAGCCCCATGATTGCCGCTCAACTTATCGGCATGGATCGAGTACAGGCGCACCAGCCGCCCGCCGATGCGCTGAGGCTTGGCGCGTTCGCCGCTTTCGTCCGGCTTCGGTAGCGCCCCGACTTCCTGCAACGTATCCAGCACCCGCTTGAAGTCGAAACCTTTCGAGGCTTCGCGCAAGCCATCGGCAGTGAACAGATAGATTCGCCCATCGCTGCCAGCGTCACGCCACCATCCCGCCCGGTCGCGAATCGGTGCATCGAAATTCCGGTCCGCGTCGGAAAAGCGCCCGTCGCCGTGCCGTTCGATAAAGCTCGCCACCCGTTCGAGAATCTGCCGGCGTTCGTCGTTGCCGCGTCCGCGCCAGGATCGCCACGCCTTGAAGCCTTCCGCCGCCGCATTGATCGCCGCGCCTTCCGGCCAGCCGGTAAGGTCGTATTCCGTCGCCACTTCGCCGGCCAGCGCTAGCAGAGCAAAGCGTCCGGCGGCCCGCTTGTCCTGCCCTTCGCCCCCGTCGGCGGAAAACTCCGGTAATGCCTTGAGGCGCTCCAAGCGTTCACAGAAATCGCGCCGATCACGGGTTAGCTTCTCAAGAAAGGCTCGCCCGGCGTGCCCGTGGTGCGTGACCGCCGCCCGCTTGAGTGCGTCCGAAAAAGCCGTGCCGCTGGCGAAACCGTGCAGTTGGTCCCAAGCACCGAAACGCCGCCCCGCCGGAATGTCCAGCAGCCGTACCGACTGCCCGGCCTTCGCCCGATAGCCGCCTTCCGCCATCGTGGTACCGATGGTGCGCTCGCCACTGGACAAGACAAAGCAGCGCCAGCGGGTCACGCTCCGCGCGGCCCCGGTGCGGCTTGCCCGCTGCTTGCCGCGCCCGTTGCCCAGCGCGTAGACGATGGCGCCGACTTCGCGGGGATCGCATTCGCTGATTTCGTCCAGAGCCAGCAGGCCATCATTGAACAGCGCCGCCGCGCCCTCCATACCGTTGGCGGTCGCGCGCCAGCTTCGACGGAAATTCGGCCCGCCCCACGTCGCGCAAGCCGCTTCGATGGCCGTGGTCTTGCCGGTAGACGAATCGCCGACGAAGTGAATGCCGCCGCCCTCGGCATTGCAGCGCGCCAGCAGCGGCCCGGCGAAGGATGCTGACAGCGCCAATACAAGAAGCGGATTACCGATAGCCCGCGCCGATATTTCAACTTGCCAGCCTTCCAAAGTGCCGGCCCTCGTATGCTCGTCGTGGCCGCGTTCGCCGGATTGAAAAATCACGTCCGCCGCTTTCGGCCCGATGACCTCGTCCGGCAACACGAAAACATCGCCGCACCACCCGACTTGCAGAGCACAACGCACGCGCCGCTTAGGCGTCGTGGCTTGTAGATATTGCCCCAACAACCGATGCGCGTTCGGGTCAATCTGAACGCCCATCGCCAGCAGTTCGCCGCGTAGATCATCGCCGGCGCCGCGTAGCAACTCCATCGGCATCGCCCATTCCCGCCAGCGGCCCAGCGTATTGCGAAAGCGCAGCAGTCGCCCGAAGTTGTTTTCCTGCCCGTCGAAGGTCACGGCCGCGATATGCAGCGGAGAACAAACCCATTGTTGGATCAAGCTGGGCGGTTCAGCATTCTTGCCCGCCTTGATGCCGAAGTGCCAGACGCCCGGCCTGAGTTTGTTGCTCGATTCTCGAAGTGTCGTCCAAGCGTCGAACACCTTGAAACAGGGGCGGTCGCTTTCGGGAACGGATAACGGCCCGGTCGCTGTTACGCCCGTTACGGCATCCGAAACACCAGCCGTAACGGTAAAATCGCCGTTATTACTGGGTTGTACGTCTGTTACGCCCGTTACGTCGGTTTCCGGCGTTACGGCTTTGGCTTCCGCCCGCGCCGCCTCGATACAGCGCCGCACTGCTTCCAATCCACGCAGCGCGGCCATATCGTTGAAGTCGGTCGCGTCGTCCGGTCGGTTTGGCCCAAAGTCGGGGAGCGCCAGCCATCCGCCAACGGCCCGCGCGGCTTCTTCGGCATCCCGCTGTCCGTTGCCCAGATCGGCAAGAATCCCCAGCCGCGCCGCCGGGTAGCGTTCGCGCATCGCCCGCGCCACCGTCGGCAAATTGCCGCAAGACAGCGCCGCGATACTGGGAAACCCCGTTACTTCGGTTGCAGACAATACGGTTGCCACGCCTTCGCCAATCAGCAGGGTCAGCCCATCGCCGTGATCGTCGGGCAGCGGTTGCGCGGCCCAATATCCGCCCGCCTTCGCGCCGCCTGCAATGGCTGCTTTCCGTCCGGCTTCGTCGATCAGTTCCGCCGTGCTCATTTGAATGCCAATTTTGACAGGTGCCACCAGCAACCGCCCGGCCAGTGGCTCGCCCCGAGACTTCGGCGCGTAGCCCAGCAGCGCCGCCACCGCGCCCGCGTCAATCTCTCGCAGGGTTGCCACGGGCGAAACCCGCTTGCGTTCCAGATAGGGATGGTCGGCTTTCGCTTCCGTCGCCGCTTGCAGGATCGCCGCCGCCTTGCGGGCAGCTTCGGCCCGTCGTCGCGCCTCTTCCTGCTGGATTTGGCGGATAACTTCGCGTCGCTTGCGGTCGCGTTCAGTTCGTTCGGCTTCGGTCAGGGTGGAATCATCGATGGCGAAGAAAGGGCGGGTTTCGCCTTTCCAGTTGCAGACGATGCCGCCCGCGCCATCGGGAAACAGCTTGATGCGGCCATTTCCCAGGCCCCGGCGGTCGCCGTCTACGTCGGTTTCGTGCCAGCGGCCATCGGCGGGCACGTCCCGATAGACGATGTTCACCTCGGCGCACGCGGCCCGGAGGGCATCATGCAAGCTCGCATTCATCGCCGCCCCCGTTGCCATCCACGCTTTGCCTTGCGATGGACGCGCGAAGGTTTCACGAAGCCGCCATTAACGGTATCATGCTGGTCGAATTTGCTTTTGGGGTCGCGCCGGTCGCGGCCCTTATTTTTTGCGGTCATGGTCGCCGCTCCTCAAGCTTTCGCCTTGCGGCTTTTCTCGACTTGCGCAGTCAGCCAAGAATCAATTTCGCTCTCGATCCAGCCGACAGCCTTTGCGCCGATGGAAACCGGAGCGGGGAAGGCTCCCGTTTTGATGCGCTCATAAATGGTGGAACGGGAAAGCCCGGTGCGGGCTTCCACCTGCTTGCGCCGAAGGATGGTCAGGCGCGTTAGCGCCTCTCTGAATTGTGCGGCCATGCTCGTTACTCTGTAGCATTCACCGGAACATACCGGCATGGCTCGCCATTTTGATAACTTTTTCCTCCTTAGCAATCAAGGAAAAAGCTGAAAACCCGTCATACAGACCAAAATCAAGAAAAACTTCAAAAAACAAGCAAACTCAGCTTTTTTTCTCTACCACCTCACCGGCGGATAAAATTTCTCTTACACAACCCTTCAGGGTAGTTTCACCCAACTTCAGCAGAAAGCCCTCTTGCTCTATGCTATCCACCAATTGAGCAAGATGCTCTAACAATTCGGTCTGACTACTTACTGAAGCATTTTTCCTAGCAAGCATCCAAGCCACTCGGGCCAATGCGTCGCGGGCATGTGCGTAAGTATCTGTTGACAAACAATCAGGTCTTTCTACAAAAGCAGCAAGATCGTTCACCAATATCCAATAATCATATTGTTGCGAGAGATATTCTCTATAATCATCAGGAACATCTACTGCATTAAGGATTTTTTTATCTCCGATTTATGTTTTGGCTTTTTTAGAGCGGGCAATTCGTCTGCTTCGATTGCGTTTTCCAAGAACCATCTGATTAAGAAATACTGTTGCCTTAATGGGTGATTTTCATCCGTCATTACTTGAAGTGCTTGAGGAGAAAATGGGTCAGAAATTTTTTTGCTCCAATGCAGCACTAATAATACTGACTGGCTAATGTCTAATAAGCTCAACATAGTGCTCCCTTCACGCTCACCCTTGAATCAGGAAGCCGCGCCAGCCGGGCAAGGGAACCCGGTTTTCGCCCCGTCGGGCTAGGCGCGGCCAAACCGTCATACCGCTTGGTATGCCTTGCCGAAGCGGCCAATGATCACCTTCCGGCCTTCCTCGATCTGGCTATCCACGAAATCGGCCCACCATTGCAACATTTCACGCCGCTGGTCGGCATACTGCGCCCGGTTGTAAACACCCCGAATACCCTTGGTTTCATGAGCCAGCGCCTTCTCGATCCAGTCTGAATTGAATCCAGCCTCGTGCAGGTGCGTCGATGCCGTTCGCCGAAAGTCGTGAATCACGAAATCGCGAACGTCGAATTCCAGCGCCCGCACGGCGACATTCAACGTGTTATGAGCTATGGGTTTATTCAAACTCCCTCGACTGGGAAACACCCATTCGGAACCACTTGCCAGCCCCTTCAATTCCTCGAACATCGCCACGGCTTGTCGAGATAGTGGAACCAGATGCGGCTTGTCTTTCTTCATTCGTTCGCCGGGGATCGCCCATTCCGCTTTGTCGAAGTCGATTTCTTCCCATCGGGCTTCGATCAGTTCCGATTTCCGCACCATGCACAGAATCAGCAGGTGCAGCGCCAGCTTGTGCGCCCGCTTCATGCTGGATTGGTAGATCGCCCGCAACAACCGCCCGATTTCGTCCGGGGTCAGCGCCACGTCACGGCTTCTGGCGGTCGCAATGAACTTCGCTTCCACTGCCGCCGCCGGGTTGAAAGTCGCCTTCTCCCGCGCAATCGCATAGGCGAACAGCCGTTTCATGACGTTGCGGGTTTGGAGGGCCATTTGATCGGCCCCCCGCGCCTTGATGCGGTCGGTAATCGCCAGCACGTCGGTAACGGTCACCTCGGCAAGCTGCTTTGCACCAATCGCTGGAATCACGTCCTTTTCCAGTACGCGCTTGATGTTGCGGGGGTTGCTATTGCCCGGCTCGGCGACTTCGGCATACCAGCGCCACGCGAACGCTTCCACGGTATCGGCGGCCTTGGCTTCGGCTTCCTTGGCCCTCACCTTCCCCACCGCCTGCCAGCACCAGTTTCTCAGGAAGGTCTGCGCCATCTCCCTGGCCTCGGGTTTCGCATCGTTTGGGATCGGATCGCCGCGCTTCAAGGCCATTGGCGAAAGGCCGCGCTTCACCAGCGCCGCGCAGTCCTCGCGCCATGCGCGGGCTTCGGCCAGCGAGTACGCCGGGTATTCGCCCAGCCTTGCCTTTTCCTGCTTACCGGCCAGCCGGTAGCGTAGCCCCCAGCCTTTCTTGCCGCTGGATGTGACTTCGATGAACAGCCCACCACCGTCCGACTCGGAGAAGGTTTGCTCCCTCGGCTTGAGCTTCCGCAGCTTGGTATCCGTCAGCGCCATGATTCACCTCTCGCGTTGTTCCCTCAATTGCCAGAAGATCAGGAAACAGTCGCCCGCTTCGGGAACAATCACTGGAGCGCTTTGCCTTGATTGGCTTTTTACAGGATCGCACCCACCATTTGTTCCCTTGAAAACCTGATTTTCCTGCCTGTCCTCACAGGAGTTGGGAACACATCTTGTTCCCGATGAAAGCCGCTCTCCTGGAATGGGAACTAATTAGGGAACAATTTTAGGCGGATTTAGGCGGAACATGCAAGCCGAGACCAGAACAAAAAAACCGCTTTTACGCGGGCTTGTGTGTATTTTCTGGAAGGCTTCGGACCCTGCTGGAAGTCTCGCTATTTTCCAATACAAAAGCTCGAAAAAATCCGCGACAACAAATCCTCCGACGTAAACTCTCCGGTAATCTCCGACAGCGCGTTCTGCGCCTCGCGCAACTCCTCCGCCACCAGTTCCCCGGCGCGGACGACTTCCAACTGATACGCCGCTCGCTCCAGCGCCACCGCCGCCTGCTCCAAGGCTTCCAGATGCCGGCGGCGGGCCATGAATGTCCCCTCCCCACCGCCGTGATAACCCATGCAGGCTTTCAGATGCTCGCGCAGCAAATCCAATCCCACCTCGGTCTTAGCCGACAGACGAATTTCCGTCCCCCATTCGCCGTCCCCAATCGCCGGCGGCTGGTCGGTCAGGTCGATCTTGTTGTAAAGCACCGTCACCGGCGTGCCCGCCGGCAACCGCTCTCGCAATGCCCGATCTTCGGCGGTCAGACCCTGCCGGTCGTCCACTAGCAGCAGGATCCGGTCGGCGTTCCCAATCTCCGCCCAGGCCCGGCGGATACCCTCCCGCTCCACCGGATCGTCGCTGTCGCGCAAACCCGCGGTGTCGATGACGTGCAAGGGCATCCCATCGATGCTGATGTGCTCCCGCAGCACGTCGCGGGTGGTGCCGGGAATGGCGGTGACGATGGCCGCCTCGCGCCCGGCCAGATGATTGAGCAGGCTGGATTTACCGGCATTCGGCCGGCCGGCGATCACCACGATCATACCGTCGCGCAGCAGTCGCCCCTGACCGGCGACGGCTTGCAAGGCGTTCAACCGCTCCCGTAGGTCCCGCAACCGCGCGGCAATGACGCCGTCGGCGAGGAAGTCGATCTCCTCCTCCGGGAAATCAATCGCCGCCTCGACGTATAACCGCAATTCGATCAATCCATCGACTAAGGCGTGAACCCGCTGGGAAAATTCCCCTTGCAGGGAACGCAGCGCGGCGCGAGCGGCGGCGGCGGTGTCGCTGGCGATCAGGTCGGCAATCGCCTCGGCCTGGGCCAGATCGAGCTTGTCGTTGAGAAAGGCGCGTTCGGAGAATTCGCCGGGTCGGGCCGGACGCGCGCCGAGTTCCAACACCCGCGCCAGCAGCAAATCCATCACCACCGGTCCACCGTGCCCTTGGAGTTCCAACACGTCCTCGCCGGTGAAGGAATGAGGAGCAGGGAAATACAGGGCGAGACCTTCGTCGAGCACCGCGCCATCATCGGCGCGGAACCGGCGCAAGGCGGCTTGACGGGGAGCAGGGAGAGCGCCGCACACGCCTTCGGCAATGGCGGCGCTGAGGGGACCGGACACGCGAACCACGCCGATGCCGCCCCGTCCGGGCGGGGTGGCGATGGCGGCGATGGTGTCGGTCATCAGGTGGCGGTACGCGACAAAGACCAGGCGTTTTTATCCAGCCACCGCCCCAGATGCCGGTTTTCCCCTCCTTAGGTCAAGGAGGGGTAGCGCGAAGCGCCGGGGGGGTTGGCTGGAAGGCTGGAAGGAGCTACTTCTTGCGCTTGCCGGGATTCTTCGGCTCGGGCAATGCCTGCTTGACGAGCGTCAGCAGTTTTTTGGCCTGCTCGCCCAGTCCCAGTCCCGATCCCTCCTTGGCCTTGAGCGCCGCGGCGTCGGCGCCCGACTCCACCCGTTTGGTAATCATCCACTGCTGGGCGATGGACAGCATGTTGTTCACCACCCAGTACAACACCAGACCAGCCGGGAACCACAGGAACATGAAAGTGAACACGATCGGCAGTGCCATCATCACCTTGGCCTGCACCGGATCGGGCGGAGCCGGACTGAGCTTCTGCTGGACGAACATGGTCACGCCCATGATCAGCGGCAGCACGTAGTACGGGTCCGGGATCGCCATGTCCTTGATCCACAACATGAATGGCGCCTGCCGCAACTGCACGCTTTCCACCAGCACCCAATACAGGGCGATGAACACCGGAATCTGCACCAGAATCGGCAAGCAACCACCCAGCGGATTGACCTTTTCCTTCTTGTACAGGCCCATCATCGCTTCGTTCATCTTCTGCTTGTCGTCGCCGTACAGTTCCTTGAGCCGGGTCAGTTCCGGCGCCAGCCGGCGCATGTTGGCCATGGAGCGATAACTGGTCTCCGACAGCTTGTAGAACGCCAGCTTGATCAGGATGGTGAGGAAAATGATCGCCCAGCCCCAGTTGCCGAGGATGGCGTGGAAGGCCTTCAACAGCCAGAACAGCGGCTCGGCGATGATGGTCAGCACGCCATAGTCCACAGTCAGTTGCAAGTTGGGCGCGATTTTTTCCAGCACGTCCGGCAATTTTGGCCCCACGTACAGGCGGGTGCGAAAATCACCGGTCGCGCCAACGGGCACCGTTTGCACCGCGCCGCGCATTCCCACCACGTAGCGGCTACCGTCGACCGCCTTGGTGTAGAAGTCTTCGGTCTCACCCGGATTGGGCACCCACGCACCGAGGAAATAGTGTTGGATCATGGCGACCCAGCCATCCTTGATTGGCTGATTCAACTCCTGCTTGGCGATGTCGCTGAAGGAAATCTTCTCGTAGCGCTGCTCGGGCGTGGAAATCACCGCCCCGGTATAGGTGATCACCCCACTGCCGAAGAAGCTGCTAACGACCTTGGGTGGGATACGCTGGAACTGCCGGTACTGGCCGCCCTGCCAGTCGCTCGCGCCGCCGTTCTCGACCCGCTGATTCAGCTCCACCAGGAAGCTGCCACGGCGGAAAACGTAGGTCTTGATGACCTTCACGCCAGAGGGGTCCGACCAGTTCAGTCGCACCTCCAGCGTATCCTGACCATCCGCCAGCCGGTGTTCGGTCTGCTCGGGGACGAACGGGGAGTAATGGTTGGGCGCGGGGCCATTGTTCAGCGCCACCAAGCCGGACTGAGCGATGAAGAGGTCCGCGCCGCTGTCCTTCAGCAACAGGAACGGCTGATCCGGCCGCTGCACCGAGTCCGGGTAGGTGCGCAAGCCCACTTGGCGCAGATCGCCGCCCACCGTATCAATCTCGGCCTCGAACAGGTCGGTGGTCACCCGCACGCGCTGGCCGCCGCCGAGCGCCTGCGGACCCGGTACCGCGCCCGACGCAGCGGTCGGCACGTCCTGGCCCGGAACCGCCATCGGCGCGGCGGCCCCGGCGGGACTGGCCGGCCCCGCCGGCGCGGTAGCCACCGTTGACGGCCCCGGCGGCGGATGCTTCTTAGCCTGGAACTCCAGCCAGTTTTGCCAGAGCAGAAACACCACGAACGTCAGGGCGGCGAACAATATCAAACGTTGGTTTTCCATCATCGGTCCTTCGGGGGAGGTTCGGGAACGGGGTCGACGCCGCCCGGATGCCAGGGATGACAGCGCGCCACGCGCCGGATCGCCAGCCAGACGCCACGCACCGCGCCGTGGCGCTCGATGGCCTCGCGGGCGTACTGGGAGCAGCTCGGATAGAACCGGCAGTGGTTGCCCAGCAGCGGGCTGATGAACCACTGATAGCCGCGGATCAGGGCGATCAGGAGGACGCGCATGATTGCGCGAGCCTGCGCCAGTGCCGTTGCAGCGAGGCGAGCAAGACGGCGTTGTCCTGTTCGGCCAGCCCAGCGCGGCCCATCACCACGCAATCCAGACCGCCGAGCCACGCCTGATGATGCCGGAAACTTTCGCGCGCGATCCGCTTGAGCCGGTTGCGCGCCACGGCGGATTTGGCGACCTTGCGGGAAATAGCCAGACCGAGGCGGGGATAGCCGAGTGTGTTGGGGCGGGCGAGCACGGTGAAATGGCGGTCGCTGGATTTGACCGGCTGGGCGAAGACGCTGGCGAAGGCGTTCCGGCCGGTCAGCCGGGCGCGACGCGGGAAGCGCGCGCCATCGGCCACGGGATCAGGGTGTCAGCCGGGCGCGGCCCTTGGCGCGGCGCGCTTTGATAACCAGGCGGCCGCCCTTGGTGGCCATGCGGGCGCGAAAGCCGTGGGTGCGCTTGCGGTGAATGATGCTGGGCTGGAAAGTCCGCTTCATGGTAATTCCTTAAACAGTGCTGACGAAACAGAGGAGTCTTTTTCAAGTGAATTGCGAAAATTACTGATTTTCAGGCCCATTTGCAAGCGTGGCCGGATGGCCGGCGCTCGTGGCTGGCCCACGGGGTGAATTCCAGATCGCGCCCGCAACCCTCCTACCGTGTTAACAGCGGCTCCAGCACTGGCCAGACGTTGTCCAGAATCTTTGCCTGTGCTTCGGCGCTTGGATGCAGCCCATCGTCCTGAATCAGCGCCGTATTGCCCGCTACCCCGTCGAGCAGGAAGGGAATCAGTGGAATCTCGTACCGTTTCGCCAGTTCGCCGAACGTGGCTTGAAACTTTTGCGCGTACAGCGGGCCATAATTCGGCGGCACCCGCATCTCCGCCAGCAACACCCGCGCGCCGGCTTGCCGGGATAGTTCGATCATCCGCCCCAGATTGTTGGCCATCGCCATCGGCGGTTGCCCGCGCAGTCCGTCGTTGGCGCCCAGTTCCAGAATGACGAGGGCGGGACGGTGCCGCTCGAGCGTCGCCGGCAGTCGGCTCAGACCGCCGCTGGTGGTGTCGCCGCTGATGCTGGCGTTGACCACCCGGTGTGGAAAATCGCGTTCCGCCAGTCGGCGTTGCAACAGGCTAACCCAGCCCTGCTCGGCGGGAATGCCGTAAGCGGCGCTCAGACTGTCGCCCAGCACCAGAAGCACTGGCGGCTCGGCGCGCGCCGCCGGGCTGAAAAAAACCGCCAGCCATAACGCCAGCATCGGTAACCAAGGTGAGTGATTTGTCTTCATCATCGGAGAATTGGGCAATGCGCGTGGATCATGACCAGGAAGCGGGAAGCGGTATCAGCGTAACCACCGCGCCGGCGATGCACAACCCATCCGCCGAGTGCATCGTGCGGGTCGAACGCCTGGGCAAGCAGGTCGTCAGTCCGGAAGGCCCGCTGGTTATTCTCGACGATATCAGTTTCAGCATCGCCCGCGGCGAAAGCGTGGCGGTGGTCGGGGCGTCCGGTTCCGGCAAGTCCACCCTGCTCGGCCTGCTGGCGGGTTTGGACGCGCCAAGCAGCGGCCAGGTCTGGCTGGCGGGCGCCAATTTGGGCGGTCTGGACGAGGACGGCCGCGCCCTGTTGCGAGCGCAACGGGTCGGGTTCGTATTCCAGTCCTTCCAATTGCTGAGCGGACTGACGGCGCTGGAAAACGTGATGCTGCCGTTGGAACTGGCCGGCCAGCCTGACGCGCGCCGGCTGGCGCTGGAGCTGCTGGAACGGGTGGGTTTGCAGGCCCGCGCCCGGCATTATCCCTCGCAACTGTCCGGCGGCGAGCAGCAACGGGTGGCCATCGCCCGCGCTTTCGCCGGCAACCCCGCCGTGCTGTTCGCCGACGAACCGACCGGTAATCTCGACCAGAAGACCGGCCATCGCATCGTCGAACTGCTGTTCGCGCTCAACCGCGAGCAGGGCGCGACCTTGATTTTGGTGACGCACGACCTGGAACTGGCCGCGTATTGCGACCGGATTCTGGAATTGGACGATGGCCGCTTGCGGGAACGGCCGGTGGCGCGGATCGGTGGAGATTGAGACCATGCGCAAGGCCGTTGCCGCGTTTTCTCCCGCTGTTGGTTCTCCCGACTGGCGCAACGTAGGCCGCATGGCCCTGCGCGCCTTGCGTCGCGACTGGCAGTCTGGCGAATTGCGGGTGCTGGCGATCGCACTGCTGATCGCCGTCGCCAGCGTCGCCGCCGTCGGTTTCTTCACCGACCGCATCCAACTGGCGATGGAACGCAAGGCCAGCGAGTTGTTGGGTGCGGATCTGGTGATCACCGCGCCCGATCCCATTCAACCGATCCTGATCGATGAAGCGCGCCGACAGGATTTGCGCACCGCCGAGACCCTGGGTTTCCGCAGCGTGATCGTCGCTGGCGATGCGACCCAGTTGGCCGAAATCAAGGCGGTCGGTCCCGGTTACCCGCTGCGTGGCGCCTTGCAGGTCAGCGACCAGCCGTTCGCGCCTCCCCGCATCGTTACCGCCATTCCTGATCCCGGTCAGGTCTGGCTGGACGAGCGGTTGTTGCAAACGCTCGGGCTTCAGGTCGGCGACTCGGTGGAACTCGGTTCCCGGAGTTTCCGGATCGATCAAGTATTGGCCTACGAGCCGGACCGGGCCGGCGATCTGTTCAGCCTCGCCCCGCGTCTGCTGCTGAATCTGGCGGATATTCCCACGACCGGCCTGGTACAGCGCGGCAGCCGGGTGGAGTACCGCCTGTTGCTGGCTGGCGAACTGGCACCGCTCGACGCCTTCAAAACCTGGGCCACACCCCGGTTGGCGGCGGGCGAGAAGCTGCAAGGGGTGCGCGAGGCTCGCGCCGAACTGCGATCCGCGTTGGATCGGGCGCAGCGCTTTCTGAATCTGGCGGCGCTGGTCAGCGTGATTCTGGCCGGGGTCGGTATCGCCATCGCCGCCCGCCGCTTCGCCGCCCGCCATTGGGATAGCGTCGCCATTCTGCGCTGTGTCGGCGCCACCGAGGCGCTGATCGTCCGACTGTTCCTACTGGAATTGCTGGCGCTGGCGGTGCTGGCTGGCGCGATGGGTTTGCTGGTCGGTTACCTGGCCCAGTACGGCTTGAGCGGCGTGCTCGGGCAATTGGTCAGCGCCACCGAACTGCCGGCGCCGTCCTGGCGACCGATCCTGCCGGCGCTGGCGACCGGCTTCGTCACCCTGCTTGGCTTCGGGCTGCCGCCGCTGCTACGGCTGCGGGAAGTGCCGCCGCTGCGGGTATTGCGCCGCGATCTCGGTCCGGTCAACCCGCGCCTGCTGGCCCTGTACGGTCCCGCCTTGGCGGCGACTGCGGCGCTGCTGGTCTGGCAGGCCGGTGAATGGCGGCTGGCGCTGTACGTCTGCGCCGGGGTGGCGGGAACCATTCTGGCCCTGTCGCTGGCGGCCTGGGGGCTGGTGAAAGCGCTGAACCTGTTGCGCGGCCAGGTCGGCGTGGCCTGGCGCTTCGGGCTGGCCAACATCGCCCGGCGCGGTTCCGGCAGCGCGGTGCAGGTGGTGGCGCTGGGGCTGGGGCTGATGGCCTTGCTGATGCTGACCCTGGTGCGCACCGATCTGTTGACCAGTTGGCGGGCCAGCCTGCCGGCCGACGCGCCCAATCATTTTCTGATCAACATCCAGCCGACCGAGGTCGCCGGAGTGCGGGATTTCCTGCGCGAGCGCGGACTGAGCAGCGTCGAACTGTTCCCGATGGTGCGCGGGCGGCTGACGGCGATTAACAGCCGGGTGGTGGGGCCGGACGATTATGACAACCCGCGCGCCAAGCGACTGGTGGAGCGGGAGTTCAACCTGTCCTGGACCGACCGGTTGCAAGAGGACAACCGCATCCTGTCAGGCCGCTGGTGGGACGCTGGCGAGCAGGGCCAAGGCATCGCCTCGGTGGAGATCGGTTTGGCGAAGGATTTGAGCATCGCCCTGAACGACACCCTGCGCTTCCAGGTGGCCGGACAAACGCTGGAAGCCAAGGTCGTCAGCCTGCGCAGCGTCGAATGGGATTCGTTCCGGGCCAATTTCTTCGTGGTATTTCCGTCCGGCGTGCTGGACGCCTATCCCGCAACCTGGATCACCAGCTTCCATCTGCCGACCGGTCAAAAGCCGCTACTGGCGGAATTGATCCGCCAATATCCGTCGGTGACGGTGCTGGATGTGGAGGCGCTGATGAACAAGGTCCGCGAGATCATGGACCGGGTGATCACCGCCGTCGAATACGTGTTCCTGTTCACCTTGGCGGCCGGCTTGGTGGTGCTGTACGCCGCCATCCAGGCCACCCAGGACGAACGGCGGTTCGAGAGCGCCGTATTGCGCACGCTGGGCGCGCGGCGCGATGTGGTGCGGCAAAGCCTGCTGGCGGAGTTCGCCACGCTGGGGTTGCTGGCGGGGGTGCTGGCCGCTGCCGCCGCGACCCTGCTCGGTTACGTGCTGGCCAGTCAGGTGTTCGAGTTTCCGTACCAGTGGAATCCCTGGATCTGGCTGCTGGGCAGCGGCGCGGGCATGGTGGGCGTGGGACTGGCCGGGTTGCTCGGCGCGCGCTCGGCGCTGAATCAGCCGCCGTGGCGGGCGCTGCGGGAGCTTTAGGAAGGAAGTTCCGTTGCGACAGGGAGCGCAACCGGCCGCCCTGGCGCGAACAGGCGGTGAAGCCAGCCGGCTTAGCGTGGTTCCATCTCGGGTAAATGCAGGTCGAAGTTCTGGACCGCCTCCGCCAGACTGCGGATTTCCTCCGGCGTCGGCGTGTCTGTCCCCCCATGGTTGGAACCGGCGAGGACCCGCCGCGCCAAGTGTCTGAGATCCCGCAAGCCGTCATCCTCGGCGGCCTCCATGACTTCGCCGCACTGCACCAGGTCATCGAAGAAATCGCGACCTTCCTGCTGGGCGCGGGCCAGCGCGCCAATTCCCGCCAGCCAGATCTGGCTGGCCAGATTCAGCGTGTTTTCCACCTTGCGCGTTTCGCGCAGGTATTGCTGCAATTGTTGGTACGCCATCGTTCGCTACTCCTGTAAAAACCCAAGAACGGCCATCCGTGACAACCAGTTCCGGGTGCTCCGAACCCTGATCGTGATTCTCCGGGCAGACCTCTAGAAATCGTTGTAGAACAGCCAGTTAAAATCCATATCGTTGCGGTTCGAGCCGCCGGGCGACAGCCCCAGTCCACCGTCGCTCCCTACATTAACGGTATGGATTAGAATAAACACACTAATGAAGTTGAAAGAGCGAATTCAGCCAGTTAGCCATGCTAACTGCCGCATCGCACAATAAAAATGCCGCATCGCAAAATCAGGAAACGTCCAGGAAACCGCGACGGGCGGGCTGCGTTTAACGTAGCTTTGCCGGTAAATTTAGAGCGTTAGCGCCTCGATCGGCCCGGCGCCGCGAAACCCAACACGAACAGCGCCGTGGCGGCCACTACCACCGAGGGACCGGCCGGGGTATCCCAACGCAATGAGGCCCAGAGACCCAGGCCAATCGCCGCGCAACCGAACAGGCTCGCCAGCAGGGCCATACCTTCCGGCGAGCGGGCGAACCGCCGCGCCGCCGCCGCCGGGATGATCAGCAGCGAGGTGATGAGCAGGATGCCGACCACCTTCATCGCCACCGCGATGACGATGGCGATCAGCAGCATGAACGCCAGCCGGACCGGAAACACCGCTACGCCTTCCACCCGCGCCAGTTCCTCGTGGACGGTCATCGCCAGCAGCGGCCGCCACAGCCCCGCCAGCGCGCCCAGCGCCAGCAGGCCGCCGCCCCAGATCCAGTACAGGTCGGTGGTGTTGATCGCCAGGATGTCACCGAACAGATAGCCGACCAGATCGACCCGCACCGTTTCCAGAAAGGCCAGCGTCACCAGCCCCAGCGACAGGGTGGCATGGGCCAGAATGCCCAGCAGGGTATCGATGGCCAGCCCGTGCTGCCGTTGCAGCAGCACCAGCGCCAGCGCCACCAGCAGGCAGGTGACGACTACGCCCAGTTGCGGGTCGACGCGCAACATCGCGCCGAGCATCACGCCCAACAGCCCGGAGTGTGCCAGAGTGTCGCCAAAATAGGCCATCCGCCGCCAGACGACGAAGGTACCCAGTGGCCCGGCCGCCAGCGCCACTCCAACGCCGCCCAGCAGGGCGCGCGTCAGAAAGTCATCCATCCGCGTCATCCTCCACCGGTTCCACGACAGCGCCGTGCAGATCGTGGCGGTGGTTGTGGTGATGGTGGTAGACCGCCAGTCGCCGGGCGCCGTCGAGGCCAAATAATTTTAGATAGGCGGGATCCTTGGCGACGTGATCGGGATGGCCGGAGCAACAGACGTGCCGGTTCAGGCACAGCACATGATCGGTGGTCGCCATCACCAGATGCAACTCGTGCGATACCATCAGAATGCCGCAGCCTCGCCGCCGCCGCAGATTGCTGATCAGATCGTACAGTTCGTATTGGCCGTTCAGGTCCACGCCCTGAATCGGTTCGTCCAGCACCAGCAACTCAGGTTCCCGCAACAGCGCCCGCGCCAGCAGCACCCGTTGCATTTCGCCGCCCGAAATCGCCTGCACCGGCGTATCGAGCACCGGCGCCGCGCCGACTTCCGCCAACGCCTCCTGGACCCGCGCCCGCGTCGCTGGCGTGCCGAGGGTGACGAAACGCCGCACGCTCAGCGGCAGGGTCTCGTCCACGACCATCCGCTGTGGCATGTAGCCGACTCGCGCGCCGGGCTTGCGCCAGACCCGGCCGCTATCGGCCCGGAGCAGGCCCAGGACCACCCGCACCAAAGTGGATTTACCAGCACCGTTCGGGCCGATCAGAGCGACGATTTCGCCGGTTGTAACCCGCAGATTCACGCCTTGCAGGATCGGATTGCCCCGGATGGCGAGGTTGATATTCTCGACCGTCAGCAGCGGTTCAGCCGGCATGGCTCACTGCTCCCCGCTGACAATCCGGGCAGCGGCCGAGGACTTCCACCATCTGCGCCAACACCTCGAAGTCGCGAACGGCAGCCTCAGCGCGCAGCAGTTCCTCGACCGCTGGACTGCTCAATTCATTGACTTGACCGCAATCCCGGCAAATCAAAAACTGACCACCGTGGCGGTTGTCCGGCTGGCGGCAGCCGACGAATACGTTCAGCGAGGCCAGTCGGTGAATCAATCCCTGTGCCAGCAGAAAATCCAGCGCCCGGTACACCGTGGGCGGCGCGCCCGGCCGACCGTCGGCGCGCAGCACGTCCAGAATCGCGTAGGCGCCCAGCGGCGTCGGGCTGTTCCAGAGAATTTCCAGCACCCGCCGCCGTAGCTCGGTCAAACGGACACCGCGTTCCTGGCACAGGGTATCGGCCCGCGCCAGCGCTTGCGGCGCGGCCGGTGGGGGGGTGGGGGTGGCATCCGGCGCGGGCGACATCAGAACTCCGGCTTGACGGGGAGGAGGAATTGTTATTTTATAACAAACGTTATTCTATAACATAACACGAGGTTTGATCATGTATTGTAGACTACAACATTCTTGCTGGTGGCTGATTCTGATGGGGTTGTGGCTGCCGTTTGCGGCGTTACCCGCCGCTGCCGCCGAATTGCAGGTGGTGGCGAGCATCAAACCGGTACATTCGCTGGTGGCCGGCGTCATGCAAGGGGTGGGCGAACCCCTGCTGCTGGTTCCCGGCGGCGCCTCGCCGCACGAGTACAGTCTCAAACCTTCGGACGCGCGCGCCCTCAGCGTGGCCCGGGTCGTGTTCTGGATCGGACCGGATTTGGAGAGCTTTCTGGTCAAGCCGCTGGCCAATGCCCAACAAGCCCGGTCGGTGGCTTTGATCGATGCGCCCGGCGTGACGGTGCTGCCGCTGCGGGCCGGCGGCGCCTGGGAAGCGCATGAGCACGGCCATAATTCGCACGATCCCGCCGAACCCGACGCCGACGAGTACGGCCATGACCACGCCGCCAGCCGTGATGCCCATGTCTGGCTGGACCCCGTCAATGCCGCCGCCATGGTTCGCCAGATCATCGTCATGCTCGGCGACGCGGATCCCGCCCATCGGGCCGATTACGCGCGCAACGGCGCGGCGCTGGTCGAGCGGTTGAATCAGTTGAACCAGCAACTGGCCTCGGCGCTGGCTCCGGTCAAGGAGCAACCTTACATCGTATTTCACGATGCCTATCAATACTTCGAGCGGCGCTATGGTCTGAACGCGGTCGGTTCGGTCGTTTTAAACCCGGAACAGCGGCCGGGGGCCAAACGGGTGGCGGAGATCCAGGCGCGGATGGGTACTCTCGGGGTCCGTTGCGTGTTCAGCGAGCCGCAATTCCAGTCGGCCCTGGTTGAAACCGTCATCGCCGGGAGCAGCGCCCGTCGTGGGGTGCTCGATCCGCTAGGCGCGGACTTGCCGGCCAGCCCCGATGCTTATTTTCAATTGCTGCAAGGCTTGACCGATGCATTGCGAGGCTGTCTCGCCCACGCCTGAACGCCCGCAGGGTAAAGAAACGTCTTGTCGAAATTCTCTTGCAGAATATTCTATGCTGTTATGCGCCGCCGCCGGCTAGATAGTGCCTGACCGGAAACCTGCGCTAGGTTGGACAAAAGCAAAGCGTTGCCCAACATCATGATTTCTACGGCTGATGTTCTGAAGGCTGGGCAACGCTTCGCTTATGCCCAGCCCACATCACCATACTGTTGGTTTTTAGTCAGGTAATAGATACACTAGTAACCTCATATCATAGCCGACGGTTCGCTTTTTCGATTGCGACCGGAATACTCAAAAAAACCAAAGGGGGATAACGATGACCGACATGCTCGCGGGAGCGACGCCCTACCAAGCCGAACAGGGCGAGGACTATATGAACGATCAACAGAAAGCGCATTTCCGCACCATCTTGCTGGCTTGGAAACAGGAGTTAGTGGAGGAAAGCCGGCGCACCGTTCATCACATGCAAGATGATTTGTTGAATCTGCCAGATCCCAATGATCGCGCCAGTCAGGAGGAGGAATTCTCGCTTGCGCTGCGGGCGCGAGACCGGGAACGCAAGCTGCTGCACAAGATCGACAAGGCGCTGGCCCGGCTGGCGAGCGACGATTACGGCTATTGCGAGGCTTGCGGCGTGGAAATCGGCCTGCGCCGGTTGCAAGCGCGGCCCACGGCGGAATTGTGCATCGATTGCAAGCATCTGGAAGAGCAGAAGGAGAAAAGTCAGGCGGCGTGAGGTTGGCCATCATCGCTCCTGTAACCTCACCGTAAGCTATTTCTCGCCAGCCCACCAAATCGCCATATCATTATAATGGTAGACTTCAGCCGCGCCGCGCCGCGAGGCCTACTCAGCCATCGAGATCCAGGTACCCTCCCCATGGAACCTACCTTCAAACTAACCGTCACCAGCATCCAACACGGTCGAGATCCGCAAACCGTCCAGGAAATGTTACGGGCACTCCTTAAAGGCAATCCGGCGGAAATTGAAGCCACCCTCCACCGCATTGCCACCCGCGAAGGAGCGGTGCTCGCTGAAAATCTCCCGCGGGCCAAAGCCGATAACCTGCTGAAAAAACTCACCGACAACGGTTTAGTTTGCCGCCTCGACCCGATGCAGCTGACACTGGTGCCCGTCGAGGAAGAACAAGAAAATCAGGTCTATAGCTGTCCCGCCTGCGGCCACAAACAACCGCTCGCCCGTAATGAGCCCGACATCTGCGGGCGCTGCGGTGTCGTCGGCCGCAACTACCAAGGCTACAGCGAATACAAAGAAGCCCTCGAACTCGAGCGCCGCCACCTCAAATCCCTGGTGGACCGGGAAAAGACGGCAAAAGCCGAAGCCGCCAGGGAAAAGGCCAACAAGCAGCAGGAGAAAATCCAGCAAGAGATCCTCGCCCGCGCCCGGCGCCAAGCTGAAAAGGAACTGGGCATCCGCCCGTGGCACAAACTCAAGTTGCTTCTCAAATCCCGCATCCTGTTGCCTGTGCTCGGCAGCATAGTCGCCGCCGCCACCGGAGTGAGCTTGCTGGTCTGGCAACTGGGAACTGACCGGCCTGCCTCCCCCGAAGTCAAAAAAGGCGCTGGGATCCAGATCACCGTCACTCCCCCGCCGGGCGCCGCGGCAAAGATCGAAAGCGCTGCTCAGAAACTGGCCGAAGCCACCAGTCGCGGCGCTGCATCGACCACTGCCACCGCCGCCGCGCCCGAGGAAGCCAGTAAGAACGTCAATCCGGTCGTCACGGCGGCGGATCCCGCTGCCGCCAGCGCGAGCATGGTGGTCGCCTCAACTGCCACCACCAGTTCCGGCACGGGTTCCATTACTACCCCCATCACTGCCGGCGCGAATGCCGGCGCGACGCCCACCCCTCCCGCCACCAAAGCGGTCGCCGCTCAATCTCCCGCAGTACCGGGCGCCGCCGCATCCAAAAATGCCAGCACGGTCGCGACGGCGGCAAACCCCGCCGTTCCCGCCGTTCCCGCCGTTCCCGCCGTTCCCGCCGTTCCCGCCGTTCCCGCCGTTCCCGCCGTTCCCGCCGTTCCCGCCGTTCCCACCGTTCCCGCCGTTCCCGCCGTTCCTGGCGCGAGCGTCGACCCCGCCAAACCCACCGCCAAACCCGCTGCCAAACCCACCGACTCCAACCCTCTGATCCCTGACGATAAAATCGCCCTCGCCCAACCCACCGCCGCGCGCCCGGCTGCTCTCCGCACCCCGCAATTAGTCGCCAGCCTAGCGCGCTACCAAGCCGAAACCGGCGACCTAACCGCCGCCGATCAGAGCCTCGATCACGCCACCGAACTGCTCGGCGTCGATCGCGGCAGCCCACCCACCGCATTTCTGGACGCCTTCAACCGCAGTCGGGTCGAAACTCTGGCCACCATTGCCCACCAGCAACACCAGCGACAGGAATTCGCGTCTGCCCAAACCAAATGGTATCGGGCGATGAACCTGGCCAATACCATCGTTGCGCCCAGCGAACGCGCCCAAGCCTTCGCCAGCATCGCTCGCACCCTGCAGGACGCCACCGCCAGCAGCTACTTCGACCGCGCCATCGAGAATGCTCGCATGGTCAATGACCCCGCCACCCGGACCGTCGCCCTAAGCGCCATCGCCCGCGATCTCGCAAGTGCTGGTCGCTCCAAGCAGGCCGAAGAGCTGTTCGCCCAAGCCACGACCACCGTCGCCACCATCCCGGATCTCAAAAGCCGACTGACCACGTTGGGCGCCGTTGCCAAGGCCCACGCCGAAGCGGGTAACACCATCGCCGCCAAAAACCTGCTGAGTCAGATCGCCAGCGAATCCGGCCAGACGGTGCTCCCGCCGGAGTTTGCTCAACATCGCGTCGCGGCCTACAGCGCCATCGCGCGCAACCTGGCGACCGGCGGCGATACCCCGGCCGCCCGAACCGAATTCACCGCCGCGCTCGGCCAGATTGTGGCGTTTGAAACCCCGGATACCCGCGCTAGCGCGATGCTGTATCTGGCCAGATACCTGGCGGAGGCCGGTGACCCCGCATCAGCAGCGCGGATCGTGGCCGACGCCCTGCAAAAGGGCGGCGGCAACTCGAACGGCGCGCCTGCAAGCGGGCGAGGGAAGTGAACGGTTATGCCGTTGCGCAAACAGGGTCGGCCCCCTCGTTTTTGCAAGGGTATGAAGATCGACAAACAGTCGGGTAGGGTCCCCGTCTGGCGTAACGGTTTCGAAGCGCGGTCGAAGGCTGCCGGCAGTCTGGCTCCATACGGTTCGGCACAGCGCCAGCGGGAAACGTCATAAGGCCGCGCGGTGGGTCAGCGCAACTCCCTCGGCAGCGCGAACACCACATTTTCCGCCCGCCCGGCGCTCTCCTTTACATGAGCGGCGCCCAGGTCTCGCAAGCGGTCGATGACCTGTTGCACCAACACCTCGGGCGCCGAAGCGCCGGCGGTCACACCGATGGCGGTTTTACCCACCAGCCAAGCCGGATCGATGTCCGCCGGCCCGTCGATCAGATAAGCCGGGGTGCCTTCTTTCTCCGCCAGCTCCCGCAGCCGATTGGAATTGGAACTGCTGCGCGAGCCGACCACCAGCAACAGCTCGCAGTGGCCCGACAGTTCCTTGACCGCGTCCTGACGGTTCTGAGTGGCGTAGCAGATATCGTCCTTGCGCGGCCCCTGGATGGCTGGAAACCGCTCGCGCAAGGCGGCGACGATCCGGGCCGTGTCGTCGACCGACAGGGTGGTTTGCGTGACGTAAGCCAGTTCGCTAAGATCGCGCACCGCCAGCGCCCAGACATCCTCGACCTTTTCCACCAGATACATCCGGCCACCTTGGCCTTCGTCGTACTGACCCATGGTGCCTTCGACCTCCGGATGGCCGGCGTGGCCGATCAGGATCACTTCGCGACCGGCGCGGGCATGACGGCTGACTTCCATATGCACCTTGGTTACCAGCGGACAGGTGGCGTCGAATACCTTGAGGCCGCGTTGCGCCGCCTGTACCTGCACCGCCCGCGCTACCCCATGCGCGCTGAAGATCACCGTTGCGTCGTCCGGCACCTCGTCGAGTTCCTCGACGAACACCGCCCCGCGCTCGCGCAGGTTGTTCACCACGAAGCGGTTATGGACCACCTCATGGCGCACGTAGATCGGCGCGCCGAACAACTCCAGCGCCCGCTCGACGATGCCGATGGCTCGATCCACGCCGGCACAGAAACCACGGGGATTGGCCAGATGGATGTGGATGCTCATGCGGGTCTCCCGGAAGGCGGTGGTGCGGCTCAGGAGCCGTCAGTGGGATGGTTCAAAGTGTTGGCATCCTTGGACAGCAGACTGTCCACCACCAGCAGCGCCGCGCCGACAGTGATGGCCGAATCAGCGACGTTGAAGGCCGGCCAGTACCAGCGATCATAATAAAGCTGGATGAAGTCGATCACCTGCCCCAGCCAGGCCCGATCGATCAGATTGCCGGCCGCCCCGCCCAGAATTAGCGCCAGCGCCGCCGCCAGCCGTTGGTCGGCGGGCTTGAGCCGCCATAGCCAGACGATCAGGCCAACGCTGACCATCGTGCCCAAACCCAGGAAAAACCAACGTTGCCAGCCGCCGGCGTCGGCCAGGAAGCTGAAAGCTGCGCCGGTGTTATAGGTCAACATCAGATTAAACGATGGCAGCACCGGTACCGGCTCATGGAATTCCAGCAGCGTTTCGGCAAGATATTTGGTGAACTGATCGAGCACGATCACCAGGACGCTGAGCCAGTACCATTGTTTCAGCATATAAAAGTTTGTCCGGGGTAGGTGTTCCCGTGGCGGGGGTTAATCGAACACCGCCGCCAAAGTGGTGGCGTCGAGCACATGGTCGGCCCAGTTTTCCAACTGCATCGGAGTTGCCTCGCGCAACCGGATTTCGACCCATTCGGGTAAGTCACCAAAGCGTCGCCGCAGAATTCGCGCCAAGAGTTCGGCCCTGCCTTCAGCCAAGCCTCTGATTTTGCCTTGATCAAGGCCCTTCTGAAATCCCCGGTCGATGGCCATGCGTTCGATAGTGGATAGATAGCGCATTTTTTGCACCTTCTCGCTGGTTTGTACCTCATTCCATAACCGCTGTTCCAACTCGCCCGGCAACTCCAGCACCCAGTCGATGAACCGGAACAACTCCAGCACATCCTGGCGTTGCCAGCCACGCCGGTACAGGCCTTTGATCAAATGCAGCTTGGCCTGATAGCGGGCGGTCACGTCATTTTGGGTTTCCCGAGCCTTGAGATGAGCCTGCACGACCACGGCAAAAGGATTGGCGGATTTTTCCAGCTCGATCCAGCGTTCCCGGTAATCGCCGAGGCAGACCACAGGGAATTCCAGACTCACCGCGCAACTCCAACGCCGGTAACCGAACCGTCCCAACGTTTCTCCGGCCTTGATCATCATTCCGGCCAGGCATGAGCCGAAAACCTTATGCAATGGAACATAAATTGCTGATTAATATATGATATTCAATTTTATATCCCCTGCTTATCGCAAGGTATTGGCCGGAATGATGATCAAGGCCGTTTCTCCAACCGAATCGCCCAGCACCGCCAAACTGACCACCGGCCGGTCGTAGCGATCAAACAGCCGGTAGTTATAGACATACATCCGTTTGGCAAAGTCGCTTTCTGGTTGACCTTGTACTTCGATATGGACCAGCACCCAATCATCCTGGCCATCCTGACCGCGCACCCGCACCAGTTTGTCCGCCAGTCGCCGGCCCAGTTCCGCATCTCGCACCACCTTCTGCAACTCCTTGTCGAGAAAGGTATAGCCCTGGCTCCAGTCAATCCCGGCGTGCGCCTCCGGGAAGAACAGGGCCATGAATTGCGGGAAGTACCGCTCCAGCGCGGTTTTCCAGGGGCTGTCGTAGTCGGTCACGATCAGGCGAATCGCCGCTCTTCCCCCGCTCCGAACGCATTCTCCACGCAACGCCCGCACAGTTCCGGATGCCCGGGATTCGCGCCTACATCCTCGCGGTGATGCCAGCAGCGCACGCATTTGGCGTGGCCGCTGGGGAGAACCCGAATCGCCAGTGGTTGACCGTTGATTTGAGCTTCCACTGCGTCTTCCGGCCTGGCGGTCAGGGGGTGAACGCGGGCATAGGACGTGATGAAGCAGAATCGCAATTCATCGCCGATCCGGTTCAAATCAGCGGCCAGGTCGCCGTCGCAATACAAATCCACCTCGGCGTCCAGCCCCGAGCCGATGCCGCCAGCTACCCGCAGCTTCTCCAACTCCTTGCTGATCGCCTCGCGGACCCCGAGCAACCGTTCCCAGTAAGCCGCGCAAAATGGATCGTCGTCGCCCACTGCAAACAAGTCGTCGTACCAGGTCGTCAGAAATACCGATGGCCCACGTTCGCCCGGCAGATGGCGCCAGATTTCCTCGGCGGTGAAGCTCAAAATCGGCGCCAGCCAGCGGGTCATCGCTTCCAGGATGTGATACAGCGCGGTCTGGGCCGAGCGGCGGGCGACGCTGTCGCGGCCCGTCGTATATTGGCGGTCCTTGATGATGTCCAGATATAGACTGCCCATGTCGACCGAGCAGAAGTTGTGGATCTTCTGGTAGATCAGATGGAACAGGTACTGGTCGTAAGCCTCCAAAATCTCCTCCTGCAAGCGGCGAGCACGGTCCACCGCCCAACGATCCAGCGCCAGCATTCGCTCCGGCGGCACTCGATGTTGGGTGGGATCGAAACCGTTGAGGTTGGCCAGCAGGAAGCGGGCGGTGTTGCGCATCCGCCGATAGGAATCGGCCATACGCTTGAGAATCTCGTCGGAGACCCCCATTTCGCCACGATAGTCGGTCGCCGCCACCCACAGCCGCAGCACATCCGCGCCCAGCGCATTGATCACCTTCTGTGGGGCGATTACGTTGCCCAGCGACTTCGCCATCTTGCGGCCCTGGGCGTCCACGGTGAAGCCGTGGGTCAACAGACCCTTGTAGGGCGCGACGCCGCGCATTGCCACCGAGGCCAGCAGCGAAGACTGGAACCAGCCGCGATGCTGGTCGGAGCCTTCCAGATACAGTTCGGCGGGGAAGCGCAGTTCCGGGCGGCGTTCCAACACCGAAAGATGCGTCGTGCCGGAATCGAACCACACATCCAGCGTGTCCTTGATCTTGTCGTAATCCGCCGCATCCGCGCCCAGTAGTTCCGCCGGATCGAGTTCGAACCAAGCATCGATGCCGCCCTGTTCGATACGTTGCGCCGCTTGTTCCATCAGTTCCAGGGTGTTCGGATGCAGTTCGCCGGTCCGCTTGTGAGTAAACAGGGTGATCGGCACCCCCCAGTAACGCTGTCGGGACACGCACCAGTCGGGGCGATTTTCCACCATGCCCTGAAGCCGCGCCTCGCCCCAGTCCGGCGTGAAGCGAAGCCTTTTGATTTCGGCCAGGGCGCGGGCGCGCAAACCGTGCGGATGATCCATGCCGATGAACCATTGCGGGGTGGCGCGGAAAATAATCGGAGTCTTGTGCCGCCAGCAGTGTGGATAGCTGTGTTTGAGGCGGGCCACTCGCAGCAACATGCCGTGGGCCTTGAGCGCGTCGATCACCCGGTCGTTGGCGGCGAAGACGTGCAGGCCGGCAAAGAGCGGAGTATCGGGCAGAAACTTGCCGTCCGGCCCCACCGGATTGTCCACCGGCAAGCCGTAGCGCGAGCCGACCACATAGTCTTCCTGGCCGTGCGCGGGCGCGGTATGCACCAGCCCGGTACCGGCCTCGGTGGTGACGTGATCGCCGAGGATGATCGGCACCTCGCGGTCGTAGAACGGATGGCGCAGCGCCAATCCTTCCAAATCCGCGCCCGGCCCATAGGCGACCACCTGATAAGCGTCGATCTGCCAGCGGGCCAGCGAGTCCTTGAGCAACGGTTCGGCGACGATCAGCCGTTCCTGACCATGGTCGGTTTCGACCTGCACCACCACGTACTCGAACCCTGGATTGACCGCCACCGCTCGGTTGGCCGGCAGCGTCCACGGCGTAGTGGTCCAGATGACCACGGACAGCGGCCCCTTGCCTTCGTGGCCTTCGACGTGGCGGCAGCGGGCCAGCAACGCTTCGGAGTTCGCCACCGGAAACCGCACGTCGATGGCCGGGGAATCGCGGTCCTCGTACTCGACCTCGGCCTCGGCCAAGGCCGAACCGCAATCGATGCACCAGTACACCGGCTTGGAACCGCGATAGAGATGGCCGTTGGCGACGATCCGCGCCAGCGAGCGCACGATGTCGGCCTCGACGCGGAAATCCATGGTCAGATAAGGCTGTGCCCAGTCGCCCAGCACGCCCAAGCGTTGGAAATCGGCGCTTTGGCTGGCCACCTGTTCGCTGGCGAAAGCGCGGCAGGCGGTGCGGAATTCGCGGGCATCCACCTTGACCCCGACCTTGCCCAGCTTCTTTTCCACCACCTGCTCGATGGGTAGGCCGTGACAATCCCAGCCGGGCACGTAGGGGGCGTCGAAACCGCTCAGCGTGCGGGATTTGACGATGATGTCCTTGAGCACCTTGTTGACGGCGTGGCCGATGTGAATGGTGCCGTTAGCGTAAGGCGGGCCGTCGTGCAGCACGAATTTCGGGCGGCCGGCGAACTCGGCGCGCTGGCGGTCGTACAAATCCAGTTCCCGCCAATAGCGCAGCAAATCCGGCTCGCGCTTGGCGAGATCGGCCTTCATCGGAAAGGCGGTCTGGGGAAGATTGAGGGTGTCTTTGTAATCAGCCACGGTAAGCCTCTAAAAACCGGTACGAAAACTCCCCTCTCCTCGTGGGAGAGGGGTTGGGGGTGAGGGTAAAGCGCCGCATCCCCTGGCCCTAACTCTCTCTTGCGCTAGAGGAGAGAGAATGGATGATGCCTCGCGCGGAGAAATAGGCCCGAGCGGTTTGTTCGTCCCGCTGGATTTGCCACCGCAGGGCATCCAGGGATTCAAAGCGCTGTTCCGGGCGGAGATAGTGCAGGAAATCGACCTTGACGTGTCGGCCGTACAGGTCACCCTGATAATCGAGCAGGTGGACTTCCAGTTGCTCGCGGGCGCCTTGCACGGTGGGACGACAGCCGACATTGGCGATGCCGGGCCAGGGCCGCAGTTCGGGAGCGCTCAACAGCACGGCGTAGACGCCATAAACCGGGGTGACGCGGCGGTGCAGGTGGATGTTCGCGGTCGGAAAGCCAATCGTGCGGCCACGTCGGTCGCCGTGCGCCACCCGTCCGCACATGTCGTAAGGCCGACCCAACAGCCGCGCCGCCAGTTCAAATCGCCCTGGCCGAGCGCCTGCCGGATGCGGGTGCTGCTCACCCGCTCGCCGTCCAGGATGTAGCTGTGGTTGTCCG
>CAVRCC010000063.1:0-7247 GCA_963719395.1 uncultured Gammaproteobacteria bacterium | reverse complement strand
TCGGTCGAGCCCTGTTCCGCGGCGGCCTGGCGCAATTCCTGGCTCAGCAGCAATTGCAGGGGATAACCGGGGAGTTCGGCTTCGTGGGCGCGCAGTTCGTCGGCCAGCCGGTTGCGCAGCACCCGGCCGTGGCGGCCGGTGAACACGCGACTCAGGGTGGTGGCGATCTCGCCGCCTTGACAGAGCAGCGCCTGGTAGGCGGGATGCGTGCCGCTTTCCGGGCAGGCTAGAAAGGCGGTGCCCATTTGCACGCCGGCCGCGCCCAACACCCGGAGAGCGGCGATGCCGCGCCCGTCCATGATGCCGCCGGCGGCGATGATGGGCGCCGCGACATGCTTGGTCAGCAGCGGCACCAGAATGAGGATGCCGACCAGACCCTGCTCGGGGTGGCCGATGAAGGTACCGCGATGACCGCCGGCCTCGGCGCCCTGGGCGATGATGAAATCCACGCCGCTTTCTTCCAGCACGATGGCTTCCAGCAGGTGGGTGGCGGTGCCCAGGGTGACCATTCCGGCATCCCGCAGCAGATCCAGATACACCTTATCCGGCGCGCCAAAGATGAAGCTGAGCGCCGGCACTCTTTCGTGCAGCAGGACGTCCAGTTGTTCCTCGAACTCCGGGGGAGCCGGCGGCACGGGCGGGTCGGGTGGCAACCCCAATTCGGCGCGGTACGGCGCCAGCAGTTCCCGGGCGCGGGCGATCTGGATCGGATCGGCTTTGGCCGGACTGGCGACCGACAGATTGACGGCGAACGGCCGGTCGGTTAAAGCGCGCACTTCGGCGATGGCTTGCCGCAGCGGTTCGGGGTGCAGATAGCCGCCGGCCAGGGTGCCCAGCCCGCCGGCGTTGGACACCGCCGCCACCAGTCGCGGCGTGCCCGGTCCGCCGGCCATCGGCGCCTGGATGATCGGATAGCGGATACCGAGTCGCTCGGTCAATACGGTTTGGATCCAGTTCATGGCGGTTTTGCTCGCGGCTGGAGGTTGGCGGGCGGGGTTGACCGAACGGCGGTTGCCGTTCTGGCCGGTTCCGCGATTTTATGCCGGCCGGCGCGGTCCTCCCAGCGGCGAAGCGGTCTGGGCCGCCTCGCGCCGGTCAAGGTAGCACGTCCTCGCTGCGCAGGTGCGACTCTGGCGGTTGCGGGCCGGGCGCGCCCAGCGATTCCAGCACGAACTGCGGGCAGGGTTGCGAACTTTCGGTCCAGCGGTCGAGGAATTCGCCCCAGTGCGGGTGTGCATCCCGGCCCGCCGCCAGGAATTCGATCAGGTTGCGCACGCTGGCGTTGTGGCCGCTGGCGCTGACGCGGGTGCTGAAGCAGGCCCAGCGCAGGTAGAGCACGTAGGTATTGAGCACGTCGCCCTGGCAATAGCGGTCGATCGCCTCGAACTCGCCAGCGGCGGCCAGTTCGCCGACCTCGGCGCCGTGGCCGTTCCACTTGCCCGGCAGGCCCAGCGCTCGGGCGGTTTCGTCCAGTCCCAGGCGGGGCGAGGCGCCGAAGTCGCTCAGCAGGTCCATCAGATCGCAGTGCCAGTTCGACTCGAAGCGATAGTCGTAGCCGAAGCGTGGGTCGGTGCGATGCCAGTTGGGAGCGGCCAGACCGTGGATCAGCGAGCGCTGCTTCAGGACTGGAATATCGAAGCCGCGCCCATTCCAGGTGACCACGCGCGGGCATTGCCGATCAATCAGTTGCCAGAAGCCGGCCAGGATTTCGCGTTCGCTGCGCTCGGCGATGCTGGCCGCGCCCAGCCGGCGCACGGTGTAGCGCTCGCCGGCGCCATCACGCTCGATCCGCGCCAGCAGAAAACCCAGCGTGACCAGGCGGTGCTGGATCGGCTTGGGGAAGGCGTCGGGATCTCGATCCGCCGACAGAATCGCCGCGTCGGGCAGGGTTTCAAGGTCGATGACCAGCAGGTTCTGGGGGGTCATGCGGATTTTCCACCATGTGACAGCCCGTGGTCCGTAGGATGCGCGAGCTTGCGCACCGCATCAGTTGCGAGCATGGGAATTCGCGTCGCTCGTCCCAAGCTGCGGCCTGGATCACGGGAAAATGTACAGTAGGAAAGATTTTGGTCGGGGTGACAGGATTTGAACCTGCGACTCCTGCCTCCCGAAGGCAGTGCTCTACCAGGCTGAGCTACACCCCGACGTAGGGAAGAGAACTAATAACGGCGGTTTACCGCGAAATGGGCCAAGCCGATCAACGCCTCCTTGGCGGGCGAGTCATGCAACATCGCCAGATCGGCGACCGCCTGCTCGGCTTGCTCGACAGCAAGACGCGTAGTGTAGTCCAGCGCGCCGGTGGACTCAATAGTGCGGGTTACGAGGTCGAGCTGGTCCAGACCCCCGTGCTCGATGGCCTCGCGAATGATCCGGGCTTCTTCGGACGTTCCATGGCGCATGGCGTGGATCAGCGGCAGGGTCGGCTTGCCCTCGGCCAAGTCGTCGCCGATGTTCTTGCCCAGTTCGGTGCTGGAGGCACGGTAGTCCAGCACGTCGTCGATCAACTGGAACGCCGCGCCCAGATGCAATCCGTATCGGCCCAGCGCCAGCTCTTCATCCCGGGGTCGGCCGGCCAGCACCGCGCCCAGTTGCGCGGCAGCCTCGAACAGCTTGGCGGTCTTGCAGTGAATCACCGCCATGTAGCGTTCCTCCGTGGTGTCGGGATCGTGGCAGTTGAGCAACTGCATGACCTCGCCCTCGGCGATGGTGTTGGTGGTGTCGGCCATGATTTCCATCAATCGGATGCTGCCGATGCCGACCATCATTTGAAACGAACGGGAGTAGAGAAAATCACCGACCAGCACGCTGGCCTGGTTGCCCCAAATCGCGTTCGCCGTCTCTCGTCCGCGCCGCAGGCTGGATTCGTCGACCACGTCGTCGTGCAGCAGGGTGGCGGTATGGATGAACTCGACGATGGCGGCGGCGGCGATGTGGTCGTTGCCCGCGTAACCGCAAGCGCGCGCCGCCAGCAGCACGGTGACCGGTCGCAGCCGCTTGCCGCCACCGTCGATGATGTAACCGGCCAACTGGTTGATCAGCACCACGTCGGAGTGAAGCTGCCGGCGGATCAGGGCGTCGACGGCGCGCAGATCGTCCGCGATGGGCGCGCGGATGAGTTCGATGTCCATGAGGGGGAAGCGTAGCTTGGCGAAAGACGCCCGCCATGCTACGGATTGGCCGCGACAGGGTCAAGGCGAGCGCCTAAGCAGCGCTATCGGCTGGAATTTATTTGACCTCAGCCAGGCGCGTCGCTAGAATCTCATCCCTTTAGTCGGGACGGACCAGCCGTTTGGAGATTTTGCAATGTATGCTGTCATCAAAACCGGGGGCAAACAGTACCGGGTGACCGAGGGCGAAACCCTCAAGGTCGAGAAGCTCGAAGTCGAGGAAGGCGCCTCCGTGGAATTCGACCAGGTGCTGATGATCGCCGACGGTGACCAGATTCAGGTCGGCGCGCCCTATGTCGAAGGCGCCCGAGTGACCGCTACCGTCAAATCCCAAGGGCGTGGCCCGAAGGTGCTGATCGTCAAGTTCCGCCGCCGCAAGCACTATCGCAAGACCCAGGGTCATCGCCAGTCCTACACCGAACTGCACATCAGCGGCATCAGCGGCGCACAGGCTGCCGCCTCGATGGCGTCGAATCCGGAGGCTTGAGCCATGGCACACAAGAAAGCGGGCGGCAGCAGCCGCAACGGTCGCGATTCCGAATCCAAACGCCTGGGTGTCAAGCTCTATGGCGGGCAACTGGCGCGGGCCGGCAACATCATCATCCGGCAGCGCGGCACGAAATTCCATCCGGGCCGCAACGTCGGCTGCGGCGTTGACTACACCCTGTTCGCCAAAGTGGACGGGCAAGTGGTGTTCGAGACCAAGGGTCCATTCAAGCGCAAGTACGTGAGCGTCCAGCCGGCGCAGTGAACGGCCGGCGGTTCGGGCGCGTCAAAAGCCCCATCTGGGGCTTTTTCTTTGCCCGCAATTTGAGAGGGACGTTATGAAATTTGTTGATGAAGTGACCATTCGGGTCGAAGCCGGCGACGGTGGCAACGGTAGCGTCAGTTTCCGGCGCGAGAAATACGTTCCCTTCGGCGGCCCCGACGGCGGCGACGGCGGCGACGGCGGCAGCATCTATCTGCAAGCCGACGCCGAACTGAATACCCTGGCCGATTACCGCTTCACTCGACGGTTTCAGGCCGAGCGCGGCCAGAACGGCAGGGGCGCCAATTGCACCGGCCGCAGCGGCGCCGACCTGACCGTGGTCGTGCCGGTCGGGACGGTGGCCTACGATGCCGACACCGGCGAATTGATCGGCGATCTGGTCGAGCCAAACCAGCGGCTACTGGTGGCGCGCGGCGGCTTTCACGGCCTCGGCAATACCCGCTACAAGAGCAGCACCAACCGCGCGCCGCGCCAGTCCAAGCCCGGTACGCCCGGCGAGGCGCGCGACCTGCGGTTGGAACTGAAGGTCATCGCTGATGTGGGCTTGCTGGGGATGCCAAACGCCGGCAAATCCACCTTGATCCGTGCGGTATCCGCCGCCCGGCCCAAGGTGGCCGACTATCCCTTCACCACCCTGCATCCGAACCTGGGCGTGGTGCGGGTCGGGCCGCTGAAAAGCTTCGTGATGGCCGACATTCCGGGGCTGATCGAAGGCGCGGCGGATGGAGCGGGGCTGGGCGTTCAATTCCTCCGCCATCTCAGCCGCACCCGGCTGTTGTTGCATCTGGTGGATGTCTCGCCTTATAGCGATAGCGGCGACCCGGTGCGCGATGTCGAGATCATTCTCGGCGAACTGGCGCGGTACAGCGCCGAACTGGCCGGGCGCGAGCGCTGGCTGGTGTTGAACAAGCTGGATTTGCTGCCGCCGGAGGAGCGCGTGGCGCGGGTGGATGAAATCACGGCGGCGCTGGGCTGGACCGGGCCGGTGTTCGGGATCGCCGCCTTTAACGGTGAGGGGACCGAGGCGTTGATGGGCGCGGTCATGGAACGGCTGGAGGAACGGCGGCGGGACGAAGCGGCGGCCGGAACCACGACCCCGGCGGAAGCAGGAGTGGACGATGTTCGACAAGAAGACACGTGAACAGTTAGGCGCGGCCCAGCGCTGGGTGGTCAAGATCGGTAGCGCGATGATCACCAACGACGGGCAGGGCCTGGACAATTTTTCCATCGATGCCTGGGTGGCGCAGATGGCGGAACTGCACCAGTCCGGACGGGAACTGTTGCTGGTCACCTCCGGCGCGGTGGCCGAGGGGATGCGGCGGCTGGGCTGGGGCCAGCGGCCGACTGCGCTGGCCGATTTGCAGGCGGCGGCGGCGGTGGGGCAAATGGGTCTGGTGCAGGCTTGGGAATCGGCGTTCGAGCGCCATGGCATCCAGACCGCGCAGATCCTGCTGACCCACGAGGATGCGTCCGACCGCCAGCGCTATCTCAACATCCGCAACACCCTGCGCACCCTGCTGCGGTTGCGGGTGGTGCCAGTCATCAACGAAAACGACACGGTGGCCTTCGAGGAGATTCGCTTCGGCGACAACGATACGCTCGGGGCGCTGGTGGCGAATCTGGTCGAGGCGGAGTTGTACGTCATTCTCACCGACCAGCAGGGGCTGTACGACAAAAACCCGCGTCAGTTCGCAGACGCGCGGCTGATCGGCGAGGGCCGAGCCGGCGACCTGGCGTTAGAGGGGATGGCGGGTGGCGCCGGCAGTCTGGGCAGCGGTGGGATGATGACCAAGTTGCACGCGGCGACCAAGGCGGCCCGGTCTGGGGCGTTCACCCTGCTGGCCTGGGGTCGGGAACCGGAGGTGCTGCGGCGGGTCGCGGCGGGCGCGGAACTGGGTACTCTGTTGCGGCCGAGCCAAAGCCCGCTGGCGGCGCGCAAGCAGTGGCTGGCAGTGCAGTTGCAGGTCCGGGGCCGGCTGCATCTGGACGCCGGCGCGGTCCGGGCGCTGCGCGCGGCGGGGAAAAGCCTGCTGCCGGTTGGGGTGACCGCGGTTGAAGGCAAGTTCAGCCGGGGCGATCTGGTAGCGTGCCTGGACCCTGGCGGGACCGAGGTGGCGCGCGGGCTGGTCAATTACGATACCGAGCCGGCGCTGGCGCTGATCGGCAAGACCACCCGCCGGATCGAGGCGCTGCTGGGCCACGTAGACGACCCGGAACTGATCCACCGCGATAATCTGGTGCTGGTGTGAAATGATCGCGAGCCTGGCAGGGCGCGACAGGGCTGTGGATTTGTCCCGGGCGGGCGTCAACGCCAGTGATTGAGTGGGCAACCCGTGGACGACGGGCAAAGAAAAAGGGGCTAGGCTTTCGCCTAACCCCTTATTTGGTCTGGTGCCGGAAAGAGGATTCGAACCTCCGACCTACTAATTACGAATCAGTTGCTCTACCGACTGAGCTATTCCGGCGGAAAAATGGGGAACAGGAATATAGCCAATTTGGTGGTGAGGCACAAGTTCGGCATGCTCAGACCAGCAATTCTCATTTTGGCAATTTCGCCCATTTTGGGCTACGCAGGAGCGGGGTCGATCTGGGGTATGAACGTCTCTCCAGCCTGTGGGAGTCGAACCGGCACGACCTGACCCGGTTTGAAGCTGTCGAGCATAAAGGTCATTAAGTCGTCCCAACTCTCAAAGCATAAGTAACGGGTTAGGGTGCGCAGATCATCAAACAACTGCTGCCGGGAGGGGAGTTTCTGGCGCAGCAGCCGGTATTGATCATCCATCCACTCCAACACCGTATGGACGAGCAGGGCTAAGATCTTTTTTACAAGTTAAGCTATTTGGTTGATTGTCAAGTGGTCATCTGGGGGTATTGGAGGACGTTCGTAAGGCGCTTTGCGGGGTCGTTTAATAATGCCCAGCTCGTCGGCCTGGTCGGCCAAATAGCGGACCGGATCGAGGGTCGGGTCCTTGGCGGCCGCCTGGGTTACAAAATACAGCCCCCGGTAGACCATCTCTGGGGAAACGTCGGCGAACGGCCGCGCCAAGGCCTCGGCCACGGCGTCGGTCAAGTCGATCAACACCGCGTACAGCAGCCAGGTGGCCCAGACTTGCATTTCGATGGCATTTTCGGCGCCGCAGTAGAAATACGCCAACCCCAACAAGCGCTCCTCGTGTAAATTTTTCCGTGATGAGAATGATCTATAGCTAAATGTAGTGTTTTCATGTTGACTCAACCACATCTTATTGTGACCACTCACCAAGTATCACGGAAAAATTTACAGAAGGAAATTCTTAACTTGTGACAAAAAT
>CAVRCC010000062.1:0-32586 GCA_963719395.1 uncultured Gammaproteobacteria bacterium | reverse complement strand
CCATCGTTACGCGGACTGTTTGCCCGCGGAACGGGTCGCCGAAATTCGCCGCCAGCCGAACTTCAATTTGCGTTTCAGCCATCTGCTGCAGGTCATGGCCGACGAGCGGTTGCCCTTTTACCTGTTCATCGACGAATACGACCACTTCGCCAACAATCTGTTGGCCACGGAAGGGCGGGAGTCCTACCAGCGGCTGACGCATGGCGGGGGATTCTTCAGGCACTTTTTTACCCTGCTCAAGGGCGCCACCGGGCAAAGCGGTTCGGGGTTGAAGCGGCTGTACCTGACCGGGGTGTCGCCGCTGGTGCTGGACGACGTGACTTCCGGTTTCAACATCCTGCGCAACCTGACCCTGGAGCCGGCCTTTGCCGGCATGGCGGGGTTTACCGAGGACGAAACCCGGACCCTGATCGATCATTTCGCCGCCATCAGCCAGCGTCCTGGCGCCCCGGATAGCGTTGCTCTGTGGCCACTGCTGACACAGTGGTACAACGGTTACCGCTTTGCCGAGGAAGAGGACACCGTAGTATTCAACAGTGACATGGTGCTGTATTTCGCCCTCACCCTGTACGAGCGGGGTAAACCTCCGTCCGAACTCATCGACATCAATGTCCGCACCGACTACTCGAAGCTGCGCTATCTGGTGCAGATGGGCCAGAGTCTGAACGGCAACTTCGCGCGGCTGAAAGCGGTGCTGGAAGAGGGTGAAGCCCACGGTCCGATCATCGGCAGCTTCCCGGTCGCCCGGCTGACCGAACCCCAGCATTTCATTTCCCTGCTGTATCACCTGGGTCTGCTCACTCACGGCGGCATGAAGGAAGGCCGGGTGCGACGACCGTGCCCAACGAGACCATCTGGCAGTTGCACTACAGCTACCTGCGCGATGCCTACTGGGAGGTGAACGTGTTCACCCCGGCTCTGTGGACTCTCCAGGACCACCTGGCCGCCCTGGCCTATCGGGGTGAATGGACCGGATTTTTCGACTACCTGGCCCAACAAGTGGCCGAGCAGACCAGCGTCCGCGACTACCTCCAGGGTGAAAAGGTCATCCAGGGCTTTCTGCTGGCCTATCTCAACGTGCTGCCCTTCTATCTCACCCGCAGCGAACGCGAAGCCGGCCGGGGCTTTCGGACCTGTTCCTCGAACCGTTTTTGATGAAGCACCCCGATCTGCGGCACAGTTACCTGATCGAGCTGAAATACCTGCGGCGGGGGGAAGACACGCCCGAGCGGCGGGCGGCCTTGATCGCCGACGGCGCAGCGCAATTGCGTCGCTACCTGGCCGATGTCGACCTGCGTCGCCGGGCCGGTCCCACCCGGCTTCACGGTCTCCTGCTGGTGTATCATGGCTGGGAACTGTGGAGCGGCGGGAAGTGGAAGAAGCGGGTGAGACGGGCGGGATCGGGGCGGGAAACCATTGGCGTGATCGTGGGCACCCCATCAGCGACCGGCGAACCAGGCGGGCCAGTCGCGCAACCGCACGATTCGTCCCAGCGCCGCCGCTTTGCCGAAATAGCGCTCGTCGGCGGTGACCAGCACGGCATTCGGCTGGCTTAGCGCGGCGGCGTGATAGAGGGTATCGAACAGATGATGGTTGAGGGCGACCGCCAGCCGCCCCGCTTGTTCAACACGGCCTCGCTGTCGGCGTCGTGGTAATCCAGCGCCCACAGCCGGGTCAGTTGCGAGTCGAGTCGATCGGGTAGCAACCGCGCCAGCACCGCCGCCACTTCCGCCCGCCAGATCGGCGGTTCGACCAGCCGAAGCCGGTCGTCGGCATAGGCATCCAGCAACTCCAGGGCGATGACGCTATCGGTTTCCTCCGGGTCTTGCGGCACGAACCACTTCACGGCGACGCTGGCATCCACCACGCAGGTGGGAAGGTCCGACGTAGCGGACTCATCGGCGCAACGCCGCCAAAGCTGCCTGATCGCCTCGGCCGTTTGGGGAGCGGTTTCTGCTCGCGCCTGTTTGATGGCCGCGACGGCGGCGCGGCGGCGTTGCCGTTGCAGCTCCTGTTCGGCGGCCTCGCGCATCAGGCGACCCAGCAGGCGGTTCCTCCTGACCCGGAAACGCGGTCTCGAACAGCGTCTGGACTTCGGCCGGCACGGCGGCGGGGATAGAGGTTTCGACCGGCTTTGGAGCGGACGAACCACATGCGGTCTCCAGCAGGTGGATCACCTGCCGGGTTAGCGACCGATGGTGGCGCACGGCGTCCTCTCGCAACCGGCCGTGCAGGGTAGCGGGAAAATCCTTGATGACCAGGCTTGGCATGGGTGAGGGCTCCGAGGTAATACGCTAGAATAATGATAGCATTTTGCTGGTATTCGGCGTTTGTTGGCGGCGAGTCGGCCCAGCGGCGCGGGGCAATCGCGCTATAGCGCTCTATCAGAGGACAAACCCATGGCGAATGCGATGCGGGAAATTGACGGCGCCTGGGGGGAAGGCGGCGGGCAGTTGATCCGCACTGCGGTCGCGCTCGCGGCGATCACCCACACGCCGATCCGTGTACACAACGTGCGCGCAAACTCGAACTCGCAACCGTGCCCGCGCGGCCACACGCGCTGCGCTTCGTTGACGCGGTTTTGCCCCGCGCCATCGCCCGCTCACCCACACCGATCATCGGCAGCTTCCCGGTCGCCCGGCTGACCGAACCGCAACACTTCATTTCCCTGCTCTATCACCTGGGTCTGCTCACTCACGGCGGCATGAAGGAAGGCCGGGTGCGACTGACCGTGCCCAACGAGACCATCTGGCAGTTGCACTACAGCTACCTGCGCGATGCCTACTGGGAGGTGAACGTTTTCACCCCGGCCCTGTGGACTCTCCAGGACCACTTGGCCGCCATGGCCTATCGGGGCGAATGGACCGGATTTTTCGACTACCTGCCCACAAGTGGCCGAGCAGACCAGCGTCCGCGACTACCTCCAGGCGAAAAGGTCATCCAGGGCTTTCTGCTGGCCTATCTCAACGTGCTGCCCTTCTATCTCACCCGCAGCGAACGCGAAGCCGGCCGGGGCTTTCCGGACCTGTTCCTCGAACCGTTTTTGATGAAGCACCCCGACCTGCGGCACAGTTACCTGATCGAGCTGAAGTACCTGCGGCGCGGGGAAGACACGCCGGAGCGGCGGGCGGCCCTGATCGCCGACGGCGCAGCGCAATTGCGTCGCTACCTGGCCGATGTCGACCTGCGCCGCCGGGCCGGTTCCACCCAGCTTCACGGTCTCCTGTTGGTGTATCATGGCTGGGAACTGGTGGAGCGGCGGGAAGTGGAGTAGACCCAAAACCTCCCCTAGCTAAATCGGGCATTTGGCGCAAAAATGCAATAGCGGACAGGCAACCGGGAGCAGACGCATGGGCACCATTCGGGTACGGGTCGAGGCTGAGAGCGCGGAGACCGCCGCGCCGGCGACGGGCGTGCGGGGCGAGGGGAAGGAAGTGTTGGTCGGGGCGGAAGAGGGGTTACGGACCTGATTCCCCTTAACACGGAAGAACTGGCCGCTTCGCTGCGGGAACTGACCGGCGAACTCGGCAAGCTGTTTGGCGACATCCGCCGGGTCGGGGGCTTCGAACTCCAGCAGGTGCAGGTGGGTCTGGAAATCTCCGCCGAAGGGGGTTTCAATCTGATCGGCAGCGCCAAGGCGGGCGGCAAAGGCGCCATCACCCTGACCTTCGCGCCGGGCGCGACACCGGGCGCTTGAGCCGCCGATGGCTGAAGCGCTCGCCGCCCTTCGACGAGGCAGATGTTGCCCGGCGGGCGAGTCGGCTGTTGACGGCGTTTTTCACCAACCGGGATCCAAAGCTTCAGCGAACCGTGCTGGATCAGGCCTTCCAGGGTCTGCGGCACGATCCCCGCTCGCTCCTCGAAACCGGCGGACCGGCGGCCATCTTCGCCAGGGAATGCGTGACTCAAGTTGCTGGCCTACGGTTGCACCGATCAGGGCCGGCACAGTCTGGCTCGCCTGTTGGAAGTCATCCGGGAGGATTTCCTCGGGGCGAATCCCCATCCCGATTACACCGATCTGCGGCGCCTGCTCGACCGTCTCTGCGCGCTGCCCAGTCGCGAGGACGAACACGCCTACCTCGACCGGCTGCTGGCGGACATTCAGCGCAAGGCCGCGCTCTATGCGCCGTTGCGTGGACTCGCGCAGGTCAAGGCAAGGGCCGACGGCGGTCCCCTGCGCGGCGCCTGGGATGACCTCGCGCCGTTGCGCCATCTGCGACGGCCGTCCGCCACCCAGCAACCGATGGAATCGCGGGACTTCGGCGACATCCTGACCGCTTTCGGCCAGGTGAAGCGGGCGGCGTTGCTGGGCCGGCCCGGCGCGGGCAAGACCACCACGCTGAACAAGCTGGCCGCCGATCTGGCGCAACGGGCAAAGACCGATGCCGCCGCGCCGCTCCCGTTCCTGGTCAGCCTGGGCGATTGGACGGGCGAGGAGCCGCTGCCCGCTTTTCTGACCGGCCATCTGCCGGAGATCGGCTGGGCGCTGAACGCCCTGAGCGGCGCGAAGCGGGCGGTGCTGTTGCTGGACGGTCTCAATGAAATCCCTACCCACCAGCGCCAGGCGAAAGCTCAACAGGTGCGCGCCCTGATCGGCAAGCTGGAGAAAGGCACCCCGGTCTATGTCTCCTGCCGGGCGGACGACTATGTGGGCGAGCTGGACCTCGGCCTCGACACCCTGACGCTACAACCGCTGTCGCCACCCCAGGTTCGCGCCGTCCTGCATCACTGGGTTCGCTTGCAGTTCGGCGACGATGGCGCCGCGCGCGCCGAGCGCCTGTTCTGGCAGCTCGCGGGAGACCCGGCGCTGGCCGGGGTGCTGGCGACTTGGTTGGAGGCCGGGGCGGACGAGGAACTGTTCTGGGCTACGAAGGATATCCCGCTGGATCGCTGGAACGTCTACGGGAAGATCACGGAGAGGTGATCTGTGGCAACAGCACGTCCGTAATCCACGCAGCCTGATCCGGCTGGCCGCCAACCCGTTCATGCTGACCATGCTTTGTGCGGTGTGGCTCGACCGGGACGAGACCCTGCCCCGAAACCGGGGCGAGCTGTTCGCCCGCTTTGTCGATACCCTGCTCGAACGGGAGCATTTGGCCGCCTGGGATGAGGCGACGGGGTGCTACCGTTACGCACTTGAGGGCGACCAACTGCTCGCCGGCCTGACCGATCTCGCCTGGTCCATGCAGACGCGGCGGATCGCGGAGTCCGGCGCCGAGGGCAGCGATGCCGGGGTTCTGACGGTGGTGGCACGCGATGAAGCCGTTGGGTGTGCTCGGTGAGGAAAACCTCGTCAAAAAGGCCGAGGATGCGACCATTCTCGAAGGTCAGGCTGAAATCCGGTTCCGCCATCAACTGCTGCAAGAGTATTTCACCGCCCTGAGTCTGAAGCAGCGGTTCGAGCAGGGCACGCTATCCCCGGCACAGTTATGGCCGGCGGAGCGCTGGTGGGCACGCAGCGGCTGGGAGGAAGCGGTGGTCCTGCTGGCGGGGCTTTTTCCCGGAAGACTGCGCGCCGGTCATCCGCTGGCTGACCGACGCCCAGCCGGAGGTGGCGGCCCAGTGCCTCCTGGAGAGCGGCGCAGAGATCGCCGACCGGAACGCGCTGTTCGCCGAGCTGCGCGCCGAGTGGTTGCCGCGACTCACCGACGCGGAGCGCGAACCCGAACCGCAGGCTCCGCGCGGCGGTCGGCCGCGCTCTTGGGTCGCCTGAATCTGGATGATCGCAAAGGCGTTGGGCTGGATGCTCGCGGAATCCCCGACATCGATTGGGTCGAAGTGCCTGCCAGCGATTTCGTCTATCAGGACGGCGAGCGGCGCCACCTCGAAACCTTCTGGATCGGTCGCTACCCCGTCACCCACGCCCAATTCGACGCTTTCATCCAGGACCGGGGTTACGACGACGACCGCTGGTGGCGCGGCCTGAGCGAACGCATCTGCGCTCCGATAGCGCCCGGTTGGTCCCTTGCTAACCACCCGCGGCAAGCGGTGAACTGGTACGAGGCCATGGCGTTCTGCGCCTGGCTCAGCCATCGGCTCGGCTATCCGGTCACGCTGCCCACGGAAGTCCAATGGGAGAAAGCCGCTCGGGGTACGGACGGGCGGATCTTCCCGTGGGGACCCAAATGGCAGGAGGGGGCCGCTAATACCTCCGAGTCAGATATCGGTCGCACCTCTGCCGTGGGTATTTTCCTCCAGGACCGGTCGCCTTACGGCGTCATGGATCTGGCTGGTAACGTCTGGGAGTGGTGCCTAAACGAATACAAGCATTCCGAGCGAGTCCAGCGGACCGGTCGTGAGCCTCGCGTGGTGCGCGGGGGCTCCTGGGACTACATCCGGATCCGCGCGCGCGCCGGCCGCCGCTTCAACTTCCCCCCGTTCGATCGCGCCGGCGGCCTCGGTTTTCGCGTGGTTTGCGCGGCCCCATCCTTCCCTGATCACTGATCCGCTGATCACTGGCCTCTCTGGTTTTTTTGTCCCTGCGGGCCCGTGGTGGGCGAAATGGCGACTCGACCCGAACCGTATTTCAGAATCGTAGGTCGGGTTAGCGCAGCGTAACCCGAAGTTGACGACCGTTGCGAAGCGTCGGGTTACGGCGCACGCGCCTAACCCGACCTACGTTGCTGCGCGCCCCACCAGAGCCGCCGCTGGCGCGGCGGCCCCAGGGAACAGCGCGACATTGTCCAGTGATCAGCGATTCGGTGATCAGCGAAGGATGGGGGCCGCGCAAACCACGCGAAAACCGTAGCTGACGCGGCGATAGTGCGGGTGGTAGTCGAGGCGGCGGACGGCGCGCGCGAAGGCCAGAGCAAAATTCCCGGAGCCACCGCGTACCACGCGAGGCTCATCTTGCTTAGGTGTTTTCTGATGCGGATCGCCGTAGCTGTTGCGGCACCACTCCCAAATATTACCAGCCAAGTCGTACACGTCCTGGAAGTTGCGACCCTCCGGGTACATGCCGACCGCCGTGGTACGGCCGATGCCGGCCTCGGCGGTATTGGCCACACCCTCCCGCCACTCGGGTCCCCAGGGATAAGCGAAGTCTGCGCGCGCGCTTTGCCCTGCCCATTGCCACTCCCATTCGTCCGGCAAGCGGACTTCGAAGCCGAGCCGTGCGCTCAGCCAGCGACAGAAGGCAGTGGCGTCGTACCAGGAAACATGATCGGCGGGATAGCTGGCGTAGCGGCGTAACTGCGGCCCTGGCTCCGGTTCCCGTTGGAGGCCGTCCCACCAGTTGGCTGATACATAGCCATCCTCGGCCTTCAGGAAGGCTTGGTACTGGGCGTAGGTCACCGGGTATGCCGCCATGTGGAACGGCGCCACCGCGAAACGGCCATGATTCTCGATCTCCACATCGCCCGCCGGAATCGGACACCACAGCAGGTCGGGCACGCCGTCCTTGACGCCGACCCCCGGTCGGGAGTCGCCGATCTCCGAGAGACGGCGGCCGATGTCCTCCCGGCGGGTGTGGTCCGTATCGCCGCGTGGCAACTCGGCCAGCAGTCGGTCTGCCTCGGGCGTAAGGAAAGTGGCAACATGTTCGTCCTGTTCCAAGGGTTCGAGCAAATCCGCCTCTTCGAGCAATGCTCGGGCGGGGGCCAGACGCTCGTGCTTCCACAGCAGAAAGGCTGGCTGTCCCTGATCCGCCCAGGCTTTTGCTTCGGCCACGATCCGATCCCGCAGCCGCAGCGCCTCCCGCCGGTCCCTGATCCAGTCCCGAAGGAGCGGCCACTCGCGCAGCAACGCCTCGTGGGCGACTTCCACCTGGCGTTCGCCCCGCTCGGTTCGGCTGCGGACCAGCAAGCGCGCCTGAGTGAACGCCTCGATGGTGCCACGGGCCACGGCATCAGCCTGCCAGGTGGTTTCCCGCGCCCGGCGCCGCGTGGCGGTCCTGTCTTCCTCGCGGACGTAGACCAGCGGCGAAAACACCCGGGGCAGCGACGCTGCCGCCTCCGGCCCCGCTTCTCTCAGAGCCGCGTCGGCCCGCCGGGCGATGGCGCCCGCCAGCCCGCCGGCCTCTTGATACGTCGCCAGATTCCATCCGCCCGCGCGCCCGGCAGCGAAGGTACAGTTCCTGGAGCGCGAACGCCAGCAGCGCGAGACCGCCCGGCTCGCCCGAGGCGTCAGCGGCGATCTGCCGCACCAGCGCATCGTCGATGGCCATGTCGATACGGCGTTCCGCGCCGGTCGCTGGCCGCTCCCACAGTTCGACGTCCGTGACCGGGGCGCCGACCATGCGCTCCAGGGCCAGGCGACCCGGCGCGGCCACGCTGTACTGTCCCTGCCGATTTAACACACCACACAGACCGGGGTGCGCCACGCAGCGGTCGAGAAAGTCGGCCCGGACCGTCGCCACCACCCGGAAGCGCGGTTGCTTGACGGCTTCCAGCAGGAAATCCAGAAAGGCGTTACCCCGATCTCCCACCGCCGGGGTGAACAGTTCCTCCATCTGATCGAGCAGCAACAGCCATTCCGCTGCGGGCGGGCGACGCGCCAGCACGCGCTCGACCAGCGCCGGAAAGGTCTCCGGGTTCGCCTTGAGCCGCGGGTACTCGGAGCCGGGCCGCAGCCAGCTCAGGTCGGGGGGAGCTTCTTTCTTCAAGCTGCTGACCAGAGATAACAGCGGATCATCGCCCCACTCGGTGGGCATCATGGCCGTGATCAGCCACTCGCGACTGCCGGGAATTTCCGGACAACGACCCTGCTCCAACCGCGCCCACAGCCCGGCCCGCACCAACGACGATTTCCCGGAGCCCGAAGCGCCGGTCACGATCAGCAAGCGCTGTCCCTGTTGGGTTTGCAGGCGCTCGATGAGTTGCTGCGTCTCGGTCTCGCGGCCAAAGAAAATCAGGGCCTGGGTGTGATCGAAGTAATCGAGGCCGAGATAGGGCTCGCCATACCACTTGACCTTGGGTGGCTTGACGTTGGTTTGGCAGAGGGCCTGTTCAAGGCGGTCGAGGGCAGCCCTCAATTCGCCAACGGTGTCGCCCTTCTGCCGAATCGCATGCAGCAGAGCGCAGCAAGGCGCTCTGCCGCCCACCGGATAAGCCGCATACCGATCACACAGCCGACATTCCGCACCCCCTAACGACGAAAAGTGGAATTATGCTAAAATAATAAGAAATGTCATCATAATCAAGGAGAAAGCAATGGCTGTCCATGTTGATACGAAAACCATGCGCGGACCGATCACCTATCAGAGCTACAATCTGGACCACTTGGGTCTGGTCGCGGCGATGGTGGATGAACTGGGAATCGTCAAGCTCATCGATACGGTCATCGTTCAAGATCACGAACAGCGGATCGTTTCCGTCGGACAAGCGGTCAAGGCCATGATTTTGAACGGTCTAGGATTTAGTCATCGGGCTTTATATTTAACACCGCATTTCTTTGAGAATAAACCGGTGGCTCGTTTACTCGGAAACGGGATTGACGCTCGGCACTTGAATGATGATACTTTAGGTAATGCTTTGGATCGTATTTACACCTATGGTGTAGAAGATTTATATACAATGACCGCGGCGGCGTCCGTGGAAAAGCTGCAACTTCAGTGTCGTTTTGGTCATTTGGATTCGACGAGTTTGCATGTCGATGGCGACTACAATAGTCATCAAGACCCCCAAGCGGGGGTGATCCAAATCACCCAAGGCTACAGCCGCGATCATCGTCCCGATCTGAATCAGTGGGTGATTCAGTTTATTTGTGAAAACCAAGCCGGTATTCCGTTATTCATGAAACCCCTCAGTGGGAATAGCGAAGACAAAGCCGGTTTTCGGGAGACGCTCGCTGTCCATCTTGGGCAACTGAATCGAGACTTTAAAGTCCAATACTATGTCTTTGATAGTGCTGGCTTTGTCCAGGAGACCTTGATTCGTCTCGGGGAGACCCGGTGGATTACGCGGGTCCCGGAGACCATTACGCTGGCCCGGCACATCAGCGACGCCGTGGCAGCCGAGCTCGCCACCACGGACGCGCCCATCCGCTCGCGCAGTCTCGGCGTCGAGTATGCGGGTATTCGTCAGCGCTGGATCGTGATTTGCACGGCTTCGTCGCGCCAGCGTGCCCAGAACAGTGTCCAGCGCGAATACGTAAAAAAAGGCCAACAAGAAGTCAAAGCCTTTCACTTATTAAGTAAGCAATCCTTTTTTTGCGCTGCGGATGCACAAGCCGCTCTCGATCAATTTAAAGCGACCCTGTCTTATACCGCCCTCTTCGATGAAAAAGTGATGGAAGTCGCGACCTATGAGAAACGCGGTCGGCCGACGGCCCATCAACCCCCAAGCAAAATCACTTATCAGATTGCTGGCCAGATGGGTTCGTTCATCCACGATCCGCGTCGGCAACAAAAAATCGACCGAAAAAGTTGTTTTATTGTGGCCAGTAATGAATTAGACGAGGCGGCGTTATCCGATGAAGAATTAATGGAAGCGTACCTGAAAAAGCAACAAAAAGTGGAGCGGGGGTTTCGGTTCCTCAAGGATCCGTTGTTCATGGCCTCGACCGTGTTTCTGAAGTCCGCCCAGCGGATCATGGCCCTCGCCATGATCATGACCTTGTCCCTATTGGTCTACAGCGCCTTGGAACACCGCATTCGTGAAGCCTTAAAAGCTCATCAACAAACCGTTCCCGATCAAAAAGGTCACCCCACCGATCGTCCGACGGCCCGCTGGGTCTTTCAATTTTTTACCGGGATTCATCTCCTCGTGATCGAGGAGATCCGCGAGACCATTTTGAATCTTAAGGAAGCTCATGAGACCTTGTTGGCCTTGCTCGGCGCACACTTTGTCGCTCTATATGCGAATTCCGAGTAAGGGGGTGCGGAATGTCGGACACAGGTCTACCAGATCGGACGCGACTGTCGCGGACTTTCCCTCCTTGAGGAGGTCGTCGTAGAGCGGGTGGCCCACAAACAGGTCCCGCAGAAAGGCACGGCGGTCGCGGGTATCGTCCCAGAACGGCTGGGCGACCAGCAGCGCCTTGAAGTCGTGGCGAGTCCCGGCGTCCATGGTTCAGGAGACCACCGTCAGCGCCGACCACAGCGCCGGCCCAGCGGCTTTCAGCGCGTCCAGAACCGCGATCATGCTGCTGCCCTGATTGCGGAAATAGCGCTGGCCGGGGTCCGGCTCCGCCAACTCGGTCCAACTGTGGTGCAGGCCCACTACCTGGAAGTCCTCGTTGAAGACCGGCGAACCCGATGAGCCCGCTTCCGTGCTGGTGTAGTACTGAATGAGGCGGTCGTCGGCATGAGCCACGAAGTTGTTCTGCAGGGAGATTTTCTTGTAGAACCCGCCGGGGTGCTGGATGATCGCGACCCGCTGATTTTGTTCGACCCGGACCGGCTTGAGCGCCAGCGGCGGTCCGAACTCGGGCGGTTGCTGGAGACGAATCAGGCTGACATCGAGCTTCGGGTCGGTGTAGAGGAGGCCATCGGCCGCCGCGCCCACGATCACCTCGTCCCGTTTGTTGCCCGCGATGTCCAGTTCGTAGAAGAATGCGAACTCGGCTCCCGCCGCCTGGCTCGCGTTCTCGATGACATGATGATTGGTCATGATCAGGTCGGGGCCGACCATGAAGCCGGTGCCATAACCCTGCTTCGGAATCGTGATCCGTACCACGGCATTGGCGGCCCGCAGCGCCCGATGCAGCATGTTGATGTGGCGCAGGGTATTTTCGCCGATGATGCGTTCCAGATTGATGTCGGTGGACGAGCGGTCGTCACGCCAGACTTCCGGTGGCGGCGCCGGCGGCTCCGCGCCCCAGCCCTGGCGCCGCTGTAACCCCTGCAACTGTTCCCGCTGCGCGGTGGAGACCAGCGGTTCGATGGCGTTGACCAGCAGCGGCAGCGCGCCCACGCCGTCCGCCACCTCGAAATTCTCGAACCAGCGGATGACGTCGCTGGCGAACACCATCGCGCCGCCTTCCCACTCGATATTGCCGAGCAGGACGCGGCTCTTGGGATAACCGCTGACGGTGTTCTCGATCAGGGCTTGCCGTCCCCGGACGGTTTTGAAATCCGGCAAGTCGCGCAGAAGCTGAACGATAAAGCGGCGGTCGTCGGGGGCGAGCTGCGTCCCATGGCGGTAAGTCTTCCTGTATCACTCTTCCAGGATAAGGATAGCAAAGCGCCCCTCAACGACCGGCGAACCAGGCGGGCCAGTCGCGCAAGCGCACGATTCGTCCCAACGCCGCCGCTTTGCCGAAATAGCGCTCGTCGGCGGTGACCAGCACGGCGTCCGGCTGGCTCAGCGCGGCGGCGTGATAGGGGGGGTATCGAACAGGTGATGGTCGAGCGCGACCGCCAGCCATCCGGCTGTTGCAATACGGCCTCGCTGTCGGCATCGTGGTAATCCAGCGCCCACAGCCGGGTCAGTTGCGCGTCGAGTCGGTCGGGTAGCAGCCGTGCCAGCACCGCCGCCACCTCCGCCCGCCAAATGGGCGGTTCGACCCGCCGAATCGGAATAGCTCTGAGGTCGGTTGAAGCGCTAAGGTAACCGATCCATCGTCCCGAGCGGCAAGCGAATCCGCAGCCGCGTTCCCACCGAACTTTCCCCCAATTCGATAGTGCCGCGATGCGCGGCCACCAGAGACTTGACCACCGCCAAACCCAGACCCGTGCCGCCCCGCGCGCGGGCGGTGGTGAAAAACGGCTCGAACACCCGCGCCGCGTTGGCCGCCGAGATGCCGGGACCGTTGTCGCTGATTTCGATCAGCAGGACGGCATCGGTTCCGGCATCGAGCGCCGGGCAGGTCACGGCTATGGTGACGGCGTCGCCGCCGTGTTGCCGGGCGTTATCCAGCAGATTGCTCAGGATGGATTCCAGCACGTCCTCGGCCATGACTACCACGACGGACGGGACTGGCTCGCTCACGCTCACCTGCAACCCGGTCTCCTGGTAACGGGCGGCGAGACGCCGCACCACGGCGGCGACCTCGGCGCGGTCGGTGGGCGCGGCCTGCATCACGTCGGCGCGGGCCAGTTCCAACAGCCGCCGCACCAGGCGTTCCAGCCGCGCGGCGTCCTGGTCGAGATTGCCCAGAAACCGCTCGCGCTCGGCGGCGGTCATCGTGTCGAAATGCTCGTGCAGCAATTCCACCGCGCCCCGCATGGCCGCCAGCGGAGTCTTGAATTCGTGGGAGACCTGGGCGGCGAAGGTGCGGATATAGTCGGCGCGCTGTTCCAGATGGCGCGCCATCGTGGCCACCGCCTGCGACAGCTCGGCCATTTCCCGCGTGACCGGCCGGACCAGCGGCGTCACCGCGCCTTTTTCCCCGGCAGTGGCGCGTTGCGCCTGCCGCACCAGCGCCTGGAGCGGCCGCACCACCGTAAAGGAGGTGAACACCGACATCAACACCACGGTGCCCAGCAGCAACGCCGCCGCCAGTAGCAGGTGATAGCGTTTGCCATGGAGCACCTGGGAGAGCGCGATCGGCGTGCGCCACAGCAGGACCGCCGCCACGATCCGCTGCTCTTGCAGGATCGGCGCGGCGACGAACACCCGCAGGGGCGTGCCGCGACTGATGGAGTCAATCGCGGGCGGCGCCGAGTCGGGAACGCGCCGGCGCAACAGACTCACCGGCTCGCCGCTCAAGGCCCGCCGCACTTCCTCGAACGTCGCCAGGGAACGGCCCAAGCTGGGTCCGGTAGTCGCCACCACCGTACCTTGCGCATCGGTCACGGCAATGCCCGCCAGAGTCATGACCTGCGCGTCGTGCAGCAACGCTTGCAGTTCCTGGCCGACGGTCTGGGCATAAGGATCGGGCGGCGCGGGTGGTGCAATGGTGTCCGGGGGCGGCGGGTACACCGCGTCCTCGGCCAGATCCAGCCGCGCCGGGCGCGGTCGCCAGCGGGTTTCGCGGCCGTACAGTTCCCGCCAGGGCGCGGCGAGCGGCAGGCCATACCCCGGGTCGGCCACGGCCTGCGGGGCCAGCCGCGCCAGGGCCGCGCGGTAGCTGGCGGCGACGAAGGCGGCCTGGGCGATCAGTTCCGATTCGGTCTGACGCACCAGGGCGCTGTCGTACAGCCGCAACGCCTCCAGCCCCAGCAGCGGCAGCCACAGCACCGTCAGGTTGACCGCCAGCAGCAGGTAGCGCAGCTTCAGACGCGGCTGGGACGACGACATTCAGCAGGATCCCAGCCGGTAACCGATCCCGTGCAGCGTTTCGATGGGGTCTCCGCCCAGGGCCTTGAATTTGGCGCGCACCCGGCGCACGTGGCTGTCGATGGTGCGGTCGCTGACCACGCGGTAGTCCTGATAGCTGCCGTCCATCAACTGATCGCGATTGAACACCTTGCCGGGATGGCCCAGCAACGTGCGCAGGATGCCGAACTCGGTCAGGGTCAACACCACCTCCTGGTCTTGCCACCAAGCGGTATAGCGATCCAGGTCCAGCCGCAGCCGCCCGTGGTCGAGCCTGCGTCCGCCCGGCGTCGCGGGGTCATGCGTTTCGCCCTTGCCACGCCGCAGAATGGCTTTCACCCGCGCCACCAGTTCGCGGGGACTGAACGGCTTGGTCACGTAGTCGTCGCCGCCGAGTTCCAGGCCGAGGATGCGATCCACTTCGTCGTCGCGCGACGACAGAAACACGATGGGGATGGCGCTGACCCGACGCAACGCCTTGCACACTTCGGTACCATCCAGTTCCGGCATGACGATGTCCAGCACCACCAAATCCGGGCGCGTCTCCTGGAACCGGGCCAGCGCCTGTTCCCCGTTCTCCGCCTCCACGGTGGCGAAACCGGCTTTTTGCAGGGCGAAGCCGATCACTTCGCGGATGTGGGGATCGTCATCGACAACCAGGATGGTAGGCATGGGACTCGGTCAAGCGCGCGCGATCAAGGGGCGATTGACAGCTTAGCCGATTTGGGCGGGATAGAGGGTTCGGGATTGGCGTTGGCCGCTGGGATCCGCCGGGGATGCCGCTGACAGCGTGTTGATTTCGGCCTGGGTTTGCTGCGCCAGAACATCGCGGGAGGGATGCGGCGGGATGCGAACCGCGCCGAAGCGCAGTTCCACCACGATGCCCGGTTCGCCCAGCAGTCGCCACAGATGCGGCAGCAACGCATCGTCGCCGACGAAGGGCACGACCGGATTGATTCCTCCGGTATGGGGATAGCGCAAGGCGAGGGCCTGCACCGGACGGTGGGCCAGGATCGCGGCCTGGAACAGCCGGGGATAGAAGCGTCGGATCGTCTCGCCGGTGGTGGAAGTGCCTTCCGGGAACACCAACACCCGCTCGCCCTGCCGCAATCGCCAGACCAGTTGCTCCATCGCCTCGGCCGCGCCGTTGTCGCCGCCGCGCCGGATGAAAGCGGTGCCCGCGCGCTGGCACAGCCAGCCGAACAGCGGCCAGCCGGCCACGTCCTGCTTGGCCAGGAACTGGGTGGGACAGACGGCGGCGATGCAGAAAATATCCAGCCAGGAGATATGGTTGGCCACGAACAGGGTCGCGCCGGCATGGGGCGTCCCGCTCGGTTGCAACCGCACGCCCAGTATCCGGCACAGCCCCCGGCTCCACCATGCCAGCGGGCGGGTGGAAATGTAGCGGCGGCGCCGGCCAGGACCCAGAGCGGCGGCGATCAGGATTCCGGCCAGAATGTGCAGCGTCAACAGCGGCAACCGCACGCCGCGCCGCCCGGCGCGGGCCAGGCGTTCCCACTTGCGTCCGCTCATTGATCCCGGTCCAGAAAATGCCGGGCGTAGCGACGCTCGATCCGCTGGGTGGACAGCAGGATGAACACGTCGGCGACCTTGAAATCCGGGTCCAGGCACGGCTCGCCGCCGATTTGCGCGCCCAGCCGCAGATAGGCTTTCAGCAGCGGCGGCACGGTGTACTGGCTGTACGCGATGCCGTCGCGGCGCGGCAGGGGCAGGTGCGGCTTCACCCGCAACGATTCGGGAACCTGATGGCGTTGCGCCAGTTCGGTGTAGAGCGCCCGGGCTTCGCCGCTATCCGTTCCCAGCGGAATGCTGGCGCAGCCGATCAGGTAATCCACCTGCTGTTCGGCGATGAACGCCGCCAGCCCGGACCAGAGCGTGCCGATGGTCGCGCCGTTGCGATAATCCGGATGGATGCAGGTGCGGCCGATTTCCATGAACCGTCCCGGCAGAGCCAGCACTGGCGCGAGGTCGAATTCGGTCTGCGAGTAGAAACCGCCGGCGCGCCGCGCCGCCTCGGCGGTGAGAATGCGGGTGCAGCCGATGATCTCACCCAAGGCATCGCGCACGATTAAATGCTGGCAGTAGGCATCGAAACGGTCATGGTCGAGACCGGGGATACGGTTGTGCAGCTTCGCCCCCATTTCCCCGGCGAAGATGGCGTAGCGCAAGCGCTGCGCCGCCTGAATCTCCTCGCGGGAGTGGGCCAGTTCCGCGCTGAGGGTGCGCGACTTTGGCGGAGGAAGGCGATGGACGGCGGGGAACGCGCGGGCGGGGTCGGTGGTGATCAGCGGTTTGGTACTCAAGGCGGCCTCCACAGCGGGTGACATCGAATAATAGACTTGTCCATAAATAATTTTACCATTTTATTCAATATGTTATAATAGGCCTCGATTTTTAGTTTCCTTTAAATTCAATAAGTTAGAATCAAGAATTTTAGGCATTCAGCGTTATCGGCGCTAATTTTGGAGAAAAATACTGATGATTCCCCCTTCCATTAATGTTTCAGAAGTCGTGAACGATGATCGCCAATTAAGATCTTTAATTGGCCTAGGTCGTGACGAGTTCGAAAAACTCTTGAACGAGTTTACCGCTTGTCTGAAAGGAGATCAGCGAAAAAACCATAAAGGAAAGCCCAAAAAACATCGCCGAAGAAAAATCGGAGGTGGACGCAAATCAGCGCTCGGCTTACCAGAAGCCCAGTTACTTTTTATCTTATTTTATCTCAAAAACTATCCAACTTATGATGTGCTGGCTTTCACTTTCAACATCAGTCGCGGTTGCGCATTCGAGTCCGTACAGCGTCTGTTACCCATCTTAAAGCAAACTCAAAAAAATTTGAACGTTTTACCCAAACGCACGACGGATGATCCCCAAGAACTCTTACAACTCGTTGAAAGTGTTGATCATGTTTTGATCGATGCCACGGAAAGACCCATTCAACGTCCCCAAAAACCAGCCCGACAAAAAAAGCATTTCAGTGGCAAAAAAGGCTTTCATACCGTCAAGAACACGCTGGTCTCGGATACGGGTAAACGCATCTTGATTCTGGGCGAAACCGTCCCTGGAAGTCAACATGATTACTCATTATTTAAAGAAGAGTTCGACCCGAAAATGGATGGGTTTGCATCGACCGAAGCCTCTACTGATCTTGGCTATCAAGGCATCAAGACGGATTATTTATCGCCTGAAAATATTCATATTCCTCATAAAAAACCACGCAAGTCGAAAAAAAATCCCGATCCTCAGTTAACGCGTCAGCAAAAGCGAGAAAATCGCCGGATCGGACGGGTTCGGGTCCTCGTGGAACATGCGATCGGCGGCATGAAGGTTTTTCGGGTATTGACCCTTCGTCTGAGAAACCATCTGAAGCATTTAGCGGATGACTTTATTTTTGCGACTGCCGGCCTCTGGAACCTCAAAAATTCATTTGTTGTTCAATAAGTTATTATGCTTTATTGATGGACAACTCTAATGTCGCCAAGGGTAGGAACGCCACGTTGCAGCACCTTTACCGGGCGATTAAACCTGGATGAAAGACTATTGCAGCGCCAGCAGCGCCAGACTGGCGCCCAGCAAGGCGCCGGCCAACACATCGCTGGGGTAGTGCAGGCCCAGCACGATCCGCGACAAAGCCACCAGCGTCGCGAACGGCAGCAGCAGCCAAGCCAGCAGTGGGTAGTCGTGGACGGCGATGAGGGTAAACGCCACCGCGTGCAGGGTATGGCCGGACGGGAAGCTGTATTCGTCCAGCGGGGTCACACGGGGCTGGATTCGGTCGTTCTGGGCGCAGGGGCGGGGGCGGGTAGTCTTGGCTTTCAGCCACTTGTACAGGGCCAGGCAGATCGCGCCCGCCAGCAGCATCCGGCCGACCACCGGAATCGCCGTCACCCCTTGCGTCAGCAGCAGCGCGGCCATCAGCGCGTACCAGAACACACCATCGCCCAGCCGGCTGACCACCGCGAACAGTCGCACCACCCAGCGGTGATGGACGATCTGTTGAAACCGCAGGCACCAGGCCAGTTCCCGGTCGGTCAGGCGCGACCAGCGCGCCGGCGCGGGCCGTGGCCGCTCGGTCGCGTCATTCAGCAGGTGTTCGCGCATGAGGTCTCTCCCATGATGGCGTTCAGGAACAGGGTTTCCAACCGGTCGTAAATCCGTTCGTTATCCAGCCGCGGCATGGCTTGGCGGGCCGTCTGACCCATGCGCCGCAGCGCGCTCGAGGTCCCGCGCCAGCGCGGTCGCAGCAGCGATGAAGGCTCCGGTATCGCCACACGGGGCTAGCAGGCCGCTGCGCGTCGGTTCCACGTGAGCGTGCGCCGCCGCGTAGTCGAACGCCGCTACCGCCAGACCACTGGCCAGCGCTTCCAGGACCACGTTGCCGAAGGTCTCGGTCAGGCTGGGAAACAGGAACAAGTCGGCCGAGGCATAGTGGGTCGCCAGATCCTCGCCCTGCCTCATGCCGCAATACACGAACTCGGGATGGCGGGCGCGCAGGCGGGAAGCGAGCGGTCCATCACCGACCAGCACCATCCGGGCGGCGGGCTGGATGCGATGGATCGCCTGAAAAGCAGTGATGGCCAGTTCCAGATTCTTTTCCGCCGCCAGCCGGCCGACGTAGAGCGCCACCGGAGCGTCCGGGGCCGCGTTCCAACGAGCCCGGAGCGCCGGATCGCGGCGCAGGGGCGAAAACAGCCGAGTGTCCACCCCTCGCGCCAAGACCTGGGTCCGGAGGAAACCGATGGACTGGAGTTGTTCGGCCAGTTCCACCGTGGGAACCAGCGTCTGGACACCCTGATTATGAAAATGGCGCAGGTAGGCCATGATCGGTGTCGCCAGCCAGCCGAGGTGGTAGTGGCGGCTGTAGTTTTGAAAATGGGTGTGGAAGCTGGTGGAGACCGGGACCGCCAGCCGTCGGGCCGCCCGCAGGGCGGAGTAGCCCAGCGGCCCTTCGGTGACGATATGGACCAGGTCGAGGCGAAGCTGCCGCCAGTGTTTCAGCAGGGATCGAACCGCCGGCCAGCCGCCTTGCAGTTGCGGATACCCGGGGATGCGGAAGCCGGGCAACGGCAGGGTATCCAACGCGTCGGTCGAGAGGGGGCGGTCGTTCTCGCCCTGGCGCACGCGGGCCAGGTGGACGAAATGACCGCGCTGGCGCAGACCCTCGACCCAGCGGGCAATGGTGAGCGCGACGCCGTTGATCTCCGGCGGATAGGTTTCGGTGATGATGCCGATGCGCAGGAGGCGCCGGCGGGATGGGGGAAGGTTGTCGAAGTCCATGCCTCGCATGGTCGCGGGCGGGGGCAACAAATTGATGATGCTTTGATGAAGGAACCGTGACAGTCGCAGCCCTCTGTGCGCACCGTCATGCGAGCGTCACCGGGCTGTCATTTTTTAGCAACCGTAGCGTGCGAAGATGGCTATTTGAATCAAGTCATCCGCCGCTGGGGGGAGTTTTTCCATGAAAATGAAGTTGTTGACGTTTGCGCTTTTGTCCGCGCTGGGAGTGGCCGGTTGCGATAATAATGACGATGATCCGGTCATCGCGGTTCGGTCGGTGGAATTTACCGAAACTCCCGCGCCCGCCACGACCGACGAACTAGCCAGGACCTATTCCAAATCGGTGGCCAAGGTGACCTATCAGGACGGGCGCGTGGAAGAGCGACCCCTGACCTACACCGTGCTGTTCGGCGTCAAGGACCCGGTGGCCGAGGTCAACGGCAAGAAACACCCCGCCGGCCAGCTTTACAATTACAAAATGGAGCCCCTGCTCGATCCGATGGGCAATCCGGTGGTGGCCGAGACCCCGGACGCCAATAGCCTGTTGAAAATCGACAACAAGCTATTTCTGGTGACACATTATGAATATGACTGGATTCTGAGCGACGGTTCCGTCGCCTTTACCACCCCCGGCTGGTACACCCGGTCGCCGATGTCGATGACCCTGAGCGAGATCGCCCAGGCCGGTGACGGCAAGCTGACCGCGACCCAGGTCAGGCCCATCGACTTCTCCGGGGTCGACGGCATCTGGATTCCCTGTTTCGGTTCCCAGACGCCGTGGAACACTCACCTGGGTTCCGAGGAAGACTACGATCTGATCTACAACCCGCTGGATTCCAAGAATTATGGAACGACCACCGCCGGTCTCAAGGCGATGCGCGAACTGTATTTCAAGGGCGAGCGGGAGGCCAATCCCTATCATTACGGCATCATTCCCGAAGTCACGGTCAAGGCCGATGGCTCCACCAGCGTGGTCAAACACTATGCGATGGGGCGTGGCACCTGGGAGCAGGCTCTCGTCTTGCCGGATAGCCGCACCGCCTACTTGGGCGACGATGGCGCCTATGTACAGATGACCCTGTTCGTGGCGGATAAAGCCGCCGATCTGTCCGCTGGTACGCTGTACACCGCGAAATGGAACCAGACCAGCGATCAGGGCGGCGGCCGCGCCGATCTGACCTGGATTCGCCTGGGTCACGGCACCGACGCCGAGATCAAGGCGTTGGCTAATAGCCTGACCTTCAACGACATCTTCGACGCAGCGGCCCCGAGCAACGGTCAATGCCCGTCCGGTTACCAACGGGTGCGCGCCGGCTCCGCTTCGGACGAGTGCCTGACGCTCAAGCCCGGCATGGAGAAAGCCGCTGCCTTCCTGGAAACCCGCCGCTACACCGCTCTGCTCGGCGGCACCACCGAGTGGACCAAGATGGAGGGCCTCGCGATCAACGCCAAGGACAGGAAGCTGTACATGGCCATGTCCCGCATCGAGAGCAGCATGCGCTCCGATTCCACCGAGCCGGCCGATCACATCAAGCTGCCGGAGAACAAGGCGGGCGCCACCTACACCCTGGAACTGAAGGCGGGAATCAAGGATACCCAGGGCAACGCCATCGATTCCGAATGGGTGGCGACCAGCATGTCCGTGGAGCCGAAACTGCTCGGCAGGCCGATCGCGACCGATGCCTTCGGCAACACCGCCGATGTCAACGCCATCGCCAACACCGACAACCTGTTCTTCTCCGAGAAGATGCGCACCCTGTTCGTCGGCGAGGATTCGGGGATGCACATCAACAACTTCGTGTGGGCCTACAACGTGGACACCCAGCAGTTGACCCGCATCCTGAGCCTGACCGCCGGCGCCGAATCCACCGGTTTGCAGGTGGTGGAGAACCTGAACGGCCACGCCTACATCATGAGCAACGCCCAGCACCACGGCGATTTCCCGGGCACGATCAACGCCGATCTCAAGACGCAACTGACGCCGCTGATCGACAAATTCAATGCGCCGGTGGGCTACATCGGGGGTATTCCGGGTCTTTGATCGCTTGCCGTGAGGTTTGAAAAGCTGGCGGTCGCGAGCCGCCGGCTTTTTTCATTTTGAGGAGAATCGCATGAATCGTCCCCGGCAGGGTTTGAACGGTGTCTTGGCCGCCGTGATGTTGGTTGTGGTGCTTGCGGGCTGTAGCGATAGCCAGAGTCGGGCGGATGAACCGGCGGTCAACACGGGAACCCCATCCAATGCCGTTCCCAGCTTTCCGAAGGGCGATTTCCGCAGTCCCCTGACCTTTTCCAATCCCTACGCCCACATTCCCGCCCAGTGCCATATCGAGACTTCGCGGGGAACCCAGAATGCGTGTCTGTTCTGCCACACCAACGGGGTTTATCGCAGGGGGCTGGGCAACAATTTCCCGCAGGCCGGCGCGGAGCCGCGCCTCGGCAACCTGCAACTCGACTATTCGTTCACGCCCATCAGTCCGTTTACCGCTTCGCCGAGCCGCAATCCCTGGGAAAATACCTTGACGCCGGAGAAGTTGCGCGAAGCCGTCGCCGCGCTGGGCGTCGATCCCCAGACTTGGGACATGGAAGCCTACCTTCGCGAGGACAACTGGCGGGCCGCTTTCCGGCAGCGCCCCGGCGATCCGCGCGACTGGGACGGCGGAGGCGGCGATGCACCGTTCCGACTGTTTCCGGGGCTGGACCCGGCGGATTTGCCCGCTGACGCCGATGGTTTCGTCCGTTCCGGCACGCCGCGCAACGGCTTGTTCCAGGACGGCGACGGCCGCTGGATCACCGGCTGGCGGGCGGTGAATTTCATGCCCTACGGCATTTTCACCCCGATGACCGGCTCGGTATCCGGCATCTACCTTCGTTTGCCCAAGCCGTTCATGCAGCGCGAGGACGGCAGTTTCGATCTGGCCGTGTACGCCCGCAACCTCGACCTGCTGGAGCGAGCGATTCAGGATCGTCTGCGCGCGGAGGACGGCGAGTTTTATCAGGGCGCGGCCCGGACGGTGGCCCTCGAACGCGGCCTGTACCCGATCGGCGCGGAAATCGCCCATCCCCTGCATTACGTGGACGTGGCGGCGGATGGGAACGATCCGGTGGTGAGTCCCTATCCCGGCACGCGCGCTCGCCGAGTCAAGGAAATCCGCTATATGTACAAATGGAAAGCGTTCTACCCGAGCCAGTTCCGTCCCGGCGCCAAGGAAGAGGGTGCGCCAGGGCAATCGCATTTAAATTTTTGACATTTGCATCAATTAAGTAGCAGTCTTTCCAGTTCTCCACATAAAAGATGCGTGAGATAATCGGTGCTCCACCCGGCCTTGAGTCGCTTGTTTTTAATGCCTAAGCGGGTATCGTCATTCCGCAATACATTGAGGGCGATGTGTCGGAGAACCGCCATATTTTCTGGAGCGTGTCCGGTTCGAATCCGTGATTCATCTTCGCGAAAGCCAATATCGAGGACCCAATGTACGGAGTTTTCGATCCCCCAGTGTTGCCGGACGGCTTTCGCAAACAGGGTGACATCCTTTTCCAGACTGGAAATAACAAATCGTCGCTCGATGGTGGTTTTACCCCCGACCGTTCGCTCGGATTCGACCAGGCCGATCAGCGACAGATTTTTCCAAGGTGCCGTCGATGGAAGCTCGGAAATTTCATCGGTGATCCAGTAACGGCGAACCTCGAGGCGCCCGTGGCTCTGGGTTTGCGTTTCCACATAATGAATCGCGGCGTTTTGGAAATGATTCGTTTCCGCATCCAAGAAAAAATCGTGGACTTCCTGAAAGAGATGGCCGTGATTCGCTTTCAGGGTCAAGACGTAATCGGCCTGTTGGTTGATAATCAACTCGGCGATGTTTTTCTGGCACCCCATCGCATCGATGGTGACAATGCATCCTGACAAATCAAGCACTTGGAGCAGTTCGGGAATAGCGGTGATTTCGTTGGATTTGGCATCGGTTTTGCGTTGGCCCAAGATTAACGCGTTGTCCGACGCCCACGCGCTGACCATGTGAATCGCCGATCGGCCGTTTTTTTTATCATGCGACCGCCGCAAAGTTTTCCCATCAACGGCCACGATTTCGCCTGGGGTTTTGAACCGGAGCTGGCTGACCCACCGCAGGAAACCGGCTTCGAATTCGTCGGGGGACAGCAAGGAAAAGACCCGGCCAAACGTATCGTGAGACGGAATCCCGTTCGGCAGGGACAGAAATTCTTTCAACCAATCGTATTTGGTCCGACCAAACGATTCAATGCTCACCCAGTCATCGGCTCCGCACACCACGGCGCAGAGCGCGATGACCACAATATCGATTAAAAGATGCCGTTTCCTTCGATCAAGACGCGGATCGGTCAACCGCGAAAAGCTGGTTAAAAGCATGGGTGTGGGTTTGGGTTTGGCCGTGAGAGGGACTGATGATTTTTGAGCGTGCTGTAGCGCTTTAACCAGCAGCTTGAACTCACATTGCGGGGGTAATTTTAATTGAGTAGGCGACTGAACTTTAGGGCGGAGAACCATGCGGCTTAACCTCGTTAAGCTATGCAAAAACGGCCTTGATCATCATTCCGGCCAGGCATGAGCCGAAAACCTTATGCAATGGAACATAAATTGCTGATTAATATATGATATTCAATTTTATATCCCCTGCTTATCGCAAGGTATTGGCCGGAATGATGATCAAGGCCGCAAAAACGACTGAGAGATTTTCAGTGGATGCTATTCCCTCGAAAAGGTCGTGCAAATCATCCAGAAAACCAAAGATAAGTTAAAATACCAACTAATTGATTCTATTTAACTTTTTTATGCGATTGCCCTGGAGGGTGCGCCGGTGTACGGCAACGACGCGCAAGGCTGGGTGGACAACGGCGTGGGCTGGTATCTGGCCGGCTACATCGAGGACAAGACCGGCGCGTTGCGACCGCAGAATCGCGAGGAACTGGCGCAGTGCATCGGCTGCCACAGCGGCGTCGCCAGCACCGAGTTCCCTTTGTTCACCTCCGGGGTCGGCAACACTGTCGATTCCACCTGGTCGCTGCCGCGCAAGTTTCCCGGTGAGTTGGGCTGGCGGGAAATGGACACTCTACGCTATCTCGCCCGCGCCGACGCCCAGGCCGATGCAACCCCCGGCCAGGCGCGCTTGGGCGATCCCGTGAACCGGGATCTGGACAAAGGCGAATTCCGCCATTTCCTGGACCATGTGGTCGGCGCGAGCCTGTATGGGGACATGCCCGCCGCCATCGAACGCTTTCTGACCGACGCGCTCCAGCCCGCCAACGGCTATTCCGCCGCCTGGCCGGCGCTGGATACCGCGAGCGCAGCGGGTTTCCAGGCCAGTCAGGCGCTGCGGCAAACGCTGCTGCGGGAGTTCACCGCGCGGGGCGGCTATCTCGCCGCCGACGGCGCCATTCGCGGCGAGTTGTTGTATCCCCCCAGGGACGATGCTCTGGACGCCGCCCGCCGTTATCGGCAGGTGGTGGTCACCCAGCGCTACGTCCAGGGCAAGGATGTGTTCCCGGCCACGCCGATGACCTTCCGCTATTTCCGGGAAGGGGAGGAGGGGTTCGCTCATCAGGATGGGCAGCCCTACCAGGTCGGCGAGGTGATCGCCGACCGGCCGGTGGACATGGAAAATCCCGCTTCGATCACCTATGGCGTGGGCAACGCGGCAACGCTCATCGACCCCGACCAGCCGTTCGAGGCCGGTGGAACCTATTTCCCGGAGTATGTGCCGTTGCTGGTCGAGCCGTTGCGGTTCGAATCGGCGCCCGACGGTTAATGTGGCATCGCGGTGCAGAACCACAGGCTTATTGCTGGCGGACCGCGACTGGCGTGGAGGTGGATATCGTCGTGGAAACGCGCGGGCGGATCGAGCCCATCGAGGTCAAACTTTCGGCGACGCTGAGGCCCGCCATGGCCGCCGGGATTTTGGCTTTGCGCCAGGCTTTGGGCGAAAAGATCGAACCGGGTTATGTGATCCACCCCGGTGAAGTTCGCTTGCCGCTGGCGCCGGGCGCGCAGACGGTGCTGTTTGCTGAATGGTGAGTGATTCCAAACTCACCGACTCGGGTCATCACCACCGCCTGCCGGTGGGTCCAGCGCAGGATTTCCAACGCCCCGTTGTAATGCTCCACCAGCGTGGTGCAACTCTCCACCCCGTCGCCGTCGTTGCAGTACAGCACCCCGCCGCCGCCAGGCGTTGTACCAGCGATTCAGGAACAGCAGCAGGTCGCAAGTCCAGTCGCCCAGCCCGTTTTGCAACGGCCCACCCACCGCATTGCCGCACGCGGCGCGGTGAGCGACCAGGAAACAGGATCATTGCGCCGCAATGACCGTTTCGTGATGGGTCGTGGCGGCGCCGGCGAAGATCAGCGCCAGCGGCGGAACCGCTTGCACCAGCTTTGCACGATCATTCCACCATCTTGCACGAGCGCGCCACGAAGCGCGCATACCCTATCCGCAGACTGCGCTGGCGAATTACCGGAGTCACGCCATGCGCTACCCACTTGTTCCGCTGTTAGGTCCCGCCACCCTGATCCTGGGATTGGTGCTCCTGGCCGTCCATCCCCTGCTTTGGCTGGTGGGGACCTGGTTCGATCCCGCCTACGATTCCTACGGGGTTTGGGTGGCGGCGCTGACCCTGGGTCTGTTGTTGTGGAGCGCAACCAGCCCGTTGCGGACCGCCGACTCACGGCAACGCGGGGTTGGACTGGGGTTGCTGGCGTTGACCGCCGCCATTCGCCTGCTGGGGCAATGGCTGGGAATCAACACGCTCGGCGCGGCGGCCCTGGCCGTGGATGTTTACGCCATCGGTCTGTTGCTGGGCCTGGACCGCCGCGTTCGCCCGCTGGCGCCTGGCTGGCTGGCGGTGCTGTTCGCCTTTGCCCTGCCGGTCGAACGCGTCCTGCAACGCGGCTTCGGCTTCGCCTTGCAACAACTTTCCGCCGTTGGCGCTTGCACGATGCTCAATCTGGGCGCGCCGGTCCAGTGTGAAGGAATTCAGTTGCAGTGGCGCGAGCAGACCGTGCTGGTCGATCTCCCCTGCTCCGGTACACGCGGTTTGCTGTTGCTGCTGTTGCTGTTCGTCGCCCTCGCGGTGCTGACCCGCCCCACGCTGGGCCGCGCCTGCTGGGGCGCGCTGCTGGCGCTGGCGGCGGCGACGCTGGGGAATAGCCTGCGCATCGTCGTTCTGGCGACAGGACTGGTCCACCGCGAGGCGCTGGGTGGCGTGGATGTGCTGGCCGAGCCCTGGCACAGCACGATTGGCCTCCTCACGCTGACGCTTTCGGCGTTGCCCCTCCTGCTCTGGGCGCGACGCAGGCGCGGCGACGTGCTCCCGGTTCCACCGTCCACGACGGCCGGCTCCGACGCATTACAGCTCTTTTCGGTCAAGCCGCTCGCCGGTCTGGCGTTCCTGGCCGCCTGCGGCGGGATCGTCGCGCTGCCGCCGCAACCGGTGGACGTAGCCCGGCCGCTGCCCGCGCCGCAATTGCCCGGTTACATCGCTGTCTTTGCCGCGCAACCCGGCGTGCTCACGACGCAGGAACGCGATTACTTCACCCGCTACGGCGGCGGCGCGGCGCGGGCCGCCTATGGCCCTTACGGCCTGCTGGTGGTGAGCACCACTGCACCGTTGCGCCATCTCCATGCCCCCGAAGAGTGCCTGGCCGGCGCCGGTCACGCCGTGCGCTATCTCGGCCAAACCGGCGGCCCCATTCCCAGCGCGGTGTACCGCAGCACCGATCCGCAAGGGCGGGTCTGGCGGGTAACCGTGACGTATGTCTCGGAGCGGGGAGAATGGACCCCCCACGTCGCCGAGGCGGTGTGGCGGTGGCTGCAAGCGCCCGGTACGACCTGGCGAATGATCCAGCGGATCGCGCCTTGGGAACTGCCGGCAGACGCGGCGGAAACCTTCGATGTCGCGGTGTGGCGGGCGCTGGATTTGCCCTCGTCCCCGTTCCCAATCCACCCTCAACCCCTGCCCTTGAAACTCTGACCTTGCGAGGATTCCCTCATGAAAAACATCCACCTTGTCCTAATCACCCTCCTGTCCTGGCTGCCGTGGTCCGGCGCGCTGGCCGTTGTTCCCGACGACTTGGGCGGACGCATCGAAGCGCGCGTGGACGGCAAACCCGTGACCTTGCCGCTGCTCAAAACCGACATCGACGCCGACGTGCAGGGCGACGTGGCGCAGGTCACGGTAACGCAGACCTTCGCCAATCCTCTGAATCAGGCGGTACACGCGACCTATCTGTTTCCGCTGAACGAGAACGCCGCCGTCAACGCCATGACCATGGAGGTCGGCGACGAGCGCGTTCAGGCCAAAATTCAGCGGATCGAGGAAGCCCGCGCCACTTTTGAGAAAGCGAAAAGCGAGGGCCGTAGCGCCGCGTTGCTCAGTCAGCATCGTCCGAATATGTTCACCCAGGACATCGCCAACCTGATGCCGGGTTTGCCGATCAAGGTGACGCTGACCTACGCCCAGACCGTGCCTCGGGTGGACGGCGCGTATGAACTGGTCATCCCGCTGGTGGTGGGGCCGCGCTATCAGCCGCAGGGCGCGGGCGTCGCGCCGGGCCAAGCCGCGCCAAAAGGCGGCGTCCAGCACTGGAACGCGAAGACGGGGACTTCCGGCGGCGCGACGGCCAAGAATAGCCAAACCGCCTACGGCCAGTGGGAAGTCGAACAGTTGCCCGCCTACCCACCGGTATTTGAATTGAACGTCCCCGAGCAGATCGACCCGGAACGAGTGGGGTTGGCCATCCATCTCAATGCCGGCATGGCGATTGCGAATATCGAAAGCCGCACCCATCCGATCACCACGGCGACTCCGGAGCAAGGCCGCGCCGAGGTGCGGCTGGCGAACGGCCGGACTTTGGATAACCGCGATTTTGTGCTGCGCTATACCCTGGCGGGGGCGCGGACCCAGGCCGGATTGCTGGCCTATCGCGACCAGCGCGGCGGCTTCTTCAGTCTGCTGCTCGAACCGCCCCAGGTTCCGGCGGCGGCGGACATCACTCCCCGCGAAATGGTGTTCGTGCTGGACTGCTCCGGCTCGATGGACGGCTTGCCGATCGAGGCCAGCAAAGCCTTCATGCGGGCCGCGCTGCGGCGGCTGCGGCCCACCGACAGTTTCCGCATCATCCGCTTCAGCGACGCCGCCACCGAATTCTCCGCCCAGCCGCTGCCGGCAACGCCCCAGAACATTCAGGCCGGCCTGCGCTACACCGATGCGCTGAACGGCGAAGGCGGCACCGAGATGAGCACCGGCATCCGCCAGGCCCTGGCCCCGCCAGTCCCGACCGGCGCCCTGCGCCTCGTCACCTTCCTGACCGACGGCTACATCGGCAACGAAGCCGAGATTTTGAGGCTGCTCAAGACCCAACTCGGCGATGCGCGGTTGTACGCTTTCGGCGTGGGCACCGGCGTCAATCGCTACCTGTTGAGTGAGATGGGCCGAGTCGGACGGGGTTTCACCCGCACCATGGACCCCACCGAAGATTTGGAGAAGGTGGCCGGCGAACTGGCCGACCGCCTGCAATCACCGGTATTGACCGACATTCAAATCGACTGGGGCGGGATGGAGGTCAGCGAGCAGAGTCCCGACCGCCTGCCCGATCTGTTCGCCGGGCAATCGCTGCGCGTCCAGGGCCGTTACGGCCGTCCCGGCCAGCACGAAATCACGGTGCGCGGCTTAGTGCAAGGCCGTCCAGCGACCATGCCCTTGCAAATCGAGCTGCCGGAAACCAGCACCCAGGGCGAAGCGGTGCCGATCATTTGGGCGCGCTCCCTCATCGGCGACTTGCACTATCAGTTGACGACCGGCGCCCACCAACCTGGTAACGAATCCGTCAACACCGACGCGCTCAAGCAGCGGATCACCGAACTGGGGTTGAATTTTGCCTTGGTGACGCCGTGGACCGCCTTCGTCGCGGTATCGGAAAAGATTTACAACCCCAACCCTGACTCCACGCCAACGCTGCCGGTGCCAGTGGCGCAGGTCAAGGGCACGACCGAACGAGCCTACGGCGAACCCGCAGTGCCGATCACGAGCGCCGGCGCCTTCACCGGCGGGGGCGCGCCGGAACCTGAGGCACTGTTCGGCTTGGCCTTAGTGGCGCTGCTGTTGGCCGGCTTCCTGGTCCAGGATCGCTCGCGCCGGGTTTCCACAGCCCAGACTTAGTTCTACTTTGTCAGATTACCGAACCGACCTACTCGTTAAGCTGCTGCCTACGGTAGGCGGAGTTGGTTGCGCTTTGGCGTTTGCGATGGCGGAGTTCCATCTGTCGGAGGACCTCGGCCAAGGTGATATCCCGGCGGGGCAGGAAGTGGTTCAGCAAGGCTCGGATATCGGTGCCACTCAACAACGGTCGGGTCTGCTGATGGAGCAGCCGTTCCTCCAAGGTAAACAGCATCGCCATCATCACCAGGGCCATGTGATGGTGCCAGCCGCGCCACCCCCGGACTTGGTAATCCCCCAGCCCCACGTCCTGTTTGCCCTGCTGCAAGGCGCGCTCGATCCAATAGCGCTGCCCTTGCATGAAGGCCAGCCGGGGGGCCGGCGTGCTGGCCGGGGCGTTGCTGAGGCTGTACTTGATCTCGGTCGGGGTGTCCACTTCCCGACGAACGATCAGATGCCACAGCCGCGCCTGGGGTTCGTCGCCATCCCACAGCCAGACCCGGCGATGCAGGATCTCCACCTGCAACCGGCCTTTGGCGCCGTCGCGCAAAGTCACTCGCTGCCAGGCCTCGGCGGGTTGCTGTTGCGCCCACCGGTCGACCCGGATCGCCGGCGTTTGCGCCTGGCGGCGGGTCGGGGGACGACCGTGCGGCCTCGCCGGCGGGGGGATGACCGGCCGAGGATCGTCCAGGTAGATCCGCTGGTCTTTGTGAACATCCCCGACGAAGCGCTCGCCGCGGTCGTCGAGCGTCCGCAGCAACGCCGGATCGCTGCCATACAGACCATCGAAGCCCACCCAGGCAAAGCCGATCCCCTGCTGGCGAGCGTGGGCGATCATCTCCAGAGCCAAGTCGTGCTTGCGCTGGAACCCGCAGTGCGAGGCCGGTATCCCCGCCGCCTGACCGCGTTTCGGGTCTTGGGTCCACGCTTCCGGGAGGAAGAGTCGTTCATCGATCAGCGTGGCTTTCGTCCCGCAGCCCAGCGCCGCAAACACCCCGACCTGACAATTCTCCACCTTGCCCAACTGGCCGCACCATTGCCGCCCCACCCCCACCGAATGCCGCCCTTTCTTCGGGAACCCGCTCTCGTCGATGATCAAACTGCTGTCGGCTTGCCCCCCCAACAGCCGGTTGGCGTCCTGCGCCACCTGGTCCAGCACCGCCCGTTCCGCCCACGCCGACTCGCTCACCATGTGCTGGAGCGCTTGATGATCGGCCTCCGGGATGACTTCCTCCATCCGTTCCATATTCTTGGTCTCCGCCTGGAGCAACCCGCGGAGGTAATGCCATGCGGCGGTTTCTACCGTTCGGGTCTGCCGGCGGAAATGACCACCAAACCGATCACAAAAGCGAACAAACCGCTGGCCAATTCCCGCCAGCAGGCCCCCGTCGTCGTTAGCAGTAACTTTTTTTTAATGACTTGTTGATCTGTACCAATCATGTTTTACCTTGAGCTGCCTTGTATCTTGATATAATTTACACTATTCTTGACCATTAATATAAAAATCAATCAGATAAATCTGACAAAGTAGAACTACTTTGTCAGATTACCGAACCGACCTACTCGTTAAGCTGCTGCCTACGGTAGGCGGAGTTGGTTGCGCTTTGGCGTTTGCGATGGCGGAGTTCCATCTGTCGGAGGACCTCGGCCAAGGTGATATCCCGGCGGGGCAGGAAGTGGTTCAGCAAGGCTCGGATATCGGTGCCACTCAACAACGGTCGGGTCTGCTGATGGAGCAGCCGTTCCTCCAAGGTAAACAGCATCGCCATCATCACCAGGGCCATGTGATGGTGCCAGCCGCGCCACCCCCGGACTTGGTAATCCCCCAGCCCCACGTCCTGTTTGCCCTGCTGCAAGGCGCGCTCGATCCAATAGCGCTGCCCTTGCATGAAGGCCAGCCGGGGGGCCGGCGTGCTGGCCGGGGCGTTGCTGAGGCTGTACTTGATTCGGTCGGGGTGTCCACTTCCCGACGAACGATCAGATGCCACAGCCGCGCCTGGGGTTCGTCGCCATCCCACAGCCAGACCCGGCGATGCAGGATCTCCACCTGCAACCGGCCTTTGGCGCCGTCGCGCAAAGTCACTCGCTGCCAGGCCTCGGCGGGTTGCTGTTGCGCCCACCGGTCGACCCGGATCGCCGGCGTTTGCGCCTGGCGGCGGGTCGGGGGACGACCGTGCGGCCTCGCCGGCGGGGGGATGACCGGCCGAGGATCGTCCAGGTAGATCCGCTGGTCTTTGTGAACATCCCCGACGAAGCGCTCGCCGCGGTCGTTGAGCGTCCGCAGCAACGCCGGATCGCTGCCATACAGACCATCGAAGCCCACCCAGGCAAAGCCGATCCCCTGCTGGCGAGCGTGGGCGATCATCTCCAGAGCCAAGTCGTGCTTGCGCTGGAACCCGCAGTGCGAGGCCGGTATCCCCGCCGCCTGACCGCGTTTCGGGTCTTGGGTCCACGCTTCCGGGAGGAAGAATCGTTCATCGATCAGCGTGGCTTTCGTCCCGCAGCCCAGCGCCGCAAACACCCCGACCTGACAATTCTCCACCTTGCCCAACTGGCCGCACCATTGCCGCCCCACCCCCACCGAATGCCGCCCTTTCTTCGGGAACCCGCTCTCGTCGATGATCAAACTGCTGTCGGCTTGCCCCCCCAACAGCCGGTTGGCGTCCTGCGCCACCTGGTCCAGCACCGCCCGTTCCGCCCACGCCGACTCGCTCACCATGTGCTGGAGCGCTTGATGATCGGCCTCCGGGATGACTTCCTCCATCCGTTCCATATTCTTGGTCTCCGCCTGGAGCAACCCGCGGAGGTAATGCCATGCGGCGGTTTCTACCGTTCGGGTCTGCCGGCGGAAATGACCACCAAACCGATCACAAAAGCGAACAAACCGCTGGCCAATTCCCGCCAGCAGGCCCCCGTCGTCGTTAGCAGTAACTTTTTTTTAATGACTTGTTGATCTGTACCAATCATGTTTC
>CAVRCC010000061.1:0-49700 GCA_963719395.1 uncultured Gammaproteobacteria bacterium | reverse complement strand
ACGGGTGAGAAACTCCAGCCACGCATAGCCGCGCGTCTGATAGGGCCGGAGCGTAGCGGTCAATCCCGGCGGCGGGGGCAAGGGCGCGATACGATCACCCTGAGCCAGACCCGCCAGCAGTTCGCCCAGCGGACCGTCGGCGTTGACGCCGCTCACTTCCAATCCCGCAACGGCGTCGGCGCCGAGCGCCAGCCGCAACAAATCGCGACCGACGAACGCCGCCCCGCCCCGCTTCTGCAGGTCTAACGCCGCCTGGATTTCGGCGGCGGACAGTTGCACCCATTGACCGCGCACCCGGACCAGTGGCGCCTTGAGCTTGGCCAGCGCCAGCAGTTCCTGGGGCGTCAGGCCGGCCTCGCCGAGCACGATTTCCCACTCGACATCCAGCACCCGGTCCAGGGTCATGCCGGCCTTGGACTCGAAGCGGGTCTTGGCCTGAGCGCGCGCCGCCAGCTTGGCGCGGCGCTTGCCGGTCCAACTGGCCGGCAGCATGACGCCGAAGCCGTTCTGTTCCAGCAGGGCCGCTTCCTCGGCGAGAAAGCGGAACGCGCCCTCGGTATCCAGCTCGTAACCGACCGGCGCCGACTCGTTCAAACTGGCTTCGACGGCCGGACACAGGGACGCGGCCTGCCCCAGGGATGCCAGCAACCCTTCCCGCGCCTGCGGACCCAGGGTCTTCAAACCCTCGCTGGTCCCCCGTTTCGGTTTCCACACCGCCGCGGCGGAAACGAGCAGGCTGGGGTCCTCCCGGGCCTGAAGCAGGTAGTGGACCCGCCACTCCGTCCCGGTGTCGGGGAAAAACAGCGCGCCCGTGTCTTTGTCGTCGAGCGCCGGCTCCTCCAGTCGAAAACACAAGCGATAGGGCGCGTTGACCAGTCGCAGCAGCGGTCGTTGCCAATCGCGAATCTGCTTTGATAGTTGCCGCAGTTCCGCTTTGTCGCCTTCCAGCGCGCCATCCGGCTGCCGCAACGCCTGAATCCATTGCCCGTGCATGCTGGCCGAAGCCGTTCCGGCGCGCTTGGCGGCTGGGAACGCGGTCGACTGCCGGACCAAGTGATCGACGATCCAGGCCAGGAATTCCCGCAGCACGTCGCGGGGGGCCGAATCGGGGAGCGCGCGATGATCGGAACCGATGGCGCGAGCGGCGGACGGCATAGCCCGGGCCAATCGCTCCAGACGAGCACCGTCCTCGCCCAGAAAGACCGGGGTCCAGCAGGCCCGGTAGGCGCCGCGCCGCTCGATCAGATCGGGCAACACCTGTTCGCGATGGACCAGAGCGCCGGCCAGGCGTAGCGCCTCGCTCCAGTAGCGCAACTCGTCGCCCACGACCACGCCCGGCGCCAGCGCGGGGCGATTCCGAACCGTCGCGAGGAGGTTGACGGCATCGACCGCGCTCAGGGCCAGAGTGGGAACGGTCCAGGCGACCAGGGTGGGCGCCTTACGCGACTTGGGCGGTTCGGCCACCAGCGGCGAGGATGGCAGTGGCGCGCCGCCTTGCGTGGGCAACCAGAACATCCGTTCCCCGACCGCCGCCTTGCCAGCCAGCAAGGTCAGATCGGCCTGGGCGAGCGCGTCGCGCAGTTGGGCCATTTCGGTGCGATACGGATAGGCGCCAGCGGTGGTTCCCGTGGCGGAGGGAGCCGATTCGCCCCACAGATGCAGGCAATCTTTATAAAACGCGGCGTGGAGAACCAGCATCGAATAGTATCCTTCGAACGATGGGAGTGATGTTGGCGGTCATTTTATGCAAATTTCAGCGACTCCGCGCGCAGGGGACGGCTACGCTTCGTTCCGCGGCCAAGCAGCCCCATTTTTCAGGAAATTACATTAAGCATTTGATTTATAAAAAATATTATAGAACTAATCAAACTGAATCAGTGCTGGAAGCCGTTCCCAGCGATATAATCTCCGCTCCAACAACAACAAACAACAGGGTATGACGAGCGTTATGACACGACGGGAACTCTTGCTGCGATTGCTGGGGCTGGCCGCCTGCGGGGTATTGCCGGCTTCCCTGGTACACGCCGCCACAACCGAGGGCGGTTCCCCAACCAATGGCCAGCCCTTCAGCCCGGACTGGCTGCGGGAAACCGCGCAACGCCTGGCGCGGGAACCCTATATCCCCCTCACCGACACCCGGCCGCCATGGCTGGTGGCTGTGGATTACGACCTAAATCCTGCAATAGGGTACCGAAAGTGAGGTGAAAAAGGTAGACTACTCAGTAAGTTAACAGCGCCTTGTGGCGTTCAGAGGAGTCACCTTTTCCATGAAGAAGAAGTCTACCCAAAAAGCAGTTGCCAAGTCACCCCGTAAAGCGCGCGGCACAGTGCGCAAGGTGCGAATCCAGCGTGGGGCGAAGAACTTGACCCGGCAGGCGGGACTGATCCCGGTGCTAAAGTTTCACGAGCGGGTGGGGTTGGCGGGGTTGTTGGACAAGGCCGTGGCTCAGTGCCGGGGGGCGAGTGCCGTGTACACGCTGGGTGACGCGATGCTGCTAACGATAGTCGGACTGATCGGCGGCGCCAGGTCGCTCCTGCAAGTGGTGCGGCTCTGGTCGGATGAGGTGCTGCGGAGCTGTAGCGGCTGGTTGCGGATTCCGGATGACAGCACGTTGGGGCGGCTGTTCAAGCAGGTGCGGCTGGGGCAGATCGTGCAGCTCGAGACGGTAGTGCATCAAGTGCGCCGCCGCGTCTGGCGCTTAGCGTTACGCAGCGGGGGCGCCACCGTCGGGGCGCAGCGGCGGCTGTGGATCGACGTGGACTCGACGGTTAAGACGGTGTATGGGGAACCCGAAGGAGCTGCCAAGGGCTACAATCCGCACAAGCGGGGGGCGAAATCGTACCATCCGCTGTTAGCCTTTTGTACCGCCACCCAGGAGATTCTTCAAGGGTGGTTACGCACGGGGAATGCGTACACCAGCAATGGGGTGGTGGAGTTCATGCAGCAATTGCTGGCGCATCTGCCGACGCGGGTACAGGTCGTGTTTCGAGGTGACAGCGGCTTTTTTGTCGGGGCGTTGCTGGCGCTGTTGGAGGCGCGCGGGCATGGCTATCTGATCAAGGTCAAGCTCAAGAACCTGACTGCGCTGCTGGCGCGCAAAGATTGGACGGCCGTGCCGGGCCAAGCCGGTTGGGAGTGTTGTGAGTTTTTATATGCCTGTCAGGACTGGAACCGACTGCGGCGGTTCGTGGCCGTGCGGCTGGATACCCGGATCGATCCCAGCAGCGCTAAGGCAGCGGCCGAGGATGGCTACGTGTACTTCTGCTATGTGACCAGCGAAGCGTTCGCGCCGTGGCAGGCCCACCAGACCTATGGGGAACGGGCGACCTGCGAGACCTGGATTGAGGAAGCCAAAAACCAGATGGGCTTGGCGCATCTCAAAACCGATACCTTTCTGGCGAATGCGGCGTTATTCCAGTGTGCCATCCTCGCCTATAACACCCTGCAGTGGATGGCGCTGGTCAGTGGCGAGGCGAGCCTGCTGCAATGGGAAATCGCCACCCTGCGCCGCGAGCTCATCCAGGTGGCCGGGAAGTTACTCACCGGCGGCCGCCAACTGCACTTGCGGATACCTCCTTGCTCACTCTATCCGTCGGCCTGGGAAGCGTGGTGGGCCTTGGCGGACGAACCCACTTAACCCCACGCCTGGCAGCCAGTATCAGACGAACCCACTTAACCCCACGCCTGGCAGCCAGTATCAAACCGAACTCGTAGCCTGCCGGCAACCCGGTGGGTAGGGCGATCTCTGCCTCGGGTTCGAGAAAGTCCCGGAAAACGGCCTAAAAACAGATTCACCCTGGACTAAACTGGGTAAAATCCCAGTTGAACCGTGGGTATAGCACTTAATTTGTACCGTCAATTGGTGGTTTTTTCACCAGCGATTCAGAGCGTCCGGCCTATGTTGGGCGAAGGGGAGCGGAGGCGCCATCACCGGGCGCACCTCTCCCGTTCTCCTCCACGCCTCCCCGGTGACGGGGTGGGCGTTGAAGAAGCCGGCACCACTTTCGATGATCCAGTTGGGTAGGATTCACCTCCCGAGCGGGTTGACGGGTGGCGCCTGGATTGCGGAGCAGGCGATCTCCCGATGTCTTAGAGCAACCGGATTTGGAGCCGCCGGGGACGCAGGGCGTCGAGCAGGCTCGGGCTGAGGTCGCCCTCCAGGAGGAAGGCCAGCAGACACCGCCAGAGGTGGCGGCAGGTCATCTTGCCGTGTAAGTGGGTCTGAAAGCTCGTGCTGAGAATCGTTAACTGATTGATCAGGTGACCGATTTGCAGGCATTGATAGTAATTTTTCGCCGCTTGCCAACTGACCCGGGCATACCGATGCTCCAGGCCGTAGCCGAGGTGCTTTTGGGTATTGAAGCCTTCGTTTTCGATTTTCCAACGTAACCGGCCGGTGCGGCTCAACGTCGCCACGGTGCGGGCGGTCACCGTCAGGTTGGTCAGATGGACAAAGCGGTGCTGGGTGGGGTTCGCGCCCTGGGCGGGCGTGACGGTTTCCACGCTCTCCAGCCACGCCAGGGTGTGGCCGCCATAGGCGAGGTGGTTGACCCAGCGCAACCGCTGGTCGATCACCGTGGAACCGTGGTAACGCCGCTCGTGGCGGCATTGCGCTGGAGTCAGGGGCAGCAACCCCTGCACGTCCTCCCAGACGGTGGGCAGGTTGCCGTCTTTGAAGGTGATGATGAACGCCCAACCGGAATCGCGGCAGATCTCGAAGAAGCCCTGATAGGGATACAGGCCATCGGCGGTCAGACAGAGCGGTAGCCGGGGATACTGCTGTTTGAGCTGGGCCGCCAAGCGGGCGAACGCCTTGCGTTCGCAATCCTGTTTATCATACTCACCGGTCGGATTGGCGATCCATTCGGTCGCCAACGAGATCGCCAACCCGGAGGGGGTGATCAGCTTGGCTTCCAACACCGGATGAAAATAAGTCGTTTTCCCGGTCGATGAGGTCCGATGCAGGCACTGCTCGCAGTGCCGCTCGCTAAAGCTCGCCACCCCCGTCGCGTCGACGGCCACCACAAACCAGCATCCGAACAGGCGATACTTGTGCAGGACCTTCTTCTCCAACAGCGTCTTCACCAAGGTGTGTTTGAGCTGTTCCAACTCGGCTTCGGGCAGCCGGCACAACACCTGGTGGACCGTGTCCAGATGCGGCAGCCGCAACTTGAACAAGCGCTCGTAATGGGTCCTGAATTTCGCCTCGGCCCGCTGGTTATTGAAGGCGTTGCGCGAACCTTGTTGAAACACAAAGAGCAGGATCCCCGCCAGCAGAATTTCCGCCAGCGTATAGTCGGATTTCTGCCGACAGTCTTCCAACTGGCGCAGCTGGTCGAACAGATTGGGAAAAAAATGATGGATCGTCTTGCACAGTTCGCACAGGACCGCCTGCCCGCGGCTGGGGCACGCCGCGGCGGCGCGCCGCCGGGCGCGGCACCGGGCTTGACGTTTGGCCGTGTGGCGCGCCTTCCGGTGCTGGCGGCGGTGAAGGAGGGCGGCGGTAGCGTGGCTCATCAGGTTCTCCGGAATAGTCGAGGGAAAATCTTTTGGAGGATAATCCCTCAGCGCCGCCGTGTGACCTCCCAGCGCCCCAGACAGCCGGAAAAATATTTTTTCGGTATGGGTTTAACCAACCGAATTTAATCACTTTTTATCAACGCTCTGAATCGCTGTTTTTCACCACCTTCTTTATGACATAAGGAGATTGCAGAATTTAGGTACGACGATTATCAGGCCCTCAACAACTTCCGCGCCGAACACAGTCTGTGGGGTGGCGGCGAATTGCCGTTCCAGGCGCGGTTTTTCCATCTGGGGCTGTATTTCCACCATCCCGTCGAGATCTACGAAGTTGCCGACGGCATCGCCCAGCCCGTTGCCTTCTCGCCGGATTTGTTCAAATACGGCCCGCGCGTCAAGGATCGGATACCGGAACCGGTGGGCGATCTCGGCTTCGCCGGGTTCCGGATCAACAGTCGCGCCGACTGGGATCGGGACATGTTGGCCTTCCTTGGCGCCAGCTACTTCCGCGCGGTCGGCGCCAGCAAGCAGTACGGTCTGTCCGCCCGGGGCCTGGCCATCGATACCGGCATGGACCGCCCAGAGGAATTTCCCGCCTTCCGCGCGTTCTGGCTGGAGCGGCCCGCGCCGGACGCCATCGCCCTGACCCTCCACACCCTGCTCGACGGCCCCAGCATCACCGGCGCCTACCGCTTCGTCGCGACCCCCGGCGATACCACCACCCTGCAGGTCGAGGCCCGCCTGTTCCCGCGCCGACCCATCGAGCGGCTGGGCATCGCGCCGATGACCTCAATGTTCCAGTGCGGCGAGAACGACCGACGCATCGCCGACGACTATCGCCCGGAAATCCACGACTCCGACGGCCTGGCTCTGTGGACCGGCGCCGGCGAGTGGATTTGGCGACCGATCCTCAATCCACACTATATGCGGGTCAATTCCTTCCTGGACAATAACCCGCGCGGCTTTGGCCTGCTGCAACGCGACCGCGAGTTCGCCCATTACCAGGACGACGTCACCTTCTACCACCGACGGCCGTCGCTGTGGGTGGAACCGGTAGGCGACTGGGGCCGGGGTACGGTGCAACTGGTCGAACTGCCCACCGCCGACGAAACCCTCGACAACATCGTGGCGTTCTGGAACCCGGCGCAAGCGGCGGAACCGGGCCAGGAACTGGCGTTCGACTATCGCCTGTACTGGGGCGCCCAGCCGCCGGTCCGGTCCACCGTCGCCGAGGTGGTCGCCACCCGTCTGGGCGTCGGCGGCATACCCGGCCAGAAGCCGGCCAGACCGATGCGCAAGTTCGTGATCGATTTCCAGGGCGGACCGTTGGAGCCGTTGCCCCGGGATGCCAAAGTGCAAGCGGTGGTGACCGCCTCGCGCGGGGAAATCCGCGATGTGGTGGCCCGGCCGCTCAAGGAATCGAACCTGTGGCGCTGCCACTTCGACTTAGCCACCGGCGGCAGCGAGCCGGTGGATCTGCGCTGCTACCTGCGCGACGCCAGCGGCGCGCTCAGCGAGACCTGGCTGTATCAATGGTCCCCGCCGCCGGGAATTCCGGGCTGAACTGGCGCAGACATCGGGCAGGATCAAGCCGAAGGATTCCCCTCCTTGGTTAAGGAGGGGTGGCGCGCAGCGCCGGGGTGGTTGGCGCGACGCCAGCGGCGCGCTCAGCGAGACCTGGCTGTATCAATGGTCCCCGCCGCCGGGAACTCCGGGCTGAACGCCCGCACGGACTGGCTTCCCGGCACGAACAGGCCCCAGATCGCCAAGAACACGGCCCAGCCGGTGTGGCCTTGCCAATACGGCCCGAACGCCGCCAGCAACAAGGGAAGCGCGGCGTTGATCGGGGCGATGGCCAGCAGGAAACCGATGCACGTCAACAAACCGACCAACGGCGCACCCGCTACCAGGAGACCCACGATCGCTTTTCTCTCGCGCCGGCGATTTTGACCAAATACACTAAAATTCCATTGACGAGCATCCGCCCGCCTTCAGGAGTCCAGCGGTTATGGTATTGCGTTTCCTGCATTCCATCTTCAAGGCGGAGCCAGCGCCCGCCAGCAAGTTCGACAAGACTGTGATCCAGGCAGCGATCGAACGGGTGGTGGACGGTACCGATCCCCGCCTGCGCGCGGTGACGCACTACCGCCGCAAGTTACGGATGCCGGTGGAACGCGCGATCGACTACGTGAGCGCGCAAATCGACGTTCTGCCGCCCGCCATCGATGCCAGCCGGCGCGGTTTCACGGCCGACCCGCACCTGCGCGCCCTGTTCGCCTCGCCCGAACAATTGCTGGAAATTCTGAGTTTCAGCCCGAACATGCGCGACTGCCTGCAGCGCGGCAACGGTTCGCCGCCGCCGGAACTGTATGCCGCGCTCCGGGCGGAACGGATCGAACGCAACACCTTGGGCATCGCCATGCAAGGCAATCAGATCCAGCGCGACGTGCCCCAGATCACCGTCCTGTTCCAAGATCCCCGACTGGCGTTTCCGAACCCCAGCGAAGCCGAAACCCGCCGGGAACTGATGAATCGGGCGTTCGACTACCTGATTGAGGTCGCGCTGCAACGCCTGGTCTCCTTGCGCGCGCGCAAGCAGGAATTGGAGAAACGACAGCGCCATTTGCTCCAGAACAAGGTCGGGGTGCTGAAAGCAGCCGGGCTGGGCCTGGGCTCCCTGTTGACGGAACCGGCATCCGGGCCAGCATTCGATCCCGCGGCCATCGAACACCAGCTTGCGGTGCTCGAAGCCGAACTGGGCCAAATTCGCGCCGACACGGCGACCCTCGATCATCACCTGGCCCTGGTGGCCGAAACTCTGAGCGAGCCGGAACAGCACCTGCGACTGGACCAGGTCTCGTTCACCCTGGATCACATGAACATCAAAGTCGATCCAGACTCGGCGCGGGTCAACAACACCCTGACCTTCAGAGAGGTTCGGATCGGGAACCAGCGCCGGTTCATCGTGCTGCTGGTCAAGTTTCCCAGCAGCGAACTTCTGGAGCAGCCCGATTTTTTCGCCGAAGCCCAGCGCCTGCTCTACCTGAACGACCAACCCCGGCTCACGACGATTTGACCGGTTCCGTCCCCACGCGGGCGGCGAGCACTCGCTCGAACTCCTCCAGCGGCAGCGGCGGGTCGAACAGATACCCCTGAAACTGTTCGCAGCCGCGCGCGTTCAGAAACGCATACTGCGCCTCGGTCTCCACCCCTTCCGCCAGCACCTGCAACCGCAACTGCCGGCCCATGGCGATGATCGTCTCCACGATCACCGCGTCGTTGGGATTTTCGACCAGATCGCGCACGAAGGAGCGGTCGATCTTGAGCTGATCCAGCGGCAGCCGTTGCAGATAGGCCAGCGAGGAATAGCCCGTGCCGAAATCGTCGAGCGAGAACCCGATCCCGAGCGCCTTCAACCGTTGCATGATGATGATCGCTTCATCCATCTGGCTGATCAACAGGCTCTCGGTGATTTCCAGTTTGAGCCGGCGGGGGTCGCAACCGCTCTGGCGCAACGCGGTTTCGATATCGGTGGCGAAATTCGGCTCGCGGAACTGGCGCGGACTGACGTTGACCGCCAGCACGAAGTCGGGGGCCAGCAGTCCGGCCCGTTCCCAGCGCATCAGCCATCGGCAGGCTGACTCGAAAACCCACTGACCGATGGCCACGATCAAATCGGTTTCCTCGGCCAGGGGAATAAAGTCGGTGGACGCCACCGCGCCGCGCAGGGGATGCCGCCAGTGGAGCAGCAGTTCGCCGCCGACCACCTGGCGCTCGACATTCAGTTGCGGCTGGCAATACAACAGCAGTTGCTTCTCGGCCAGGGCTTGGCGTAGATCGTTGCGCAGGGCCACCCGCTCGGCCAGCGCCGCCGCTAGCACCGGATCGAAGAAGCGCAGCGTGTTGCGACCGGCCGACTTGGCCTCGTACATCGCGGTTTCGGCCCGTTTGAGAAACGCCTCCGGCCGTTCCTGGTCGTTGCGGAACAGGGCGATGCCGACGCTGGCGCTCGACGGGTAATCGTGTCCCTTGAGGGGGAAAGAACGGCCGGTGGCAGCTAGAATCCGTTCCGCCACCCGTTCGGCCCGCAGCGCCGCCCAGGTCTCGTGGGGGCCGAGCCGTTCCAACACCACGGCGAAATCGTCGCCGCCCAACCGGGCCAAGCCAGCATCGGACGGCGCCACGGCCTGGAGCACCCGAGCCACCTGGATCAGCAGTTCGTCGCCGCTATCGTGGCCGAAGGTATCGTTCACGGCTTTGAAATGGTCGAGATCGACCAGCAGCAACGCGCCATGGCTGTTCTCGCGGCGAGCGGTGGTAAAAGCTTGCTCCAGCCGGTCGTAGAACTGGCGGCGGTTGGGGAGGTCGGTGAGCGCGTCGTGGAGCCCCAAATAGCGAATCTGTTCCTCGGCCTCCTTATGGGCCGAGATGTCGGTGAACGACACCACCACCGCGTGGGGCTGGGGGTTATCGGGCTGGCACAACGGCTGGGCGTTGACCAACAGCCAGCGGGTGGCGTCGCCGCCGCCCCGCACGCCCATGACCACGCCCTGGCGCGGCTGACCGTCGTTCAGCGCCAGCGTGGCGGGAAACTCCGTCGCCGGGAAGGGGCTGCCATCCTCCCGCACCGCGCCCCAGTCGTCGGCGAACAGGCTATAGCCGCCGGGACGGTCCGCCTCCAGGCCGAGGATGCGGCAGGCGCTGTCGTTACAGGTCACCAGCGTGCCGGCGCGATCCACCAGCACCACGCCATCGGCCAGCGCCGCGACCAAAGTCCGGTAGCGCGCCTCGCTCTCGCGCAGCGCTTCGCGCAGGGCATACTGCGTCGTCACATCGCGGAACACCAGCACCACCCCTTGCAAAACGCCGTCGTCGTCGCGGATCGGCGCGGCATTGTCGGCGATCTGGTATTCCCGACCGTCGCGGCTAAGTAACGTGATGTGGTTACTCAGTTCGACCTGCTCGCCGCTTTGCAGGACCTGGGCAACCGGGTCGGCGATCGACTGGCGAGTTCGGGCATCGACCAGTTTGAAAATTTCGGTCATCGGTTGGCCGAATGCCTGATCCGCCGGCCAGCCGGTCAGCCGTTCCGCCACCCGATTCAGCCGTTGCACCCGCCCCCCGGCATCGGTGGCGATGACCGCATCACCGAGCGAACTCAGGGTAATGGCCAGATTCCGTTCGCGCTCTTGCAACCGCCCGATGGTCAGCCGCAATTGCTGGCGCATCTGGTTGAACGCGGTGGCCAGTTGGCCCAGTTCGTCATGCCCCGGCAACTGAAGATCCTCACCGCCCAGATCGCCGATCTCGATGCGGTGGGCGGCGGCGGTCAGATGACCCAGGGGTTGGGTTACCCATCGCCGCAGCAACCCCATCAAGGCCAAGGCGACCAGCAGGGTAAGGCCGGCGAACGCCAGACTTTCCCGCTGCAGCGCTGGCCACAACGCCGCCTGATCGCGGCGGAAGTCATACCCGACAAACAACACACACTGATGCGAGGGCTGCGGTTCGCCCGCTGACGCCGCCAGCATCAGCGGATAGTAGGCATGAATATACCCGCCCGTGCCGTTGGTCAGAACGAGCGGTCGGCCGTGTTCGCGCACCTGCTGGAATGGGGCGGGGTCGAAATGCGGCAGCACCGCGGCGGGCTGACCCTTCCACGCCAAGCGGGTCGCCAGCACCACCTGACCCGCGTGATCGATCACCGCCAGCGCTTCGATGGGCGGTTTGACCGCCTGCCACGTCAAAGTCTGTTCGGCGCGGCTCCAGTCCCCGCGCGCCAAGTCGCGTTCCAAACTCGCCCGCAGCCGGGCCGCGTCGGTGCGAATCTGCGCCAACCCCTGGTGCAGCACCTCCTGATTCCAGGCGTGATAGCGGTAAGCCGACAGGCCGCCCCATAGCAGCGCCAGCGTCAGCAGCAGACCTAAGGGCAGCCCGCGGCTGATGGAAAAGGGGCGCGGGACGGTCATGGTCGGGCAGCCGGCAACCAGCGGGCATCCACCAGCGGCCCGGGCGGCGGTGCGGATCGCAGCAGGCGCCGCGCCAGCATCTGCTCGCCCAGCGTCCGGGCGGTACGCTCCAAAATGGGTTCGGCACCGGCCAGCCACTGGCGATTCTCATCCAGGTCGAGCAGGCGCAGGTCCACGGAAGGCGCGGATCACCTCGGGCGGCGTCAGGCCCAGGCGGGGCGCCAGCAGTGGGGCGACGCGCGGCGCCCGATCGCGCCAGTCGCGCAGCGCCCGGAAATAGCCGGCGATCAGCCATTCCAGCGCCTTGCCATGGCGGGGCAGCGCATCGCCGCGCACCACCAGCACATCCATGATCTGATTGGGAACCTGGCGACCGTCGAACAGCGGACGCGCGCCTTCCGCTCGCAGTTGGGTGGCGACCGGCTCGAAGGTGACCACCGCGTCCACCTGCCCGGCGCGATAGGCGGCCAGTTGCTCGTCGACGGTCAGCGGCGCCAAGGTGATGTCGGCCAGGGTCAGACCGGCGGTTCGCAGCACGGCATCCAGCATCAGCGCCCCGACCGCGCCGTTCTCGGCGCCGATCCGCCGGCCGCGCAAGTCGGCCAACTCGGCAATGTCGGGACGGGCCAACAGCACGTCGACGCCGGCGGCATCGTCGAACACCAGCACGATCCGCACATCGATGCCACGGTCGAACAGCCTCAAGGTCTCATCCAGAGTCAGCGCGCCGGCCTCGACCGCGCCGGTGCGCAGGGCGCTGGCGGTCTCGGTGGCGGAGGTCAGTTCGACCAGGCGAATCGGGCGTTCGTCGTAATAGCCCTGTTCCCGCGCCAGGTAGAGCAGTTCGTAGCCGGGCCAGACGTGGGTCGCCACCCGCAGCAACGGGTCTGGCTCGAAGCCGCAGCCGCTCAGGACGCCCGCCAGCAACACCCCGCCTGACCATGCAAGCCAAGCCCGGCGTATCGGCGGGATGAATGGCATCCATACCCAAGAATTTCTGGACGAAGCTCTCATTTTCATTACATAACAGCCTGAGTCCGAGTAATGAGCGGGGTCCGACGCCCGCTAGCTCACTCAATGGATGTATTATGCACGCTATATCCCATTATAACGCGCAATTTCCAAAACACAGGGCGTCAGCGATCTACGAGGGTTTGGAAGCCAGCCGGTGGGCGTGGCGGGTCGTTTCCGGCAGCCGGTAACGGGTGCAGCATCCCAGCACATACGCAATCGCCGTTTCCAGACCAATCCGGTGACCCGGCGAGACGTACAGCGGTTTGACCCCGGGACGGGTCCGCAATACCGCGCCGATGATTTCCCCCTCCGCCGCTCGCAGCGGCGTCCACGCTCCACGCGGACGGATGGGAGGTTCTTCGTGGGCGCCGCACAACCGGGTCTTGGCCACACCGATGCTGGGCACATCCACCAGCAGGCCGAGGTGGCTGGCGATGCCCAGCCGGCGCGGATGGGCGATGCCCTGCCCGTCGCACAGCAACAAATCCGGCAACTCGCGCAATTGATCTAGCGCCTCCAGTACCGCCGGCAGTTCGCGGAACGACAGCAAGCCGGGGATATAGGGAAATTCGGTCGGTCGGCGGGCGATGGCGGTTTCCAGCAGATCCAGTTCGGGATAGCGCAGCACCGCCACCGCCGCGCGGGTCACGGTCCCGTTCGCCTCGAAACCCACGTCGACCCCCGCCACCCGTCGTACCGATCCCAACCGGTCGGCCAGAATCAGATGCGGGCGCAATTCCCGCTGCAGGGCCATCGCCGCGGCGGGACTGAGATTCCAGGGGTGCGAGCAGTGAATTTTCATGCCCTAAGTGTATTCACCCGCCCGGCACGGTTAAACTACGTCCCTTTTCGGCAACCCCGATCTCGGCAGGACACCGTCATGCGGCAACTCAAACTCGGCATCCCCAAGGGCAGCCTGGAAGCCTCCACCATCGCGCTGTTCGGCCAGGCCGGCTGGACCATCAGCCCCCACAGCCGCAATTACTTCCCCACCATCAACGACCCCGAAATCAGTTGTGCGTTGGTGCGTTCGCAGGAAATGGCGCCCTACGTCGCCAACAGGACGCTCGACGCCGGTCTGACCGGACTGGACTGGATTCTGGAAACCGAAGCCGACGTGGTGGAAATCGCCGAACTGAGCTACTCAAAAAGCTCCGACCAGCCCGCCCGCTGGGTGTTGATCGTGAGTGGCGATTCCCCGATTCGCTCGCTGGAGGATTTGGCCGGCAAGCGCATCGCCACCGAACTGGTCGGTTTCACCAAACGCTATCTGGCCGAACGCGGCATCGACGCCGCCGTGGAGTTTTCCTGGGGCGCGACCGAGGCCAAGGTGGTCGAGGGACTGGTCGACGCGGCGGTGGAAATCACCGAAACCGGCAGCACCATCCGCGCGCACGGTTTGCGCATCGTCTGCGACCTGCTGCACACCACCACCCGGCTGATCGCCAACCGCGCCGCGCTGGCCGACCCTTGGAAGCAGGCCAAGATCGAGCAGATTGCCCTGCTCGCCCGCGCCGCGCTGGCCGCCCGCAACAAGGTGGCGCTAAAGATGAACGTCCCGGCGGCGCGGTTGGACGCTGTGGTTCGGCTCTTGCCCAGCCTGCACGCCCCTACCGTCAGCCATTTGTACGACCGCGACTGGCTGGCGCTGGAAACCGTGGTGGATAGCCATTTGGTGCGCGATCTCATCCCCCGCCTCACCGCCACCGGCGCCCAGGGCATTCTGGAATACGAGCTGAAGAAAATACTCTAGGCCAAAATTTTTCAGCTCTTGTTTAAAATCTCTTAAATTTCAGTGGCTTTTTCTGCAAATCAGGATATCTGGACGCCGGTGGCGGATTGCCGGCATCCCCAAAATATCGCTAAACTTTCTAATCTACCCGACATCGTTGTTGTCGGACTCGTCTTACCACCAATCTGACTTCGCCATACGGAGCTCTGCATGGCCCTGGAACACACTCTGTCCATCATCAAGCCCGGCGCGGTCCGCCGGAATATCGTCGGCCAGATTATCAGTCGCTTCGAGAGTTCTGGCTTGCGCGTGGCCGCGGCTCGGATGCTTCGGCTGAGCCAAGAGCAGGCCGAACAATTCTACGCCGTCCATCGCGAGCGCCCGTTCTATTCTGAACTGGTGGCCTACATGACCGAAGGCCCCATCCTGGTGATAGTGCTGGAAGGCGAGGACGCCATTGCCCGAAACCGGGCGATCATGGGCTCCACCGACCCCCATAAAGCCACTCCCGGCACGATTCGCTTCGACCTGGGCAAAAACACCACCCGCAACACCGTACACGGCTCCGATGCGCCAGAAACCGCCGAAGCCGAAATCGCCTTTTTCTTTAAGCCCGAGGATATCTGTCCGCGTCATGAGTGAACTGGCCAACGGCCCCGTCGCCGTTCCAGAGACCGGCAAGGTTAATCTGCTCGATCTGGATCGCCGCGATCTGGAGGCGTTCTTCGTCGCGCTTGGCGAAAAACCGTTTCGCGCCACCCAGCTCATGAAGTGGCTCTACCACGAGCGCGTCACCGACTTCGCCGCGATGACCAATCTGAGCAAGGCGCTGCGGGAACGGCTGGCCGAACGCGCCGAAATCCGCCCGCCCGAGGTCGTGCTGGATCAAGCGTCCAGGGATGGTTCGCACAAGTGGCTGATCCGACTGGACAGCGGCAACAGTATCGAAACGGTGTTCATCCCCGAACCGGACCGCAGCACGCTGTGCGTGTCCTCGCAGATCGGCTGCCCGCTGGACTGCTCGTTCTGCGCCACCGCCCAACAGGGCTTCAACCGCAACCTCTCGGTCGCCGAAATCATCGGCCAGGTCTGGCAGGCCAGCCGCTTGCTGGGCGATGTGCGCAATGGCAGCCGCATCATCACCAACATCGTGCTGATGGGCATGGGCGAGCCGTTGCTGAACTTCGAGGCCGTGGTCAAGGCGATGGATCTGATGCAGGACGACCTCGGTTTCGGCATCTCCAAGCGCCGCGTCACCCTCAGCACCGCCGGCGTGGTCCCGGCGCTGTACCGGTTGCGGGAAGTCTCCGAGGTCAGTCTGGCGGTCTCCCTGCACGCGCCCAGCGATGAGTTGCGCAACGAACTGGTGCCGCTGAACCGCAAATATCCCATCGCCGAACTGCTGGCGGCCTGCCGGCACTACATCGCCGACAAGCCGCACCGCCGCATCACCTGGGAATACGTGCTGCTGGACGGGGTCAACGACTCCGAGGAACACGCCCGCGCGCTGGCGGCGCTCCTCAAGACTATTCCGTCCAAGGTCAACCTGATTCCGTTCAATCCGTTTCCGGGCACTCGCTACCAGCGCTCCGGACCCGCGGTCATCGCCCGCTTCCAGGCGGTGTTGATGGCCCACGACCTGACCGTCATCACCCGTAAGACGCGCGGCGACGATATCGCTGCCGCCTGCGGCCAACTGGCCGGTCAGGTCCAGGCACGCGGCCGTCGGCTGGCCCGGAACGCGCCGGTCGCCGGCTAGAGAGACTTCGCCATGCGGCTATCGCCCAAACCGATCACCCTGTCCCTGGCGCTGCTGTTGGGCGCCTGCGCCTCGCCGGAGCGCGCTTTGCAGGAAAGCGTCGCCGAGGCTAATTTCAAGCTCGGCATCGGCTACATGCAGTCCGGCCATTTCGATGTGGCCACCGAGAAACTGCTCAAAGCCGTGCAATACAACGACGATTACCCCGAGGCCCACAACGCCCTGGCCGTACTCTACGAGGAAATCCGCGAGTACAACCCCGCCGAAACCCACTACAAGCGGGCGATCGACCTCAAACCCGACTACACCCTGGCGAGGCTGAACTACGCCCGCTTCCTGTGCGCGCGCGAGCCGATCCGCACCGCTGAGGGCGAAGCCGAATTCCAGAAGTTGGCCGCCGATCCGGTCAACGCCGGCGCCTACGCCGCCGAAGCCTACGCCGGCATGGCCCTCTGCGCCCGCCAGCGCAACGATCCAACCCAGGCCGAAACCTGGCTGCGCAAGGCGCTGGAACTCGATCCCAACAACACCAGCGCCCTGTACGCCCTGGCCGAACTGAGCCAGACCCAGAACAAGACATTGCAGGGCCGCGCGTTCCTGCAACGCTATCACGCTCGAACCCGCCCGACGGCCCAGAGTTTGTGGCTGGGCGTCGTTATCGAGCAGACCAGCGATGGCGATCCGCAGTTGCGCCGGGAATACGGCGCGCTGCTGTCATCGCAATTTCCCAATTCCGACGAAGCCCGCCGCCTGAAACAGTCGAAATGAGTCATGACCAAAGAAATCGTTCCTGATTTGAGCTCACCGACCGAACCCGCCAGTTCCACCGAATCGCTGGGCGCCTGGCTGGCCCGCACCCGCGTCAGCTATGGCGCGGAACCGCGCGACATGGCCCGCCATCTCGGGCTGAATCCGACCATCATCCTGGCCCTCGAAGCCAACGACTTCTCCCGGCTTGGTCCGCCGGTGTTCGTGCGCGGCTATCTCAGCCGCTACGCCCGGCTGCTCGAACTGCCGGAATCGGCGGTGCTGGAACGCTACCAACAGCACTCAGGCCCCAGCCAGGAGCCGCCGCCGCTGAAGGTGATGCATTTGCGCCAGCAGCAAACCCGGATTCGAGACCTGCGCGGCCTGGTCTATCTGCTGGTGGTGATCGGCATCGGCTGGACCGCCGTGCGGCATCTGGACAATCTGGACCCCGGCCGGTTGCTGGCCTGGCGGCCGCGGAGCGATCAGGCCAATACCCAACCGCCCGCCACCACGCCGATGACGGTCACCACTCAAACCCATTACCCGTTCCAGTCCACGCCGGCGGAGGCGACCCGCGAACCCGCGTCCCCACCCCCCGCGCCCGCGACCAACGAACCGCCGCCCCCGACCCGCCCCGAACCGACTTCGATTTCGGCTTCGGCCATCGTGATTTCGACGCCGCCCGCGCCCACCACCAGCGAACCGCCGCCCCCGGCCCATCCCGAACCCGCTCCGACGCCCGCGGCGCCGGACGTGGCCAGCGCCCCCGCCGCCCCCGCTTCGGCCGCGCTGGAACAAAGTGGCGACGGTTCGACCCCGGACGCCCCCGCCGGCGCCCGGTTGATGCTGCAATTCAGCGAGGACTGCTGGGTCGAGGTCAAGGATGCGCAGGGCAAGGTGTTGGTCAACGGGTTGATGAAAGCCGACACCACCCGCGCCCTTTCCGGACCGGCGCCGTTCACGGTGACGCTGGGCAACGCACCCGCCGCTCGCATCGCCCTGGATGACCGGCCGGTGGACACTGCGGTCTACGTGCCCCGTCGCGGCACGGTCAGCCGTTTCACCCTGAACTCCCAACCCTGACCCCGCGCGCCATGGCCGTCCAGCGGCGGCCTTCGGCGGGTTCATCCGGATATCAGCCCATCATGTCCAAGCTGTTTCAGGCCATTCGCGGCATGAACGACATCCTGCCCGGCGAATCGGCGCTGTGGCAGGGCCTTGAAGCGACCGTGCGCGAGGTGCTCGCCGCCTACGGCTATCGCGAAATCCGCCTGCCGATCGTGGAAAAAACCGAACTGTTCGCCCGCTCGATCGGCGAGGTGACCGACATCGTCGAGAAGGAGATGTACACCTTCGCCGACCGCAACGGCGAAAGTTTGACCCTGCGCCCCGAGGGCACCGCCGGTTGCGCCCGCGCCTGTATCGAGCACGGCCTGCTGCACCATCAAACCCAGCGCTTGTGGTACGCCGGTCCGATGTTCCGCTACGAGAAGCCGCAAAAGGGCCGCTACCGCCAGTTTCACCAGGTCGGCGCCGAAGCCTACGGCATGGTTGGGCCGGATATCGACGCCGAACTGATCTGCCTGACCGCGCGGCTGTGGCGACAGCTCGGGATTGGCGACGTCGCGCTGCAACTCAACTCGCTCGGCTCCAGCGCCGCCCGCGCCGCTTACCGCGACCGGTTGGTGGCGTACTTCGAGACCCGGCGCGCCGAGCTGGACGAGGACAGCCAGCGGCGGCTCGCCACCAATCCGCTGCGGATTCTGGACAGCAAGAATCCAGCGATGCGGGCGGTGGTGGCGGACGCGCCGGTGCTGCTGGATCACCTCGACGCCGAGTCCCAAGCGCATTTCGAGGAACTGCGGGCGCTGCTGGATGCCGCCGGCATCGCCTACGCCATCAATCCGCGCCTGGTGCGCGGCCTGGATTACTATTGCAAGACCGTGTTCGAATGGGTCACCGACACGCTCGGCGCCCAAGGCACGATCTGCGCCGGCGGCCGTTACGACGGCCTGCTCGAACAACTGGACGGGCCGGCCACCCCGGGCGTCGGCTTCGCGATGGGTCTGGAGCGACTGGTGGCCATGCTGGCCGCCGCTGGCCCGCCGGGCGCCGACGCCCACCCGCACGCCTACCTGATCATGGTCGGCGACGCTGCCCAGCAGCGCGGGCTGGCGCTGGCCGAACGGTTGCGCGACCAACTGCCGGCGCTGCGGCTGCAAATGAACTGCGGTGGCGGCGGCTTCAAGGCCCAGTTTCGCCGCGCCGATCACAGCGGCGCCCGTTTCGCGCTGATCCTGGGCGAGGACGAGGTCCGAGCCGGCGCGATCGCCATCAAACCGTTGCGCGACGCTCGGGGCGAACAGCTCACGCTACCGCACGACCAGGCCGCCGCCCATCTGCGCGCGGCGCTGGATTCAATCTCCCAGCTTTAGAACGGGACGCCAGAGGACAGAACCCGATGGAACAGTACACCGACGACGAACGCGTCGAGGATATCAAAAAATGGTGGAAGGAAAACGGCGCCAGCATCATCGTCGGCATCGCGCTCGGCGTGATCGCGATTTTCGGCTGGCGGTATTGGAGTTCCCACCGCGACACCCAGGCGGAAACCGCCTCGCGCGCCTATGACGCCTTCGTCGCGGCGGCGGAAAAACCCGACGCCGACCCGGCCCGCCAGAGCGGTCAGGCGTTGTTGACCGACTTCCCGAAATCGCCTTACGCAGCGTTGGCCGCGCTGCGGTTGGCCAAGCTGGCGGTGGACGGCGGCGACACCGCCACCGCGAGCCAACGGCTGGAATGGGTCATCGGCAACGCCCGGTCCGACGAACTGAAGGACATCGCCCGGCTGCGGCTGGCGCGGGTCAAGTTCGCCGCCGGCCAGATCGCCGAGGCCGAAAAACTGCTGGATGGCATAACGACCGCCAGCTTGAGCGCCGAGCGCGAGGAGTTGAAGGGCGATCTATCCCTGGCTGGCAACAATCCGGAAAAAGCCCGGACCGCCTATGCCGCGGCGCTGGCGGCGGGCGGCAATAACCGTCTGCTGCAACTAAAACTCGACAACCTGGCGACGGCAACGCCCGAAACGGTGGTTCCCGCCCCACCCGCCCCGCCGCCCCAACCCGAACCGGCGGCGACCAGCCGAACCGGCGGCGAGGCCCCAGCCGAACCGGCGGCGACCCCAGCCGAACCGGTATCGGAGGCTGCTCCAGCCGCCGCGCCGGCCGAACCGGCTCCGGCTCCGGCCGAACCAGTATCGGAGGCTGCTCCAGCCGCCGCGCCGGCCGAACCGGCTCCGGCTCCTGGCCGAATCGACGCCAGCACCCGCGCCGACTCCACCCGCTTCCACTTCAGGTCAATGATCATGGTTCGCCGCCTACTCCCGCTTCTGTTCCTGGTTCTGGGCGCCGGCTGTAGCTGGCTCGGTGGTTGGTTCGGTGGTTCCGACAACTCGATTCCGCCGGCCGAACTCAAATCCATCGCCCAGCCGGTCGGCGTCCGGCAGATTTGGGAAACCACGGTAGGATCCGGCGCGAAAGGCCAATTCATCCGCCTGACCCCGGCGCTGGCGGATGGCCGACTCTATGCCGCCAGCTTTGACGGCACGGTCGTGGCGCTGGACGCGCTCGGCGGGCAGCGGTTGTGGGAAACGGCGACCCAGTTGCCGATTTCCGGCGGAGTGGGCGTCAGCGACACCGGTCTGGTGCTGTTCGGCACCAACAAAGGCCAGGTAGTCGCCCTGCGCCAGGACAACGGTCAGGAAGTCTGGCGGGTCCAGGTCTCCAGCGAGGTGCTGACCCCGCCGCGCGCTGCGAGTGGCGTGGTGGTGGTTCGCACCGGCGATGGCAAATTCACCGGTCTCGACGCTGGCAGCGGCGAGCGTCGCTGGGTTTACGCTCCGGCGATGCCCGCGCTCAGCCTGCGCGGCAACGCCCCACCCGTGCTGACCCGCGCTCTGGTCATCGCCGGGCTGGATACCGGCAAGCTGCTGGTGTTGTCTCTGGACAAGGGCTTGCCGATCACCGAGAAAACCATTGCCCCGCCGCGCGGCCGCACCGAGATCGAACGACTGATCGACATCGATGCCGAACCCAAAATCCTCGCCGAAAACCTCTATCTGGTGGCTTACCGCGGCAGCGTCGCCGCCATCGACATGCGCAATGGCAACCTGTTGTGGAACCGCGAGCTGTCCAGTTACGCCGGGCTGGACGTGGACGAGCAACAGGTCTACGTCAGCGACGATACCGACGCCGTGCTGGCGTTGGACCGCCGCAACGGCGGCACGCTCTGGAAGCAGGCGGAACTGAGCGGCCGCCGGCTGTCCGCTCCGGTCGCCACCCAGGACCACGTCGTGGTCGGCGATTTCGAGGGCTACCTGCACTGGCTGAGCAAGGACAACGGCCAGATCGTCGGCCGGATTCGCGCGGCCGGCAAGGCCATCATCGCCCCGCCGCTCGCGGCCGGCAACACCGTGTTCGTCCAAGGCCAGGGCGGCTCGCTCGGCGCGTTCCGAGCTGGAGAATGAAACCTTCACCCCCTCCTAACTCCGCTCCCGCCCGGAGAGGGAGAGGACGTCGCGTTTGACGCCGATGCTGGAACAGCTTGTCACCATCTTTGTAACCTTCCTGGTGGTGATCGACCCAGTGGGGGTAGCACCGATGTTCGCGGCGCTGACCCGGGGTGGCAGCGACCGCTATCGCCGGCGCATGGCGCTCAAAAGCACCTTCATCGCTACCCTGATCATGCTGTTTTTCCTGCTCACCGGCGATACCCTGCTGCGCTTCCTGGGCATCAGCCTGGCGGCGTTCCGGGTCAGTGGCGGCGTCCTGTTGTTTCTGCTGGCCATCGACATGGTGTTCGCTCGCCCGTCCAGCCTGCGCTCGGCCACGGTGCGGGAACAGGAAGAGGCCCAGTACAAGGACGACATCTCGGTGTTCCCGCTGGCGTTTCCTCTGCTGGCCGGTCCTGGCACCCTGACCACCATTCTGCTGACCACCAGTGGCCTGCACCCCCAGGAACAGCCGCTGCTGTTTCTTGGCCTGCTGGGCGTGCTACTGGCGGTGCTGCTGTTGACCCTGCTATGCCTGCTGCTAGCCCCGCAATTGATGAAACTGCTGGGCGAAACCGGCGCCAATGTCATCGGCCGGTTGCTGGGCGTGATTCTGGCGGCGCTGGCCATGCAGTTCATGCTGGAAGGCTTGCGCGCCGGCCTGTTCGGCGCCTGACGGTGGCCTCGCCGTGTCCGGCCTGATTTTGCGGATCGCCGTTCCCTCGCCCCTGTATAAAACCTTCGATTACCTGCCGCCCCCAGGCTGCGACCTCTCGGCCTTGCAACCCGGCGCGCGGGTGCGGGTACCGTTCGGCCGGCGACAAACCGTCGGTTTCCTCATCGAGACCGGCGCGGAGAGCGCACTGGATACGGCCGCGCTGCGGCCGGCGCTGGCGGTGCTCGACCGCGAACCGATTTTACCCGCCGACGTGCTGGCGCTGATCCAATGGGCGCGGCGCTACTACCATCATCCGCCCGGCGAGGTGTTCGCCACCGCCCTGCCGGTGTTGCTACGCCAAGGCGAACCGGCTGTGGTCCCCCAGCCACCGCCGGTGTGGCGCATCACCGCCGCGGGTCTGGCCGCGCTGGCCGAATCCGTCGTGCTGCGCCGTGCCCCTATCCAACGCCGGCTGCTCGACCACCTGGCCCAGTGCCCCGCCGGTCTCGACGCGGAAACCCTGCGGCCGGTGGTCCGCGACAGCGCCGCCACCCTGCGGGCCTTGCGCGCCAGAGGCTGGGTGGACTCCATCGCGGCGGACCTGCCGGCGACGCCTGAGGCGGCATCCCTCCTTGCCGTCACCCCGCCGAGGCTGAGTGCGGCGCAGGCTGATGCCGTCGCGGCGGTCAATGCGGATCTGGACCGGTTTCAGGTGTTTCTGCTGGAAGGCGTCACCGGCAGCGGCAAGACCGAAGTCTACCTGCGCCTGATCGAAACGGTGCTGGCGCGCGGCCGACAGGCGCTGGTGCTGGCGCCGGAAATCGGTCTGACCCCGCAACTGCTGGCCCGCTTCCGGGAACGCCTGCCGGGACCGCTGGCGGTGTTGCACTCCGGTTTGAACGACCGGGAGCGGTTAAACGCCTGGCTGCTGGCGCGCGACGGGACCGCGAAGGTGGTGGTCGGCACCCGCTCGGCGGTGTTCGCGCCACTGCGCGCGCCGGGCCTCCTGATCGTGGACGAGGAGCACGATCCGTCCTTCAAGCAGCAGGACGGCTTTCGCTATCATGCTCGCGATCTGGCGGTGATCCGGGGGCGGCAACTCGGCATTCCGGTGGTGCTGGGGTCGGCTACGCCAGCGCTGGAAAGCATCCAGAACGCTCGCGGCGAGCGTTATCGCCTGCTGTCCCTGCCGGAGCGGGTCGGCGGCGGAACCGAGCCGCCGATCCTGATTCTGGACGTGCGCCGCCAGCCGATGACCGAGGGACTGTCGCAACCGCTGCTGGAGCGGATGCGGGCGCATCTCGACCGCAGCGAACAGGTGCTGCTGTTCCTCAACCGGCGCGGCTTCGCCCCGATCCTGCTCTGCCACGAATGCGGCTGGCTGAGCCAATGCCGGCATTGCGACGCCCGCATGACCCTGCACCTGCGCCAGCGGCGCCTGACCTGCCACCATTGCGGCGACAGCCGGCCGGTGGACGCCGTCTGCCCGGTCTGCGGCAGCGTGGATTTGCGCGCCGTGGGCCACGGCACCGAGCGGCTCGAAACCGCCCTGCGGCCGCTCTTTCCCGGGATTGGCATCGCCCGTATCGACCGCGACAGCACCCGGCGTCGGGGCAGTCTGGAAACCCTGCTGGCGGACATTCACAACGGCGACCGCCGCATCCTGATCGGCACCCAGATGCTGGCCAAGGGCCACCATTTTCCCGACGTGACCCTGGTCGGCATCGTGGACGCCGATCAGGGGCTGTACGGCGTGGACTTTCGCTCCAGCGAACGGATGGCGCAACTGATCCTGCAAGTCGCCGGGCGGGCGGGCCGAGCCGAAAAGCCGGGAACCGTGGTCATCCAGACCCACCATCCCGACCATCCCCTGCTGCGCGTGCTGGTCTCCGCCGGTTATCCGGCTTTCGCGGCGGCGGCCCTGGCGGAGCGACAGGAGGCGCTGCTGCCTCCGTTCGCCCATCAGGCCCTGCTACGGGCCGAAGCCGGCGATCCGGAACGCGCCACCGCCTTTCTCAATGCCGCGCGGACGCTGGCCGAACCCATCGCCGACGGGCTGGAACTGCTGGGACCGGCCCCCGCGCCGATGGAGCGCCGCGCAGGCCGCTATCGGGCGCATCTGCTGGTTCAGGCGACGCAGCGTCAGGAGTTGCACCGCTTCCTCGACCGCTGGGCGGTGTTGCTATGGACGGAGCGCGTGGATCGCCAAGTGCGTTGGTCGCTGGATATTGACCCGATGGAACTGTATTGAATCCCACCCGATGTGGCTGGAAAAATCTTGCCAAGGATCATTGTTTGCTGCTGTAATACTGTCGTACATCATACTGGAGGTCTTATCATCATGTTGACCGTGCGCCTGGATGAAACCACCGAGCAGCGACTAGGCCAAAGCCTGTCGCCAGCTTGGATGCAGCAAAAGCGAAGCCGTCAAGCAAAGTCTGACGGAATGGCTAGAGCGGTTCGAACCACTGCCTGATCCCTATGAATTCGGCAAGGATTTATTTGATGCCAGCTAATCCGGCCACCCCCCCGAAGATCCGCTAACGACGGGCAATATGGGACGGCTTCATGACAAATACTGTGCTGGTTGACACAGGTTTCACTATCGCGCTGTTCCGACCGGACGACCCATTGCACGACAGCGCCAAAAAGACCCTTTGCCGGACCCTGAACGCGACGTCCACGTTTGGTGACCATCTGTCCGGTGATCGTCGAAACCTGTTTCTTTCTTGCCACACGGCGATGGCGCTCATTTCTGCGACTGGATTCGATCAGGGCGCTGTACCGTTGCGATCCGATGGAAGCCCCTGCGGATCTCCATGCGCTGATCGCGGCATTCTGCAATCGCTACGCCGACCAGCGCATCGATCTGGCCGATGCCTGCCTGATCTGGCTGGCTGGACAGGAAAAAACCCACCGAGTGCTGACCACCGACCGCCGCGATTTCAGCATCTACCGCACTCCGGACGGGCGTCCCTTTGAGCGGGTGTGGCTGGCCGACGATCATTGACATTCCCCACGCTGACGCGCCACCGCCTTTCTCAATGCCGCGCGAACGCTGGCCGAACCCATCGCCGACGGGCTGGAACTGCTGGGACCGGCCCCCGCGCCGATGGAGCGCCGCGCGGGCCGCTATCGGGCGCATCTGCTGGTTCAGGCGACGCAGCGTCAGGAGTTGCACCGCTTCCTCGACCGCTGGGCGGTGTTGCTATGGACGGAGCGCGTGGATCGCCAGGTTCGCTGGTCGCTGGATATCGATCCGGTCGAGCTTCATTGAACATCGGCCGCGACCCCTCTCCCCTGGCGCCCGATTTTGTCCAATCTGGCCCGCCAACCGACGCTTATCGGCAGGAAATGACCTTTTTTGGCTTGATGCAAAAGAAAAGTTCAAGCAATTGAAAAAATAACTAAACCATGGAGCCTTTACTTGCACGATGGATGCGGCTAGAATTTTGTGTGCTCGCGAGACTTTTTCCGCAGCTCAGCAACCACTAAAGTGAGGTATCGGGAATTGGCCGCTCCAGGCAACCAGTCAGGGGAATCCGGCACGCCGACGGCAGCCGCCAAGCCATAGTAGCCTGGTCAGTTCACGATCACCCCGCAACTCACCACCTCAAGGAAATAACGATGCAACAAGACTTGGTGCACGCTATAAAAAGCAACCCGAAGTACCACGAACTGGTATCGAAACGATCCAAGTTCGCCTGGATCTTGGCCGTACTCATGCTATTGATCTACTACGGCTTCATCCTGATCATCGCCTTCAACAAGGAGTTCCTCTCCCAACAACTGTGGGAAGGCTCCATTACCACCGTCGGCATTCCGATCGGCTTGGGCGTCATCATCAGCGCCTTTATCCTAACCGGCATCTACGTCTTCCGCGCCAATTCCGAGTTCGACCGGCTGAACCGCGAAATCAAGGAGGAAGTCCTATGAGACTCTGGCAAAACGCGTTCGCGGCCCTCGCCCTGAGCCTCGTCGCCGGCGTGGCGCTGGCCGCCGGCGATGTGGGCGAGGTCAAGAAGCAGGCGGTCAACATCCCCGCCATCGTCATGTTCCTGGCCTTCGTCGCCGCCACCCTGGGCATCACCTACTGGGCGGCGCAGCGCACCAAGACCGCCAAGGACTTCTACGCCGCCGGCGGCGGCATCACCGGGTTCCAGAACGGCCTGGCCATTGCCGGCGACTACATGTCCGCCGCATCGTTCCTGGGCATTTCCGGTCTGGTGTTCATCAATGGCTACGACGGCCTGATCTACTCGGTCGGCTGGCTGGTCGGCTGGCCGATCATCATGTTCCTGATGGCCGAGCAGCTCCGCAACCTCGGCAAGTACACCTACGCCGACGTGGTGTCCTACCGCTTCCAGCGGGTGCCGATGCGCTCCATGGCCGCCACCGGCTCGCTGGTGGTGGTGATCCTGTACCTGATCGGCCAGATGGTCGGCGCCGGCAAACTGATCCAGGTGCTGTTCGGCCTGGATTATGTCTATGCAGTGACCATCGTCGGCATTTTGATCATCCTGTACGTGACTTTCGGTGGGATGCTGGCCACCACTTGGGTGCAGATCATCAAGGCAGTACTCTTGTTATCCGGCGCGACCTTTATTGCTTTCGGCGCCTTACACGTCGCCACCGAAGGCTACCTGGGCTCCAGAGACGCTGTTCCGCAAGGCCACCGAGATCCACGCCAAAAAAGACGCGCTCATGCGGCCCGGCGTCCTGGTCACCAGTCCCATTGAAGCCATCTCGCTGGGCCTGGCGCTGATGTTCGGCACCGCCGGTCTGCCGCATATCCTGATGCGGTTCTTCACCGTCCCCAACGCCACGGAAGCGCGCAAGTCGGTGTTCTACGCCACCGGCTTCATCGGTTATTTCTACATCCTGACCTTCCTGATCGGTTTCGGCGCCATCGTGCTGCTGATGCCGGCGGAATCCGGCTACATGGTGACCGATCCGAAGACCGGCGCACTGGCGCTCAAAGGCGGCCAGAATATGGCGGCGGTGCAATTATCCGCGGCAGTGGGCGGCAATATGCTGCTCGGCTTCATCTCGGCGGTCGCCTTCGCCACCATTCTGGCGGTGGTCTCCGGCCTGACCCTGGCCGGCGCTTCGGCCATCTCGCATGACCTGTACGCTAACGTGTGGGCCCACGGCAATGTCGACGAACAGCATGAAGTGCGGGTCTCCAAGATGGCTACCGTGGTACTGGGCGTGATCGCCATCCTGCTGGGCATCGCCTTCGAGCAGCAAAACGTCGCCTACCTGGTCGGCTTGACCTTCTCGGTGGCGGCCAGCGCCAACTTTCCGATTCTGATCGTATCCATCTACTGGTCGAAGATGACCACCAAGGGCGCGCTGCTGGGCGGCTGGCTGGGCCTGGTCAGTTCTACTCTGTTCGTGATCCTCGGCCCGACCGTATGGAAAGACGTGCTAGGCAACGCCGAAGCGATTTTCCCGTTCAAGAACCCGGCGCTGTTCTCGATGACCATCTCCTTCCTGGGCATCTGGATCGGCTCGATCATGGACAGCAGCGAGCAAGGCAAGCGGGAACGCGCGTCCTTCGAGGCGCAGGACGTGCGTTGCCAGACCGGCATCGGCGCGGAGGGCGCGGCCAGCCACTAGGCGGTTTGCGGTGTACCGGGATGGGGCCGGTCGTTCCGACCCGCTTCTCCCGGATCGGCCAAATCCTGGTAACATACCCCCACGCGACATCCGCCGCGCGGGGGTTTTCTTTTGACGCAACCGGACGGAACAGCCGTGGCTACTCTGGATCAACTGGATCAACTGGATCAACTGGATCAAAAGACCTTCCTCGCGCATCTCTCTCCGTTCAGCCAGTTGCCCGAACCAGAACTGGAGCGGCTAGCCAAGGCACTGACGGTCGGTCACTATCATGCCGGAGAAGTTCTGCTGAGAGCCGGAGAAACCCCGGTTTGCCTGTACCTGGTCATCGATGGCGCCGTCTGGGAAGTGGACGACGATCAAGCCGTTTTTCCACGCCGGGCCGAGGGCGCTCCCGACGCGCTCAAGCGCGGCGACCAGGCGCTGGTCTGCGTGGTCGCCCCCTACGCCAGCGAAGACGTGTTCGATGTCCAGGCGCTCCTGGAAGGGACCGGCAAGCGCACCTTCGTGGTCGGCGAACCGACCCGCTGTTTTCGCCTGCCGCGCGACCTGTTCCTGCAAGCCGTTCAAACCTATCCGGTCTTGGCCACCGCTTACAGCCAGAAGATTTCCCAGCGACTGGCGGCGTTGCGCGGCCCCGAGGAAGCCCAGGAAATGGCCGCGTTCACCGTCGCCAAGATCCGGGACGCCTATATCCATCCACCCGTCTTCGTGACCGCCGAGACCTCCATCCACGAAACCGCGCTGGTGATGAAGGCGAACAAAACCAACTCGGTCCTGGTCCGCTGCGACGATGAAATCGGCATCGTGACCGCTACCGATTTGCGCGAGGCCGCCATCATTCAGCGACAGTCGGTGGACGCGCCGGTCGGACCGCTCGCCACTTACGAACTGATCGGCATGGAGCCGGACGATTTCCTGTTCAACGCCCTGTTGCGGATGACCCACCACAACATCAATCGGCTGGTGATCCGCGACGGCGCCGCCATTCGTGGCATCCTCGAACAGATCGACCTGCTGAGCTATCTCTCCAACCACTCGCACCTGATCGCCCTGCAGATCGAGCGGGCCACGACCGAGGAGGCTCTGAAGTGGGCCAGCCGCGACTTGGTCAACGTGATTCGCGATCTGCACACCAAGGGCATCAAGATCCGCTACATCATGCAGTTGGTGTCGGAACTGAATAAAAAGCTGCTGCGCAAGCTGTTCGAGTTGCTGGCGCCGCCGGAATTAGTGGCCGATGCCTGCCTGCTGGTGTTGGGCAGCGAGGGCCGCGAGGAACAGGTGCTGAAGACCGACCAGGACAACGCGCTGATCCTGCGTGATGGGGTCAACCTGCCCGATCTGGAGCAGATCACCCGGCGATTTACCGATAGCCTGATCGAGTTTGGCTATCCACGATGCCCCGGCGACATCATGGTCTCGAACCCGTACTGGGCCAAATCGGTCACGGCCTTCAAGGACGAATTGTTCCAATGGATCGTCCATCCCACCCGCGACTCCTTCCTGCAGTTCGCCATCTTCTGCGACGCCGCACCAGTGGCCGGAGATGACAATCTGCTCCGGCATGTCAAGGATCACATGTACCGTCTGCTCGGCGATCACCGCGCCTTCTACAGCCAGTTCGCCAAAGCCACGGTGGCGTTCGAAACGCCATTGGGCTTTTTCACCAATTTCGTGCTCGAAAAAAACCGTGACGAACTGGATTTGAAGAAAGGCGGCATCTTCCCCATCGTCCACGGCATTCGCAGCCTGGCCTTGGAGTATCGGCTGCCGCAAACCAACACCGTGGATCGCATTACCGCCCTCAGCCAGCGCAACCTGTTCCAGCCGTCCTTCGGCATCGAATTGATCGAGGCGTTCGCCTACATGTCAACCCTGCGGACCCAGGCCGGCCTGCGGAAAATCGAGCAGGGCCTACCGCAGGATAATTATGTGAATCCCAAGGATCTCAATAAACTGGAGCGGGAACTGCTGCGCGACTCGTTCAAGATCGTCAATGCGTTCAAGAAGTTCATCGGTTACCACTTCAAGCTCAACATGATTAGTTGACCGGAAAACCCCAACCAGAGGCTTTCCCTTGAAAACACACTTGCAAACACTCATCGCCCAGGCGCTCCAGCGCTTGCACCAGGATGGGCTGCTACCCGACGACGCGCCAGCGGACATCCCGCTGGAACACAGCCGCGATCGGACCCACGGCGACTTCGCCAGCGCCATCGCGCTCGCCCTGGCCAAAAGCGCCCGCCGCAAACCTCGCGAACTGGCCGAGAGCATCGCCGCTGCTCTACCCGCATCCGAGTGCGTCGCCAAGGTAGAGATCGCCGGCCCCGGCTTCATCAACTTCTTTCTCACGCCCACCGCCTATCAAGCGGTAGTCAACGAGATACTGGACCGGGGCGACGCCTTCGGCCGAAGCGACCTCGGCGGCGGTCGACGGGTGCAGGTGGAATTCGTCTCCGCCAATCCCACCGGCCCGTTGCACGTCGGCCACGGCCGCGGCGCGGCGTTCGGCGCCACCGTCGCCAACCTGCTGGACGCGGTTGGCTACCAGGTCCACCGCGAGTATTACGTCAACGACGCCGGTCGGCAGATGAACATCCTCGCCGCCAGCATCTGGCTGCGCTATTTAGAACACTGCGGTGAAAAATTCCGGTTTCCCAGCAATGGCTACCGGGGCGATTACGTGCGCGACATCGCCACCCGGCTCTACGCCGAGCGCGGCGGCGCCTACATCGTCGCGGCGGCGCAGGTATTCCGGAACGTGCCCCAAGACGAGGTGCGGGATGACAACGGCGCTATCGTGATTGCGGGCGACAAGGAAACGCACATCGACGCTCTGGTCGAACACGCCCGACGGCTGCTGGGCGATCACCATTACCGCTATATCTTCGAACGGGGCCTGAACACCATCCTCGACGACATTCGCGACGACCTGCGGGAGTTCGGCGTGGTGTACGACGAGTGGTATTCGGAGCGCACCCTGGCGGAATGCGGCGCGGTTAACAAGACTATCGACCGCTTGCGCGATGTCGGCTACGTCTACGAACAGGACGGCGCGCTGTGGTTTCGCTCCAGCGCCTTCGGCGACGAAAAGGATCGGGTGGTGCAGCGGGAAAATGGCCAGACCACCTACTTCGCCTCCGACATCGCCTATCATCTGGAAAAATTCGAGCGCGGTTTCGACTGGGTCATCGATGTCTGGGGCGCCGACCATCACGGCTATGTTCCGCGCGTCAAGGCCGCGCTGCAGGCCATGGGCGAGAACCCTGATAAACTGGGCGTACTGCTGGTACAATTCGCCATTCTCTACCGCAACGGCGAGCGGGCGCAAATGTCCACCCGCTCCGGTGAGTTCGTTACCCTGCGCCAATTGCGCCAGGAAGTCGGCAACGACGCCGCCCGCTTTTTCTACGTGATGCGCAAAAGCGAGCAACATCTGGATTTCGATCTGGATCTGGCCAAATCGCAATCCAGGGACAACCCTGTGTACTATATTCAGTATGCCTACGCCCGAGTGTGCAGCGTGTTGCGCCAGTTGCGCGACAAGGGTCTACCCCGGGACGAGGCGCGCGGCCGGGCCAGCCTGGCGTTGCTGACCGAACCGCATGAGGAAGCGCTACTGGTGGCGCTATCCCGCTATCCGGACATAGTGGAAACTGCGGCTCTCGCGCACGAACCGCATCAGTTGGCCCACTATTTGCGGGAATTAGCCACGGCATTTCATGCGTACTACAACGAACACCGGGTTCTGGTCCCGGACGATGCGCTGCGCGACGCCCGGCTCAATCTGAGCTTGGCCATGCGGCAAGTCATTAAAAATGGTCTCACCCTGTTGGGCGTTTCGACTCCGGAGGTTATGTGAGCATCCGACGCGACTACAAGTCCACCGCGCCCGGGCAGCACCGCCAAAGCGCGCGCCGTCACGGTTTGCTGGTCATCACGCTGGTTCTGATCGGCCTGTTTGGCGGCTTGCTGGCCTACATCAAGGGGGATCGGACCCACCCGGCGCCGACCACCGCCGCCGTGGCGCCCACCGCACCCGCTGCGGCGGCGCCGAAAGTCGTGGCCGCGCCGGTGGTGGAACCCGCCCCGGTCAAGCCCAAATACGATTTCTATACCGAACTGCCCAAACGGCAGATCGACATCCGGCGCGAGACGGTCAATCCAAGGAACGCTCCCCAGCCCTCGCCCACTCGGATGCAACCCGTGGCCGATCCGCTCCGGAAACCTGCGGCGCCGCGCAAGGATACGGCGTCCAAGACACCGACCATGGCCACCACCAGTGGCGCCAAGCCGAACGCCAAGACCGTCAATTCCAAGACCTCCGACGCTAAGACCGCCAATTCCAAGACCGCCAATTCCAAGACCTCCGACGCCAAGACCGCCAATTCCAAGACCGCCAACTCCAAGACTCCCGACGCTAAGACCGCCAATTCCAAGACCGCCAACTCCAAGACTCCCGACGCCAAGACCGCCAATTCCAAGACCGCCAACTCCAAGACTCCCGACGCCAAGACCGCCAATTCCAAGACCGCCAACTCCAAGACTCCCGACGCTAAGACCGCCAATTCCAAGACCCCCGACGCTAAGACCGCCACTTCCAAGACTGCGAATTCCAAGACCCCCGACGCTAAGACCACGCCCGCGACGACTCCGGCGCGGACGGCGCAACCGGCCCGGCCGCTCGCCAATAGCGGTTCGAACATCGCTGTCAAGATAGAGTGAATACCATCGTTCCCTAAGCCACCGAGTTTTGTGGTCGCCGCGTCATGAGCAACCTGCCCAATATCGTTCGGAACTATCTGGACCATCGACGCCTGCCTTACCAGTTAATCGTCTGTCCGTCCGGCGAGAGCCTGAACCAGATCGCCGAGCGTCTCGCGATCCCGCTCCGGTGGATAGCTCGCATCGTTCTCTTGAAAGATGCGTCCGGCTTAGTGATGGCGGTTCTACCTTGCAGCCATATTCTGGATTTTTCGATACTTTGCCGGTTATCGCGACGCGACCTCGAACCGCTGCACGGCCCTGCAACCGTCCGCTTTTTCCAAAGCCACGGTTGCGCGGCAAATTCCTACCCGCCCCTGCCGGAAGCCTTCGGCGTACCTGCCCTGGTCGATAACAGCCTGGACGGTAACGATAATGGCGATATCCACTTCGACAGCGGCGACGGCAATCACCTGGTCCGGATGCGGAGCGCCGATTTCCGTGCGCTGCTCGCCCAGGCACGCTGGGAGCGGTTCGCGATTCCGATGGACCATCTCGACGCCTTGATCAGCCAGCGGACGCTCACCCCCGATAATCTGACCAGTTTCACCAACCGCTATACCCCCACTCGCCTGCGCGAAAGCATCGAAACCATCACCGAACTGCCGGCTATGCCGCAAGCCGCGCAACACATTTTGGCGCTGCGGGCCAACCCGGACACCACGACCCAGGACATCATCCGGGTGGTCGAGCAGGATCCCAGCCTCGCCGCCCAAGTGGTGTATTGGGCGCGATCCCCACTGCATGGTTATCAAGGGCCGGTGGATTCGCTGGAAACCGCGATCACGCAGATTCTGGGACCCGAAAACGCGCTCAACCTGCTGCTCGGCTCCACTGTGAGTCGGACCTTTCAGATTCCAGACGACGGTCCGGTCGGTCTGCAAACCTTCTGGCGGCACAGTGTTTACTGCGCCGCCCTGATCGGCGAGCTGGTCAAGCTGTTGCCCGAATCATTAGCCGTCAAGCCGGGGCTGGCTTACCTGAGCGGCCTGTTGCACGATATCGGCTATATGGTCTTGGGACACCTGTTCCCGGCCCGCTTTTTCTTGTTCAACCGGTTCCTGGCGGTCAACCGGCACATGCCGCTCAGCGTGGTGGAACGCTATGTACTGGGCGTCGAGCACTGGCATATTGGCGCCTGGGTGATGAAGGCCTGGAACATGCCCGAGGAAGTGGTCGCGGCCGTGCGCTGGCACCATAACGAGGATTGCACTCAGCCACACGCCGAATACTCGAATCTGGTGCTGATTGCCAACCGGCTGCTGCATGGCTTCGGTCTGGGCGAGGAGCCCAACAACCGCCTGCCGGCGCTGGCCATGTTCACCCTCGGCATCACCCGCGAACAGGCCATGGAAGCGCTGGCGCGGGTACAAACCAGCATGGCGAATTTGGACGTGCTGTCCGAGGTGCTGCGGCTGCCCAGCGAGGGTTGATTGGCGTCAAACGGGCGCCCGTTTAGGGTTCCAGATAGGTATAACCGTCCAGTCCGGCGTCCAGCTCCCGCAGATAAGCCGCGCGCTGGTCCGGATCGAGTCCGGCGGCGGCGATTTTATCGCGATAGGCCGCCCGCAGGCCTTCCGGCTCGAACCGCACGTAGCGCAGCAGGTCGGCCACGGTATCGCCGTGGGTCGGCTCGACCAACTGGTAACCATCTGCTCCGGTCAGTTCCACATTGACCGACGCCGTGTCGCCGAACAGGTTGTGCATGTCGCCGAGAATCTCCTGGTACGCCCCCAGCAGGAAAATCCCCAGCCGGTAAGGTTCGCCAGCCCGGTAGGGCGGCAGCGGCAAGGTGGTCTCCACGCCCTCCCCGTCCACATAGCGTTCGATGCAGCCGTCGGAATCGCAGGTCAGATCCTGCAACACCGCGCGGCGGGTCGGCGGCTGGTCCAGCCCTTGCAGCGGCAGGATGGGAAAGATCTGATCCAGCGCCCATACATCCGGCATCGACTGAAACACCGAAAAGTTCAGGAACAGCTTCTCCGCCAATTTATCGTTTAGTTCGTCCAACAGCTCGCGATGGGCGCGAACGCCGGGGTTGAGCAGCGGTTGCAGCTTGCGGCAGATGGCAAAATAGAGCTGCTCGGCCCGAGCGCGCTGCTCCAGCCGCAGCACCCCGTGCAGGTATAAATCCCGCGCCTCGGCCAGCCAGTAAACGGCATCGTGGTAGGCCTCCACCACCGACCCGCGCACCGCACCTTTGTACACGTCCCAGAGGTTGTGCAGAATCAACGGATCGCCGGCGCTGGGCGGAGGCGGCAATTGGCCACCGGGCGCGGGTTCGCGATCGATCGCCTCGGCGATCAATACGGCGTGATGGGCGGTCAGCGCCCGGCCTGACTCGCTGAACAGATGGGGATGCGGCAGGTTCTGCTCGGCGCAGACTTCCCACAGGGTGTAAACCACATTGTTGGCGTATTCCCGCACGCTGTAATTCATCGAGCAGTCGCCGCGCGAGCCGGCGCCCTCGTAATCCACGCCCAGCCCACCGCCGACATCCACCCATTGCAAGCGGGCGCCCAGCCGCCACAGGTCGGTGTAATAACGCCCCACTTCCCGCAGACCGCGCTGGATGTCGTGGATATTGGCGATTTGCGAGCCCAGGTGCGCGTGCAGCAGGGTGAGAGTATCCAGCATTCCCTGTTCCTTCAGCCGCCGCACCGCATCCAACACCTGGCTGGCCGATAGGCCAAATTTCGACTTTTCGCCGCCGGTGTTCTGCCATTTGCCCGCGCCGATCGAGGCCAGCCGCACCCGCATGCCCAGTTGCGGGCGCACGCCCAACTTGAGCGCCTCATCGAGCACCAGATCCAGTTCGGATAACTTCTCGACCACGATGAACACGTTAAGGCCCAGTTGCTGGCCGATCAGCGCCAGGCGGAGATATTCGCGGTCCTTGTAGCCGTTGCAGACCACCACGCCGCCGGGCTGGGACAAACCCAATACCGCCATCAGCTCCGGCTTGCTGCCGGCCTCCAGCCCGACCCGTGGCCCACCGTGGCCGACGATCTCGCTCACCACCCGCCGTTGCTGGTTGACCTTGATCGGATAGACCGCGGTATAGCGACCTTGATAATCGAGGTCGGCGATGGCGGCGGCGAAGGCGTTGCAGAGCGTGTCCACCCGGTCATGCAGAATGTGGTTGAACCGGACCAGCACCGGCAAGTCATAGCCCCGGCTGCGTAAATCCTCGGCCAAGGCGGACAGTTCGACGCCGGGGTGGCCCGGTTGGCGCGGCGAGCGCGCCCGGACCCGGCCCGCGTCGTCAATCTCAAAGTAGCCATCCCCCCAACGGGCGGTGTTATATACTTCGCGCGCCTGAGCCATGGTCCAGGCGGGTTGTGAGTGCCGTGGGTCGTTCAAAGCCGTTTATCTCCTCCGCGATTAGGGGTCTCGACGTGACGCTGGATCAATCCTGGTTTACCGAAATCCACCCGGCGACGGGTTCCGCCTTCTCCCTCAAGCTTGGAAGCGACGCTGCACGACGTGCAAAGTCCCTAGCAGCGAGTCGCGGTCCATGCCACCGAAGCCTTCGGCAAGCTGATGGTGATCGACGGCTACATTATGCTGACCACTCGTGACAATTTCCTGTATCACGAGATGATGGCCCATCCGGCGCTGTTCACCCATCCCGATCCACGCCGGGTGCTGATCATCGGCGGCGGCGACTGCGGCACCCTGCGGGAAGTGCTCAAGCATCCGGGCGTCGAGGCCGCGACCCAGGTGGACATCGATGAGGAAGTGACTCAAGCCGCCGAGCGCTATTTCCCGGAACTGTGCGCGTCCAACGGCGATCCACGGGCGCAACTGCGCTTCGACGACGGCCTCGCCTGGGTCAAAAACGCCGAACCGGGCCGCTACGACGTGATCATCGTGGACAGCACCGATCCGGTCGGGCCGGCCGAGGGACTGTTTGCCGAACCGTTCCTGCGCGACTGCCACCGCGTGCTCGGCCCCGACGGCTTGCTGGTCCAGCAAAGCGAATCGCCGCTGTTCCATCTCGACAGCATCCTGCTGCCGCTGCATCGGGCGCTGCGCGCCGCCGGCTTCGGCGATACCCATACCCTGCATTTTCCGCAGTGCGTCTATCCCTCCGGCTGGTGGACCGCCACCCTGGCCCGCAAGACCGGCCGGGTCGCCGATTTTCGGGAGGCGGACGCCGCCGCCAAGCCGTTCGCCACCGAATACTACAACGCCGAGATTCACCGCGCCGCGCTGGCCACTCCGGAATTCATGCGGCGGGCGCTGGCCGGGATGCGGGAACAGCCTTAGAGGGTAGTGCTTCAGATTTAATCAACAAGTTGCAGGTTACATTCCATGTTGGGAACATCATCCTGTAGCACACTACCGATTCTGTTTAACCCTCAAGGCCCAAATCAGATTATCGAACTCATTTCTCTTGATCCACGACTCTGTCCTCACGTACCAGAAATAACGGTCTGGCTTTCTGTTCGTCGTATATCTTCGCGATATACAAAGCGATTACTCCTAAGCTTGATATAATCATCCCACCCAGTAATATCTGAACTGCAATGACTGTTGTAAAACCGATTGCGGCTTTTCCCAGTAGGTAGTTCAACAAGGTTTGAATGAGAAGCACTAACCCTAATCCAGCCGTCGCAAAGCCCATATAAGCAACTACTTGTAAAGGGAGCGAAGAGAATGCTATAAAGTTTTTTAACGAGTATCGCAGAAGCTTCCAAGTGCTCCACTTTGTCAATCCTGCCTGGCGTTTACGTACCTCGAAATCTATATGTGTGCTGCGAAACCCTACCCAGGACACAAGTCCTCTGAAAAATCGGTTATGCTCGGGACAACGGATCACCGCGTCTGCGACCTGACGGTCAATCAACTTGAAGTCGCTAGCTCCTGAAAAGTCTGTACCTATGGCTTTGGACATAAACCAGTTGAACAGGTGAGCGAATAACCGGTAATTCAGTGATTCTCTTGCTCTTGTAGCCTTCTTCGCATTAACAACATCGTAGCCCTCCTTCCACTTTTCCAACATTTTAGGAATAAGATCGGGCGGATGTTGCAGATCGGCGTCTATGAAGACTATGCACGCCCCCCGGCTAAAATTCATCCCCGCCGTGAGAGCCGATTCTTTGCCAAAGTTTCGAGACAAGTTGATCGCAATGATGTTGTCAAATTTTGCCGCTTCTCTGCGAAGAATTTCCTCTGTTGCGTCCGTCGAGCCATCGTTAACGACAACAATCTCGTAAGTAGCTCCACCCTCCAGAGTGCTTCTAAGCTCCTCAATAACTCTTTCTAGAATCGGCGCTTCGTTGAACACCGGGATCACCACAGAGATTTCTACAGCTCGCATCTTTTTTCCTGTTAGTTACAAAAAGAATCCGCAAAAGGACGTAGGTTTCGCTGACAAGAATAATCTCCGTAATTACTTTTGCGGAAATCAGTTCCCCATGAGTCGCCTTAACTGCCATGTATACAATTATGGGGGACAGCAGAATATTGAGTACCGTAATCAGGGTATAGGCGCTACCCTGAAATACCAAGAGAGAGAGGCTGTGTTCTCTGTTTGAACGAAACGAAAAATACTTGTGACCAAAGAAACCAACAGTGGCTCCGACTGTACGGGAAATAATCTGCCCTAACCTAACGTCCAGACCAAGGATGAGCACACATATCATGAAGACCGTCAAATCTATGAGAAAAAGCCCAGCCCCTGTGAGTAGGTATCGAAAAAAGCTCCATTCCAGAAGCCGGATCATGCGTTATGATACCCTGAATACTTAATAATGCCACCCAAGGGCAGATCAGTGCTGTTGCTGAAACAATGGTAGTGTTCTTGATGTGGACATGAGTCCTCATAACAAGTTGATTTATTTAGCTTTAATTTGGTTGGATATCCACATCTGGAGCACTCCACAATACCGAGCATTCTTGATTCGAGGGATTGTCAATCAGTGCGAAGGAGCCTCCGGCTAATTTTTGGGCGCAAAGGTGAGTCGCGGCATACGCTGCATTCGCCGAACTGGAAAATTGCAGAGTTGCGCGGAATCCTGCACCGAGGTATTGGGAGTTATTAAGGTGCTCAGCAATATCCGGTCGCTCAATGGAAACAAGCGATTGCTTGACAGGTAAGACCGGAACAAAGAAAGCGATATTCTGTAAGGGTTCGTCGTCCCTCAGGCGAGCCCAACCTACAACCTCGACGGTTTCACCAACGACATTGACATTTTCTATTAAACCGCCATCAAATTTAGCATTAACCGCCGTCGCCGATAAGGCGATGGTAAAACACGGATTAGCAACCTTCGGCTCTCGCGCTTCGGGGGAAAGGTGGACAATAGTTCTGGGATCGTCGAGGTGATTTCTTCCATGCAGTTGCAACCGGTATCGTATTGGTAAACATGGGTTTTCTCTGGGTCGATAGCCGCGATCGCTTCGACGCTGGACAGTAATTTAGGGTGGGGTTCTGGAACACCACAATTTGAAGCCGCCGAAAGGAAGCCATTGTAGAGGAATTGAGCGTAATCCCCCGGAATATCTAAAGGTGGCAGTAAAGCATAATCGGGTCTACTCGTAAAAGCAAGAGCAAAAGCAGAAGAACGATAGAGAGCTTCCATAGGCTTGGCATAAGCATTGATGAGCTTCGTCTCAGCGCGACCGGCCTGGATTGCCGCCACACCGATGAATAACACCAGAACAATGCGAGGGACTCGACCAAGATAACCGCCCCTACCCGCGAGGACGGCAACTCCCAGCGCGATTGCCCACCAGACCGCAAAAAGATAACGATCCGGGTTAAGAATACCTCGCGATATCGTCAGCGGAGCAAGGGGTAGCAGCAGGACACCGGCGGCGACAAGCACGAGTAACCAGCCTCGACGAGAGATGTTGACAAACAGCAGCATGGCGAGAGCGATTAGGGCAAGATAGCCTAGGAGATTATGACGGAACAGGAGCATCGGCAGCTTGGCATACTGAAGGAGAATTGTACCGATGGAGAATAAATCCACGTAACCATCATGGTCACGGTAGCCACCGATGATATTACCGAGAACAGTGAAGCGCCAGCAGAGGTAGAGAAAGGTGACAACTAGGAACGGCGCGATGAAACGAAACCGCTTCTTCCAGTCACCCTCAGGCAATGCAAGAAGCAAGACCGGAATCGGCACATAAATCTCCTTGCAGGTACACGCTAGGATGTAACCGAGAACACCAAGCACGAACCAATGTCTACCATCACCTCGAATGGCGCGCACGAACCCATAAATCGCGACGCAAGCGAAGATCAGCCCTTCCAGGTAGTGGCCTGTCATCAGTTCCTGGGCTATGTGAACGGTCGGCGCACCCACCAGGAACAACACGGCGCCGAAGACTGCCCAGCCTAAACCCACCCAAAGGCGTAGCAAGAGAAAACTCATGCAGGCAGCAAACCAAAGGGAGACGAGCTGATGCGCATAATACCCAACGGGGTTAAGGCCGAAGAGCGTCAGATTGATGTCGTAGGTCAGCGGGTTCCAGGGTGTGAGGTTGGCATACGAAATCTCTCGCGTAATACCAGGAACAAAAAAATACTCCCAAGGCGCATAGCAGGCAGCGAAACCTAAGTGCCAACCATCGTCAAAGCGAAAGAAGCCATTGAGGGCGCTATGGTGCATGACTAAGGTGACGATAGCGAGCAGCAGCGGAACGAGCAGCAGCGGAACGAGCCAAGACTGCCTCGCTAACAGGAGAGAGGATTTACTAAGCATTAGGTCTTAATTTTCCATCCTAGGAAAATTTACCCTGGAAAAAATACCATTCATGAGGGTGCAAAGGTTTGGACCCGCCGGAACGACAACGCTCGAAGGGTTCCAGGCGGGGTTCGATGACCGCCCACAAACCATCAGAAATTTCTATCCATCGTCTTGCCTCATCCCCAATGAACATCTGATGATTTCAACACAATCCATGCCAAGGCACAATCTGTGCTGGATATCCTTTAACGCAGCATCAGCAGCAATTCCCCCTGCCCGCGCAGCAGATTCAGGATCAGCCCATCGCTCTGGCTGGCGATCTGGCGCAGTTCGTCGGTGCTGGTGATCGGTTGGCGGTTGACGGCGGTGATGACATCGTTCCGCTGTAGCCCAGCCCGGGCAGCGGGACTGCCGGATGCCAGTTTGGCCACCAGCACGCCGCGCACCTGTCCGCCCAGCGGCGAATTCGGCCCGATATCCTCGAAAGTCACGCCAGCCAGCCGCGGATTGATGGCTTCGCCCTCGGCCTTGGTCGGCACGTACTCACCCACCTTGGCGTCCAGGGTCAGCGGCTTGCCATCGCGCAGGATTTCGAGCCGCACCGCTTCGCCGACTTCCAGCAGGCCGATGGCGTTGCGCAGGCCACTGCTGTCGCGGATCGGCTTGTCGTTGATGCTCAGCACCACGTCGCCTTCCTTGAGGCCGGCGCGGGCGGCGGCGGAACGCGGGTTGACCTGGGCGATGACCGCGCCCCGGTCGGCGGGGATGTTGAACGCCCGCGCCAATTCCGGGGTCAGGTCCTGCACCGCCACGCCCAGTTGGCCGCGCCGCACCGAGCCGTGGGCTACGATCTGGTTCATCAGCCGCGACACCATGTTGGCCGGGATGGCGAAGCCGATGCCGATATTGCCGCCGCCGGGGGCGAGAATGGCGGTGTTGACGCCGACCAGCTCGCCGCGCAAGTTGACCAGCGCCCCGCCGGAATTACCGGGATTGATCGAGGCGTCGGTCTGGATAAAGTCCTCGTAACCCTGGATGCCCAGCCCGGTGCGGCCCAGCGCGCTGACGATGCCGGAGGTGACGGTCTGGCCCAGCCCGAACGGGTTGCCGATGGCGACCACGAAATCACCCACCCGCAGGCTGTCGGAATTGGCCAGCGGCAGGGCGGTGAGATTGTTGCTGGGAATCTGGATCACCGCCACGTCGCTTTGGGGATCGGAACCGATCACCTTGGCGTTGAGCTTGCGACCGTCGCGCAGGGTGACGGTAATGGTGTCGGCGCCGTCGATGACGTGATGGTTGGTGATGACATAACCGCGACCGGCGTCCACCACCACCCCGGAACCGACGCTCTGCGCCTTGCGCTCGCGCGGCTGGTCCGGGACATCGAAAAAGTGGCGGAAGACTGGATCGTCCAGCAGGGGGTTGCGGCGCAGCGCGATCCGGCTTTCGGTGGCGATGTTAACCACCGCCGGAGTGGCTCGCTCCAGCATCGGCGCCAGAGTCGGCAGGGGTTGGCCGTCCACAATGGCGGGCAGAGTGGCCGAAACGGGAAGCGGAACGGCGAGGGTGAAACCCAATACCAGCAGGACCGCCGGCAGCAGAGGACGTCGGATGTTCATGGGTGGGAAAAACCTCTATTCCAGAACAGATGAGGGTACAGTGAAACTCAAAAAGTCTTGACCCTGACGGGGTTTCCTTGGTTTGCTTCTGTAAAAACTATCGGCTGTCTTCGAGCCGGCCTTATTGACGCCAATGCGCGCGCGGGTCGAACGGCAGTTCCCGCTCCATCCGCTGGAACAGTTCGCGCGCCGCTTCGGTATCGGCCGGCGGATTGACGATGCGCAGTACCGCGAACTGATCGCCGGGCGGCTGGCCGGGCAGGCCGCGCCCGCGTAACCGCAGTTGCTGGCCGTTGCGAGCGTTGGCCGGGATGCTGAGCGTGACCGGCCCGCCGAGCGTAGGGACGTCGATCTTGCAACCCAGCGCCGCTTCCCACGGAGCCAGCGGCACTTCCACGATGATGTCACGGCCTTTCAACTGGTACAGCGAGTGCGGCTTGATCGTCGCTTCCAGGTACAGATCGCCGCTGGGACCGCCACCGAGGCCGGAGCCACCCTGACCGGTCAACCGGATCTTCTGTCCGGTCGTCACCCCAGCGGGAATTTTGACGTTCAGGGTACGGGTCCGCGTGGTCACTCGGCCGCTGGCGTCCCGCTCCGGCAATTGCAGTTGCAGGGAACGGTTACCGCCCTGATAGGCTTCCTCCAAAGTGATGTCCAGCGCCACGGTCTGGCTTTGGCCGGGACTCTGAAAGCCGCGCCCGCCGCTAAAGCCGGGGCCGACTCCACCGCCCAGGTTACTGAACAGCGATTCGAAGAAATCGCTGAACTCGCGTCCGCCGAAACCGCCGCCGAACGGTTGCCCGCCCGGACCGCCCGGACCGCCCGGACCGCCCGGACCGCCCCGCCAGCCGGGTGGCGGCCGGAATTCCTGACCGGCTCGCCAGTTGCTGCCGAGTTGGTCGTAAGCGGCGCGTTTTTGGGGGTCGCGCAGCACCTCGTAAGCCTCGGCGACCTCCTTGAAACGCTCCTCGGCGTGCGATTCCTTGCTGACATCGGGATGATACTTGCGCGCCAGCCGGCGATAGGCCTTCTTGATGTCCTCCACCGAGGCGTCGCGGGCCACGCCGAGGGTTTGGTAGTAATCCTGATATTTCATGCCGGTTCCGGGCGGTTTGGGAGATGACCGGCGGGTTCGACCCGCCGGCCGGATCGCTTAGCCTTCGACCTTAATGGTCCGCGACAAGGTATGGGTCGCCTTGGGAATGCTGATTTCCAGTACCCCATGGGCGCCACGGGCGGCGATTCGCTCCAGATCGGCGGTGTCGGGCAGGCTGAAGCGGCGATAGAAGCTGCCGCAGGGCCGTTCGACCCGGCTGTAACCGGCGCGGTTTTCGCCCGTTTCGCCGGGACGGTTGCCGCGGATGGTCAGGACGCCGTTTTCGGCGATAATCTCAATGTTCTTGGGATCGACGCCGGGGATGTCGGCGTGCAACACGTAGCGGTCTTTCTCTTCCTTGATATCCACTGGCGGAATCCAGTCGCAGGTCGCGACGCTGGATTGATCGTCGCCGGCAGCGTAGGGCTCGAACAGCCGGTCCAGTTCCTTGCGCAGGTGGCGCATGTGCTGCCAGGGTTCGTAACGGCTCGGGTTCATGATGAAACCTCTTGGGACTGTGGAAGTTATTCTTTAAATAGGGCCGCCGCGCGCCATTTCAAGCCGAACCGGCCAATTTTTCCGCCTGCAACCGGAGCAAACCGGATGGATCACGCGATGAGCGAACCTGAATTTCTACCGCTGGCGATTGCGGTGCTGACCGTTTCCGATACCCGAACCCTGGCGGACGATGCCTCCGGCCAAACCCTGGTGGAACGGTTGACCGCAGCCGGCCACCGGCTGGCGGATCGGGCCATCGTCCCCGACGATATCTACCGCATCCGGGCGGTGGCGTCGGGCTGGATCGCCGATCCGGCGGTGCAGGTGGTGCTGATCACCGGCGGCACCGGCATGACCGGCCGCGACAGCACGCCCGAGGCGATCCGGCCGCTGCTGGATAAAACGATTGACGGCTTCGGCGAATTGTTCCGGATGCTGTCCTGGGAGGAGATCGGCGCCTCGACCCTGCAATCACGGGCACTCGGCGGGCTGGCCAATGCCACCTTCATTTTCTGCCTGCCCGGCTCGACCGGCGCCTGCCGCACCGGCTGGGATCGCATCCTGCACGTGCAACTGGACGCCCGTACCCGGCCCTGCAATCTGGTCGAACTGCTGCCGCGCCTGCGGGAATGATGGCGACGACTCCCGACCAAAGCATGAAGGGCGGAATGAGGCGCCAGCCATGCTCTTTCGTCTAGCGTTCCCCTACCGCCCGTGGCTCGTCCAGCCCCTCGTTCCGCCAGCGCCGCCGCCCGGAACAGCGCCCGGCCCTTGTTCATGGTTTCCTCCCATTCTTTTTCCGGCATGGAATCGGCCACGATGCCGGCTCCGGCTTGAACGTGCAGCATCCCATCCTTGAGTACGGCGGTGCGGATGGCGATCGCGGTATCCATATTGCCAGACCACGATAGATAGCCGACCGCGCCGGCATAAATCCCCCGCTTGACCGGCTCCAACTCGTCGATGATCTCCATGGCGCGAATCTTGGGCGCGCCGCTGAGAGTGCCCGCCGGGAAGGTGGCGCGCAGCGCGTCTATTGCGGTCAGACCGGGACGCAGCCGCCCGGTCACGTTGGAGGCGATGTGCATGACGTGCGAGTAGCGTTCGATCACCATCTTCTCGGTCAGGCGGACGCTGCCGATCTCGCTGACCCGGCCCACGTCGTTGCGACCCAGATCGATCAGCATCAGGTGTTCCGCCAGTTCCTTGGGATCCGCCAGCAGTTCCGCCTCCAGCGCCTGATCCTGTTCCTCGGTCGCGCCGCGCTGGCGGGTGCCGGCGATGGGGCGGACGGTCAGCAAGCCATCCTCCAGCCGCGTCAGAATTTCCGGCGAAGAGCCGACAATATGAAAATCGCCCAGGTTCAGGAAATACATGTAGGGCGACGGATTCAGACCGCGCAGCGCCCGGTACAAATCCAGCGGCGCGGCCCGGAACGGCGCCGACAGCCGTTGCGACGGCACCACCTGCATGCAGTCGCCGGCCAGGATGTACTCCTTGATCCGCTCGACGGCGTTTTCGTAACCCTGCTGGGTAAAACCGGAGACGAATTTGATCTCGTCCACGGCCGGCTTCGGCCGGTGCGGCGAATACAGCGAGCGGCCGGCGCGCAACCGGTCCACCCACTCATCCAGCCGTTGCTGGACGCGAGCGTAGGCGCGCTCGACCGCCGGGTCCACCAGGGTAATCAGGTACAGCCGTCCGGCCAGATTGTCGAACACCACCACGTCCTCGGAGACCAATAGCAGAATGTCCGGGTTGTCCAGTGGATCGGGGTTGGGGCAACGGGCCAGCCGGGGTTCGATGTAGCGGATGGTGTCGTAGCCGAAATAGCCGACCAGTCCGCCGATGAAACGGGGCAGATGTTCGCCGGTCGCGGGCACCCGATAGCGATTCTGGAATTCCTGAAGCCAGGCCAGCGGGTCGGGGCAGGTCATCGTCTCGACGATTTCGCCGGCGTGCTCGACGGTCACGCGGTGGCCGCGCACCCGGATGATCTTGCGGCAGGGCAGGCCGATGATGGAGTAACGACCCCATTTCTCGCCGCCCTGCACCGATTCCAGCAGATAGCTGTAGGGCGCGTCGGCCAGTTTGAGATAGGTGCTGAGCGGGGTATCGAGGTCGGCCAGCACTTCGCGGGCGACCGGAATGCGGTTGAAGCCTTGCTCAACCAGGCGCTGAAATTCGTTCTGATTCATGGTTGGAACAGCCTCGAGCAGCGGAAACGGAAAGCGGCGCGTGTCGGAATAGCGTCAGGCTGGGCGGCGCCATCGGAAATCCGGGGCTGGTTTCCCGTGCATCAGGCGGCCTTGCCCAGCAGGGCAGGTAAATCAGCAATTGAGGCGATCACGGCATCCGGTTGGGCGTCGTGGATATTTTGGCCATGATTGTAGCCGTAGGGGACGCACACCACCGGACAGCCCGCGTTGCGGGCGGCGCCCACGTCGTTGCGCGAATCGCCGACCATCAGGCCATGGCTGATCGGTACGCCCAGCCGTTCGGCGCACAACAGCAGCGCGTCCGGGGCGGGCTTGGGATTGGGTGCGCACTCGCCGCCGACCACGGTGGCGAAGAAGTGGCCGATACCCAGCCGATCCAACAGGGGCAGAGCGAACTCGGCCAATTTGTTGGTCACACAGGCCATGGAAAAACCGGCGCGGTGTAGTTCGGCCAAGCCCTCGACCGCGCCGGGATAGAGGTCGCTGTAGACGCTGATATGGTCGGCATAGGCCGCTTTGTACAGCGGGCGGGCGCGGGCGAACAAGTCGGGATCGGTTTGTCCGGCCATGTCGTTGGCCAGGGCGCGGCGGATCAGGTTATCCATGCCGTTGCCGACCCAAGTCCGCACCTGCGCCTCCTCGCGCGCCGGCAGGCCCAGTTGCCGCAGCATGACGTTCACCGCCGCGGTCAGGTCGGGGACGCTGTCCACCAGGGTGCCGTCCAGGTCAAAGAACAGCGTGGTGACGTTTTCAAACATGGGGTTGATGCTCCACTTGGGCCAATTCAGCGCGCATCGCCGCGATCGTGGCTCGATAGTCGGGGGTATTGAAAATGGCGGAACCGGCGACGAAGGTGTCGGCGCCGGCCTCGGCGATCATGCGAATGTTGTCGATCTTGACTCCACCGTCCACTTCCAGCCGGATCGAATAGCCGCTGGCGTCGATCAACCGGCGGGTTTCGCGCAGCTTGCGCAGGGTGCCGTTGATGAAACTCTGGCCGCCGAAGCCGGGGTTGACCGACATCAGCAGCACCAGATCCAGCTTGTCCATCACGTATTTCAGGTATTCCAGCGGGGTGGCGGGGTTGAACACCAGCCCGGCCTTACAGCCGTGGTCGCGGATCAGTTGCAGGCTGCGGTCGATGTGTTCGCTGGCTTCGGGATGGAAGGTGATGTAGCTGGCGCCGGCGGCGGCGAAGTCGGGGATGATGCGGTCCACCGGCTTGACCATCAGGTGGGCGTCGATGGGCGCGGTGACGCCGTGCCGGCGCAGCGCCTCGCACACGATGGGTCCGACCGTCAGGTTGGGAACATAATGGTTGTCCATCACGTCGAAATGAACGCAATCCGCGCCGGCCGCCAGCACGGCGTCCACTTCTTCGCCGAGCCGGGCGAAATCGGCGGAGAGGATCGAAGGGGCAATCCAGTAATCCCGCATGAGAGTCAGTCCCCTTGGCCAAAGTCCCCGGTCACAGCGCCGGGGTGGGTCGTTTTAGGAGGGTCACTTTACCGCATGTTGCCGGGTGATGAATCCCCCGGCTACCATCATCGGGTTGCGTTAAGAGTCTTGAGTTCAATTTCGCCCATGTCCGAGATCTCTTGCCCGTTTTGCGCCCTCCCGCCCGAACGTATCGTGCATCGGACCGAGCATCTGTTCGCCATCCGCGACGCCTTTCCGGTGTCGCCGGGGCATACCTTGCTGATCCCGCGCCGACACGTGGTTTCGCTGTTTGGCTTGACCATCGTCGAATGGGTCGAACTGGGTCAGTTGCTGGCGGAAGCCCGCGCGGCGCTGGTGACGGAATTCCAGCCGGACGGGTTCAACATTGGGGTCAACGACGGCGCGGCGGCGGGCCAAACCGTGAGGCATCTGCACGTACATCTGATCCCGCGCTATCGCGGCGATCAACCCGACCCACGCGGCGGGGTGCGCTGGATTTTGCCGGAGAAGGCCAGGTATTGGTCGTGATTCCGTGCCGGCGAAGTGGTTCCGGGAGCGTCGAGCTTCTGGCTGGCAGGACGCTGGCGCTCCCGGCTTTGATACGCTGATTGAGAAAGCGGGCAACCTTACCCGAATTGCGCCCGGTTTGGCGGCGTTCGCTTCAGGCCAGCATACTGCGCAGCATCCAGGCGGTCTTCTCGTGAATCTGCATGCGCTGGGTCAGCAGGTCAGCAGTCGGTTCATCGCTGGCCTTTTCGACCGCCGGGAAAATCGAGCGGGCGGTGCGGACCACCGCTTCCTGATCCTTGACCAGTTGCCGAATCATTTCCTCCGCCGCCGGCACGCCAGTTTCTTCCTGAATACTCGTCAGCTTGGCGAACTGAGCGTAGCTGCCCGGCGCCGGCAGGCCCAGCGCCCGAATGCGCTCGGCGATCAGATCCACCGCCAGCGCCAGCTCGGTGTACTGGGTCTCGAACATCAAATGCAGGGTGTTGAACAACGGTCCGGTGACGTTCCAGTGAAAGTTGTGGGTCTTGAGGTATAAGGTGTAGGTGTCGGCCAGCAGCCGCGACAATCCCGCACCGATTTCCTGGCGCAGTTCTTCGCTGATGCCGATGTCGATTTGCATGTTCATGGGGAACCCCCTTCAGGTTTGGAGAAACGCTTGGATGGTACGGCTGAAGGATAGCGAGGATTGCCTGATTGTTCTAATTAATTATTAAAAATAATAATATAGTTTATAGCTATTGAAAATCGCTCAGGCCGCCGCGAAAAACGGTCCGAGCAGCCGGGCGCAGGGTTCGGGGTCTTCCAGATGGGGATGATGCCCGCCGGGCAGAATTTTCACGGTCAACCGGGCGATGCGAGCGTAGCGCTCCCGCATGTAGGCGCGCTTGACCAGATAGCCGTCCGCACCGCAGATCAACAACGCCGGCGCCTCGATGCGCGCCATGTAGGCCAGGATTTGCGGCTCGCCCAGATACAGCGGCGACACGAAACGCAGCCGGGGATCGGTGCGCCAGCCAAAACCAGCGCCGACCGGCTGGATGCCGCGCTCGACCAGGGTCGCCGCCGCCGCCCACGACAGGCTGCTCGCCTCGCAACGAGCCTGAATCGCCGCTTCAAGACTCGGATAGATCGGCGGGCGCTTGCGCGGCAGGGCGTCCATCTGCGCGATGGTCTTGCGCAGGTTGGTTGGACCGTCCTCGGGATTGCTGGTCGGTGGCCCCAAACCCTCGATCATTGCCACCTGGCTGATCCGTTCCGGCAGGATGGCGGCGATGAAACTCACGATGCCGCCGCCCAGCGAATGGCCGAGCAGGGCGAAGCGCTCCCAGCCCAGCGCATCGGCGGCGGCCACCGCGTCGGGGATGAAATCCACGAAGTGATAATGCACGCCCGGCGGCCGGTGGTCGGAACGGCCATGGCCAATCAAATCCAGCGCCACCAGCCTGACATCGGGCAGCAGCGGCGCTAGCGCGTCGAAACTGGCGGCGTTGTCGAGCCAGCCGTGCAGCGCCAGCACCGGAACGCCGTCCGGCGGTCCCCAGGCCCGGGCGGCGAAGCGGAGATAAGGCGTGCGCAGTTCCAGTTCTTCGACCATCGGCGCCGCATCCGGGGATTCAGACGCCCGGCGGATAATCCCAGCCCGCGTCGGCCGGGAACAGGTTGGCGTATTTCACGCTGGAGCGCGGCTCGGCCATCATCTCGGCCACCGCGTCGCGCCAGCGGGCGTAATGAGCGGTCTCTTTATGTTGGACGGTGGCCTCGACCGTGCGGTAGACCTCGACCAGCACGAAGCGGGTCGGGTCGTCGGCCTGCTGGATCACGTCGAAGCGGGCGATGCCGGGTTCCTGGACGCTGTGGCGGGCGTTATCCAGCGAGGCGGCCTTGAAGGCTTCGATACAGTCCGGCTTGACGTGAACGAAAACGTGGACGATCAGCATGATGTTCTCCTTACCTCAGAGACTGTCTAAAAACTCCCCTCTCCCCTCGGGAGAGGGGTTGGGGGTGAGGGCGCTTTTTCAACGGTTTAGCTGGCCACCAGCGGTATGAAAACCCTTCAAAGCAGTGTTTCTTGTACAACATCGGTTCGGCTCACTGATCGAAAAACTCCCCTCACCCCTGCCCCTCTCCCACAGGGAGAGGGGTTTTTGGACAGCTTCTCAAAGTTGAGCGGCGCTTCAGGGCAGACCGGCCGGCAGAAAATCCAGCAGCAGCCCGCAGAAGATCACCAGCCCGAACGCATTGTTGTTGAGAAACGCCTTGAAGCAT
>CAVRCC010000060.1:0-39408 GCA_963719395.1 uncultured Gammaproteobacteria bacterium | reverse complement strand
AAAAAACACCAGCGGCAGGCGCAACGCCGTATCGTGATTACACCCATGCTGGACCCGCGCGCCGCGCCGGTCGCGCAACGTTTGGGCATCGAGGTCTACTGTGACGCCGACGAGGTCAGCGCGGAATAAAACCCGGCTGACCAGGATTCATCAGACCCTGATTGCTCCATCATGCCTTATCACGCCATCCTCCAGCCCAGCGGCCACCAATTTCAGGTCGCGGAGCACGAAACGGTGTTGGACGCCGCCCTTCGTGAGAAGGGCAGCGTGTTGCCTTACGGTTGCCGCAACGGGACCTGTGGTTCCTGCATGGGCACGGTCCTGTCCGGCGAGGTGAGCTATCCCGACGGCCGGCCACCCGCCCTCAGCGAGCGTTGAGCAAGCCGAGGGCAAGGCGCTGCTGTGCCAGGCCCGACCGCGTTCGGATCTGGTGATCGAGGCGCGCGAGATCAACGCCGGCCAGGACATTGCGGTCAGGACCCTGCCGTGCCGGGTCGAACGGCGGGAATTGTTGGCCCCGGACGTGATGCGGCTGTTCCTGAAATTGCCGAACACCGAGCGCCTGCAATTTCTGGCCGGGCAGTACGTGGACATTTTGCTGGCCGATGGTCGGCGGCGCGGTTTCTCACTGGCCAATCCGCCCCATGCCGACGATTTTCTGGAACTGCATGTGCGCCATGTGCCGGGCGGTTTCTTCACCGGCTATGTGTTCGAGCGGATGAAGGACAAGGCATTGCTACGTTTCCAGGGTCCGCTGGGGACGTTTTTCCTGCGCGAGGACTCGCCGCGTCCGATCATCCTCATCGGTGGTGGCACCGGCTTCGCACCCTTGAAGGGAATGCTGGAGCATGCCTTCCATATCGGGTTGGATCGGCCGCTACACCTCTACTGGGGCGCGCGGGCGAAGGCAGATCTTTATCTGGACGAACTGCCACGCCGGTGGGAGGCGGAATAACCGAACTTCCGTTACACGCCGGTGTTGTCGGAGCCGCGCCCGGAAGATAGCTGGGAAGCCCGCACCGGCTGGGTACACGAAGCGGTCGCCGCCGATTATCCCGACCTGAGCGGTTATGAGGTCTACATGAGTGGCCCGCCGCCGATGATCGAAGCTGCCAAAGTGGCGTTCGTCACGCGGGGTTTAGCCGCCGACCAACTATTCTACGACTCCTTTGAGTTCGCACCGCGTTGAAGAGCGCCCTACGAATAGCCAGCGGCCCGGTAACAGCGGTATAGTCTTGACATCATCATGCGGCAGTCCGAATTTTTCCCGGCGTCCGCAGGTCGAAGTTCTCGCTTAATGACCGGTTCCGTCCGAAGCCCACCATGAAATCGTTTTTCCAACGCTATCTGCCCGATCACCAGAAGCTGCGCACCCATAAGAACCTGCGCTTTCTCGGGAACTTGCTGCACGACCCGCGCCTGTGGCATTTCAACCGTCGCTCTACGGTGCGGGGATTGGCGGCCGGCGCGTTTTACGCCTTCGTCCCCTTTCCCTGGCAGATGCTGCTGGCCGCCACCACCGCCGCTTGGCTGCGGTTTAATTTGCCGGTGGCGGTGGCCATGGTGTGGATCACCAATCCGCTGACGATCCCGCCCATCGCCTTCGTCAACTACCGCTTCGGTACCTGGCTGCTGGGGAGGCCGCCGGAAAACTGGGCGTTCGAACCCTCGCTCGACTGGCTGTTGCAAAAGGCCGGCGATGTTGGGCTGCCCTTTTTGGTCGGTTCGATGGCGACGGCCGTGGTGGCCGGTATCCTGACCTTCTGCGTCGCCCATCTGCTCTGGCGCTGGCACATCATCGCCAAGTTTCGCCGCCGGCGGGCTGTGACCTGTTCGCATTGAAGTCCCGCGCCGAACGGCAAGTGCTGTCGTTGTCGTTTTGATTTCTCTCCAAATCGCCCCGTGCGGGCGATCCTCTTTCAGTAAGGTATGGTTGTTCATGTCAGACCCCATCACGCAATTTGAAGAATTGGCCCTCTCGCCCCCGTTGCTCCAGACCTTGAAGGACGTCGGCTACGAAGCGCCCTCGCCGATCCAGGCCGCCTGCATCCCCATCTCCTCGCCGGCCACGACCTGATCGGCCAGGCCCAAACCGGCACCGGCAAGACCGCCGCGTTCGCCCTGCCGCTGCTGCAACGGCTGGATTTGACCGACCGCCAGCCGCAGGTGCTGGTGCTGACGCCCACCCGCGAGCTGGCTATTCAGGTCGCCGAGGCGTTTCAGAGTTACGCTCGCCATTTGCCCGGCTTTCACGTCCTGCCCATTTACGGCGGTCAGAGCATGAGCCTCCAACTTCGCCATCTGCGGCGTGGAGTCCATGTGGTGGTCGGCACGCCGGGCCGGATCATGGATCACCTGCGTCGGGAAACCCTGACGCTGGACGGTTTGCGCAGCGTGGTTCTGGACGAGGCCGACGAAATGCTACGCATGGGCTTTATCGAGGACGTGGACTGGATCCTCGAACGCACCCCGCCCGAACGGCAGATCGCCCTGTTTTCCGCCACCATGCCGGAACCGATCCGCCGGGTGGCGCACCGCCATCTGCGCGACCCCCGGGAAGTCAAGATTCAAACCCGCACCGCCACCGTCGCCACGGTCCAGCAGCGCTACTGCCAGGTTGGTGTCCAGCACAAGCTCGACGCCCTGACTCGGGTGTTGGAGGTGGAGGATACCGACGCCGTGCTCATTTTCGTGCGCACCAAGATCGCCGCGACCGAACTGGCGGAACGGCTGGAGGCGCGGGGTTATCCCAGCGCCGCCTTGCACGGCGACATGACCCAGGCGTTACGCGAGAAGACCATCGAACAGTTGCGCGGCGGCGGCCTCGACATCGTGGTCGCGACCGACGTGGCGGCGCGGGGGCTGGACGTGCAGCGGATCAGCCACGTCATCAATTACGACATCCCCTCCGATACCGAGGCTTATATCCACCGCATCGGCCGCACCGGTCGGGCGGGCCGGGCGGGCGACGCGATCTTGTTCGTCGCGCCCCGCGAGATGCGAATGCTGCGCGTGATCGAAAAGGCGACCCGCCAGCCGATCACACCGATGCAGCCACCGTCCCAAGCTGCGATTGCCGGTCATCGCCTGACCCGGTTCAAGCAGAAAATCCTCGACACCCTGGCCGCGCAGGAACTGAGCTTTTTCCACGAAGTGATCGGCCAGATCGAACAGGAACAGGATATTGGCGCTGGCGACATCGCCGCCGCGCTGGCCTATCTGATGCAGCGCGACCGCCCGCTCCAGGCGCCGGAAGCGGTGGACCCAAAGCCGGCTTTCACACAGCCGGCCCGATCGCAACCAGCCGACGCCGCGCGCGACCGCACCGCGCCGGACGCCCGGCCGCCGGCGCGGCGGGAGCGACTGAGGGAGTCCGCCGACCTTGAGTCGATGCGCTACCGGCTCGAAGTGGGCCACCAGCACGGCGCGACCCCGCAGAACATCGTCGGCGCCATCGCCAACGAAGCCGGTATCGAAAGCCGCTATATTGGCCGCATCGAGATTCACGACGACTACAGCACTGTGGACCTACCCGCTGGCATGCCCGAAGAAATCTTCCAGCATCTCAAGAAAGTGCGGGTGCGGCAGTGTCCGTTAAACATCAGTCGCCTCGGTCCGTCCGAGCCGGATCGAGCCAGGAAACGCCCGGCGCCGGCCAAAACGGGAGCGGGCGAGAAAGCGCCCAGGAGCGCCAGGATCAGCCCCGCCGACCGCGAGGCCAGACCGGCCAGTCGGCGCAAACGAGAACTTGAGTCCTAAGTCGGTAACCCAAGAGGAGTGGCTCCGCTCATGTTGACGGTTTACGGTTGCACGAACACCCGGTCCAGTCGGGTGCTATGGGCGCTGGAAGAGGCCGGCGTGGAGTATGAGTACGTCGCGGTGGATTTGCGGGCCGGGGCCGGCTGGCAACCGGAGTATCTGGCGCTCAATCCCGGCGGCAAGGTGCCGACCCTGGTGGATGGCGAATTCATCCTGACCGAGTCGGCGGCGATCTGTACCTATATCGGCGATCGTTTCCCCTCATCCCGACTGACGCCGCCAGTCGGTTCTCAGGAGCGCGCCCGTTACGATCAGTGGTGCTATTTTGTCCTGAGCGAACTGGAACAACCGCTGTGGACCCTGACCAAGCACACCTTCACCCTGCCCGAACGTTGGCGGGTTCCGGCGGTATTCGACACCACGCGCTGGGAATTTGCGGTGGCGGCCAAGGTGCTGGCGGTGGGCCTCGGCCGGCGGGAGTTCTTTGTCGATAACTGTTTCACCGCCGCGGATATCCTGATCGCCCATACCCTGGCGTGGGCGCGGGCCTGTAAGCTGCCGCTGGAGCATGACAATCTGACCGCTTATGCCGATCGGTTGCTGGCTCGTCCCGGATGGTTACGGACCCGGGAACGGGAGCGAGCCGAGAGCGGCTCGCAGTCCTAAAGCTGGGATCCGAAGAAACCTCGCCAAGCACGCCCGCGTTCAGGCTGAATTAAGGATGCTCCATCTTGAATGTCCAGCCACTTCAAGATTGCATCAGAGGAATCTTTAGTATGACGAAAATCATCCATGTTCTTACTATCTTGGTGACCACGCTATTCCTGGTTCCGCCCGGAGCCGTCGCACAGGACGATTTCTCGCCATACGGGCCGGAGCGTTCCCGCGACTGGCATCGCGGCGAAATTCAGGTCACCAACGACTGGCGGGACCCAGTTAAAGTCACCATGTGGACGCACCAGCGCGAGCGGATCGGCGATTACTGGATGATCGAACCAGGGGAATCGGCTTTTCTGGCAATAGACGAGGATCGGATCAGGGTTCGGCCGAATTACAAAATTAAGGTCGGTAAAGACTGGGGATGGGTGGATCTGGAGAGCGTGGGTCAGTTTCACCGCGGTGCGTGGTATGTCAACGTGCGCGATATCTGGCGCGCTACGCACCCGCGCGGTGATGGTCGTCGGTCCGGTTGGGATTCCGATGAGGATGAGGATGTCCCCGATTGGAGACGGTAGCGGCTTTTCGAATAGCCTCGTGAGGGAGTAACGCAGCAATGAATAAATTCATTCGTTTTATTCTACTAGGGTTGGGAAGCGCGCTGATCCTCGGCGGATGCGCCACCCTGCCCGAAGATGATGGCTACTACGATGGTTGGGATAGGGGATATGGGCAGGATGACCGTGGCCAGTGGGAAGGCCCCTATCAGCGAGATGGCTATTACCGAGACGGTTATCGCCAGCGGGACGGTTATCGCCAGCAGGATAGAGACCGTGGGCGGTGGCGGGATGATCGTGACTCATGGGATGGAGATCGTGGGCAGTGGCGGAATAATCATGACCAGTGGGATGGAGACCGTGGCCAGCGGGATAGTCGCCGCCGGTGGGATAAAGGCCGTGGCCAGTGGGAACAGCCTGGCCGAAACAGAGGAGAGGATCGAGGACGATGGGAGAATCAGCAGCCAGGTGATTCTCAGCCAGTCCAGCCAGTCCAGCCAGTCCAGCCAATCCGGCCGATACGGCCGATCCAGCCAGTCCAGCCAGTCCAGCCAGTCCAGCCAGTCAGCCATCCGACCGGACCAGTCGATACGGCCGATCCAGCCAGTCCAGCCGGACCAACCGATGCGGCCAATCCAGCCAATCCAGCCAGTCCAGCCAGTTCAGCCAGTTCAGCCGGGCGAGCCGGCCTGGTACGAACAGGAACGCGGCAACGCTGACGAGTTGCGGAATCGAACCAAGGAATCGGGCGAGCTGTTGCAGAAGTACGAGATGCGCCCATGACCGTCGGGGTCCGGGTGGAGGCGCTCTGGTGAAACTGCTGGCGCTGGATACCGCCACCGAAGCCTGTTCCGCTGCCGTGTGGGTGGACGGCGTCGTGCTGGAGCGCTACGAATGGGCGCCGCGCCGCCATGCCGCCCTGATCCTGCCGATGATCGAAACGGTGTTGGCCGAGGCCGAATTAAACGTGATGCAACTGGACGCCATCGCGTTTAGCCGGGGACCCGGCGCGTTTACCGGGTTGCGGATCGCGGTCGGCATCGCCCAGGGCATCGCGTTCGCCGCCGATTTGCCGGTCGCGCCAGTGTCCACCCTGGCCGCCCTGGCGCTGGGCGCGGCGCGGGAAACCGGCCAGACGCACATCGCGGCGGCGCTGGATGCCCGCATGGGCGAGGTCTATTGGGGTGTTTACGCAGTTGCGGGTGAGGATGCCGAACCCTTGGGCGAGGAGCGGGTGTGCGCGCCAGCCGCAGTCGGCGCGCCGCCGGGGGAATGGTTCGGCGCCGGCAGCGGCTGGGCGGTGTACGCCGCAACCCTGTCCCGGTATCTGACCGTCAGCGGCTGGCGGGGCGAGTGTTACCCGCGCGCCGGCGATATCGCCCGGCTGGCGGCCGTCCCATCCCGACGCCGCGAATGGGCGCCGGCGGAACGGGCCTTGCCTGTCTATCTGCGTAACGAGGTGGTGGTCAAACCGGTTTGAAGCCGCATCTAAACCCGGAGTTGGAAACCGGGGCGAAACTGGCTTAGGATAAGCCAGTTTGTGCGGAAACTACCTTGATAATAAAAGCAAGATCGAGAATGACCACCTGGAGGATGTCTCATGAACGCCACGATTCACGCCGACCTGACTCACAGTAAGGCGTTGCCGGACCTGGTGACCAAGCTGCTGAACGCCCGTCAGGAAAGCTTGGTGCTTTATCACAAACTCGCCGCCCTCAAATCGTTCGCGCTGGTCGAGCCGGTGCAGCAGCACCTGCTGCGGCGGTTTCAGCAGGCGCTGGTGGACTATCTGGCGCTGGGACCGTTTGAGGTCTATCAGGCGTTGGAAGACCAACCGCCCAATTCGCCCTATCGACGGGCCCGCGATCTGGCCCGTCGGCTCTACGCGCCCATCGCCCGGACCACCCAGGCGGCGCTGGCGTTTCACGACCGCTACGACGGCGAGTTGTCCCGGGCGGAACTGGCGGCGCTGAGCGAAGCCTTGTCGAATCTCGGCGAACATTTGGCGGAGCGCATCGAACTGGAAGACCGGATCGTCGCCGCCGTCCGCCACAGCGACGCCCGGATGGCCGCCTGACTCAATACCCCCGCAGCCATTCGGGACGCAGCGGCGCCGCGCCAACCAATGCCCGTTCCAGTTGCGCCAGCAGCCGCGCGCGGTCCTGGGGCAGGGTTCCGGCCAGCGCCAGCGCGTTGGAGGCGTGGTTGGAGCGGAATATCAGCGACGCGGGTGGATCCAGTCGCTCGATCAACCGCGCCTGTTCCGCCAGTAGCGCCTGGTCGTCCTGTTGCTGGAACGGTTCGCGGAACTTGCGGTGAAATTCCTCGTGGATCGAGGGATCGATCATCAGTTGCAGGGTGGACAGGTAATCCAGTTCCACCCGGTTGACCAGATCGGCGGTGGCGTCGATATGCTCGCGCCAATACGCCTGCCCGCCGAGACCGAGGATCACCGTCGCGGAAATCCGCAATCCCGCTTGCTTGGCTTTGCTGAGTCCCGTGACCATCGCTTCCGGCGTCGCGCCCTTGGTGATCCGCTTGAGCAGATCCGCCGAGCCGGTTTCGATGCCGTAGTACAACAGCGTCAGCCCGCTTTCCCGCAGTTGCGTCAGCTCCTCCACCGACTTCTTGAGCAGATTGGCGGGCAAGGCGTAGCTGGATACCCGCTCCAGGCGTGGAAAGGCGGTTCGCAGGGCATTCAGAAGGGTCAGCAGATGCTCGGCCGGCGCCGCCAGCGCATCGCCGTCGGCCAGAAACACCCGCCGCGTGCCTGGATAGGCCCGCGCCACGGTCCGAATTTCGGCGTGGACCTGATCCAGCGGGCGGATGGCGAAGTGCTTGGTCCGGTACATCGAGCAGAAGCTGCACCGATTGAAGCTGCACCCCAGCGTGGCTTGCAGGATGAAACTGTCGGCTTCAGACGGCGGTCGCCAGACCGGCATGTCGTAATGGATCAGCATGGGTGAATCCTCTGGCACTGGGGGTTGCGGAAAGCGTTGGAAACCGTGCGGTCCGTTTTTGGCGATAATCGTTTACAATCGCCGCCTGACCACGGATGCCCCTTTATGGTGGTCAGGTTAACACTTTCATTAAACAGCGAATTTCCGATTGTTGTCGAGGCGGCGCATGGCGCGAATCAAACTGGACCTGCCGGAGCATTTTCCCTTCAGCACCGAACTGCGGGTGCGGATCACCGATGTCAACTACGGCGGGCACATGGGCAACGACTCCCTGCTGGGCCTGCTGCACGAAGCGCGGGTCCGGTTCCTGGCGCATTATGGACTCGGCGAACTGGATATCTACGGCCTCGGTCTGATCATGGCCGACAGTGTCATCCTCTATAAGTCCGAGGCGTTCCCTGGCGAAACCCTGGAAATCGCAGTGGCGGCGACTGATTTCAACAAGTATGGCTGCGATTTTATCTATCGGGTGACCGAGAAGACCAGCGGCCGCGAGGTGGCCCGAGCCAAGACCGGCATCGTGTTCTTTGACTATTCGCGGCGCGTGGTCCAGAACGTGCCGCCCGCCTTCCGCGACCTGTTCGCCGCCGATGCCGTCCCTGCCTAAACCGCCGCTGTCGCCCGCCGCCCGCGCCTGGATGCCCATCCGCCTGCTGCTGGCCGTCGGCGCCAGCGTCGGCGTGGCCCTGCTGCTGGTGTTGGTGCTGTATCTCACCGATCTGGGCCTGTCGGTGTGGGAGCGCCTGCAACGAGCGCCGTCCACGTTCTGGATCATTTACCTGCTGATTCTGAGCGTGCTGAGCGCGGGCGGCGCCTACGGAGTCTGGCGGGTGTTGAACTGGGGCCGTCCCGCCGGCAAGTCCCGCATCGTCCCGGCCAAGCCGCCGGACGAAGCTACCTTGCGCGAGCGGCTGGAGCGCAGCGAGGCCGCCGGAGTCCAGGTGGACGCCATTCGCCGCGAGCTGGAAGAGTTGCAGCGGCGACGGGCGGCGGGCGAGATCGTGGTCGCGGTGTTCGGCGAGATCAGCGCCGGCAAATCCTCGCTGATCCGCGCGCTGTTGCCGGGGCTCGACATCGCGGTCAGCGCGCGCGGCGGCACCACGCGGGAAGTGACCTATTACACCTGGACCAGCTCGGCCGGCGACCGGCTGATTCTGGCCGATCTGCCGGGCTTGAACGAAGCGGGCGGCGCGCTGGATCAGACCGCCCGCGACGAGGCCCTGCGCGCCCATGTGGTCGTCTACGTCTGCGAGGGCGATCTGACCCGCGATCAGTACGCGGCGCTGCGGGTTCTGGTCGATCTCGGTAGCCCGGTGATCGTGGCCTTGAACAAGATCGACCGCTTCACCGAGCCGGAACTGGAGTTGGTGCGCGAACGCCTGGCCGAACGAGTCGGCGAGCGGCTGGAGGTGGCGCTGGTGCAGTGCGGTGGTCGGGAGGAAGTGACCCGGATTTTCCACGACGGCCGCGAGGAAACCACCCTGCGCGAGCGTGCGCCGCGGGTCGAGGATTTGCGCCGCGCGCTCCAGCGCTATCTCGATGCAGACCCGCAAGTGCTGGACGCGCTGCGCGATACCTCGGTGTTCGTGCTGGCCCAGCAGAAGCTGGATACCGCAGTGGCCCAGCATCGGCGCGAGAAAGCCGATGCCATCACTCAGAGCTATTCGCGCAAGGCGGTGTTCGGTGCGCTGGCGGCGGTCAGTCCAGGGACCGACGTGCTGATTCAAGGCTATCTGGGCTTCAATCTGATCAAGGAATTGTGCGCGCTTTATGAAGTGCCGGCGCGCGAGATGGACATGCAACGGTTCCTGGATTTGGCCGGCAACCAGCTCAAGCGCAGTCTTAACCTGCTGCTGGCCCTGGTCGGCAATATCTTCAAGGCGTTTCCCGGCATGGGCACGGTGGTGGGCGGCATGATGCACGCCGTGGTTTATGGCCTGATATTCGAGAGTCTGGGGAAGGCCGTGGCCCGTTCCCTGGAAAGCCGTGGCGATCTGGTGAGCGGGCCGGCCCTGAGGATGTTCGAGGATAACCTGAGTGAAGATCTGGAAGCACGTGCAAAACGTCTGGCCCAACTGGTTTGGGCGCGGCAGCGAGACGGCGAGCGTGCCGAATCCGCCACCGGCTAGCGGCGATGCGCACCTGGCTCTGGCCGGCGAGAGCCTGCGCGAGCTGCTGAACGATCAGCGGGTGCCGCCGCCGGTGCGCGCGGCGCTGGCCGAGGAATACCGGCAACTGCAACTGCTGCTGGAAAAGGTCGAGCACGGTCACATTCACATCGCCGTGTTCGGACGGGTGAGCGTCGGCAAGTCGGCGTTGCTGAACGCCTTGCTGGGCGAGGCCCGGTTTTCGACCAGTCCCTTGCACGGCGAAACCACCCGCGCCGCACACGCCCGCTGGCAGGAATACGACGCTGGCGGGGTGTTTCTGATTGACACCCCCGGCATCAACGAAGTGGCCGGTGAGGAGCGGGAGCAACTCGCCCACGATGTCGCCACCCGCTGCGATCTGGTGCTGTTCGTGGTGGACGGCGACATCACCGATAGCGAACTCAAGGCGCTGCGGCAGGTGAAGGGCGCGGCCCAGCGGCTGGTGCTGGTGCTGAACAAGCTCGACCGCTATACCCAGACCGACCGCGAGTTGCTGTTGCAAACCCTGCGCGAGCGGACCGAGGGGTTGATCCAGCCCCGGGATATTCTGACCGCCGCCGCCCAGCCGGCCGAGCGCATCGTGATTCTGGTGGACGCCGACGGCAACGAAACCGAAACCCGCCGTCGCCCGACGCCGGACGTGAGCGCGCTGCGCGAGCGGATTTGGGACATTCTCAAGGCCGAGGGCAAGACCATGGCGGCGCTCAACGCCGGGCTGTTCGCCGGGCGCTTCTCCGACCGCCTGAGCCGCGAGATCATCGCCATCCGCCGCGATCTGGCCGAGAAGGTGGTGCGCAACTATTGCCTGGGCAAGGGCGTGGCGGTGGCGCTGAACCCGATTCCGATTGCCGACATGCTGGCGGCGATCGCCACCGACGCGGCGATGGTGATCCACCTGAGCCGGGTGTACGGCCTGCCGATCAGCCGGAACGAGGCGGGTTCCCTGCTTAAGACCATCTTCACCCAACTGGTGTTTCTGATGGGCACGGTGTGGAGCATGCATCTGGTGGCGACGGCGCTCAAGGGCATCAGCCTGGGGCTTTCGACGGTGGTGACTGCCGGCGCGCAGGGGGCGGTGGCCTGGTATGGCACTTACGTGGTGGGGAAGGCCGCCGAGCAGTATTTCGCCCAAGGCAAATCCTGGGGCGAGGGTGGGCCGAAACGGGTGGTGCAGGACATTCTCGACAGCCTCGACCGGGAATCGTTGCTGGCCCAGGCGCGAGATGACATTCTGTCGCGGTTGAAGCCGCTGTTATGAGTTTTTCCTTCCTAATCGGATTTCTGCTGGTGGTCGGCATTGGCCTGTGGTTCTGGCGCGACAGCCTCGGCGCCCGCGAGCAAGCCCGAACCGCCAGTTCCCGCGCCTGCCAGCAAATGGGGGTGCAACTGCTGGATGATACCGTGGCCCTGGAGCGACTGTGGCCGCGGCGCGACCGCGATGGCCGGCTGAAGCTGGAGCGGCTGTATGTGTTCGAGTTCACCGACACTGGAATGCGTCGCCAGGTCGGCAGCGTGTTGCTGGTCGGCTGGCGGGTGGAAGTGCTGCACATGGAGGGCGGCGATCTGCTGGTGCCGTGAGGTTGTTCTCGGTCATGCAACTTTCTTCAACGACGATTTGGCGCGTTTGCTTACAGAGAGAATTTCGATGCCTACAATCTGTCCCTCCGCGTCATAGTCCACGATAATGCCAGGCTGAATTTCCCTGGACTGTTCCACGGTGGAATCCGTGAGTTCCAGATAGGCCGCATCGGCTTCGGGATCAAACTCAAGCTTCATAGGTCTTTCACCTCGTCATCGAAATAAGCCGTTACCACGGTAACAGGATCAACGGTTTCATTGTAAATGACCCGCAAAACTCGAAAACCCTTTTCCGGGATCGGTCGTAGCGCATGAGCCAAGGTCGGGTCGCCGCTATCGTTTTCATCGCGTGCCGGATGGTTCAAGGTTATCTCGATCCATTCATCTCTGATCCGTCGCTTTGCCATTCGCTTGCGGGCATGGTCGCTTAGGATGTAGTGCATAGCGCGGTTCAAGCTCCAAGATTATAAAATTTACCTCCAATCCGAAACGTCCAGCAACGATCCATACAGATACAGTAGCCCCACCCCCACGCCCAGACACTTGAGCACGTAGCCGGCGTTCCAGCGCAGGAAGGCGTAGCCGTCGATCCCGTAGCGCCCCTGCATCATCAGGTGCAGGCCGGACAGCGGATTGGCCGGCACGCCGATTCCCCAGGCCATCAGCAAGGTGATCGCCAGCAGGTTCGGTTCGGGGTGTAGCGGGGCCAGCCAGACCCCGCAGGCCGCGATGGTGATGACCGGATGTACGCCCAACGCGGCGAGGCCGATCATGATCATCAGCAGCAAGCTGGCCTGTGAGGGGCCGAACCGCTCGAACGGTAGCCAGCCACCCAACTGCCCGGTCAGGCTGGTCAAACCCGCCGCCAGTACTCCCGCCGCCAGAAACAGCGCCAGTTCGTTGACCGTGCTGGCCAGGCCGTGCCGGATATGATCCCCGAGCGGCGGCCACGCACCGCGCTTTTGCTGCACGATCAGAATGCCGGCGGTCAACAGCGGTGCGCTCAGGGTGATGATGGCCAGGATGGACCAGCGCGGAACCAGCGCGTGGGCGGCCAGTACGATGGCGACCAGTAACCCCGGAATCCACAAGGCGGTGAAATTCATCGGATAACCGACGAACGGCGCGCCCCGCCGGGGATCCTCCGGGTCGATCTCGCGCGCGGTCAGCCACAGCGAAACGGCGGCCAGCGGCAAACCGGCCAGCACGACGGTCGCCAGCCGCGCACCCGGCGCGTAGGTGAGCGCGGCGGCCATCGCCGAGAAGAAGGGCGACCAGAACGCCGCCGCCGCGAATCCCCGCGAAAGCGCCAGCGCCCGGCGCTTGCCCAGCCGGCCCCGCGTGGCCATCCGGTCGCCCAGGATCACCACGGTGGACAGGTTGATGACCGCGCCGAACAGATGCACGCCGATCAGGGTCCGCCACAGGGCTTTCCGTCCGCGCGGCGGCGGCCGCCGGTCATCGCTCCCGCCAGGTCGAGTCACCAGCCGCAGGAACGACACCGCCGCCAGCAGGCTGACCAATCCCTGATTGCTCGCCAGTATCTGGGTCGGGTTGAACGGGGCGCCGTGCAGCGTACCCCAGGCGATGCCGGCGATGCCCAGACCGACCAGCCAGGCGCTTTGAATGCGCTGCCGCCGGCCCAGTCGGTAACTCAACAGCAGGGCGGCGGTCCAGCCCAGCAGGCCGGCCGCGAAGCAGCGACACACCCGGCGCCACCGAGGCGGCGATCATCAGGGTCAGCAGAAAACCGGCCAAGACATCGCGCGTGGGCGGAGGGATTGGAAACCAGAGGCGTCGGTGATTCACGATGGGTGGGGCAGGGCGTCAGCGGCGATTCAGCCGGGATTCAGAAAGGCTCGCTATGTTAGCAAAAGGGTTTGGTTATAATGCCCTAACTTCCTAAAACCAGAAATTTCAATTCCGAACGAGGTGTGGTGATGAAAGCGATCAAGACGACAGCGACCGTGGCGGTGGTGTTGGCGGCGGGTTTGGTACTGAGCGGCTGTCCGGCCAGTATGTCCGGCGGCGCCTACAGCCGCGGCCAGGCTCGCGAAGCCCAGGATGTCCAACTGGGCTATGTCGAGAGCGTGCGTCAGGTCATGATCGAGGGCACCAAGAGCGGCGTGGGCACGTTGGGCGGCGCGGCGCTGGGCGGAGTGGCCGGCAGCACCATCGGCAAGGGACGGGGCCAGGTCGCCGGCGCCATCGGTGGGGCGGTCGTCGGCGGCCTGGTGGGTTCGGCCATCGAGGAAAACGCGACCCGTCAGCCGGGTCTGGAGATCACGGTGCGGTTGGATAATGGTCGGATGACGGCCGTGACCCAGGCGGCCGACGAGCCGTTCTATTCGGGTGATCGGGTGCGGTTGTTGACCAGCTACGACGGCACGGCGCGAGTGGCGCATTACTGATTGCCGAGCGTTTTCAGCCGAATAGCGATTCATCAGTCCTTCGAGCCTTGCGCCGAAACGGGTCCGCCGCCAACGAAACGGTACGATGAACACCGACCGCTTGCTTGCGTCGCGTGATGCCACATCCCTGTTGAAGTGGGTGTGGCGCTCCTATTTTAGGGCCGCCCTGATTCCGCTGTTGTTGGTCGAGGTGGTGTTCGTGGTCACTTACCTGATCGCCAATCATCTGGCGACCCAGGAGAACATCGCGGCGGTTCAGACCCTCGCCACCGATGAACTGCGCCGGATCACCCAGCGGGAAGCGGTGACGATTCAGAAACAGTTGGCGGCGATTTCCCAGGTGACGGATACCTTCCGTCGTCAGACGGCCCGGATCCTGCGAACACCCTTCGAACCGGGGCCCGACGAGCGCGACCGCTACGCCCTGTCGCCCGAGGGCGTGTATCACACCACCCGCGCCAACGATGGCGGCGCGTTGTTCTACAGCGGCATCGTGCCGGTCGGACCGGAACAGCGCGAGAAGGCTTGGCGCACCGCCCAGATGGACCCGCTGATGCGCGACATCCAGCAGACCCATCCGCTGGTGGTGCAGCTCTACCTCAATACCTTCGATTCCCTGAACCGGATCTACCCCTATGTCGAGGTGTTGAGTCAGTACCCGCCAGGGATGGACATTCCCAGCTTCAACTTTTATTACGAAGCGGACGCCCAGCACAATCCCAGCCGTGGCGTGGTGTGGACCGACGTCTACGTGGATCCGGCCGGGCAGGGTTGGATGGTGTCCTGTATCGCGCCGGTTTATCGGGACGATTTCCTGGAAGGCGTGGTCGGGCTGGACATCACGGTGGCGACCATCACCGACACTATTTTGAATCTGGCGATTCCCTGGCAGGGCTACGGCGTGCTGGTCGGCAAGACCGGCACGCTGCTGGCGCTGCCGCCCGCCGGCGAAGCCGACTGGGGGTTGCGGGAACTCACCGCCCATGCCTATAACGACTTCATCCGCCAGGACACGTTCAAGCCCGAGGCATTCAACGTTTACCAACGCCCCGCGTTCGCTATCTTGCGGGATCGGTCCGAGGGTGAAGCCGCGCTGGACTTGAACGGTCACCGACTGGCGGCCTGGGCCACTATTCCTGAAACCGGCTGGAAACTCCTGGTGCTGGCGCCGGAGGCGAATATCTATGCCCAGGCCAGCCAACTGGGTCGTCGGCTGTTAGTGATCGGGTTCTGGATGATCGGCGGCATCATTCTGTTCTATGGCGTTTTCTTTGTCGTGTTGTACCGGCGCGCCCGGATCATGGCCCGCACCATCGCCGAACCCTTGGCAACCATCGACGGGTTGGTCGAACGAATCGGCCAGGGTGATTACGAGCAGCAGGCGCCCAACTTCAAGGTGCGCGAACTCCAGAACACCGCGGTTGGGCTGGTGGCCATGGGCCGGCAACTCGGCGTGGCCAACCAGCGTCTGCTGGTTGCCCAGCAAGAAGCCGAGCAGGCGCGCGACGCAGCGCTGGAAGCGTCGCGGCTCAAGTCGGAATTTCTCGCCACGGTCAGCCACGAACTCCGCACGCCGCTGAGCGGCGTATTGGGGATGCTCGAACTGCTGCTCGACACTCCGTTGGAAGCCCGGCAGCGAAGATTCGCGCTGACCGCGTGGCAGTCCGGCCAGTCGCTGTTGCGCGTCATCAACGACATCCTCGATGTATCCCGGATCGAGACTGGCCGGATCGAACTGACCCGGACGCCGTTCTCGCCCGTCGCGCTGGTGGAGGGCGTGGCCGACGTGCTGGCGCCCAAGGCGCACGAGAAGCGCCTGAATCTCACGGTCTTCGTGGCGCCGCAAACGCCGGTTCGGGTCAACGGCGACGAGGGGCGGGTGCGGCAGGTGTTACTGAATCTGCTAAGCAATGCGATCAAGTTCACCAAACACGGCGAGATCGGGGTCCGTTGCGAGCCGGGTCAGGCGACCGATCGCTATGTCTGGCTGAATTTTACTGTAACGGATACCGGCATTGGCATTCCGGTGGCGGCGCGTGGCCGGCTGTTTCAGCCCTTCACCCAGGTGGATGGCTCCAACACGCGCCCATTCGGGGGGGCCGGGCTGGGGTTGAGCATTTGCAAGCGGTTGGTCGAGTTGATGGGCGGTGAAATCGGGATGGAGAGCGAGGAGGGAGCCGGCTCCACGTTTTGGTTCCGGGTACCGCTCGATGTGGTCGAGCAGGGTCCCGCGCGACCGCCCCGTATCCGGGAACAGGACGCGCCGCGTGTATTGCTGGTCGAGCAGAGCGGGCGTGGCGGGGAACTGCTGCGGGATTATCTGCTGTCCTGGGGGATGCGGCCGGTCGTGACTACCTCGGCCAGCGAGGCGCTGGCCGCGCTGGCTGAAGCGGCGGACGAACCGTTCGCCGCGTTGCTGGTGGGTCTCGAACTGGACGGCGTGGAGCTACAGCGGTTCCTGGTCGGGCTGGAGCGGCTGCCGTCGCTGGCGGCCATTCCACGGTTGTTGCTCGCCGAACCGGATGAGAAGGGACTGGATGCGCGCTCCCAGGCGCTGGGTTTCAGCGCTTGGCTTGCCAAACCGGTTCGGCAAGCGTTGTTGTTCGACCGCCTGGTTGATGTATTGGGGCCGGGTGCTGCGCCGGCGGCCGAACCCGTGGTGGGACCGTCGGAATCGCCGGCGGGTTGAGGACAAGCGCGTAGGCGCGGGGGAGGCGGCTTGGCTGACAGGAGCGCCGCTAATGGGTTCTGGCGGCTGGTTTGGGCAAATCGGCTTCGCTGGCCGCCCGCAAGCTCCGGCCGGCCTCCGAGTACAGGAGCCGGCCCGGATGCAACACCTGCCGCTCGGCGCCCTGTTCGGCGCAGCGCTGAATGAACTGTTCGGCGATGGCCTGCACGCCGCGTGGTTGCAGCGGGTAATGATGCTCCAGCCGCATCAGTTGGCCGTCGGCGTCCAGGCTGGTCACGGTGTAGGCCAGCGTGCCCAGTTCCGCATCAGCTTGGTGGGTGATCAACATGTGTTTTTCCGGATTCTCGCTGTCATTGTGAAAGATGCGCTCGACCAGGTAGTCCCCGGACAGGCAGGGAATATCCCGGAACGCCGCGGTTGCGGCTTCTCCATCCGCCGTGGCCAGCGTTTTCTCCAGTTGCGGATTGGCCAATACCCAGCGCACGTGCAATCCATAGGCTTCCAGCGCCAGCGCGTATTGCCGCTGCGCCCGCGCCCAGCCCCGATAACCCGCGCCCAGTTCGGCGGCCGGCCAGGCTCGGCCTGGCCCGAATTGCGCCCAGTCGTCGAAGGTGTAGAACGGCGTGTGGGCGTGATCCCCGGCCACCACGAAGCGATTGCCCGCGTCCAGCACGACGGAACGGGTTCCGGGTCGCTCGAACCAGGCGTGCTCCAGCAATTCCCACAGCGGCAGGAACTCGTTAGCTTCCAGTTGCACCCGCAGCAGGGCGCAGAGATCGCCGATCGTGGCGAAGGACAGGTTCAGCGCCGCCAGCCCGAACGCTTGCCGCACCGCCTCGCCGGTGGCGGGCGATACCTGACCGTTTTGCAGCAGGGTGTCTTCCATGATCCGCGCCAACCCGGCAATATCATCGGCCGGGCCCACGAAGCAAAACGGGAGCAGCAACAGCGGACCGGAACCGGGTCGGCGCAGCGGGTTGATGGCAGTGACCGGGAAGAAGCCGCGGTCGGTGCCCAGGGCGATCAGGCGCGGCGCGAACGTCGAACCGCGCGAACTGCCGTGGTATAACTCCGCCAGCGCTCCGATCAGCGGCAATCCCGGCCGGAGAATTTCGGTTTGATCGTAAAGCGCGCCCGGCAGGATCAAGCCTAAGTGAGCGATACCGTCGAGAATGTGGTTTAAATCCTTGGCCAGGTGGCCCGCGAGCGCCGTGGCGGCGGCCACGCTCAGCGGGGCGGGCGGCACGCCGGCGGGATCGGAGCGGTGCGGGTCCAGTTCGATGGCGAGTAGACCGGCGTAGTGCCGGAATGGGGAAGCGGCGGTATCGGTGGTGGTCACGGCGGAGTTCTCGAAAGGTGGGGACGCGCCTGTCGTTGGCGGTTCCCTGAGGTTGGAGAGGGGACTCGATTCGCGCATTATAGGGAAAAGCGGCGGCGGGCTGTCCGGCGCGGCCAGAGCGGGATCTGTGGACCATCGATCCCGGTTGGAATTTTTTTATCGCTACCCGTGCTCAAACGGTGTGCTCTTGGCCTTTTTGCGCCTAGACTTGACGGCGAGAGCCTACTAAATTCAAGGTTTTCAAGACTAACCGACACCATTATGAGGTAAACCGATGTCCGCATCGATCCAGAATCCAGTCGAGCAGTTACAGCAGGCCGCCCTGGCGCTGGACGCCGTCCAAAAGGCGCTTGACTACTCCCTGGCGGACTTGAAGGAACGCTCCCAGAAAGCCGATGGCAAAATCTCCGCCGCGCTGCTCGACCAGCATCAACTGGTCAGCTACGACCTGGCGCTGTCCTGCGCCGAAGTCACCGGCGCCCGTTTTGCTCTCGATTACGCCAAGCGAGCGCGGCAAGCCGGCGGGGGTGCGACCGACGAACTGACGCTGGAGGAACGCTTCGCTCTGTTGTTCACCGCCGAGGCCCTGCAGGGCGTTCGCAATCGACTCAGCGCTCGCCCGGCCGATTTCGGGCTGAACGATCAGTGGCTGGGTGCGACCGTCGATTACCCAGTGGTGCGGCAGTTCTGTCTGGCGCAATTGCCGGCGGCGCGAGTGGCCGAACTCGGGCAATTGATGCGCGCCCAGGATGGCGTGACCGGCGCCTATCTGCTGGACGACCATCACGAGATGATGCGCGAGCAGTTCCGCCGCGTCGCCGAGGAAGTGGTGATGCCGCTGGCCGAGGAGATTCACCGCCACGATCTCGACATTCCCGACACCATCCTGGAGCAGGTCAAGGACATGGGCTGCTTCGGCATTTCCATCCCGGAACGCTTCGGCGGCATCCAGAGCGACGAGCAGGAAGACAATCTGGGCATGATCGTGGTGACCGAGGAACTGACGCGCGGCTCGTTGGGCGCGGCGGGCAGTCTGATCACCCGGCCCGAGATCCTGTCCAAGGCGCTGCTCAAGGGCGGCACCGAGGAACAGAAGCTGAGGTGGCTGCCGCAACTGGCCTCCGGCGACGTGCTGTGCGCGGTGGCGGTGACCGAGCCGAACTACGGTTCCGATGTGGCCAACATGCGGCTCAAGGCGACCAAAACCGAGGGCGGCTGGCTGCTGAACGGCGCCAAGACCTGGTGTACCTTCGGCGGCAAGGCGGGCGTGCTGCTGATTCTGGCTCGCACCAATCCCGACCTCTCGCTCGGTCATCGCGGCCTATCGATGTTCCTGCTGGAGAAGCCGAGCACTCCCGGCCACGCCTTCGATTTTACCCAGGAAAGCGGCGGCAAGCTGAGCGGCAAGGCGATTTCCACCATCGGCTATCGCGGCATGCACTCCTTCGATCTGTTCTTCGACAACGTGTTCGTGCCGGACGAGAATATGTTGGGCGGACCAAAGGGCGAGGGCAAGGGCTTCTACTTCACCATGGCCGGTTTCGCCGGCGGGCGCATTCAGACCGCCGCCCGCGCCGTGGGCCTGATGCAAGCGGCCTACGAGAAGGCGCTCAGCTACGCGCAGGAGCGCATGGTGTTCGGCTATCCGATCGGCGATTACCAGTTGACCCAGGTCAAGCTGGCGCGGATGGCGACCTATCTGGCGATTGGCCGGCAGTTCACCTATGCGGTGGGCCGGTTGATGGACAAGGGCGAAGGCGACATGGAAGCCAGCATGGTCAAGCTGTTCACCTGCAAGACCGCCGAATGGGTGACCCGCGAGGCCTTGCAGATTCACGGCGGCATGGGTTACGCCGAGGAAGTGTCGGTCAGCCGGTATTTCATCGACGCCCGGGTGCTGTCGATTTTTGAGGGCGCGGAAGAAACGCTGGCGCTGAAGGTGATCACCCGTTCGCTGGTGGACAATGCCAAGACCAAGGCCGAGGTGGGAGGCTGAGCCATGAGTTTCTCGATGCGATTGAGCGAGCAGGCGGAAGTCGCCGGCTCGGTGGCGGTGAATCTGGAATGGGCGCGGCAACCGCAGTACGGGCGCTATCTGGATGAGTTCGTGCCGGGGCAGGTGTTTGTCCACCCGCGCGGCTATACCTTCGAACGCGGCCCGATGTTGGACTTCGCCCGGGTGTTCATGCAGTGCAACCCGCTGTATCTGAACCTGGAATACGCCAAGGCCCACGGTTTCCCGGATTTGCCGGCCAGCCCGCAGATGGTGTTCAACGTGGTGCTGTCGCTGGGGGTGCATAACGACTCGGAGAAGGCCATCGCCAATCTGGGTTATTACAACGTGCAATTCCTGCGGCCGGTCTATCCGGGCGACACCCTGCGCGGTTATACCAAGGTGATAGATCGCAAGGCGCGCGGCGAGGACAAGCCGGGCATCGTGCTGATCCGCACCCTGGGCGTGAACCAGCACAACCAGGTGGTGTTGCAGTACGAGCGTAAGATCATGGTCGGCTATCGCGGCGACCGATTGCCGACGACGCCAGCCCCGACGACGCCGGTGGAATTCCCGTGGGTGGAGCATCCGGTGGTCGATCTACCGATCAACGGCGGCGGGTATCCGAGCCCGTTGACGGGTCCGAACACCTATTTCGAGGACTTCTCCCTCGGCGATCTGATCGTCCACGCCAACGGCCGCACCATCACCGACGAGCACATGGCCTGGACCTATCTGGTCGGCAATACCCATCCGCTGCACTTCGACCGGGTTTACAGCACCGGCCTGTCGGGCAAGATGAGCGGTGAACCCATCGTCTACGGCGGGCTGGTGTTCGCCTGGCTGGAAGGCTTGGCCAGCCGCGATGTCAGCGAAAACGCGCTGTGGGAACTGGGCTTCACCGAGGGCTACCACACCCAGCCGGCGGTGTCCGGCGACACGGTGGCGGCGCTGTCGCGGGTGGTGGCGACCGAGACCCTGCCCAATACGGATTCCGCCGGTATCGTGACCTTCCAGTTCATCGGCGTGAAGAACATCAGCGCCGCCGAGGCACTGCAAACCTACGGCGCGGACCTGTTTATCAAGGAGAACGACAAGCAGAAGCTGAGCAAGGAGAAGCTCAGCAGCAAGATCTTCGAGATCGAACGGCGGTTGTTGATCAAGCGGCGGCCAGCGTGAGGTGAGGAAAGCCCCTCTCTCTAGGAGTAAGGAGAGGGGTAGTTAAGTTCTGATAAAGTCATTGCACTTTAATAATCTAACGTTTTTCTTATGAAGAAGCTTATCTTATTAGCAATTATTGGCGTTGCTGGTTGGCAAATTTTTGAAAAATATCAGAGACAACACTTTACAGTAATGAGATAGTTTAGAGACAGTCCGGCGTCGAATATGTTTTTTCGTCAAATTCTCGGAAGGAGCGCACTCTACCTTCTACCTTTAAGTGTGATGGTAGAGTTTCACATTCTTCACAAAATGAATTCCTATGAGTGAAGCGACCTTATTGTTGAAAAACTTCCTGAAGAAGGATGGAAAAAATGACTGCGTCCTGAGTGAAAGGCAAAATTTGGTGTAAGTGGGAGTTCGAGGTAAGTATTATCAGGCTTATAGGATTGGTACTAACTTGGTACTGTAAGCCCGGAAGTGGCCGCAGCATTTACCAACTGAGAAATCGGTTAATGATGCACTCCAATCGCTTATTGATATTGCCAAGTGATCTGCTGGTCTAGCAAAGCAAGCATAGTCTCTGTTTCTGGTGACTTTCAATTGGAGATTTAAAAATGAATTTCAGTATTGAATACGAACAGGAATGAAGATGGATGCTGGCTGGCGGAAGTTATTGGGCGTTGGATTACCTAGTGTATTCGCTTAATGGAAATACGCCAGATGAGGCCATTGACAAATCAGAAGCTCTGGCTTTGGGATGCTGCGGAAAGAAAAGATCTCAGACCAGAGTATGAATCTCTATTCGAAAAAAATGACATTCTCTCATTGGTATAAAAACTATCACTGTAACCTCTTTTATTTTGGATTTCATATTGGAATCGGCTTGGGCGTAAGCTATTAAATTTGAAGGGTAATAGAACCGCTTCTTAATTGGCTAGAGTTGCTACAAAAGTTAAAGTAACACACCGAATGTGCCCAACTGTCAGGGCTTGGATACCGAATTGGTTCCTGGCCCTTACCGAAGGGCGATCAAGGAGTGATAAGCACTAAGCCTATCACTTGTGTTCAATGTTGGGCGAATTACCAAGCCTGAGTCAGCAAGAGGGGAATAATGTGAGGATTTATATAGGTAACATATCGCGGGAAGTTACCGACGATGATTTGCGGGAGGCTTTTGCGGCATTCGGCCAAGTTGAATCGGCTACGGTGCTTAAGGATAAATTCACGGGCGAGTCCAGAGGCTTCGGTTTCGTGGAGATGCTGTCCGGATCGGAAGCCAAGGCCGCCATCAACGGCATGAATGGCAAAGACCTCAAGGGCAGAACGTTGAACGTCAACGAAGCGCGTCCCCGCGAAGACAATCGCGGTGGTGGCGGTGGTGGCGGCGGCTTTGGCGGTGGTGGCTTTGGCGGTGGTGGCGGCGGCTTTGGTGGCGGCGGCCGGTCATCCGGCCCCAGAAGACCATCGGGTGGCGGCAAACAGCGTTACTGATTCTGATCCCCAGGGGGGTTATGACCTAACCCCCCGCCGGCTGCAAGCCGATACATGTTACGGACGGGTTCCCAGTGGTATCCGGCTACGGGGTTTACTTGGTAATATTGAACGCAACTCCTTGGCAAACCAAGGAAAGTTGTCATCTTGGAATGACTAAATACCTAGTAAATCCCAAAACAGGTGTCACAATCCAACGAGGCTCCCATGACCACCCCAGTAAAACGCGATAAACCCTGGCTGATGCGGACCTACTCCGGCCATTCCTCGGCCAAGGCCTCCAACGAACTGTACCGCACCAATCTCAGCAAAGGCCAAACTGGTCTGTCGGTGGCTTTCGACCTGCCGACCCAGACCGGCTATGACTCCGATCATCCGCTGGCGCGCGGCGAGGTCGGCAAGGTCGGCGTGCCCATCGGCAACATCGGCGACATGGAAGCGCTGTTCGACCAAATCCCGCTGGGGCAGATGAACACCTCGATGACTATTAACGCCACCGCCGCCTGGCTGCTGGCGCTGTACGTCGCGACCGCCGAACGGCAGGGCGCTTCCCCGGCGCAGTTGCAGGGCACCACCCAGAACGACATCCTCAAGGAGTACCTGTCGCGCGGCACCTACATCTTCCCACCCGCGCCGTCGGTCCGGCTGACCACCGATATCATTGCCTACACGGTCAAGAACATCCCCAAGTGGAACCCGACCAACATTTGCAGCTATCACCTGCAAGAGGCCGGCGCGACCCCGACTCAGGAATTGGCCTACGCCCTGTCCACCGCCATCGCGGTGATGGACGCGGTGCGCGACTCTGGCCAGATCGGCGCCGAGGGCTTCGAGCAGGTGGTGGGGCGTATTTCGTTCTTTGTCAACGCCGGCATCCGCTTTATCGAGGAAACCTGCAAGATGCGGGCGTTCGGCGAGATGTGGGACCAACTGACCCAGGAACGCTATGGCGCGCAAAGCGAAGAAATGCGCCGCTTCCGTTATGGGGTGCAAGTCAACTCGCTGGGCCTGACCGAAGCGCAGCCGGAAAACAACGTCCAGCGCATCGTGCTGGAGATGCTGGGCATCACCTTGTCCAAAAAAGCCCGCGCCCGCGCCATCCAGCTCCCGGCCTGGAACGAGGCGCTGGGTCTGCCGCGGCCGTGGGATCAGCAGTGGGCGCTGCGGATGCAGCAGGTGCTGGCCTTTGAAACCGACTTGCTGGAATACGGCGACATTTTCGACGGTTCGCCGGTGATCGCCGCCAAGGTCAAGGCGCTGGTGGACGGCGCGACCCAGGAAATGGCCCGGGTGCAGGAACAGGGCGGCATGGTGCAGGCGATCGAATCCGGCTACGTCAAGCGGCAACTGGTGACCAGTCACACCGAGCGGATGCGCGCCATCGAACGCGGCGATCTCAAGATCGTCGGCCTGAATTGCTACAAGGAAACCGAGGTATCACCGCTGACCGGCGGCACCGACAGCGGCATTATGAAGGTCGATCCGCGCGCCGAACGCGAGCAGATCGAGCGGCTCAACGCCTTCCGGGCGAAACGGAATAACACCGAGGTCAAGGCGGCGCTGGCCAATTTGGCCGAGACGGCGCGCGGCGGGGCCAATATCATGCCGGCGTCCATTCTGTGCGCCCATGCTGGCGTCACCACGGGCGAATGGTCGCAGACCCTGCGCGACATCTTCGGCGAGTACCGCGCCCCGACCGGCATCGACATTCCGGTCAACGACGACAGCCGCAGCGCGCGGGCGGTGGCGATTCGGACCCAGGTGAACAAGACCGGCGAGGAACTGGGCCGGCCGTTGCGCCTGCTGATCGGCAAGCCGGGCCTGGATGGGCACAGCAACGGCGCGGAGCAGATCGCGGTCAAGGGTCGCGATGTCGGCTTCGAGATCGTTTACGAAGGCATCCGCCTGACCCCGGAACAGATCGCCAAGGCGGCGCTGGAGGAAGGCGTCCACCTGATCGGCCTGTCGGTGCTGTCCGGCAGCCATGTGGAAATGGTCGAGGACGTGTTTAACCAACTGGATAAAGTCGGCTTGAAGAGCCTGCCGGTGGTCATCGGCGGCATCATCCCGGAGAGTGACGCCAAGCTGCTGAAGGAGCGCGGCATCGCCGCCGTTTACACCCCCAAGGACATCGACATGAATGGCATCATGGTGGATATCCTCAACCTGATCCGTCAAGCCAACGACCTGAAACCGGTCGCGGCGGTATGACCCTGGCGCTTCCCGAACCGGCGGCGCTAGCGGCGGCGGTCAGCGGTCGCGACCGGCTGGCGCTGGCCCGGGCGTTGAACCTGCTGGACGATCGCCGGCCGGCGGCCCGCCAGTGCGCCGCCGCGTTTCTGGATGCATTGCCGGCCGACAAGTTGGACAGCGGCGGCCATCTGATCGGGATCACCGGTCCGCCGGGCGCCGGCAAGTCGTCGCTGACCGCCTCGTTGATTCAGGTCTGGCGGCGGCGGGGCCTGAAGGTCGCCATCCTGGCGGTGGACCCGTCCAGTCCCATTACCGGCGGGGCGCTGCTGGGCGACCGGTTGCGGATGCACGCCAGCGGCGCCGACCGCGAGGTGTTCATCCGTTCGCTGGCCTGTCGCGGCGAGTTCGGCGGTCTCAGCGCCGAGGTCTGGCCGATGAGCCTGGCGATGCTGGCGGCGTTCGACATCGTGCTGGTGGAGACGGTGGGCGTCGGGCAGAAGGAGATCGACGTCTCCAAGATGACCGACACCACCTGCTTCGTCGCCCAACCGGCCTCCGGCGACAGCATTCAGTTTCTCAAGGCCGGCATCATGGAAATACCGCATGTGATCGTCGTCAACAAGGAAGACATCGGCATGGCGGCGCGCAAGACCCTGTCCGAACTGCGCAACACCCTGCGGCGGCAAATGGACCCGGAAGGCTGGCAGGTGCCGGCGTTGTCGGCCAGCGCCGCGCTGGGTAGCGGCATCGAACCGTTGGCCGACGCCTTGGACGCGCACCGAAACTGGCTGCGGGAACGGGGCCGGTTTACCGCCCGCCGCCAGCGCTGTCAGGCCGAATGGCTGGTGAAACATCTGCGGGAGGAATTCGGCCGCTACGGCATCGGCCTGTTGGGCGGCGAGGGCGTGCTATTCGCGACGCTGGCCGAGGCGCCTCGCCGCTCGCCCATCGCCGAATATGAAGCCCTACGCGCTCGCGTGATGCAGCAAGTAAAAGTGAAAAGTTAAACGCTTTTCCCCTCAGTGCCCTAATTTAAAGAACAACCCCAACAGAGAGGAATGAAAATGACTAAAGAACTGTACAACCTGGGTGAAATGCCCCCGCTGGGCGTGATTCCCCCCAAGATGCACGCCTGGCTGATCCGCCCGGAGCGCTTCGGCACGCCGATGCAGGCATTCCAGAAGGAAGTGGTGAATACCCCGCCCATCGCCGACGACGAGGTGCTGGTCTACGTCATGGCGGCGGGCATTAACTACAACAATGTCTGGGCCGGCCTGGGCATTCCGGTCAACGTCATCGGCGCGCGCAACAAGGCCTTCGCCAAGGGAGAACAAGGCGAACCGGAGCCCTTTCACATCGGCGGCAGCGACGCCTCCGGCATCGTCTACAAGGTCGGCAAGGACGTGACCCACGTCAAGGTCGGCGACGAGGTGGTGATGCACTGCGGGCAGTACAGCCGCCACTGCGACTGGGTCAAGAGCGGTGGCGACCCGATGTACTCCCCAACCTTCCGCATCTGGGGCTACGAAACCAACTGGGGTAGCTTCGCCCAGTTCACCAAGGTGCAAGCTCAGCAGTGCATGCCCAAGCCCAAGCACATGAACTGGGAAGAAGCGTCGGCTTATACCCTGGTCGCGGCGACCGCCTGGCGGATGCTGCACGGCTGGGGCGTCAACGCGGTCAAGAAGGGCGACATAGCTCTGATCTGGGGCGGCGCCGGTGGCTTGGGCTCGATGGCGATTCAGATCGTCAAAGCGGCGGGCGCGACGCCGATCGCCATGGTGTCGGGCGAAGACAAGTTCGACTATTGCATGAAATTGGGCGCCAAGGGCTGCATCAACCGCAACGAGTTCGACCACTGGGGCATGTTGCCGCACTGGAAGGACAACGCCGGCTACGCCAAGTGGCTGAAAGGGGTACGCGCGTTTGGGGCCAAGATCTGGGAGGTGCTGGGCGAAAAGCGCGCCCCCAACCTCGTGTTCGAGCATCCCGGCGAAACCACCATCCCCACCTCGATCTTCGTCTGCGAGACCGGTGGCATGGTGGTGGTGTGCGCCGGCACCACGGGTTATAACGCCACCGTCGACCTGCGCTACCTGTGGATGCGGCAAAAGCGCCTGCAAGGCTCCCACTTCGCCAACACCGAGCAATCCAACCAGATGAACGAACTGGCGCTGCGCGGGTTGCTGGACCCTTGCCTGTCGCGGGCGTTCACCTACGAGGAAATCCCGGTCGCCCATCAACTGATGTACGAAAACAAGCACCCGCACGGCAACATGGCGGTGCTGGTCGGCGCGACTGAATTCGGCCAGGGCGCCCATGGCAAGCCGCCGGTCAAGAGCGAGCATCCGACGCTGCCCAAGGGCGACGTGCATACCACGCCGGCGCCGTATCCCATGTCCGCGCCGCTGCCCGGCATCGCCGAGGCCGAGGCGATCACCATCACCGACGACGGCACCAAGGTCAAGGATTTGATGCATCGCGGCATCATCGCCTGCGTGCCGGGCGACACCGTCGGTCAGGTGGCGAAGATCATGGTGGATAACGAGATCCACGCGGTGGTGGTCATGGACGGCGGCAAAGCGGTGGGCGTGGTGTCACAGACCGACATGGTGCTGGCGCGGCAGGGCCGCACCTCGGGCGAGGCGCGGGCGATGCTGGCGCGCGAGATCATGACCCCGGGCTGCGCGACCTGCGACGCCGGAATGCTGTTGAGCGACGCGGTCAGCCTGATGACCGGCCGGCGGATGCACCGCCTGGTGGTCACCGAGAACGATCAGCCGGTCGGCGTGATCTCGATGACCGACGTGGTGCGGAAGATCATCGGGGAGTGATCGGCTGAGTCCTCGAACGATCCTTTTTTCCTGTGGGAGAGGATCGTGAATCGATGCCAATAGCCGTGGGGGGCGCTTCGATGCGCCCCCTGTTTTTTCCGTTGGAGAGATTCGGGAGGCTTGCCCATGAAAGCCATCGTCTGTCACGAGTTGACTGGCCCCGCCGCACTGCGGCTGGAGGAAGTCGCGGAGCCGCGTCCTGGACCTGGCCAGGTCCGCCTTCGGGTCCGCGCCTGCGGAGTGAATTTCGCCGACAGTCTGATCACTCGCGGCCAGTATCAGAGGCAACCGCAACCGCCGTTTAGCCCGGGTTTTGAGGTGGCTGGCGAGGTGTTGGAACTGGGAGCGGGGGTTGAAGGCATCACGGTTGGGAATCGCATAATCGGCATGGCCGGCCATGGCGGCTACGCCGAGCAGGTGGTGGTGGATGCCCGGCGCACGGTGCCGATGCCAGCGGCGATGTCTTGGGAGCACGGCGCGGCGTTTCCGGTGGTGTTCGGCACTTCGCACGTCGCCTTGTGGCATCGGGCGCGGTTGCGGGCCGGCGAAACGCTGGTGGTGCATGGCGCGTCCGGTGGCGTCGGGCTGACGGCGGTCGCTATCGGCAAGCAACTGGGGGCGACGGTGATTGCTACGGCCAGCGGTCTCGACAAGCTTGAAGTCGCCCGGCGGCATGGCGCGGATCACCTGATCGATACCAGCGCCGAGGACGTGCGGGCGCGCATCAAGGATCTGACCGACGGACGCGGCGCGGACGTGGTCTACGATCCGGTCGGCGGCGAACTGTTCGCGGCCTCGCTGCGCAGCATCGCTTTCGAAGGGCGGATTCTGGTGATCGGCTTCGCCGGTGGTACCGTGCCGCAAATTCCCGCCAATCATCTGCTGGTCAAGAATGTGGATGTGATCGGCCTCAACTGGCCCGCCTACGCGGAACTCAATCCTGCGGTGATGACCGAGAGCTTTCGGATCTTGCTGCAATGGTATCTGGGCGGCGCCATCCAGCCGTATGTATCGGCGACTTACCCGCTGGAACAAGCCGCTGAGGCGCTACAGCACGTGGTCGCGCGCAAGTCCACCGGCAAGGTGATCATCGCGGTGGGCGAGTGAGGCATGGCGGCTGAATTGATGATCCGCCATCTGGGGCGGGTGACGCAGGCGACGGTGCAGGGCGGCGACGCTCAGCTTAAAAAACTTCGCAACGCGCTATTGCTCAAGGATTTTATCATCTCCGCCGAGCGGGAGAATGTCCTGGAACTACGGCGGCGGGCGTATTTGACGCAGGATGATTGGCCGATGCGGGTGATCGTCCGCCGCGACGGCAACCAGTTCGAGATCGATTACTACCTGTACATCCCCTGGGGTTGGATTGCCGGTTTCACGGTTTTGATGCTGCTGGTGTTGCCGTTCGCCGGCATCCCGAACGCGCCGCTGGCGTTCGGGCTGGCCTCGGTGGTGGCGGCCTTGGCGATTTACAAGCAGAAATTCGACTGCCGGCCCAACGCGCGTTTCTGGCAGCAGCGGCCGCGCCAGCGCTGGAACGAAACCATGGAACGGCTGTTGCGGGAAGCGTTCGGCCGCCCGTAGCGAGCCGCTGCGGTGTACCCGACTGTTCGGCAAGCGGCCCTCCCCTTGGCGGGAAGGGCGGGGTGAGGGAGGCTGGATGAGGTCGTTCCGCAGGGACGGGCGCTATCAATCCGGTTTTGGGCCGAGTAAATCCGGCAGATCGTTCGCGTCGAAGATCCGCTCGGCCCAGGCTTCCAGTTGCTCGGCGTCCGCTTGGCGCAGGCGGGCGCTGGCCCAGCGGGGCAATGCGCCAAAGCGCCGACGAACCAGTTTGGTCAGAATCGTCAGGGCTTCTTTCTGGCGCCCCAGCTTTTCACCTTCCTCCTTGCCTTCCTTTTTGCCTTCCTTGATGCCTTCTTTCCGGCCTTTCTCCATACCGATGCCCACCAGTTGTTGGTAGGCGCGGGTTTCTTCCAAGGGAGTTAATACGAGCAAAATATTGAAAATATTCGCAATAATGATAGGTTGGTTCAGCACCGTTGTCGGGTTTGAACACGTGATCGGCCCGCCGTTCCAGTTCCTTGAAGGTCACCGAGCACCCCTGGTAGGAACCGGGCAGTTCGATGCCAACAGTCAAAAAGCGGAACGCCTCCGGCCGGAAGCCAACAAAATTTGGCTCTGGCATAATCTGGCTTAATAAAACCATGTCAGATAAGCTGCTGTCTTATTGTGTCAATTCAACGTGGTGTGATGATAAACGTGCTCCCCTCCCCAGTAACTCAGTATTTCCGGCCCGTGTGGATGTTGAAGCTGACCCTGTATGCCATGCTGTTGTTATTTGCAGGGGCTGCTCATGCCGTTGTGTCGGTAAATAAATTTTTCAATCCGCTCGTCGTTAATCCGGGCGATGTCAGCAGGCTGACGATTGAACTCTACAACGCCAACACTGCGGACTACATCAATGCCGCCGTTACGGATAACCTGCCGGCGGGCGCCCAAACGGCTGGCGCGCCGAACATAACCAATACCTGCAGCGGTACGGTTTCCACCTCATCCAATTCCATCAGCCTGACAGGTGGCGCAGTGCCCGCCGCCCAGGGGAGCGTCAGCGGTAATTGCACTATCTCGTTCGATGTCGTCGGTTTTACCTCGGGCAACCTGGTTAACACGATTCCAGCCAGCGCGATGACGGGCACCGCCGGCGGCGTCCCCGACACCAACACCACCCCCGCCAGTGCGACCCTCCAGGTCAGCACCCAGATTCCCATCAGCGGGAGTAAAGCATTTACCCCGTCGACTATTCCCGCTGGAGGTCGCTCGCGCCTGCGCATCACCCTTAACAACAACAACGCCTACAATCAGCCGGGGGTTGCGTTGACGGACAATCTACCGGCAGGCGTCACTGTTGCCAGCAATCAGACCGGGTCAGCGAACACTTGCGGCGGAACTGTCACGGCCACTCCTGGCGCGGGTACGGTGAGCCTGACGGGCGGCACGATTCCCGCCGGCGCTCCCGGCTCCTGCTTGATCAACGTCTACGTCACGTCGATCTCGCCGGGCACCTACATCAATACGGTGCCGGTAGGAGCCATCACCTCGGCGCGCGGTTCGGGGGCCACCAACACCCAGGCGTTAACGGCAAACCTGGCCGTTCAGAACCAACTACAGATTGCCAAAGCGTTCTTGCCCACGCCGGTATTGGTCGGACAGCCTTCCACGCTAACGGTAACGGTCACCAACTGGACTCAAACCGCTTTGACGGGGTTGAGCGTCACTGACAATCTGCCGCCGGACGTGACGATTTACAATCCGCCGAATGCGTCGACCACCTGCAGCGGCGGCGTTGTCACCGCTACGCCGAGCGCCGGCAGCGTTTCGCTGGCGACCGCCAGCCTGGGGGCCGCCAACCTGACGACGGGCGCTGCGGGAGTCTGCACTTTTTCGGTGCGAGTCGTATCCAGCACCACGGGTACCAAGACCAACACCATTCCGGCCAATAGCATATCTACTAACGAGGGGCTGACCAACCTGAACCCTGCTTCCAGTAACCTTACGGTCAATCCGAGCGGTGGTGGTGGCGGCGGGAATGTCACGGTGCAGAAAAATTGGACCCCCACCACCGGCGCCGTCCAATCGTTGACCACGGCAACGATCAACCCCGGGCAAGCCATACGTCTGCGTCTGTTCGTGCGATTGCAAAACACCACGACCAATTTGACCAACAACGCGATTACGGACACCCTTCCAGCCGGTGTCGTCGTCGCCAACCCGCCCAACGCCCAGGTCGTCAGTCCCTCCACTTGCGGCGGCGCGGTGACCGCAGCGGCGGGTTCGAGCACGATTACTTATTCGGGGTTTACGTTACTAGGACAGGGCACCACACTGACGAGTTGCGAGATACAAGTCAATGTCACCAGCAGCATCCCGGGCGTCTATACCAATCAGATACCGGCGAATAGCCTCAGTAACAATGAGAACGTCACCAACCCGGCGGCGTCGAACGCGATTACGCTGGGCGTCAATTCCGGGGCTAACATCGTCAAGGCGTTTTCCCCCACAGTTCTGACGGGAGGTGGAATATCGCGCCTCACGATCAGCATTACGAATACCAACGCCTCTGCGCTGACCAGCGTGTCCCTCACCGACACGCTGCCTTCGGCCTCCGGCGGACGCGCCGCCCTGGTGGCCAGCCCCGCCAGTGCGACGACTGATTGCGGTGGGGGGACGGTCACGGCAACCCCCGGAACTAATACTATCACTCTGAACAACGGCACCGTGCCCGCGCAAATTGGCGGCGTGCCTGGCCTGTGCACGGTCCAGGTGAACGTAAGGATCACCACCTTCAGTTCGGCTTACACCTTGACAAACACCATCCCCATCGGCGCCCTGAGCAGCGCTCAAGGACTGACGAACGCCTCGGCCGCCTCGGCCAACATCGGTTACTCGCCGCTCAGCATCAATGTCCTCAAAGAGTTTTCGCCGCTTCAGATCAACGGCGGGCAAAGCTCGACCTTAACGGTTCGACTGAGCAATCCCAGTTCGGTGGCGACGCTGACGGGGGCCGCCTTTACCGACACCATGCCACCCGGCATGGTTGTTTTTACCACCCCAAACCCGAGCACCACCTGCACTGGCGGCGTGATCACGGCGACGCCCAGCGCCGGCAGTTGGACGTTCTCCGGCGGGCAGTTGGCGCCGTCAAGTTCCTGTACCGTGTCTGTGCGCGTCACCTCGGTGGTCACTCCGAACACGACCAACACCATCCCGGCCGGGGGGGTCACCACCGCCAACGGCGCCACTAATGCTTCCGCCGCCGCCGCCACTCTGACGGTGATACCCTACGTTGCCGTATCCAAGGGCTTCAATCCGTCCCAGATCGTGCCGGGAGTTATCTCGCAACTGACCATCAATGTGGCTAACTCAAACTCATTTGATCTGACAGCATTTCAGATCACCGACAATCTGCCCAGTGGCGTAGCAATCGCCGCGCCGAACGGCCTGTCGACAACCTGTAGTGGCACGCCGAGCGCGGGCGCCGCTTCGGTGTCGCTAACTAACGGAACCATTGCCGCGAATTCCACCTGTCAGATTTCTGTCAATGTCACCTCGTCAGCCCTTGGCGTCTATACCAATACCATTCCTGCGGGGAACATTTCCAACGCGCAGGACGTCAATCCGGATGTCAGTGGCGCGGTGGCCGACCTGATCGTGGTATCACCAACCCTGGCCATGATTGCGTCTTTCCGCGCCTATGCGGACGAGGCGGGTCAGGTGATCGTGGAATGGCAGACCGCTTCCGAGATCGGCGCCGCCGGCTTCTATCTCGAACGGCAGGAGCCGGGCACCGGTGAATACGTCCGCGTCACCGACGAACTGCTGCCCAGTCTGCCGCTGGCTCCTCAGGGCGGCGCGTATCGCTACGCCGACGCCACGGCCCAAGTGGGCCAGCCTTATGTTTACCGGTTGGTGGAAATCGAGGCGCGAGGTGGGGAGAATGTCTACGGACCGTATCCGGTCATCGTCGCCCAACCCAAGCCGACCTCCCAGAGTTCGGCGCGAACAGGAAAAGCGCTGAATCAGGCTCAGAGTACGGCTCGGATGGCGACTCGCTACGAGCGGGTGGCGCGGCAACCGGCGGCGGCGGAAGGGCAACATCCCGAAGCGACCCGAGCGCCCGCCGCAGCGCCCATGGCGGCAGGCGCCCTGGGTCCCACCCGTATCAGCATACAAGAGCCAGGGTTGCATTTCCTGAGCAGCACAGTCCTGGCCCAGGTCACTGGCGTCGGCGAAGCCCAGGTGAAAACGCTGATCCGAAATAATCAGTTGCATCTGACCCACCGGGGCGAGTCGGTGGCAGTCTGGCCTGCGACCCAGAACGCCGGACTCTACTTCGTGGGTGAGAAAATCGACAGCCTTTACACCGACACCAATGTCTACTGGCTGCGCCAGGGTAATGGCGTGCGCATGGCGGCCGCCCCGGGAGGACGGCCCAAACCAGCGCCCGGCCTGAGCTTCCGGTCGATGGCGATGATGGAACAGGACAAATTTGCGGCGCCCAATCTGGCTACGGACCCGGACGCCGATTACTGGTACTGGGAGTGCCTCCAGGCGCCGCTGACCTATCCCTATCCCCCCTGCGATAAAGACGCCCGAACCCTCACCGTGCCGACGCCGGGAGCGACGGCGGTCGGCGCAGCCACCGTGCGGGTCTACCTGATGGGCGCTACTGACCTGATCCATGGTCCCGACCACCACGTTCAGGTGCGGATCAAGGGACAACTGGTCGGCGAAACGGTCTGGGACGGGATAGGACCCCAGGTGCTGACGGCGACATTCAACCAGGGTTTGCTGACTGACGGCGACACTGCGGTCGAAGTCCGGGCCATGAAGGACCCGGGGGTTACCCTGAGCATTTTTTATCTCGACCGGATAGAACTGGATTACTCGCGCCAGTACCGGGCAGTGAACGATATGCTGCGGCTGCGGGCCGATAATCATGCCGTGGTCACGGTCAACGGCCTCAGCAGCGCGAACGTCAGCGTGCTGGAAGTCAGCGATCCGCGCCAGCCGCAGCGGCTAAACGCCATCACCACCGACCAGGCGGCCGACGGCTACCGGGTCAGCTTCAAGCCTGCATCAGCCGCCGGCGACTATCTGGTCGTCGGACCCCAAGGCGTGCGCAATCTGGCGGCGGGAACATTGACGGTGGATACCCCTTCGGCTTTGCGGCAGACCGATCATGAAGCGGATTACCTGATCATCAGCCCAACGGCTCTGGTAGAAGGCGCCGAGGCCCTGGCGACCTACCGCAGCGCCCGTTTCAAGACTCAGGTGGTGGGTCTTCAGGATATCTACGACGAGTTCAATTTCGGCATCGCCGATCCCAACGCCATCCGCGACTTCCTGGCCTACACTGGCCAGCACTGGCGGACACGGCCCGATTATGTGGTTCTGGCCGGCAAAGGCAGCTACGACCACAAGAATCGCCTTGGCAAGGGCGGCAACCTGCTGCCAGTGTTGATGGCGCCGACTCCCTGGGGGCTGTTCGCTTCCGACAACCGGTTCACGGATATCGACGGTGACGGCCTGCCGGATTATAAGTCCGGACGCATTCCGGCCTTCTCGAACGCCGACATCACGGCTTATGTCACCAAGCTGCGGACCTACGAAGCGAACGCCGGCGACTGGACTCGCCAGGTGCTGCTGCTGGCGGATAATCCCGACGCGGGTGGCGACTTCGCGACCGACAGCGACACGCTGGCGGAGAGGTTGACACTGGACGGTTTGACGGCGCGGAAGCTTTACCATGGCGCCAGCACCCCGGCAGGCGCCACCCCTGCGGCGCTCCTGACCAGCCTGAACAACGGCGTGGGTCTGTTCAACTACTTAGGTCACGGCGCCGTCACCCAACTGGGCCAGGAAGCCTTTCTGACCAACGACAGTGTGGCGAGCCTGAACAACGGCGCCAGGTTGCCCGTTTTCAGCGCGCTAACTTGCGCCGTTGGCAACGGCAGCTACCCCGGCTTTAACTCGCTGGCCGAAAAATTGCTCTGGCGGCAAGGTGGTGGCGCCATCGCGGCCTGGGCGCCCACGGGGCTGTCGTCCAACGAGCAAGCTCTCATCCTCGACCAAGCCTTCGTGGAGGCGCTCTACCGTTCGCCACGGGCCGCGACGCTTGGGGATGCGGTGCAGGCCGCGCTGGCGGCCTTGAAGGCGCAACAAGGGGATCGGTTCATGCTGGACATCTACGGTGTAACAGGTGATCCCGCGCTGATCGTCCATTGACAATTCCGCCGCCGCTGGGTGGGAAAGCCTGGCGGCGAGGAACAGACCAACTTGCACAGTTAACCAAGGCCGAGGCATCGTACAAGTTATGTCAACACCCGAAGAGCCGTCTGCACGACCGGAATCCCCTTCCACCCCGCCTGCTGGTTTGCCCCGCCGGCCCTATGAACGGCCACGGATCCTGTCTCGGGAACCGCTGGAGGCGATGGCAGCGATTTGCTCGCCGCCGACTGGTAAAGGTGTCGGTTTTCCTGGATGCTCGGCAATCGCGTCCTGATCCCTCAGAGACTGTAAAAAACTACCCTCTCCCTGTGGGAGACGGGTTGAGATGATGGTTATTTTTCAATTACTTAACATTTCATAGGCGATACAAAAACGCCTCTGAAACTGTCCCGCTTTAAGTGGATAACCCATCCTGATAAGGCAGCCTGGTTGCCAGCATTGGCGCTGGAAATTTTATACCCAGACGCCGTAGGAAGTACGCTGGCATCGTGCGTTCGCCCGCCCGTAGCGCAGCGCTCAGCCGCTTTTGGCGCACGGTGGGTGTGGAAGGTCGTCGAACTGACGCAAGCGCGCCATGTCCAGCACGGTGATGCGCCGGCCTCTCACCGCAATCAGCCCGGATTCGCTCAAACCGTGCAGGATCCGCGACAGCGTCTCCGGCGTCAGATTCAGCCGCGAGGCGATGATGTGCTTGCTGGCCGGCAGTTCAAATTCAACGGGACTGCTGGCCGACGTGCCCGCCAGTTGCAGCAGGAACCCGATCACCCGCTGGGTGGAGGAATGCAGCGAGTAGTCCTCCACATCCCGAATCAAACCGTGCAGGCGCATGCTCAACCCCGCCAACATGCGGCGGGCGAAGGCGCTGTCGTGATCGATGGCCGCGAAGATACCCTGTTTGGCGATGTACAGCAGGCGGGTATCCTCCAGCGCTTGGGCGAACACCGGACAGGGCTTTTCCATGAACATCACCGCCTCGCCGAAGCTTTGCCCCGGCCCGACGATGGACACCACCTTTTCGTGGCCCTGTGGCGAGGAAAACGCCAGCTTGATCTGGCCTTGCACGACTACGTAGAAACCGTCCAACAGGGTGCCCTTCTGAAACAGAATCTGCCCTTTGCTCAATCCAACTTCGCGCGCAACCGCCGCCAGGCTGACGATTTCGCTCTCGCGCAACTGCTGAAATAGCGGCAGGTTGGCGAGTACCCTGCCGATGTCGATTTGTTTGCTCACCGGTTTTGCGGTTCCTCCGGTTCGGTTGACAGTCCCAGACATTGCCGCACTCCATATTGATGCAATTTTTCGGAAACTTGATGTAAATCAAGGCGCGCTGGCAACGGTTGCTGTACTTAAATAAACAGTGCAAACGACAACCGAGGTTGCGGCGCAGCCCGATGCCTCATGGGGAGCGAACCATGCCACATATTCGCTTAAAGCCAAAACAAGTCACTATCGTCTTAGCTGTATTGCCATTTGTCGTCGGCATCGCGCTGGCTGCGGACCAACCGGACGCCAAGGAAGGCCACGGTGGGGCCGAAGTCAAGTACCAGGTAGGCGGTTCGCTCCTGGCCGGCGAGGAGATGCATCAGAATATTAATCCTAAAGTTTAAGACGGTGATCAAGAATCCGAGCCTGATCACCCCGACGGGTAAATTGAACGTCTCTGACACTCAGCACGACATTTACTAAGCGAGAAGGGGAATAGTCATGCGGATGAAGTATGTAAGCGCACTGGCGCTGGCTCTGCTGATCGCGCCGGCGGCGCAGGCGAGTGAGGAACTGGCCAAGAAACACAACTGTCTGGCCTGCCATCAGGTGGACAAGAAGGTGATCGGTCCCGCCTATCAGGACATAGCCGCCAAGTATAAGGGCCAAGCCGACGCGCCAGCCAAGCTGGTCGCCAAGGTGAAGGCCGGTGGCGTGGGCGTCTGGGGGCAGATGCCGATGCCACCCAATCCGACCGTGTCCGATGCCGACCTCAATGCTTTGGTTGCCTGGATTCTGGCGCTGCCGCCCGCTGCCAAGTAAGGGCGCCTTCTTCCAGCTCCCGTCGATTGCAGGCGGGCGGCTGGAGGGTCATCGGCTATGAACTCCCGTCTGCTGCGACGGGCTGACACAAGACAATAACTAACGCAGCACATACTCGCCATGCACCCTCGCTGCCAGTTTTTCAAGCCTTCTTCCCCGAATACGAAGCCGAGCCGCGAGGGTGTTTTCTTTTTGTCAGGCGCAAAAATCGGTACTGGTTCAGTTTGATTATTCTACAAGCTATTAATTATTAAGTTAAATTTCCTTCGTAGGTTGTTATCAGAGTTGGTTTCTCTGGGCGGGATTCAGCCTGCCGAGCCGGCTAAAACTAGCTTAAAGTCATTATAGATCAATTTGTTAGCTTTATAGCCGGACCCCAGTCTGCCTGGCTCCACAAGAACCTGTGGATAACTCTGAATAATTTTTTATATTCAAACGGTTATCGCGAAAATTATACTGAACCAGTGCCCAACACCGGGTACTGGTTCAGTCTGATTATTCTCCAAGCTTTTGATTTTAAATTAGATAGAAGGGATGAGCCGCATTTGAATTCCCAATATTTGCCCCCATGAAAGACCTTCTTTCAAAATACCCAAAGCCACGGCAGGGACTTGCTGAGTGGTAAAGTGTTTGCGAATAAAATTGTGGACGACCCAAAATACATCTAGGGTTCTTTGCAAGCCGGATTTCTTTTTCGCATAGGTATTGGTTTTACGGCGATAGGCTGAATTCCGCCGTCGAAGCGAAGCATTCAAGGCTTCAACATGATTCGCATGAATTTCGGAGTTTAATACGTTTTGTGGCGTTTCGGGATGCTCCGAACAGGGGGTTTCATATTTCGGGCGTTTCCGGCCCCGTCGATGGGATTGAGACCCTTTATTTTTAAGGCGGACTTTCACCCCACGACGCAGCACTTTACGAGGATGTCCACGTCGTCCCGAACGAAACAATTCTTGGCAAATTTCAAAGAGCAAAAGACTGTAGCGGCGTTCCCCATCAGTGACTAATGTGACATCGCCTGTTCGGAGGATAATCTCTTTAAGCTTTTGTATTGCCGATAAAAATAAATCCCTGTCTTTCTTCCCACAGTCCAAAGCCCAAATAAACCGGCTGGCGCGATCCATCAGGATGATCGTCCAGCCTTCGGACGCTTCCGCTGGATCATTCTTTCCAACTTTAGTATAGACCTCATCGCCTTCAATGAGTTGAGTCAAAAAGGTATGCAGCAAGGCGTAAATCATTAAGGGGCCTTTCAAAAGAGCGAATCGACGTTCCCAATTCAATAAGGTATTTTTACTGATATCAAAGGTCCGGCAAGTCGCATTAAAACCTAGACCCTCACTGCGCGCTTTTAAAACATGAATAATGAAACTAATCGGTTTCTTGAGTCCCTCTATAAAAGAGCTTTTTGTCTCAGAAAAAATCTTTTGACACGCCGTACATTGATATAATTTTCGGCTTCCATTGCTCTTCGTTTCGTAGTGACTGTACTCTTCTACGTGTTCCGAAAAGCAGTCAGGACAATGCAGTGGGTTTAACATCATGAACCTCCGTCCAAAAACTAGAATTATCATCTTATATTTTAATATATTCAAACGGTTATCGAAACAATCATACTGAACCAGTACCCAACACCGAAGGCGGGGCGATTTATACCGATATGATGTCGGCAGAGCGCGATGCAGTGGTGTTCTTCCACATCGAGCGGATCGAAGCCGCCATCAAGGCTGGCAAGTTCGCCACCATCGGCGACTCCAAAGTACCGGTGGTGGACGGTACCAAGGATGCCAATCAGAATCCCAAAGCCGCGCTGGTTTGCT
>CAVRCC010000059.1:0-18094 GCA_963719395.1 uncultured Gammaproteobacteria bacterium | reverse complement strand
TGGCACACTTGACCCATGATTGCCACTCTTCAAAACGACCGCTTGCTCCGGGCGCTGCGCCGCGAATCGGTAGACCGTACCCCGATCTGGCTGATGCGCCAGGCGGGGCGCTATCTGCCGGAATACCGCGCCACCCGCGCCCGCGCCGGCCACTTCATGGCGCTGTGCCAGACCCCGGAACTGGCCTGCGAGGTCACTTTACAGCCGCTGGCGCGGTTTCCGCTGGACGCGGCGATTCTGTTTTCCGACATCCTGACCATCCCCGACGCCATGGGCTTGGGGCTTTCCTTCAGCGAGGGCGAGGGTCCGCAATTCGCCCGGCCGACGCGCTCGGCGGCGGACATCGCCCGGCTCGGCGTTCCCGACCCGGAAGTCGAATTGCGCTACGTGATGGACGCAGTGCGGCTGATCCGCCGGGAACTGGCCGGGCGGGTTCCGCTGATCGGTTTCGCCGGTAGTCCGTGGACCCTGGCGACCTACATGGTCGAGGGCGGCTCCAGCAAGGATTACGTTCGGATCAAGGGCCTGCTTTATAACCAGCCCGACGCGCTGCATCACCTATTGGACGTGACTGCCCGAGCGGTGACCGCCTATCTCAATGCCCAGGTCGCGGCGGGCGCGCAAGCGCTGATGATGTTCGACACCTGGGGTGGCATTCTCGCGCCGCGCGCCTACCGGGAATTTTCGTTGACCTACATGGCGCGGATCGTCGCCGGCCTGACCCGCGCGGCCGAAGGTCGGCCCGTGCCGGTGATTCTGTTCACCAAGGGCGGCGGCGCCTGGCTGGAGGATATCGCCGCGACCGGTTGCGACGCGGTGGGGGTGGACTGGACCGTCGAACTGGGCGACGCCCGCCGGCGGGTGGGCGACCGAGTGGCGCTACAGGGCAATCTCGACCCCGCCGTGCTGTATGCCGCCCCCGACCGCATCCGCCAGCAGGTCGCGCGGGGGCTCGCCGATTTCGGCCCCGGTCCCGGCCATGTCTTCAACCTCGGCCACGGCATCCAACCAGGGGTCGAACCAGACGCCGTTCGGGTGCTGGTCGAAGCTGTGCATGAACTGAGCGCGCCTTACCATGCGAGCGCCGCGTCGTGAGAAAGACGGGGTGATGCGCATGGCGAACTCGCGCCCGGCCAGCGCTCGGACCTTGTCCTCCGGCGTCGTGGTGGTGCATTGGAACCACGATCATTACGACTACCTGCTGCTGCGGGCCTATAATTACTGGGATTTTCCCAAGGGCGTGGTGGAAACGGATGAATCGCCGCTGGAAGCGGCCGTGCGCGAAGTCGAAGAGGAAACGACGCTGACCGGCTTGCGATTCCGCTGGGGCGACGTGTACCGGGAAACCTATCCCTACAATCAGGGCCGCAAGGTGGCCCGCTATTACCTCGCCGAAGCACCGAATACCACAGTGCGGTTAACACCCAACCCAGAACTGGGCCGGCCCGAACACAGCGAATACCGCTGGGTCGACCGCGCCGAGGCCTGGACCCTGCTGACGCCGCGCGTGCGGGCGATTCTGGAATGGACGGACAGCATCATCGCCCGGCCCACCCGGCGGCGCTGAGTGGATAGCCAGACGCCCTCACCCCCCTCATCCTTTTGGAGATTCTTCGATGGCCCAAGCCTACCAGCCCCTCCCGTTTCACCCTCTGGACAGCGGCGCCAGCTACTTTCAACCCCGGCAATCCCTGCCGAAGCGCGTGACTGCCGACGACCCCGCCCTGACGGTGATGACCGATCTCAGCCAGGTCACCGCCTACACCACCGAACTGACCACGCCGCTGAGCAAAGCGTTGGATACCATGATCAGGCGGGGGGTGCGGCTGCTGCTAGCGCGTGATACCGACCGCCAGGTCGTCGGGCTGATCACCAGCCGCGACATCGAGGGCAAGAAACCGGCCCGAATTCTGGCCAAGGCCGGCGGCGCCTGGGAAGATCTGCTGGTCGCCGACATCATGACCCTCCAACCCAAACTGCAGGTGCTGCGGATGGAGGATGTGGCCAACGCGCGGGTGGGCGATATCATCGCCACCCTGCGCCAGGCCGGCCGCCAGCACGCGATGGTGGTGGATGTCGACCCCGAAACCGGCAAGCCGGCGGTGCGCGGCCTGTTCTCGCTGTCGCAAATCGGCTCGCATTGGGGCTGGACATCGATCCCACCCAACAACCGACTACCTACGCCGACCTGGAGCGGGCGGGGATCGATGACCCGCTGGCGAGCGCCGATTGACTACCGTAGCCCTGACCCCACGGGACTTTCGTCTCGGTTGCTCGGATCGAACGACCGCCGTGCTTCCAGCGTCTCCCGCAGGCGGCCAGCATCCACATCCCCGGCGATGACCCCCTGCCCGAGATCGCGCAGCAGGATCAACCGCAACCGACCGTCCTGGACCTTTTTATCTACCGCCATCAAGCGCAGGAAGTCGGCGGACGTCAGTTTCGGCGGCGGCTCCAGCGGCAGGCGGGCGCGGGCCAGTAGCGCCCGCACCCGGTCGACCTGTTCCCAGGTCAGCCAACCCAGCCGCGCCGACAGATCGGCGGCCATCACCATCCCCACCGCCACCGCTTCGCCGTGCAACCATTCACCGTAACCAACCCCGGTTTCGATAGCGTGGCCGAAAGTGTGGCCGAGATTGAGCAAGGCGCGCTCGCCGGTTTCCCGTTCGTCGGCGGCGACGATTTCGGCCTTGTTGCGGCAGGAGCGTTCGATGGCCTCGCTCAGCGCGGCGGCATCGCGCGCCAGCAACGCCTCCAGATTCGCCTCCAGCCAGTCCAGGAACGGGCGGTCGCGGATCAGACCGTACTTGATCACTTCGGCCAGACCGGCGCTGAGTTCGCGATCCGGCAGGGTGACGAGGGTGTCGGTGTCGGCCAGCACGCAGCGCGGCTGATAAAACGCGCCGATCATGTTCTTGCCGAGCGGGTGGTTGACCGCAGTCTTGCCGCCCACCGAGGAGTCGACTTGGGCCAGCAGGGTGGTGGGAATCTGGATAAAGTGGACGCCGCGCTGGTAGCAGGCCGCCGCGAAACCGGCCATGTCGCCGATGACCCCGCCACCGAGGGCAACGATCGTGCAATGCCGGTCGAACCGGTGGTCGAGCAGAGCGGTGAAAATGGCGTTCAGCGTCTCCAGGGTCTTGTAGCGCTCGCCGTCGGGCAGGATCACCGCCTCGCACCGCAGGCCAGCCAGCGCGGCGCGGGCGCGCGCCAGATACAGCGGCCCGACCGTGGTGTTGCTGACCACCAGGGCCTGCCGGCCGGGGAGATGGGACCGCAGCAGATCGGCTTGCTCGAGCAGGCCCGGGCCAATGTAAATCGGGTAGCGGCGGTCGCCGAGTTCGACGTGGAGTGTTTTCATGGAACGGGAAAATCCGGTGATGACTTAGAACTGATGAGGTTCCAGCCGATTGAGGATGTCGCGCGTCACCTGACCGAGGGAACGGTCCTCGGTCGGGATAATGCAGTCGGCCACGGCGCGGTAGAGCGGATCGCGCTGCGCGAACAGTTGCGCCAGCTTCGCCCGCGGATCGGCGGTTTGCAGCAGGGGACGATGGCTGTCGCCACGGGTGCGGCGGAGTTGCTCGTCCACCGAGGCGCACAGGTACACCACGAAACCCCGTCCGGCCAGACAACGGCGATTGTCGGGATCGAGCACGACGCCGCCGCCGGTGGCGAGGATGATGCCCGGCCGCCGGGTGAATTCGGCGATCACGGCTTTTTCGCGGGCGCGGAATCCGACCTCGCCCTCCACTGCAAAGATCAGGGGAATGCTGGCGCCGGCGCGCTGTTCGATTTCGTGGTCGCTGTCGAGGAATTCCCGGCGCAGCGCCAGCGCCAGGCGGCGGCCGATCGTGGTCTTACCGGCGCCCATCGGGCCGATCAGGAAAATGCTGGGAAGAGTAAGCGGCATGGGCGAGGTGGCCCCGCTGACGCGGGAGAGTTTCAGGGCGTTGTGGTGGTATTGTAAGCACAATTGCGCCGCGGTGGGCGAAGGAACCGGTCGGACCCGCGCGGCGACTCCCGCATGGCGGCGCGCGGCATTGCTGCGTATGCTTCGCGGACGACGTTTTTGTTCCCAAGACCTCCAACCTTCACGAGTAAAACCACATGGCCAGCGTCAACAAAGTCATTCTAATCGGCAACCTGGGCAAGGACCCGGACGTGCGCTACATGCCCAGCGGCAAGGCGGTCGCCAACGTCACCCTCGCCACCAACGAAAGCTGGAAGGATCGCAACACCGGCGAGAAACAGGAGCGCACCGAGTGGCATAACGTGGTGTTCTACAGCCCGCTGGCGGAAATCGTCGGCCAGTATCTGCGCAAGGGATCGTCGGTTTTTGTGGAAGGCCGCCTGCAAACCCGCAAGTGGCAGGATAAAACCACGAACCAGGACCGCTACACGACCGAGATCATCGCCAATGAAATGAAGATGCTGGGCGGACGTAGCGGCGGCGGCAGCGCGCCCTTTCCGGGGGAAGGACCCGAGATGGAGTCCGCGCCCGCGCCGCGCCCGCCACAGGGCTCGGCGCCGGCGCGGCCGCAACCGCCAGCGCAATCCCAGCCGGGGCCGGACAACAATGGCTTCGACGACGATATTCCGTTCTGACCTATCGAGGCTTCCCCCTCTCCACTCCGGTCGCCGCCAAAGCGACCGGTCCGTCATCCTCTGAACCGCCCCAGCGCTTCGCCGGTGTGGGCCAGCAACCGCGCCAGCCACGGTTTTTTGCCGGTATAGGTGATTTCGTACAGATCGGCGCTCGAACTCGCATCCAGCAGATAATCGTCGCTGGTGCGCAACTCATCCACCAACCGGCCCTCCAGCGCCCGGGTGCCGTACCAGTGTTCGCCGGTGGCCACCCGTTCCAGATCCACGCCGGGACGGTGGGCTTTGACGAAATCCTTGAACAGCCCGTGGGCGTCCTCGATTTCCTCCTGAAACTTGCGGCGACCCTGATCGGTGTTCTCGCCGAAGATGGTCACGGTGCGCTTGAATTCGCCGGCCATGAACTGCTCGAAATCGACATCGTGCTTTTTGAGCAAGCGGTTGAAATTCGGCAACTGGGCGATCACGCCGATCGATCCGAGCACGGCGAACGGCGCGGCGATGATGCGTTCGGCCACGCAGGCCATCATGTAGCCGCCGCTGGCCGCCACCTTGTCCACCGCCACCGTCAGCTTCACCCGTCGATCGCGAATCCGCAGCAACTGCGCCGCCGCCAGCCCGTAGGCGTGCACCAGCCCGCCGGCGCTCTCCAGCCGCAGCACCACCTCGTCTTCCGGCTGGGCGACGGTCAGCACCGCCGTCACTTCCTCGCGCAGCGAGGTCACTGCCGCAGCGCGAATATCGCCGTGGAAATTCAACACGAAAATCCGCCGACGCTCGGTTTTTTCGCGCTGTTTCTCCCGCGCCTTGTGTTCCTTCTGGAACTGCTTGAACGCTTTCTTCGGCAGAGTCGCGGCCCTGAGGGCCAAGGCCATGCTGTCGTAAGTCTCGTTCAAATGGCGGATATCCAACCGCCCCTGGTCTGGCTGCTCGCCGCCGCGCCGCACCAGCATCACGCTGCCGCCCACTACCATCAGCACCGCCACGACCAGGGTCGCGGCCTTGGCCAGAAACATTCCGTACTCGCTGAGAAATTCCATCGCATCCTCTTGATCTTCGCGGTTTTCCGCTCAATATAGGTGTCGCGGTGGGAAAAATAGCCAACTGGCGTCCCCCTACCGGCGATGCTATAGTTTTAAAATTCGTTATTGTTCAATAATCACTCATGACTCGCAAACTGTACATCAAGACCCACGGCTGCCAGATGAACGAATACGATTCCGCCCGAATGGCGGATGCGCTGCGCGCGGCCCACGGTCTGGAGCGTACCGAAGACCCCGATCAGGCGGACGTGCTGCTGCTCAACACCTGCTCGATCCGCGAAAAGGCTCAGGAAAAGGTCTTTTCGCAACTGGGCGTCTGGAAGGCCCTGAAAGCCCGCCGTCCCGGGGTGGTGATCGGGGTCGGCGGCTGCGTGGCCAGTCAGGAAGGCGCGGCGCTGCGCGAGCGGGCGCCACAGGTGGATCTGGTGTTCGGGCCGCAGACCCTGCACCGGCTGCCGGAGATGTTGGCGGCGATGTGGGCCGAGCGCAAGCCCCTGGTCGATGTGTCCTTTCCGGAGATCGAAAAATTCGACCGGCTGCCGGAACCGCGCGCCGAGGGACCGACCGCCTTCGTGTCGGTCATGGAGGGTTGCAGCAAGTATTGCACGTTCTGCGTGGTCCCCTACACCCGCGGCGAGGAAGTCAGCCGCCCGTTCGACGCCGTGCTGGCCGAAGTGGCGGCGCTGGCGGCGCAGGGCGTGCGCGAGGTCACCCTGCTCGGCCAGAACGTCAACGCCTATCGCGGACCGATGCCCGACGGCGACATGGCCGACTTGGCGCTGCTGATCGAACACGCGGCCGCCATCGACGGCATCGACCGCATCCGCTACACCACCTCGCACCCGGTGGAATTCTCCGACCGGCTGATCGAGGTCTACGCCCGCGTCCCGCAACTGGTCAGCCACCTGCATCTGCCGGTGCAAAGCGGTTCCGACCGCATCCTGGCGTTGATGAAACGGGGCCATACCACCCTGGAGTACAAGGCCAAGGTCCGCAAGCTGCGCGCCGTGCGCCCGGATCTCAGTCTGTCCTCGGATTTCATCGTCGGCTTCCCCGGCGAAACCGAGCACGATTTTGAAGCAACCATGGAACTGATCGCAGAGATCGGCTTCGATCACAGTTTCAGCTTCCTCTACAGCCCCCGGCCTGGCACCCCCGCCGCCAGCATGCCCGATCCCACGCCGCTGGCGGTCAAGAAGGAACGGCTGGCCCGCTTGCAGGCGCGGATCGAGGCCGGCGCGCATGACATCAGCCAGCGGATGGTCGGCACGGCGCAACGGGTGCTCGTGGATCGTCCGGCCCGCAAGGATGGCCGGCAACTGGCCGGCCGCACCGAAAACAACCGGGTGGTCAATTTCGACGGTCCACCTAGCCTGATCGGCCGTTTCGCCGAGGTCGCCATCACCGAGGCGCTACCCAATTCGCTGCGCGGTCGGCTGCTGGCCTGCCCCGAACTGCCGACCGCCGCAATGAAGCAAGCCCGTTGATGAGCGTAGCCGCTCCCCCACCCGCCTTGAACCCGAACGCCTCCCCCAAGTTTCAGGACCTGCTGCTGGAACCTGCCGACAACGAGCGACTGGCCAGGCTGTGCGGCCAACTGGACGAGCACCTGCGCCAGATCGAACGCCGGCTGGGCGTGGAAATCAATAATCGCGGCCATCAGTTCCGGGTGATCGGTGAACCCCACGCGGTCGCGGTCGCGGTCGCGGTGCTGGAGGCGCTGTACCGCACCACCCGCGACGAAGCGCTCGCTCCAGAGCAGGTCCATCTGTTTTTGCAGGAAGCTGGCGCCGATGCCTTGATCGAACCCGAACCAGAGACCGATGAAGTCGCCATCCGCACCCGGCGCGGCCTGATTCGCGGGCGCGGTCCCAACCAGCAGCGGTATCTGTGGAACATCCAGCACCACGACCTGAACTTTGGAGTCGGCCCCGCAGGCACCGGCAAGACCTATCTGGCGGTGGCCTGCGCCGTGGACGCGCTGGAAAGCAACGCGATGCGGCGGCTGGTGCTGGTGCGGCCGGCGGTCGAAGCCGGCGAGCGGCTGGGCTTCCTGCCCGGCGACATGGCCCAGAAGATCGACCCCTACCTGCGACCGCTGTACGACGCCCTGTACGAAATGCTCGGCTTCGAGCGAGTCGCCAAGCTGATCGAGCGCAACATCATCGAAGTCGCGCCGCTGGCCTTCATGCGCGGCCGGACTTTGAACGATTCCTTCATCATTCTCGACGAGGCCCAGAACACCACCGTGGAACAAATGAAGATGTTCCTGACCCGCATCGGCTTCGGCTCCACGGCGGTCGTCACCGGCGACGTGACCCAAGTGGATTTGCCGCGTAACGTCCCATCCGGCCTGCGCCAGGTGTTGCAAGTACTCAAGGATGTGGACGGCATCAGCATGACCTTTTTCAACGCCCGCGACGTGGTTCGGCATCCGCTGGTCCAGCGGATCGTGACCGCCTACGCACGCTACGAACAGGATAATCCCTCATGACGCTGGAACTGGACCTGCAAATCGCCCTCGACCTGCCCGGACTGCCGGCCGCATCCGAGTTTCGCCGCTGGGCCGAGGCGGCGCTGGCCGGCGCGGACTATCAAAAAGAGGCCGAGCTGACCCTTCGCATCGTCAACGAAGCCGAAAGCACCGCCCTGAACGACGCCTACCGCCACAAGCAGGGACCGACCAACGTGCTGTCGTTTCCGTTCGAGGCCCCGCCGGAGATCGACAGCGCGCTGCTGGGCGATATCGTGATCTGCGCTCCGGTCGTGTTGCGCGAAGCCGTCGTCCAGGGCAAAACGCCCGAAGCGCACTGGGCGCATCTGGTCGCGCATGGTGTTTTGCACCTGCTGGGCTATGATCATGATGAAGCACAAGCCGAGGCCATGGAATCCCTGGAAATCCGCATCCTGGCGGGACTCGGCTACCCCGATCCCTATGGAGACCCACACGACCCATGAGCGAAGAACGATCCGAACCGAGCCATAAACCTTCATGGCTGGAACGTTTGAGCCTCGCCCTGATGGGCGAGCCCAAGGACCGGGACGCACTGATGGAACTGCTGCGCGACGCCCAGCAACGGGAATTGCTGGACACCGACGCCCTGGCGATGATGGAAGGCGTGATGCGGGTATCGGAAACCCAGGTGCGCGATGTCATGATCCCCCGCGCCCAGATGGTGGTGCTGGAACACGACTGGAGCCTGGAGCGCCTGATCGCCGAAATCGTCGAGTCCGGCCACTCCCGTTTTCCGGTGATCGACGAGAGCAAAGACAATGTCATCGGCGTCCTGATCGTCAAGGATCTGCTGGCTCACGCCTTCGACCGCCGCGAGGATTTCGATTTGCGCGCCCTGCTGCGGCCGGCCAAGTTTATCCCCGAAAGCAAGCGTCTCAACATCTTGCTCAACGAATTCCGCAGCAACCGCCTGCACATGGCGATCGTGGTGGACGAATACGGCGGCGTGGCTGGGCTCATCACCATCGAGGACGTGCTGGAGGAAATTGTCGGTGAGATCGACGACGAGCATGATACCGCGGACACCGAAGGCGCCTTCATCCGCCCGCAGGGCGACGCCTTTATCGTCAAGGCGCTCACCCCGGTCGAGGATTTCAACCGGCATTTCCAGGCCGAACTCAGCGACGAACGGGCCGACACCATCGGCGGGTTGGTGATGATGGAACTCGGTCGGCTGCCCAAGGGCGGCGAGAGCGTGGATCTGGGTCACTTCCATTTCCAGGTGCTGCGCGCCGACAACCGGCGGATTCATCTGCTGGAAATGACCCTGCGCGACGGCCAGGAAGCGGCGCCATCGTCCGCCGACCAACCGGAAGCCTGATTCGAACGGTTGTTGACGCCAACCGTGCGTTCCCCTCTCCCGCGAGCGGGAGAGGTTTGCGGTGCGGCCGAGGCCGGCACATGGCCGATTCCATCCAGATCATAAAACCTGGAGTTCACGTCCATGGAAGACCTGCTCGCCCATCTATCCGGCATTCGCGACAATCACCGCCGTGGTGCGGTCGCCCAGTTCCTGAAAGACAAGATCGGTCCTGGTAGCCGGTTGTCCATCGTTTCCGCCTATTTCACCATTTACGCCTACGACGCGCTGGCCACCGAACTGAATCAGATTGAGGGATTGCGATTCTTGTTCGGCGAGCCCAGCTTCATCAACGCGCTGGACCCCGACAAGACCGACCCAAGGTCGTTCAAAATCGAAGACGAAGGCTTGTCGCTGGCCCATCGGTTGCAACAGAAGGAAGTTGCCCGGCACTGCGCAGACTGGCTGCGCGCCAAGGCGGAAATCCGCTCGATCCGCCAGGCGAATTTTCTGCACGGCAAGCTTTATCACATCGACGACAGCCGCCGCGACCACGCCATTCTCGGCAGTTCCAACTTCACGCAACGTGGTCTGGGCTTGGCCGCGACTTCCAATATCGAACTCAATCTGGTGGTGGACAGCGACCGGGACCGGGCCGATCTCAAAGCGTGGTTCGATGAAATCTGGTCCGACGAAAAACGGGTGGAGGATGTCAAAGCGCGGGTCTTGCAGTATCTCGAACAACTCTACGTCGATCCCGCGCCCGAGTTCGTCTATTTCAAAACCCTGTTCCACGTCTTCGAGCAGTTTCTGTCCGGCCAGGCCGCCGATTCCGCCCTGTTCGACCAAACCGCCATCGTTGATACCCAGGTCTGGAGGGCGCTGTTCGATTTCCAGAAGGATGGCGTCAAGGGCGCGATTCACAAAATCAACGCCCATAACGGCTGCATCCTGGCCGACAGCGTTGGTTTGGGGAAAACCTATTCGGCGCTGGCCATCATCAAATATTTCGAGCTGCGCAACCATCGGGTGCTGGTGCTGTGCCCGAAAAAACTGCGCGATAACTGGACGGTCTATCTCGCCCAGAACAACAGCGAACTCAACCCCTTTCTGAAAGACCGTTTCGCCTACACGGTGCTGTCCCACACCGATTTATCGCGGGATTCCGGGCGGGTGGATGGCCTCGATCTGGCGACCATCCACTGGAACAACTTCGATCTGGTGGTCATCGACGAATCGCACAACTTCCGCAACAACACCCGGGGCCAGCGGGACGAGGACGGCAACATCATCAAGAAAAGCCGTTACGAACGGCTGATGCAGGACATCATCCAGGGCGGCGTCAAAACCAGGGTGCTGTTGCTATCCGCCACCCCGGTCAACAACGACCTGCAAGACCTGCGCAACCAGATTTACCTGGTCACCGAAGGCCAAGACGCGGCGTTTGCCCAAGCCTTCGGCATCCAGAGCCTGAAAATCACGCTGGCGGTCGCCCAAAAAACCTTCATGGAATGGGCGAAGCAACCGGACGAGCGGGATGCGCACGCTCTGATGGAACGCTTGTCGGCCAGCTTTTTCACTTTGCTGGACGAACTGACCATCGCCCGCTCCCGCAAGCACATCCAAAAATACTACCAATCATCGCTGGCTCAAGTCGGGCGGTTTCCGATCCGCAACAAACCGGAATCGGTGTTCTCCACTATCGACTTGAAGGATCGTTTCCCGTCCTACGACCGCTTGAACGATGAGATATCCGACTATCAGCTTTCGCTATTCAATCCTTCCAAGTACGTCAAGGAACCCTACAAGGCCTATTACGAGGAAAAGAAAATCCGCAACTTTTCCCAGGCGGCCCGCGAGGGATTCCTGATCGGGATGATGAAGGTGAACTTTCTCAAACGGCTGGAGAGTTCGGTACATTCCTTCGCGATCACCATGGAGCGCACCGTGGCCAAGATCGAGGACTTGGAAAGGCGGCTGAAAGCGTTCCAGGAACACCAGGCGCAAGTGGATGAGGCGGTGCAACCCGATCTGTTCGTGGAGCCGGGGGAGGAAGACGACGAACTGGTTCAGGCCTTTCAAGTGGGCGCCAAGCTCAAATTCAGCATGGCCCATTTGCGGGTCGACGACTGGCTGAAAGACCTGAAAGCCGATAAACAGAAACTGGCGTTGTTGGCGGCAGCGGCCCAGGCGGTGAATCCCGAACGGGACGCCAAGCTCGCCAAACTGAAGACGCTCATCGAACGCAAGATCAAAAACCCAACATTTAACCGGCGCGGCGAGGCCAACCGCAAGATCGTCGTCTTCTGCGCGTTTGCCGATACCGCCGCGTATCTGTACGAGCAGTTGGAAGCCCTGGCCAGCAGCCTGAACGTGCATATCGCCCTGGTGTCCGGTGGAGCCAGGCCCAACCGGACGACTTTTGGCCGACCGGAGTTCAGTGAAATCCTGGTCAATTTCGCCCCCCGCGCCAAGCAACGGGACAAGATGCGATCCATGCCGCAGCAGGGCGAAATCGACATCCTGATTGCCACGGATTGCATTTCCGAGGGCCAGAATCTCCAAGATTGCGATTTGCTGGTAAATTACGACATTCACTGGAACCCGGTGCGAATCATCCAGCGCTTCGGCCGCATCGACCGGATCGGCAGCCTCAACGACGCGATCCAGTTGATCAACTTCTGGCCGACGCCCGACCTCAACAAATACATCAATCTCAAGAACCGGGTCGAGGCGCGAATGGCGCTGGTGGACTTGGCCGCCACCGCCGAGGACAACATCCTGCAAGCCAAGGACCTGGAGGAGCTGATTCAGGAGGATTTGCACTACCGCGACAAGCAGTTGCTCCGGCTGAAGGACGAGGTGCTGGACCTGGAGGATTTCAACGAGTCGGTGGCGCTGAACGAATTTACCCTGGACGATTTTCGCATGGAGTTGGCGCGCTACATCGAGGCCAACCGCCGCAAGCTGGAGGAAGCGCCGCTGGGCCTCTATGCGGTCGTGCCGCCGCACCCCGACTTTGCCGCCGTTCAGCCGGGAGCGGTCTATTGCCTCAAGCAGCGCCAGGAAGGCGCCGGCAACGAAACGGTCAATCCGCTGCAACCCTATTTTCTGGTGTACATCCGGGACGATGGCGAGGTGCGCTACAACTTCACCGCCCCGAAGCAGGTTTTGGAACTGTTCCGCTTGCTCTGCCAAGGGAAGGCCGAACCCTACGCCGCCCTGTGCGAACGGTTCGACGCCGAAACCCAAAACGGTGCGGATATGAGCCGCTATAGCGCGCTGCTGGATCAGGCGGTGGCCGCCATCGTGGCTCAGTTCGGCAAGAAAAATGTGGGCAATCTCTTTGCCGGACGCAGCGGCAAGTTGATCGGCGCGTCCAAGCAGGTCCAGTCCACCACGGATTTCGACCTGATCGCGTGGCTGGTCATCAAGCAGAATGACAAGGCAGCGAACCATGGCTGATTCCAGTAATCCACAGCGCCGCGCCGCGATTCAATCGGCCCTGGCCGATTTTCAACACTGTTCGCTGGAAGACGCCGCGATCCGGTTTTTGGCCGAGTTGGGCTACCAGAGCGACCATACCGCCGACTTCGGCCACACGGCGGATGAATTCCTCGCCAACATCCCGAACGCGGACAGCTTCAACCGAGAGAAGGCCCAGGTTGCCCGCTGGCGCCGCTGTGCGTTCCTGTTCCAACTCACCGGGGAGGACATTCCCGGCTTGGCCGAACGGCAGCGCACCCTCCTTCGCTCCCCTCGCCCTCTGGGAGAGGAGTCGGGGGTGAGGGTCGATGACATCCAATCCTTCGTATTTCTGGCCATCGAGTTGCGGGACGAAGACTGGTCGCGCCCGGCGCTGGCGGGGATCACCCGGGAACTCAACCGGTTTTTCCCCATGCCAGCCATCGTGCTGTTCAAATATGGCTCCCCTCGCCCGACACCCTCACCCCTTGCCCCTCTCCCAGAGGGAGAGGGGAATTTATTGATTTCACTGGCGGTCATCGACCGGCGCGCGCATTTGCGCGACCCCAGCCGGGACGTGATCGACAGCCGCATCACCGTCGTCAAGGATGTCCGCTGCGCCGACCCGCATCGCGCCCACCTCGATATTTTGGTTGATTTGGCTATTGAAAACTTGGGTGAGCGCCGCCGCCCCGGCACGTTCCGCGAACTGTACGACGCCTGGATCGCGGTGCTTTCCATTCAGGCGCTCAACCAGCGGTTCTACACCGAATTGGCCTGGTGGTATTTCTGGGCGGTCAAGCAGGTGCAGTTTCCCAAGGGCGGCGGCGCGGACGCCGGCAAGCGCCACGCGGTCGCGGTGATCCGCCTGCTCACCCGGTTGATCTTCGTCTGGTTCATCAGGGAAAAGGGGTTGATACCGCCCGAACTGTTCGACCGCGCCCGGCTGCGGGAACTGCTGAAGACCGATCCCGCCGCGAACCCGGAGGCCGGCAACTATTACCTAAATTCTGCAATCTCCTTATGTCATAAAGAAGGTGGTGAAAAAACCACCAATTGACGGTACAAATTAAGTGCTATACCCACGGTTCAACTGGGATTTTACCCAGTTTAGTCCAGGGTGAATCTGTTTTTAGGCCGTTTTCCGGGACTTTCTCGAACCCGAGGCAGAGATCGCCCTACCCACCGGGTTGCCGGCAGGCTACGAGTTCGGTTTGATACTGGCTGCCAGGCGTGGGGTTAAGTGGGTTCGTCTGATACTGGCTGCCAGGCGTGGGGTTAAGTGGGTTCGTCCGCCAAGGCCCACCACGCTTCCCAGGCCGACGGATAGAGTGAGCAAGGAGGTATCCGCAAGTGCAGTTGGCGGCCGCCGGTGAGTAACTTCCCGGCCACCTGGATGAGCTCGCGGCGCAGGGTGGCGATTTCCCATTGCAGCAGGCTCGCCTCGCCACTGACCAGCGCCATCCACTGCAGGGTGTTATAGGCGAGGATGGCACACTGGAATAACGCCGCATTCGCCAGAAAGGTATCGGTTTTGAGATGCGCCAAGCCCATCTGGTTTTTGGCTTCCTCAATCCAGGTCTCGCAGGTCGCCCGTTCCCCATAGGTCTGGTGGGCCTGCCACGGCGCGAACGCTTCGCTGGTCACATAGCAGAAGTACACGTAGCCATCCTCGGCCGCTGCCTTAGCGCTGCTGGGATCGATCCGGGTATCCAGCCGCACGGCCACGAACCGCCGCAGTCGGTTCCAGTCCTGACAGGCATATAAAAACTCACAACACTCCCAACCGGCTTGGCCCGGCACGGCCGTCCAATCTTTGCGCGCCAGCAGCGCAGTCAGGTTCTTGAGCTTGACCTTGATCAGATAGCCATGCCCGCGCGCCTCCAACAGCGCCAGCAACGCCCCGACAAAAAAGCCGCTGTCACCTCGAAACACGACCTGTACCCGCGTCGGCAGATGCGCCAGCAATTGCTGCATGAACTCCACCACCCCATTGCTGGTGTACGCATTCCCCGTGCGTAACCACCCTTGAAGAATCTCCTGGGTGGCGGTACAAAAGGCTAACAGCGGATGGTACGATTTCGCCCCCCGCTTGTGCGGATTGTAGCCCTTGGCAGCTCCTTCGGGTTCCCCATACACCGTCTTAACCGTCGAGTCCACGTCGATCCACAGCCGCCGCTGCGCCCCGACGGTGGCGCCCCCGCTGCGTAACGCTAAGCGCCAGACGCGGCGGCGCACTTGATGCACTACCGTCTCGAGCTGCACGATCTGCCCCAGCCGCACCTGCTTGAACAGCCGCCCCAACGTGCTGTCATCCGGAATCCGCAACCAGCCGCTACAGCTCCGCAGCACCTCATCCGACCAGAGCCGCACCACTTGCAGGAGCGACCTGGCGCCGCCGATCAGTCCGACTATCGTTAGCAGCATCGCGTCACCCAGCGTGTACACGGCACTCGCCCCCCGGCACTGAGCCACGGCCTTGTCCAACAACCCCGCCAACCCCACCCGCTCGTGAAACTTTAGCACCGGGATCAGTCCCGCCTGCCGGGTCGAGTTCTTCGCCCTACGCTGGATTCGCACCTTGCGCACTGTGCCGCGCGCTTTACGGGGTGACTTGGCAACTGCTTTTTGGGTAGACTTCTTCTTCATGGAAAAGGTGACTCCTCTGAACGCCACAAGGCGCTGTTAACTTACTGAGTAGTCTACCTTTTTCACCTCACTTTCGGTACCCTATTGCAGGATTTAGGTATTATCTGGCGATCCTGCAAAACCTGTTTTTCGCCACGCTCAACGTCGAGATAGGCACCGACGAACAGGGCAATCGCCGTCGCCGTTGGGCCAGCGAGAACAAGAGCGGCGGCCCGAGCGGGCATTATCTGATCCCGTCCGTCTACCGTCACAAGGAGTTGTTCGAGGACCCGGACGCCGCGCTGGCGCTGTTCGCGACGATTCCGTTTCTGAACGGTGGTCTGTTCGAGTGCCTGGATCGGGAATTGACCGAGCCGGATTTCCAGCGCAACCCGGAACTCAAGCCCCTGGCGGTGAAGGAAGGCGGCGGTTGGGTGTTGCGGGTGGATGGTTTCTCCCGCCGCAAGGAGGCGCGGGCGGTCGTGCCGAACAAGCTGTTCTTCGGCAGCGCCACCGCCGATCTGAACGCCGATCTGGGCACCAAGGGCAAGCGTTACGAGGTGCGGGGGCTGATCGATCTGTTCGACCGCTACAAGTTACCGTGGATGAAAATACCCCGGTCGAAGAGGAAGTCGCGCTCGATCCCGAGTTGCTCGGCAAGGTGTTTGAAAACCTGCTGGCCAGCTACAACGAGGACACCCAGATCACGGCCCGCAAGCAGTCCGGTTCGTTTTACACCCCGCGCGAAGTCGTCGATTACATGGTGGATGAGGCGCTGATCGCCCATTTCGAGCGGCACTTAACCTCCCCTCTCCCGCAGGCGGGAGAGGGGCTGGGGGTGAGGGCTTCTGAATTACCACCAACGCGCCGCCCCCCCGCTAAGCTCCCCGACGACATTCGTCATTACGCCCGCCAGATGCGCAGCCAGCAAACCGACGCCGAGCAACTGCTATGGGCACTACTGCGTGATCGCCGTTTGGCTGGAGCCAAATTTCGCCGTCAGCATCCAGTGGATCGCTATAGGGCGTATCTAGGAGTTGGGGGAGGGCAAGTTTAGCAGCGCGACAAGGGGTAGTAGACTGCTTGGAGACCAGACCAAGAAGAGGACGCGCCCTTGTCACGCTTAAGCGATATCCTATGGGACTATGATCCCCAGTTTCAAGAACCGTTGGCGCGGTTGCGGGAGGCGACGAGCTTAGCCCTGATGGTGATGGCGGCGTGGACGGTGGTGCGGATGTTGGCGGTCCGGTTGCTGGAAGAGGTGTTAACGGTACGCGCCCGACAGCCGGAGACGTGGCCGGTCTGCTCGAGTTGTGGGCGACTGCTGCAGAGCAAAGGCTTCCGCGAGCGGGTGCTACAGACGCTGTTTGGGGCAATCCGCTGGCGGCGGCGGGTGGGGCGGTGTCCGCACGGCTGTGCCGGGTCGCAAGTGGCGCCGTTGGATGCGGTCTTGGGGTTGGTGGCGCACCAACGCACCGGGGCGGAGGTGCAGTGGATGGGCTGTCTGTTGGCCGTGTTTGTACCGTATGAGACGGCGTGTCGATTGCTTCAGCAGTTGACCGGGGTGTCGCTGGCGGCGGGGACGGTCTGGACCTGGGTCCAGCAGGTGGGGCAGCGGGTCATGGCGCAGCTCGCGGAGGAGTTACAAGAGTTGGCGGCGGGGACGTTACCGCCGGCCGAATCGTTAGCGGCAGAACGGGCGGCGCTGCCGTTGGTGATTGGCGCGGATGGGGTGATGGTGCCGTTTCGACCACACCCGGGCACGCCGACGGGAAAAACCCGCTGGCGGGAGATCAAGGTGGCGATTCTCGCCCGCTTGGGCGAGCGGCTGACCCGCCACGGGCAGCGCGTGATCCGCCTCTGCCAGCGCCGGTTAGTAGCGGTGCTGGGCACGATCGATGACTTGACGCCCCGCTTGTGGCTGGAAGCCGTCCGGCAGGGGGTCAGCACGGCGGTGCAGGTGGTGTGGCTCTCGGATGGCGGGCGGGGTTTCTGGACCGTGTTCCAGCGCTGCTTTCAGGCGGTCGGGGCCACCGCGATTCTCGACTTCTACCATGCCGCGCAAAACCTGTACAAGGGCGCCGCCGCCTGGCTGGATGGGCGGACTCGGGCCTGCCAGCAGTGGTTTGCCAGGTTACGTCACCAGTTGCGCCACGGCCACGAACCGCAGGTGTTGGCAGAATTGGCGGCCCTGGTCGAGGCCGAGCAACTCCCCAAGTCCGCCCGGGAAACCCTCACTAACGTGTATCACTATCTGAAAACGCACGAAGCGCATATTCAGTATGACCAGTTCAAAGCCGCCGGGTTACCGATTGGCAGTGGCTTGGTGGAAAGCGCCTGCAAGTGGCTCATCCAACAACGCTTCAAAGGAGTAGGCATGCGCTGGAGCGAACCGGGGTTCGATCATCTACTCCATCTCCGCTTGGCATGGGTTAACCAACGCTTCGATCATTGCTTCCCGGCCATGATCCCCTCCCCCAACTAGGAGATGCGCCCATCGCTATATCCTCGATTTCTACTGTGCCGAATGCAAAATCG
>CAVRCC010000058.1:0-51435 GCA_963719395.1 uncultured Gammaproteobacteria bacterium | reverse complement strand
ATCGCTCGTCTGGGTGGCGGGTTGAGGTGTCGAGGCTGTTTCACCGCCTGCCAGTGGGATATACGGTTTCTGAAGCTGTTCGTTGACGCTCTTCCACAGCGACAGATTGTGTTCCACCAGTTCGGTCATCATCGCCAGCGGATTCTTGCCGATAAAGGTGCGCATCTGTTCCCGAAACAGGTGTTGCTGGTCCACGAACGCTTGCAGGCTCTTCTCCAGATAGTTGCCCATCATGCCTTGCAGCGTGTCGCCGTAGAACCGGATGATGTGCGCCAGCACGTCCGTGGTGAAGATCGGGCTACCCCGTTCTTCCTGCTCGCTGATGATTTGCAGCAGAATGCCGCGCGTGATGTCGGTGTTGGTGCGGGCGTCGATGACATGGAATTCGGTGCGTTCCAACACCAGTTGCTTGACATCCTCAAGGGTGATGTAACTGCTGATGGCCGTATCGTACAACCGGCGATTCGGGTACTTCTTGACGATGCGCGATTCGCTCATGGCAGGCATATAAAAAGGCGCGGCGCCGCCCGTGGGGACAAACGCCGCGCGATTTAGGGCTTAGTGGTAGTAGAGGCCGCCGTTGACGGTGATGTCTTCGCCGGTGATGAAGCCGGCATCGTCGGCGGTCAGGAAGGCGACGGTGCGCGCGATTTCAGAGGGCTCGCCCAGACGGCCCGCCGGGATGGTCGCGATGACTTTCTCCAACACGTCCGCGCGAATGGCCCGCACCATCTCGGTGCCGATGTAGCCCGGCGAGATGGAATTGACCGTCACGCCCTTTTTGACGCACTCCTGCGCCAGCGCCTTGTTGAAGCCGTAGATCGCGGCCTTGGTGGCGGAATAGTTGCTCTGGCCGGCCTGGCCCTTGAGGCCGTTCACCGACGAGATGTTGACGATCCGACCCCAGCCCCGCGCGGTCATCCCCTCATAGACCTGCTTGGTCATGTTGAAGACGCTGTACAGGTTGGTTTTGATGACGGCGTCCCACTGTTCCTGACTCATCTTGTGGAACATGGCGTCGCGGGTGATGCCGGCGTTGTTGACCAGGATTTCGACCGGGCCAACTTCAGCTTCGATCTTCTTGCACACTTCGGCGCAGGAGTCGAAGTTGGTCACGTCGGCCAGATAGACCGGGATGTCGAGGCCTTCCGCCTTGCGGTCGGCTTGCCACTTCTCCACGACTTCCGGCTTCAGACCGTTGTAGTCCACCGCGACGGCGCGGCGACCCTGCTCGATCAGCGCCTTGCACATGGCGGTGCCCAGACCACCGATACCACCCGTGACGACTGCGACTTTGGACATGCTTTATCCCTCCTCGGGTTTGTTGTGGGTATGAATGACTATAGTGATTGTGTTCAGTCGCGCTCGACGGCGAGGGCGACGCCCTGTCCGCCGCCGATGCACAGGGTCGCCAGCCCCCTTTTGGCGTCGCGACGGACCATTTCGTGCAACAGGCTCACCAGGATGCGACAGCCGGAGGCGCCGATCGGGTGACCCAGCGCGATGGCGCCGCCGTTGACGTTGACCTTGCCGGTATCCCAGCCCATTTCCCGGTTGACCGAAATCGCCTGAGCGGCGAAGGCTTCGTTGGACTCGACCAGATCGAGCTGATCCACGGTCCAGCCGGCTTTGTTCAGGCAGGCGCGGGAGGCGGGGATCGGGCCGGTGCCCATGATTTTCGGATCGACGCCGGCCTTGGCGTAGGCGGCGATGCGGGCCAGTGGCTGGAGGCCAAGGTCGCGGGCCACGCTGGCGGCCATCACCAGCACGGCGGCGGCGCCGTCGTTGATGCCGGAGGCGTTGCCGGCGGTCACGCTGCCGTCCTGCTTGAACGCCGGCCGCAGCTTGGCCAGCGCGGCAGCGGTGGTGCCCGCCCGGGGGAATTCGTCGGTGTCGAACACCAGCGGATCGCCCTTGCGTTGCGGAATTACGATGGGAACGATTTCATCCTTGAATTTGCCCGCCTGGATCGCGGCGATGGCCTTAACCTGGGAAGCGGCGGCGAAGGCGTCCTGTTCCTCGCGGGCAATAGCCCACTGAGCGGCGACGTTCTCGGCGGTGATGCCCATGTGGTAATGATTGATGGCGCAGTGCAGGCCTTCGCTCAGCATCGAATCCACCAGCCGGGCGTCGCCCATGGTGGTGCCACGACGCGAGCCGAGCAGCAGGTGCGGGGACAGGCTCATGTTCTCCTGGCCGCCGGCGATCACGATGCAATTGTCGCCATCGCGGATCGACTGGTAGGCCAGATGCACCGCTTTCAGACCGCTGCCGCATACCTTGTTAATGCTCAGACAGGGGACTTCGATGGGCAGGCCGGCGTTCAACGCGGCGGTGCGGGCGGGATTCTGGCCCGTGCCGGCGGTCAGGACCTGCCCCAGAATTACTTCGTCGATCTGCTCGGGCTTGACTCCGGATTTTTGCAGCAAATCCTGGATGACCTTGGCCCCCAGGACGTTGGCCGGAATCGTCGCCAGGGAACCCATGAAATTGCCGATTGCGGTCCTGGCGGCGGCGACGATGACCACATCTTCCATCGAGTTGACCTCCGGATAGCCTGATTGGTGATGGCAAAAAACCTACAGTTTTGCGCGCGTTGACATGCGTCGCCGCACGCTTTCCACCCCGGCTCGCGCCTTCGAGGGCGCCACGGTCACGCAAGCCGGGGGGTGAAAACCGCGCGGAAATTTCAGTTAATTTAAGCGCAACATATTGACCGCTACCCTAATCCTTGTCAACCAATTCCGCGTTGCAGCATGGGAAAAGCCCGTGCTTTCCCGTTGATTTACGGCGGGTCGGTTCCGCTGACCGCCTGGATTCGGGATACGCCGACTTCAGGGCGAACCGGATAGCTGGGTGGCGGACCTCAATTCGAAATGCACCAGCAGGGTGGTCTGCCAGGCATTACAGTTGTCGTCGCTGATCATGAAAAACCGCTGGTCGCGGTAGCGGGTCAGCCCCTCGAAATTGTCCAGCAGCCAGCCCCGACTGCTGTCGAACGTCGCCACGTCGGCCACTTTCAATAGCGTCTGCTCCGTTCCCGGCGCCGGTAGTTCGGTGCGGCGCAGGCTGATGACCAAGGGTCGCAAGGGGTTGACAAAGGCGCGCTCCAGCGTCAACAGGCCGCCATCCGGCAGCGCTTCCATGGCGACCAGCGCGCTGTCGGGGGCGCTGCCGAGCGGATAGTTCCAGAATCGACCGCCGCTGGCGAAGATGCGAATCTGGCCGGCTGGAGCGTTGCGCAGTGGAACTTCGGTGCCGACCAGCACGCCCCAGCGCGGATCGAGGGTCACCGATTCCAGCGCCTGATTGCTGTCGCGGTAGTTGCGAACATCGCGCAGCAGAGCCGGCAGTGTTTCCTCGCCCCGCCACTCGCCCTTGGGGCTATAGCGCACCACGCGCGGTTTTACCTCGAACGAAACCAGCAACTCGGCGTCGCCGGGTACGCCGTTATCGCCGTTGCGAATGGCCAGGCCCTCGGAATCATCGAAGGGAGGGCGTACTGGGGCGTCGGCGACGTCGCGCAACGGGTAGGCCGCCACCGGCCGCATTCCGCTCAGGAATCCCTGGCCGTCGAATTCCGGCCGCAGGTGAAACAGGTTACCCATGTCGGAAATGGCGTACAGCAAGCCGGCGTCCTCGTCCCAGGCCAGCCCGGACAGGCCGCACAACCGCAAGCCATCGATCTCGGCACGGGCCAGGCGTAGCGCGCCGAGCAGCCGGATCCCGGCGTAGGCATCGCCAGGGCCGATTTGATCGGCCAACGAAATCGGACTTGCCTCAAACTCTCGTGCGGTGCATCCGCTGGTCGGCAGCCCCAAAACCAGCGCGAGAAGCAGGATAAAGCGGGGCATGAAAACTCCAGAGTGGCGATGGCGGCGATGCGGGGCGGGCATGTTACCATTTGAGGGCATTATTCAATAAAAAAGGTAGAAGCATGAGCGTACCGGTCTGGAACCCGGCGGTTGAATTCATGGAGCGGGAGGCGCTGGAGCGCTTGCAGTTCGCCAACTTGCGCCAGACGGTGGCCTGGGCGCTGAAAACGCCCTTCTACCGGCGGCGGCTGGCCGAGGTGGGGGTGACTCATCCGGAAGATATCGCCAGCCTGCGCGATGTGCGCAAGCTCCCCTATACCACCAAGGACGATCTGCGCGAGGCCTACCCCGATGGCCTGCTGGCGGTCGAGCCGGAGCAGGCGGTGCGCCTGCATACGTCCAGCGGCACCACCGGGATGCCGACGGTGATCTATCACACTTGGCGCGATATTGACCACTGGACCGAACTGGTGGCCCGCTGCATCGTCGCCACCGGCGCCACCGCCCGCGACGTGTTTCAAAACATGACCAATTACGGGCTGTTCACCGGCGGGTTGGGGCTGCATTACGGCGCGGAGCGGGTGGGGATGCTGGTGATTCCGGCCAGCTCGGGCAACACCGGTCGCCAGATTCAATTGATGCGGAATTTCCAGACCACCGTGGTCCACGCCACGCCCAGCTACCTGTTGCACCTGCATGCGGCGCTGGCCGGCGAAGGCGTGACCGTGGACCAATTAAACCTGCGCAAGGCGTTCATCGGCGCGGAACCGCATTCGGAGCAGACTCGCCGCAAGATCGAGGCGCTGTTCGGCATCCAGGCCTACAACTCCTACGGCCTGAGCGAGATGAACGGCCCCGGGGTGGCGTTCGAGTGCGTGTACCAGACCGGCCTGCACCTGTGGGAAGACGCCTACATTCTGGAGATCATCGATCCCCGCACCTTGCAACCGCTACCCGAGGGCGAGACCGGCGAAATCGTGATGACGACCCTGCAACGACAGGCCACGCCGCTGCTGCGCTATCGCACCCGGGATTTGTCGCACCTGGTCGGTGGCAACTGTCCCTGCGGGCGCGGCCACCGGCGGCTGGCGCGGATCAAGGGCCGCAGCGACGACATGCTGATCGTCAACGGGGTCAACGTGTTCCCGTCCCAGATCGAGGACGTGCTGATGAAGACGCCGGAAGTGGGGACCAATTATCTGATCCAGTTGGAAAAGCGTGGCTCGCTGGACCGGTTGGTGGTCAAGACCGAGATTTACGCCAAGCTGTTCACCGGCGACCCGCAAACCCTGGAGGATTTGCGCGAGCGCATCGGTGAATTGTTGCGCTCGGCCATTCTGGTCAAACCGGTGGTCGAACTGCACGAGCCGGGCAGTTTGCCGGTGTCCGAAGGCAAGGCCAAGCGGGTATTGGATTTGCGGCCCGCGTTCTGAGCGGACAGGAGGAGCGAGTCATGGCGGAGCAACTGAGCGTGTTCGTGGATAACAAGCCGGGGCGGCTGAACGCGGTCACCGGCATCCTGCGCGACTGCCGGATCAACATCCGGGCGATGACGATGGCCGACCATCGCGAGTACGGGGTGGCGAAGCTGCTGGTCAGCGACCCGCGCCGGGCCCATCGGGCGCTGGTGGAACAGGGCTTCGCCGCCGCGCTCAAGCCGGTGCTGGCCATCGCCATTGAGGACCGGCCGGGCGGCCTGCACGAGTTGCTGGAGATCCTGGCCGCGCGCCAGATCAACGTGCTGGACGCCTATGGCTTCGTCGTCGCGCCCGGCCAGCGGGCGGTATGGTGCATGGAGGTCGACGACCCGGTTGAGGCCACGCGGCTGCTCGCCGCCCACGGTCTGCGCGTGCTGGCGGACAGCGAACTGTATCAACTGTAAGGCGGGATGCGGGGCGTGCCCGGCTTCAGCCGTGGTATAGCCCGCTCTTGAGGTATTCGTCGTGGGCGTGGCGCAACAGCACCACGATGACCGCCGCCACCGGCAGCGCCAGCAGAATGCCGAAGAAGCCGAACAGGTGGCCGCCGGCCAGCACCGCGAACAGAACCGCTACCGGATGCAGGCCGATGCGGTCGCCGACCAGTTTCGGAGTCAGAAAGAAGTCGCTGATGAACTGGCCGACGCCGAACACGATCAGGACCGGAATCAGGCTCAGCAGGCTGTGAAATTGCAGCAGGGCGGCGATGCTGGCGGCGAGAATGCCAACGATCAGGCCCAGGTAGGGCACGAAGCTGACCAGACCCGCCAGCATCCCGACCAGAAGGGAGAATTCCAGCCCGATGATGGCCAACCCCACCGAATAGATCACGCTCAAGGCCGCCATGACGATCAATTGGCCGCGCAAAAACGCGCCGATCACCTCGTCCGATTCCCGCGCCAGCTTGCTCACGGTCGGTTCGATGCGGCGCGGCAGCAGCTCGCGGACCCGGGCGACCAGCAGATCCCAGTCGCGCAGCAGGTAGAAGGTCACCACCGGCACCAGCACCAGATTAGCGATCCAGGTGAAGACCACGGTGGACGAGGCCCGCAACGATTCCAGCAGGCCGCCGGCCAGATCGCCGATCTCTCGGGCATACGCCAGCAACTTGTCGCGCAACTGGCTGAGTTCGAACAGCGTCGGGTCGAGCCCCAGCATGTCGCTCAGCCAGGGTAAAATGCTGGTTTGCAGCCAGTCGAGGTAGGCCGGCAGTTTGTGCATGAGTCCCTTGAACTGATGCGTCGACAGGGGGATCAGCAATAACAACAGCAACAATAACCCCAGGATGATCGCGCCGAACACCAGCGTCACCGCCCAGGACCGCGACAGCTTGCGCGCTTCCAGTCGGTCGATCAGCGGATCGCCCAGGTAGGCCAGCAGGGCGGCGAGCAGGAATGGAGTCAGCACCGGCGCCAGCAGGTACAGTAGGCCGATGAAGACCGCCGTGAAAATCAGCCAGAAGCGGGTGCGGAAGGTGGGTTCCATGGGGGAGTGTTTCGGTTCTGGGGCTCAGGGCGCGTTGTGGGGGGAGGATCCGGTCGAGCGCTGGGCCTTGCCTCGGGCCAGCCGCCCCCAGCGCCAGATGTAGGCCGCGCCGCTCCAGACCGTGGTCAGGGCGGTCAGATAAATGCCGCCGGTCAGCAGCCACGCCGGCAGCGAGGTCAACCCGTAATGGACGATCACCGCGCAGACCAGCGTCAATTGCATGAGCGTGTTCAGCTTGCTGATCATGAGCGGCGCGGCGTGGAAACGCTCGACCCGCAGGTGATAGACGACCGCGCCGCCGACGATGACCAGGTCCCGCGCGATCACCAGTCCCACCAGCCAAGCCGGCAGTTCGTTCAGCCAACCCAGCGCCAGAATCGCTCCGATGAGCAGCAGTTTGTCGGCGATGGGGTCGAGCAGGCCGCCCAGCTCGCTGGTCCAGCCGTAGTATTTAGCCAGGAAACCGTCCAGCGCGTCGGACACGCCGGCGATCACGAATAGCACCAGCGCCGCCTCATAGCGCTCCGTCAGCAGCAGCCACAGGAAGGGCGCCACCAGCAGGATGCGCAGGCCGGTGATCAGATTGGGGATGTCGCGAGGTTTAAAGGGTAGCGGGGCCACGGCGGCGCCGTCCGAGTGATTGGGGTAAATTCTTGGGTGTGCCGGCCAAACTCGGACACTCTTGAATCATAGCGTAGTTCGCCGAACTTCCCAGCATCCCGACTTCGGAACTTCGCCACGGGCGAACGGAGTCGGCAGTGGCCGGGGGCGGAATGCTAAACTAAGCGGGTTTATATCCAAACCATCGACCAAAACCGAGAATCCAGCCATGAACAAACCGCTTTTCCTGCTGCTGGCGAGCAGCCTGCTGACGACTGCGCCGGCTTGGGCGGCGAAGGCGACTGGGATCAAGCCAGGACCGCCCACGAACGCGGCGATTATGCCGCCGAGGTCGCCATCGTCCGGCCGCTGGCCGAAAAGGGCTATCCCTTCGCCCAGTTCAACCTGGGCGTGCTGTACGACAACGGCCAGGGCTTGCCAGAGGACAACGCCTTGGCGATGCAGTGGTATCGGAAGGCGGCGGAGCAGGGTTTGCCGCAGGCGCAGGTCAATCTGGGCATCATGTACGAGCAAGGCGAGGGCGTGCCGTCGGATTATGTGGAAGCCTATTTCTGGTACGCGCTGGCCGATACCCAGGGCGACGGCCAAGCGCCGCAGGCCAAGCGGGACATCACCAAAAAGATGACTCCAGCCCAGATCGCGGATGCGGAACGGCGGGTCGGGGAGTTCAAAGCCAAGCATCCCTTCCGCATCCCGCCGTTGCCGGCCCCCGATTCCGGCACTCCGCACGGCGGGAATAATTGATCCGATCCACGCGCGCCATCCGGCTTACGAGGAAGGATAGACGATCAACTGTTGACCGGCTTTCAGGGTGCCCTTGACGTTCAGGCCATTCCACTGTGCCAGTTTCTGAGAAGGGACGCCGTGGCGTTTAGCGATCATGGCCAGGGTTTCGCCCTTTTGGACCGTGTGCTTGCTGGGGGCCAACAGGCGAGCGCCCGGCGCGTTCGCAACCAGGTTCTGGGCCTGTTCCCGGGGTAGCAACAGCTTGTAGGCGTAGGCCGGCGGCTCGACGCCGGGTTTGAAACCGGGGTTGAATCGGAAAAATTCCTCGATCGGGATGCCGGCGGCGGTGACGCTGTCGAATATCTTGATCTCGGGCGTGAGGTCGACCCGGTACAGATAGGGTTGATTGTCGATGGCCTGGAGTTTCACGCCGTGCGCTCCGGGGTCGGCGATGATGTGCGCCAGCGCCACGATCCGGGGTACGTAATCCTGGGTCTCCTTGGGCAGCTTCAGGCTCCAGAACAGCGATTGCGACTGCGGCGGGGCCTCGGGAGCGGTGATCGGGCGGACGGAGGCTGAAAGCGCCAGGGCCCGAACCACGGCGGGGTGCGTTTCCACCAAAACGGTCGCCGGCGCGGGGGGCGGCTGGTTGGCGCGGGCCTTGATCGCGTCCTGCACGGCGCCCGGACCGGCGTTGTACGCCGCCAGCGCCAGCAGCCAGTCGCCGTCGAACAGCTTGTTCAGGTAGCGTCAGATAACCCAGGGCGACCTCGGTCGAGGTGTGGATATCCAATCGGCCGTCATAGCCCTCGGCCAGCGATCAGTCCCCGTTCCTGCCCCGTGGTCGGGATAATTTGCCAGAGGCCGGCGGCTGCCTTGGGGGATATGGCGGTGGGTTCGAACCCGCTTTCCACCATCGGCACCAGGGCCAGATCCATCGGCAGCCTGCTCCGGTCGATGTGTTCCACGATGTAATGCAGGTAAGGCCGGGCGCGCTGGACGAACAGGTTCAGATAACCGGGATTGCGTTTCAGAGCGTCGATTCGCTCCGTGATTCGGGGGTGCTCTATCTCGGCTAGGGCCAACCGTCCCCGCATCCGGCCCCAGAGGTCTTTACTAGCGATCGGGGCTTTGCCCTTGCTCTTCTGACGAGCCGAGGCTGCGGTTCGCTTGGCCTTCTTGATCGGCGTCGCTGGAGAGGCGGTTGCGATGGCGACGGCCTCGGTTTTCCCGGGCGTTCCGGCCTTGGCGGGTGGGGTGGTGTTATTCCCCTGTACCGGGATGACCGTTACGATCCGGGGTTCGGGGTTCTTTTTGACTTTGGCGGAAGGGGTCGGTTGCCGCGCCACCACGACATCCTGGGATGGAGTCACGGGTTGCGAGTTCGCGGCGCCGGCCGCCCGCTGGCGATAGTCGGACGGGTCGCGGGTTTGCCAATAATCGACGTAGGCGGTGTCAGCCGCTTCCAGGGAAGCAGTGGAGTCCTCGTTGCTCGTCGGCGGGAGCCAGGCGCAGGCGCCCAGGGTCGACGCGAGGAACAGCGCGGTTAGGGTCTCGGGCATGAGTTTCGGCATTGCTTTTTTCCCGGTCGTGGCGGTTGCGGTTCGCTGGCGCGGGTGGCAGCGCGGGCGGTCACTCTGGATCATGATGGTAATTTTGCGGTGCATTTTCAACGGATCCAACGCTTCAGCCGGCCCCGGTCGCCGTCGGCCGGCCAGGATCGCGGATCCATTCGCTCCAGGAACCGGCGTACAGCCGCGAACCGCGCAGACCAGCGGCTTCCATCGCCAGCAGGTTGTGGCAGGCGGTCACCCCGGAACCGCAACTGTGTACCACGGTGGTCGGTGGCCGTTCGCCCAGCGCCGCCGCGAGCCGCGCCCGCAGTTCGGTGCGAGGCAGAAAGCGACCGTCGGCGGTCAAATTGCCCTCGGTCGGCAGATTGACCGCGCCCGGAATGTGGCCGGCGACCGGATCGATCGGCTCCATCTCGCCTCGAAAGCGCGCCGCTCCCCGCGCGTCCAGCATCACTGCGTCCGGTGGCAATGCCTGGATTTGCCTGGTTGTCAGCCATAGCCGATCATCCAGTCGTGCCTCGAACGTCGCCGGTCGCACGCTGGGCGGTTCGGCGGTCAACGGCAGTCCCGCCCCGCGCCAAACGGGAAAACCGCCGTCCAGCACCGCGCAGGCGTTATGTCCCAGCCAGCGCAGTAGCCACCACAAGCGCGCGGCAGCTAGCATCCCGCCCATATCATCGTAGGCCACGACCTGGGTTTCAGGACCGATGCCCCATTCCCCCAGCTTGCGCGCCAGCCGCGCCGGATCGGGGAGCGGATGCCGGCCGGTCGCTGGTGTGATCGGGCTGGACAGATCCTCGTCGAGATGAGTATAGCGGGCCCCGGGCAGATGACTGTCTTGGTAAGCTCGCCGACCGGCTTCGGTATCCATCAGACTGAAGCGGCAATCCATCACCACCCAGCGGGGATCGTCGAGATGGGCATGCAATGTGGCGGCGTCAATCAGCGTGTCGTGGTTCATGGGTTTCCAGGGGACAGAGATCGGGTGTCAGGGCGCCGGCGTCAGCCATTCCAGCCGGGTCTGCCCATAGTCGCCGACGCGCAGGCGTTGTAGCAGTTCCGGCAGCAGCCGGCCCAGCGTTTCGTCCAGCGTCCACGGTGGGTTGATGATGATCATGCCATTGCCGTGCAGCCCGAGCGGCGCATCGTAAGGATACAGCCCCAGTTCCGCGCACAGCATCGCCGGAATCGCCAACTTTTGCAGGGTCCGTTGCCAGCGCAGGCTGGGCGCGCGGTCGAGAATGGGGTACCAGGCGGCGATGATACCGCCTGCCCAGCGGCGGTGAATGACTTGGACCGCTTCGATCAACCGGTCGAATTCATCCTTCAACTCGTAAGCCGGGTCCAGCAGCACCAGTCCGCGCCGTTCCGGGGGCGGCAGCAACGCCTTGAGCGCGGCGTAGCCATCCTGGTGATGGACCACGACTTGGCGGTCGCCGGCGAATTCGGCTTTGAGCGCGGCGTGCTCGGCCGGATGGAGGTCGGTCAGCATCAGCCGGTCGTTGGGGCGCAGCAAAGCGCGAGCGATTCGCGGCGAACCGGGGTAATCGCGCAAACGACCGTCCGGGTTCAACGCCCGAACCCGCTCCACATAGTCGGCCAGTTCCGGACCCAGCCCCGGCTGGTCCCACAACCGGCCGATGCCGCCGGCGAATTCGCGGTTCTTTTGCGCCGGCGGCGAATCCAGATCGTAGCGGCCGGCGCCGGCGTGGGTGTCGAGCACGCAAAACGGCTTGTCCTTGCGTTGCAGGGCGCGGATGAGCTGGACCAGCAGGACGTGCTTGAACACGTCGGCGAAGTTACCGGCGTGGAAGGCGTGGCGGTAGCTCAGCATCGCGCTCGCTTGAACCCTCCTCTCCACTTAAGGGGGAGGGGCTGAGGGTGAGTGGTCAATGCAGCAGACCCGTCGGTGCGTCAATCGGTATATTGTCGAAGGCGCACCGGGCGCCGCCTGGCGCCCCAAGTCCCCGGCCGGGCTTCGAACACGCCCGCGCAGGATGCGCCGCAGGCTTTGCAGCGGCCGTCCGCGGTCAGGTTCCACTCGCCGAGGGTGTACCAGTCGCGACCGATCAGCTTCTGGCCGCACTGGTGGCAATAGGTGCTGCCGCCTTTCTCGTCGTTGACGTTGCCGGTGTAGGCGTAATGGATGCCGTTCTTCAACGCGATCCGCCGCGCCCGGTTCAGAGTCGAGGGCGGGGTGGGGGAGTGGTTCAGCATCTTCCAGTCTGGATGGAAGGCGGTGAAGTGAATCGGCACGTCCGGCCCCAGGTTTTCCACCACCCACTGGGTCAGCGCCTCCAGTTCCGCATCCGAATCGTTCTCGCCGGGAATCAGCAGGGTGGTGATTTCGAACCAGACATTGGTCTCGCGCTTGAGATACACCAGAGTATCGAGCACCGGTTGCAGGTGACCGCCGCAAATCTTCCAGTAGAACTCCTCGGTGAACGCCTTCAGGTCCACGTTGGCGGCGTCCATGTATTTGTAGAATTCCCGGCGCGGTTCGTCGCACATGTAGCCAGCGGTGACCGCTACGGACTTGATCCCGTAGTCGCGGCAGGCGATGGCGACATCCATGGCGTATTCCATGAAAATCACCGGATCGTTGTAGGTGTAGGCGATGCTGCGACAGCCCAGTTCGTGAGCCACCCGCGCCAGTTTGTCCGGCGAGGCGGCGTCGGCCAGGGTGTCCATCTCGCGCGACTTGCTCATGTCCCAGTTCTGGCAGAACTTGCAGGCCAGATTGCAGCCGGCGGTGCCGAACGACAGCACCGAGGTGCCGGGCAGAAAATGGTTGAGCGGTTTCTTTTCGATCGGATCGATGCAAAAGCCGCTGGACCGGCCATAGCTGGTCAGCATGATCTGGCCATCGTGACAGCCGCGCACGAAGCACAGGCCCTGTTGGCCCTCGTGCAGCTTGCAGAAGCGCGGGCAGACATCGCACTGGACCCGGCCATCGTCGAGGGCATGCCAGTAGCGGGTAGGAAAAAACTCGGTGGTTTGATTCATCATGGCCTCCTGATAAAGGCTCTCGTCGTTTTTCAGCCAGCGGAAATGCGGGCTACCGTAAGATTTAGACCACAATTCGAGCGTCGCCGAACGAATTTACGCCCTATACTCTAACTAATCGGTATTGGCAAACTCATCGGGAGGCGTCGTTATGCAAACCGTGCGCACACCCGCCGTGGCGGGATTGTTCTATCCAGCCGATGCTACGGAGCTGCACGCTCAGGTGCGGCACTTTCTGAATCAGGTCGAACCCTCGACCGAACCGCCGCCCAAGGCGATCATCGCCCCTCATGCGGGCTACGTCTACTCCGGACCTGTCGCCGCCTCGGCCTATGCCCGGCTGCGGGCGGTCCGCGATGTCATCGTCCGGGTGGTCTTGCTGGGACCCAGCCACCGGGTTGGGTTCCGGGGTATCGCGGTCAGTGGGATGGCGGCTTTTTCTACTCCGTTTGGCCGGATTCTGGTGGACCAGGAAGCCGTCGAGCAGGTTCGACGCCTGCCGGAAGTGGGCTTTCTGGAACAGGCCCACGCCCAGGAACACAGCCTGGAAGTGCATCTACCGTTCCTGCAAGAGGTGCTGGGCGAGTTCAAGCTGGTGCCGCTGGTGGTCGGCGACGCCCGGCCTTCGGAGGTCGGGGCGGTGCTGGAAGCGCTGTGGGGCGGGCCGGAAACCCTGATCGTCATCAGTTCCGATCTCAGCCACTATCACGACTACCAGACCGCCCGCGGCCTGGACAGCGCCACGTCCCAGGCCATTGAGGCGCTGCGCTACGAGGACATCGGCTACGATCAGGCTTGCGGGCGCAATCCAGTCAACGGCCTGCTATGGGTGGCGCGGCGCAAGGGCCTGCGAGGCGAAACCATCGACTTGCGCAATTCCGGCGATACCGCCGGCACGCGCGATCAGGTGGTGGGGTATGGCGCCTATGTGTTCCACTGACCGGGGTCGGAGCCTTCATGTCCACCGATAACACGCTGTCGGCGGCGGATCGGGCCACGCTGCTGGACGTGGCGCGCGCCTCGATCCAGCACGGCCTGCGGCGCCGCCAAGCGCTGGCGGTGAATCCGGACGACTATCCGGAAACCCTGCGGCCGTTGCGGGCCACCTTCGTGACTCTGGAAACCGGCGGCCAGTTGCGCGGCTGCATCGGTGCGCTCGCCGCCTATCAGCCGCTGGTTCAGGACGTCGCCGCTCACGCCTACGCGGCGGCGTTCGAGGATCCCCGCTTTCCCGAACTGCGGCCGGACGAGTTGCCGAAACTGGAAATCTTCATCTCGGTGCTGTCGCCGCCGGAGCCGATGTGCTTCGGTTCCGAGGAAGACTTGCTGAAGCAAGTACGGCCAGGAGTGGATGGGCTGATCCTCCAGTTCCACCAATACCGCGCCACGTTCCTGCCGGCGGTGTGGGAGAGTCTGCCCGATCCTGACCTGTTCCTGACCCAGCTCAAGCGGAAGGCCGGCCTGCCGCTGGATTTCTGGTCGCCGGAACTGCGGGTGGAGCGCTACACGACCGAGTATTTCGGCGCCGGCGACGCAGGGTGATGGAACGGCTCGACCCGCTGTACGCGCCGCTGGACGGCCTCAACCTGATCGAAGCCAGCGCTGGCACCGGCAAGACCTACACCCTCACCGCGCTGTATCTGCGCCTGGTGATGGAAGCGGCGATTCCGGTCAACCGGATCCTGGTCGTCACCTACACCAACGCCGCGACCAAGGAACTGCGCGATCGCATCCGCGAGCGGCTGGCGCAAATCCGGCTGGCGTTCCTGCGCGGCCGCGCCGAGGCCGACGATGAGTTCAGCGTCCGCATGCTGGATGTGCTGCCCGACCGCGAGCTGGCCATCCGCCGGCTGAACAACGCGGTGCGCGGCTTCGACGAAGCCGCCATTTTCACCATTCACGGTTTCTGCCAGCGGGCGCTGGGCGACAGCGCCTTCGAAAGCGGCCTGTCGTTCGAGACCGAGTTGCTGGCCGACACCAGCGATCTGCTCCAGGAAATCGTCGAGGATTTCTGGCGGCGGGAGTTCTACCTGGCCTCGCCGATGGTGGTGCAGTACTTTCTGGATAAAAAATACAGTCCGGAGACACTGCTTGCCGATATCAGCCCGCATCTGGGCAAACCCTATCTGCAAGTGGTCACGCCGGACGGGAATGCCGATGGCGCGGCGTTGGAGAAGGGGTTTCTTCTGGCTTACCAGCAGGCGCGGGAAATTTGGGGCAGGCAGCGTTCTGAAATCGAGGCACTGTTGCTTGGGGCGCCCAGTCTCAATCGGCAAAAATACAGCTTGAAATCGATCCCCCGCTGGCTGGAAGCCATGGACGACTACCTGAGCGCCGAAATCCCGAAACTCGAACTGTTCGAGCCGTTCGAGAAGTTTACCTCCTCCAAGCTGCAAGACTCCGTTAAAAAGGGTCAGACCCCGCCCCGGCATCCGTTCTTTTTAGCGTGCGAAGCCCTGAAAGCCCGCTGCGAAACTCTGGCCGACTACTGCCGGCATCAGGTTCCGGTGAAACTGCTGGCGTACTGCAACGTCGAGCTGGCGGCGCGCAAGCGGCGGCAGCAGCTTCAGTCCTACGACGATCTGCTGCTGAACCTGCGCGAGGCCCTCAACGATCCCCGGCGGGGCGCGGCCCTGGTCGATACCTTGCGCCACCGTTACGCCGCCGCGCTGATCGACGAATTCCAGGACACCGACCCGGTGCAGTATGAGATTTTCCGGTGCATCTACACCGGTACAAACCAGCCGGTGTTTCTGGTCGGCGATCCGAAGCAGGCGATCTACAGCTTTCGCGGCGCGGACATCTTCGCTTACCTGGCCGCCCGCCGCGACGCCAGCCGGGACTATACCCTCGACGTCAACTGGCGTTCCGACCCGCGCCTGCTGACGGCGCTGAACGCGGTGTTCGGCGCGGCCAAGACCCAACCCTTCCTGTTCGACGCCATCGGTTTCCAGCCGGCGATCCCGGCGGAAAAGAAGCAACGCCAGCCGCTCTGGATTCAGGGTCGGAACGAGCCGCCGCTGCAACTGTGGTGGCTGGAACCAGACGGCGATCAACCGCTGGGTAAGGGCGTTGCCAACGAACGGGCGACGCGGGCGACCGCCGCCGAAATCGCCCGCTTGCTGAATCTGGGGTCGCGCGGCCAGGCCGGCATCGGCGACCGACCGCTGGCCGGCGGCGACATCGCGGTGCTGGTCCGCAGCCACCGGCAGGGCCGGATGGTCCGCGACCAGTTGCTGCGCTTGCGCGTGCCCTGCGTCCAGCACGTGGACGACAGCGTGTTTGCCTCGGTGGAGGCGCAACAACTGGAAGGCTTGCTGGCGGCGGTGCTGGAGCCGGGCGACGAGGGTCGGGTGCGCGCGGCGCTGGCCGGCGATTTGTTCGGGCTGAGCGGCGAGACGCTGTACCGGCTGCGCGATGACGAGCAGGCCTGGGCGCGGTGGCTGGAAACCTTTCAGAGTTACCGGCAACAGTGGCGGGATGAGGGCTTCATCCACTTTTTCCGCGCCTGGCTGAACGAGATAGCCGTAGCGCCGCGCCTGCTGGCGTTCCAGGACGGCGAACGGCGGCTGACCAACGTGTTGCACCTGGCCGAACTGCTGCACGTCGCCAGCCGGGCCCATCCCGGCATGGCCGGTTTGCTCAAATGGCTGGGCGACCGCCGCCGCGCCCCGGCCAACCGGGACGAGGAGCAGCAGTTACGGCTGGAAAGCGACGAGAATCTGGTGCGGATCGTCACCGTTCACAAGAGCAAGGGGCTGGAATATCCGGTGGTGTTCTGCCCGTTCCTGTGGGATGGCCGGCTCAAGAGCGACGACAAACCCGATTTGCTGCTGTATCACGATCCCGCCAATCCGGGGCGGACGATTCTTGCCGTCGGCGCGGGCGATGACGATCCCGCCTGGCAACTCGCGCGCCGCGAGGAAATGGCCGAGAACCTGCGGCTGTTCTACGTGGCCCTGACCCGCGCCCAGCAGCGTTGCTACCTGGTCTGGGGCAAGATCAAGGACGCCGACAGCGCGCCCGCCGCCTGGTTGCTGCATCGCCCGCCGGTGATCGGACCGTCCCAGGATGCGCTGGAAGTCACTCAGGAACGGTTCAGGACGCTGGAACACCCAGTGCTGCGCGCCGAACTGCAAACTGCGTTCGCGGCGGCGAACGAGACCGTCGCTATCGCCCCCCTACCGCGCGAGTCGGGCCTGTCCTATCAGCCGCCCGCCGTGGCCGAGCCAGAACTACGCGCGCGCGCTTTTGCCGGACCCGTGCCGGAATCCTGGCGGGTGGGCAGTTTCACCGCGCTGACCGCCGGTCACGTGGTCGAGGCGCCCGATTACGACATGACTGCCGCCGTTCCCGCGGGCGAAACGGAAACCGTGCTTCCGATGACCCGCCGCGACATTTTCACCTTTCCGCGCGGCGCGCGGGCGGGCGTTTGTGTCCACGCTATTTTCGAGCGGCTGGATTTTACCCAGCAGGAGCGAGAGCCGCTGGAAGCGCTGGTCAGTCGGACGCTGATGGGTCACGGACTGGACGCGGTGGCGTGGACGCCGACGGTGGCGGATTGGGTGGAACGGGTATTGGCGACGCCGTTGGACGATAGTGGGTTAAGGCTGGAAACCGTCGCGCCGGACCGGCGGCTGAACGAACTGGAGTTCACCTATCCGCTGGGGCCATTGCGCGCCGAGGGGCTGCGGCGGGTGCTGGAACAGCACGGGTACGCCGCCGGCCCGTTCCGGGAGATGATCGACAATCTGGAGTTCAGCCCGTTGCGCGGCTACATGAAGGGCTTTATCGATCTGGTGTTCGAGGCCGATGGCCGGTTCTATCTGGTGGACTACAAGTCCAACTGGCTCGGCCCGGAACCGGCGGCCTACCGGCGAGAGCGCCTGGATGAAGCGATGGCCCGCGAATCTTATCTGTTGCAATACCTGATCTATACCGTGGCGCTACACCGTTATCTGCGGCTGCGGGCGCCGGATTACGACTACGAGCGCCATTTCGGCGGGGTGTTTTACCTGTTTCTGCGCGGCATGAACCCAAAACTGGGGCCGACCTGTGGCATCTTTCGCGACCGGCCTTCACCGGCGCTGGTGGCGGCGCTGGATGAGCTGATGACGACCGGTGCCGCTGCATGAGCGATCCGTTGCCGATTCTGTACGAACGCGGTCTGCTGACTGACCTGGACCGGCATTTCGCCCGGTTCATGAGCCGGTTGGCCAGCGAAAACATCCCTCTTCCGGAGGGAGAGGAGTCGGGGACGAGGGAATCCCTGGAACTGGCGGCGGCGCTGGCCAGCCACGCCACCGGCCAGGGCGACATTTGCGTCAACCTGCGGCAATGGGCGCGGCGTTGGACCGCTATGGCGGGGGAAATACCTGCGTTCGCGCCGCCGCCGACCAGCGAATGGTTGGGAATCCTGCGCGCCAGTCCGGTGGTTGGGCGGCCTGGCCAACGCCATCCGTTGGTGCTGGACCGGCGCGGTCGGCTCTATCTATACCGCTACTGGGAGTACGAACACCAGTTAGCCGAGGATCTACTGCGGCGGGCCGGCGAAGCTGCGGCGACCGTGGACGAAGCGCGGCTGCGCGCCGATCTCGACCGGCTGTTTCCGCGCCATCCGCAATTGACCGGGCCGGACTGGCAGAAAGTGGCGGCGGCGGTGGCGGCGCTGAAGCGGGTTTGCATCATCTCTGGCGGGCCGGGCACCGGCAAGACCAGCACCGTGCTGAAAATTCTGGCGCTGTTGACCGGGCAGGCCGGCGAGCGGCCGTTGCGCATCGCGCTGGCCGCGCCCACCGGCAAGGCGGCGGCGCGCTTGCAGGAGGCGATTCGCGCGGCCAAGCCTGCGTTGGGACTGGCGCCGGACCAGTTGGCGCAAATCCCCGAGGAGGCGTCCACTCTCCATCGCCTGCTCGGCGCCCGGCCGGACTCGGTGTATTTCCGCCACGACCGCGATAATCCGCTGCTGGTGGACGTGCTGGTGGTGGACGAAGTGTCCATGGTCGGGCTGGCGCTGATGGCCAAGACTGTCGACGCGCTGCCGCCCGCCGCCCGGTTGATCCTGCTGGGCGACAAGGATCAGTTGGCTTCGGTGGAGGCGGGGGCGGTGCTGGGCGATCTGTGCTTTGGCGGCGGCCGATTTTCGCCGGAGTTCCGGGCGCGGTTGGCGGCGCTGACCGGCGAGTCGTTGCCGCGTAGCCGGACCGTGGTCTCGCCGCTGGCCGACGCTATCGTGCTGTTGCGGCACAGCTATCGCTTCGGCGCGGCCAGCGGCATCGGCGCGCTGGCGCGGGCGGTGAACGGCGGCAAGTCGGCGGAGGCGGTGGCATTGTTGGCGGGCGCACCGCGCGAGGACATCGCCTGGCAAACCCTGACCGATCCCGCCGAGTTGCCGGAGCAGTTGGCGGAGTCGGTCGGGGAGGGTTTCGCGCCCTATCTGCGGGCGGCGCGGGAGGGAGCCGGGCCGGCGGCGGTGTTCGAGCGCTTCAATCAGTTCCGGGTGTTGAGCGCGCTGCGGAACGGGCCGTTTGGGGTGGAGGCGTTGAACCGGCTGTGCGAGGCGGCGTTGCGCGACCGGGGCCTGATTCATACCCGCCAGGATTGGTATCTCGGCCGACCGGTGATGATCGTTCGCAACGACTATAACCTGCGGCTGTTCAACGGCGATATTGGGATCACCCTGCCGGACCCGGACGAGCCGGAGCGGATGAAGGTGTTTTTTCTGGGCAGCGACGGCGCGTTGCGGAGTTTCGCCCCGGCGCGGTTGCCGGAGCACGAGACCGTTTACGCGATGACGGTGCATAAAAGCCAGGGTTCGGAGTTTGACCGGGTGCGGGTGGTGACGCCGAACGCGCCATCGCCGGTGCTGAGCCGCGAACTGGTGTACACGGCATTGACCCGCGCCAAACAGCAGGCGGCGTTTCATGGGTTGCTGGAGGTATTCGCGGGGGCGGTCGAGCGGCGCTTGCGACGGTCGTCAGGCTTGCGGGATCGGTTGTGGGTGGAGCCGAGGGTTAGCGGCATTATTTAGTGAAAGACCCTAACCTGATAGATTTGACCTCATAATACTCGCGCATACACTGATTTCTAAAGTTATTTGGATCGGTTTCGATATCCGTGGCGAACAAGGTTCGCGGGGGTCTGGAGAGGCTATCAATGATGATGTCTGTTTCTCCCCGATCCTTGGCGGCCTGGATGGCGTTAAACCGCGCGCGCATCTCCTGGTCGTAGCGGTAACCTCGATAGACATCCTTGTAGGCTTCGAAGATATTTGGCGTTCCCAACAGGCTAATGATTAACAAGGCCATCGCTGCCGGGATCAGGCGACGGTCGGCGATTTGGATGCTGTCGCCCGCCAGGAAGTGGAAGAAAATAATAAAGGAAGGATACCAGCCGAGTAGAAACAGTAGCCAAACGACGCTCTCGGCTCTTTCGGGCAATGGATAGCGGTTAATCAGAAAACCGAGCGCATTGAGGATAAAAATTGTCACGATCCACAGCGCCGGCAGGATCAGAAACCGGCGATTGAATTTTCCCTCGATGTGAAGCCATGCTCTGGCCATGGGGAAGGTGGCTACCAGCACAATGAATGCCGATGCCCACAATCCCAGGTTGGAAAGCCAATACAGCAGCCGCAAGGCTACCCAGGGCAGATAAAGCAACATCGCTAGCCAAGGCACTGGACGCGGAAGGGAATCATCCCCACCGATGCCGGCATAGCGTTGGTAGTTACCCGGCGCCAACACACTGATCAACGCCGCTCCGAGGGCGATCAGCAACAGCGTTGTCCAGAAAGTGCGGGAATCCCTCTTCATCCATACCGCATGGAATGTACCGCAGCAGAGAATCGCGCCAGTCAGTAACAGGGAAATCTCATTCGCGCCGACCGTGGTAATGACCAACAGGCTGGAAAGCATGAATATCCATGTTCGCAGTTTGCTATTTGTTGCCGTGGTCTCCCGCCAGACTAATAGCCCAAGCAGGAAAATAAGGAAGATGTTCGCCATCTGGTAGGTAATGCTGCCCCCCAGCCAATAGAAGGTTTGGGCGGGATCGGGAGCGCCGGCGATGAACAGCACAGTCCATACTCCTCCCAGCAGGAGAACGAAAGGCGCCGAGAGATGATAGCTGTGGGCGATTTTCGCAGTCAGAAAGGAAAAGCCCAACCCAGTTGCTATTAGGAGAATGATCGGCGGGAACCGGTAGGTGTGAACAATATCCCCTGACAGCATAATGGCGGTCCACACCGAGTTCAGGGTATACCGCCCCGACCAGTGTTCGTACCAGAACACCTGTGCCCCGAGGAATCCCAGTTGCCTGGCTTTGGCGGCAAAGCAGAAATCGTCGGCGGCCGGATAGTTAAAAAATGACAGCGCAATGAAGAGCGCGAGTACCGCCGCTACCACAACCGCTAATATTCCAATCAGAATTTGATCCGTGGGAAACTGTTTGAACTGGTTCATCCGCATGATGGATTCCGCCTTGCGGTGGGCGACGATGTGTTAAAACTAAACCGCCGGCCCCTGAACCAGCAGCGTGCCAGTGCGACCCGGTACGGTCCCGTGGATCACTTCATGTCGGGGCAAGGCATCCAGGGATATGTCACCGGCCAGCGTCCGCAGCGCGCCGAGGCGATAGCCCTGCTCGCGCCAGCCCGTGAGTAGCCGATCCAGGATAGGCAGGAATTTCATGCCTTCGAGTTCGGCGTGCAGGGTGAAGACGTGGCCGGTCGCCGGCGCCGTTCTCGTCATCGCCAGCAGGCGATCGGCGACGTTGTCCGGTGTCACTCCGTCCACGCCGATCAGCTCATCCAGGGTCGGCAGCGTGGTCGGGAACTGGGGGCAGCGGAGGGTCTCGCCGTCCACGATGGGCAGGAAGGGATGGGTTCCGCGTCCGTCGGAGCAGCAGGTAAAGCCCAGTTCCCCGGTTAGCCGCAGTGCATGGCCATTCATTTGCCAGCCAGCCGCGCCATGCACGGTCGCCGCCACGCCGAAAATCTCGACGAAGCGCTCGACCGCCTGGCGCATCTGGTGGGCGGTCCACTCCCGGTCGGCGCCGACCACCCGATCCTGCCAGAGTACGTGATCCCAGCAATGAATACCGGTCTCGAAACCGGCATCGCAGACCCGCCGCATCGCGTCGCCCGCGCGCTGGCCGATGTCTGGCCCAGGCAGCAGCGTCCCATAGAGCAGGGTCTTCAGTCCGTAGTGCTCGATCACCGAGGTCCGTTTCACCTTGCCGAGAAACCCCCGGCGGAACACTCGCTTGATCGCCCAGCCGGTATGGTCGAGACCCAGGCTGAACAGGAAGGTCGCATCCGTCCCGTGCCGGTGGAACAGTTCGACCAGTCGTGGCGCGCCCTCCAGCGTCCCACGCAAGGTGTCAACATCGACCTTGAGGACCAACGGGGGCGCGGCCATCACGGTTCAATCAACCAGAGAGCCAGCGTCGGCGACATGGGTGCGATAAGCCTCGAAAATCAGCCGCAGCGCATCGTCCATCGTCACTTTCGGTTCCCAGTCCAAATCGGCGCAGGTGTTGGCGATTTTCGGTACCCGCTGCTGCACGTCCTGATAGCCCTGGCCGTAATAGTCCGCCGCCGTGGTCTCGACTAGTGCAACCTTCGCCGCGTTGTCGCAGTATTCCGGGTATTCCGCCGCCAGTTCCAGCATCCGCGTCGCCAGTTCGCGCACCGACAGGTTGTTGCGCGGATTGCCGATGTTGTAAATCTGGCCGGTCGTCACGCCTCCGGCGTTGGCGATAATCTTGATCAGCGCGTTGATGCCATCGTCCACGTAGGTGAACGAGCGCCGCTGCGTGCCGCCATCGACCAGCTTGATCGGCTCGCCGCGCACGATTTGGCCCAGGAATTGGGTGATGACCCGGGAACTGCCTTCTTTGGGCGTGTTGATCGAATCGAGGCCGGCGCCGATCCAGTTGAACGGTCGAAACAGGGTGAAATCCAGCCCCTGCTCCATGCCATAGGCCGAAATGACACGATCCATCATCTGCTTGGCGCAAGCGTAGATCCAACGCGGTTTGTTAATCGGGCCGTAGACCAGCGGCGAGTTTTCGGGATCGAATTCGGCGTCGGCGCACATCCCGTAGACCTCGGAGGTCGAAGGAAAAATCAAGCGCTTACGGTACTTGACGCAGGATCGCACCACCGGCAGGTTGGCCTCGAAGTCGAGTTCGAATACCCGCAACGGCTCGCGCACGTAGGTGGCGGGCGTGGCGATGGCCACCAGTGGAAGCGCTACATCGCACTTCTTGACGTGGTATTCGATCCACTCCCGGTTGATAGTGATGTCGCCCTCGAAGAAGTGAAAGCGCCGGTTGCCGATCAGATCGCGGACCCGGTCGTCCTGCATGTCCATGCCGTGAATTTCCCAATCAGTATCCGCCAGGATGCGCTGGGACAGGTGGTGGCCGATGAAGCCGTTGACGCCGAGGATCAGGATTCTTTTCATTGCGGGTAGGAATTCCGGGGTCCGAAAACGAAAAGCGATAGTAACGCGGAACGTTGGATTTGCGATCTTCAGTCGCCGAGCCGCCATGGGCCAAGGCCAAATTGCGCGATCAGCGATGTCGGAGTCATGGGTTCGCCGGCTACTTCCAACGCGAGAACTTGTAACGCGCCGCCACCGGCGCAACGGGCGATCAACCGGCCGTCGGCCAGTTCGAGCAGTGGCTCGGGTATCCGAATCGCATTCGCCGCGACCAAGCGGGTGCGCAAAACCCGCGCCGGTTGGCCGGCCACGGTGGTGAATGCGCCCGGATAGGGCGGGGCGACCGCGCGCACCAGGTTGTGAACACCCACCGCCGATCCGGTCCAGTCGATGCGCCCGTCCTCGGGCTTGCGGCCGGAGAAGTAACTGCCCTGACGCAGATTCTGCGCGATTCGCGGCGCGTTGCCGGCGATCAGCGCCGGTAACGCCCGATGCAGCGTCAGTTCGGCGGCAACGGTGACCTTGTCGAGCACTTCCCGTGCGGTATCGTCGGGCAGAATCGGCACGGCGGTCTGGGCCACGATGTCGCCGGCATCCGGTTTCGCCACCATGTAATGCAGCGTCGCGCCGGTCTCGGTCTCGCCGTGAATGATCGCCCAGTTGATCGGAACCCGACCGCGATATTTCGGCAGCAGCGAGCCGTGCATATTGAGCGCGGCGCGCGGCGCTATCGCCAGCAGTTTGGGCGTCAGCATTTGCCGGTAGTAGAACGAAAACAGGAAGTCGGGGGCGAGATCGCGGATACGCTGCAGTACATCTGGGGCATTCGGATCTTCCGGCATGATCGTCGGAATGCCGTAATCGGCGGCGGTGGCGGCGACGCTGTCGAACCAGATGTGCTCGTTGGGGCTGTCCAGGTGGGTCACGACCAGCGCAACATTAATACGATGCGCCAGCAGCACCTTGAGGCAGCGTACCCCGATATTGTGATAGGCGAAAACGACAGCGCGGGTCATGCGTCGGTCTCCTCGTTGCGTTGCTCGAGAATCGCCTGGATGGTGAAACGCGGACGTTCGCGCACCTGCTGATAAATCCGGCCGACATATTCGCCCAGCAGCCCGATCCCGAACAGCAAAATGCCCATCAGCAGGAAGTTAAGCCCGAACAGAGTGAACAATCCCTCCGCTTCCGGGCCGACGATCAGCCGGCGGATCGCCAGGTACGCCACGAATCCCGCCGAAACCAGCGACAGGGCGATGCCGACTAGCGAGAACAGTTGCAACGGTACCAGCGAGAAGCCAGTCACCAAATCGAAGTTTAACCGGATCAGCTGGTATAACGAGTACTTGGACTCGCCGGCGGCCCGCTCGGCGTGGGCGACGGTGACCTCGGTCGGGTTGGCCGCGAAGGTGTAGGCCAACGCCGGAATGTAGGTGCTGACCTCGCGGGTCGACACAATCGCTTTAATAATAGCGCGGCTGTAAGCCCGCAACATGCAGCCCTGATCGGTCATCCGAATCTTGGTGATGCGCTCGCGCAGCCGGTTCATCAGTTTCGAGGCAATGTGTCGCCACAGGCTATCCTCGCGGGTCTCGCGGATGCTGCCGACATAATCGTGGCCGCGATCCATGGCTTCCAGCAACTTGCCAATTTCCTCGGGCGGGTTTTGCAAATCGGCGTCGAGCGTCACCACCCGGGTCCCGCGACAGTGCTCAAAGCCGGCCATGATCGCCATGTGTTGGCCGCAGTTAGCGCTGAACAGGATCACCCGTGTCACGTCTGGACGAGCCAGGAACTGGTCTTTCAGCAGCGCCGCCGAGCGGTCGCGGCTGCCGTCGTTGATGAACAGCACCTCGTAGGATACGCCCAATGCGTCCAGTGCCGGATAAAGCCGCGCGAACAATGCGGGTAGGGTTTCCTGCTCGTTGTAGACCGGAATGATGATGGAAAGCAATGGCGTGCCCATCTCAGATTCGCGCCTCCGCCAGCACGTCCCCGACGGCGGCGCAGACGCGCTCGACATCGAGGGAATTCATCGCCGGAAACAACGGCAGCGTCACCGTTTCGCGGGCGATTCGTTCGGTGTTCGGCAGTTCGCCCTCGTGGTGGCCCTGGCGGCGGAACAGGGTAGTGAGATGCGCCGCCTCGTAGGAGATACCGGTGCCGATCCCGCGCGCTTCGAGTGTAGCGCGGAACTGCGGGCGATCGATGGTCATCCGGTCCAGTGGCAGCAGTGGCGCAAACATGTTCCAACTGTGTCCGACCTCGTCGCCGGGATAGCCAGGATGCGGCAGCAGGCAAGGCGGGTCGGTTTGGAACAACCGAAAATAATCGGCCACCAGTTCCCGGCGCCGAGCGTTGAACTCTTCAAGCCGGGCGAGTTGGCCGAGGCCGATCCGGGCGTTGACATCGGGCAGGTTGAATTTACCGCCGGGGAAGGCGACATCGCGGGTTCCGTCGGGCAGCCGGGTGATGCCGTGGAAGCGCAACACTTCAACCTCGCTCGCCTCCGCCTCGTCGTTCAGCACCAGCGCCCCGCCTTCGATCGAGGTCATGTTTTTGTTGGGATGGAAGCTGAACACGGTCAGATCGCCGAAGCTGCCAATGCGCTGGCCGCGCCAGCTTGAGCCTATCGCCAGCGCCGCGTCCTCGATGACCCGTAGTCCGTGTCGCTCCGCAATCGCGTACAGCCGGTCCATAGCTACCGGCAGTCCGGCGAAGTGCGTTGGCATGATCGCCTTGGTCCGTGGTGTGATGGCGCGTTCCACCGCATCGAAATCAAGATTGCGGCTGACCAGTTCAACATCAACGAACACTGGCGTCGCGCCGACTTTGGCGATCATGTTGGGCGCGGCGAAGAAAGTTCTGCGACGGCGTGATCACCTCATCGCCGGGACCGATACCGCACAGTTGCAAGGCGACTTCCAGCGCGGCGGTTGCGGAGTTGAGCGCCCGCACCGGTCGGCCACCCAGATAGTCCGACAATGCCACCTCGAATTTTTTGACCTGCGGTCCGGTGGTGATCCAGCCGGAGCGCAGCACTTCGATCACCCCAGTGATCGTATCGTCGTCGAGCATCGGACGGGCAAACGGGAGATAGAGAAGCGAATTCCCCTCTCCGGCGGGAGAGGGGTTGGGGGTGAGGGGCGGAAGCGATGCCATGTCACGATCTCGCGAGCAAATAAACGCCGATGATAATAAAGCCGATCCCGAGCCAACGCCCGCTGCTTAGCATTTCGCCGAACAGGTACCAGGCGGCGAAGGCGTTGACGACATAGCCGATGGACAGCATCGGGTAGGCGATACTGACCGGTACTCGCGATAGCGCCAAGATCCAAATCAGGACGCTGATCCCGTAGCAGGCGAAACCGCCGAGGAAATGCGGATTGGTGGCAATCGCACCGGCCAGCGGCAGGGCGTTGGCGGCGGTCGGCGTGATCACGCCCAGGGCGTTGGTGCCGGCTTTGAGCAACAGTTGCGCGACGGCGTTGAGCAGCACGCCGGTCAGGATCAGCGCGAAACTGGCAGCGGTCATTGCCGGCTCACGATGACCCGGCGCGGATCGCGGGCTAGCACCCGCATCGGCAAACCCTCGGCGGTGAAGTGCTCATAGTTGGCCGGACTCATCATCGCATACCCCCGCTCCAACTCGACCCAGCGCGGTTTCCAGTTCTCGACCCGTGGAATGCCCTTGTCGGGTTCCGTCGCCAGCCCGAGGGCGAATTCGTCAATGTATTGCACCAGCGTGACCGGCCGCTTGAGGTAGAACGGCAGGGTCTGATCATGCATCTCGATGGTGAAAAAAGGCGTGGTGCGGTCGAGCGGCCTCTGCGTCGCTTCGATTTCACGGATAATATGATACCTAAATTCTGCAATCTCCTTATGTCATAAAGAAGGTGGTGAAAAAACCACCAATTGACGGTACAAATTAAGTGCTATACCCACGGTTCAACTGGGATTTTACCCAGTTTAGTCCAGGGTGAATCTGTTTTTAGGCCGTTTTCCGGGACTTTCTCGAACCCGAGGCAGAGATCGCCCTACCCACCGGGTTGCCGGCAGGCTACGAGTTCGGTTTGATACTGGCTGCCAGGCGTGGGGTTAAGTGGGTTCGTCTGATACTGGCTGCCAGGCGTGGGGTTAAGTGGGTTCGTCCGCCAAGGCCCACCACGCTTCCCAGGCCGACGGATAGAGTGAGCAAGGAGGTATCCGCAAGTGCAGTTGGCGGCCGCCGGTGAGTAACTTCCCGGCCACCTGGATGAGCTCGCGGCGCAGGGTGGCGATTTCCCATTGCAGCAGGCTCGCCTCGCCACTGACCAGCGCCATCCACTGCAGGGTGTTATAGGCGAGGATGGCACACTGGAATAACGCCGCATTCGCCAGAAAGGTATCGGTTTTGAGATGCGCCAAGCCCATCTGGTTTTTGGCTTCCTCAATCCAGGTCTCGCAGGTCGCCCGTTCCCCATAGGTCTGGTGGGCCTGCCACGGCGCGAACGCTTCGCTGGTCACATAGCAGAAGTACACGTAGCCATCCTCGGCCGCTGCCTTAGCGCTGCTGGGATCGATCCGGGTATCCAGCCGCACGGCCACGAACCGCCGCAGTCGGTTCCAGTCCTGACAGGCATATAAAAACTCACAACACTCCCAACCGGCTTGGCCCGGCACGGCCGTCCAATCTTTGCGCGCCAGCAGCGCAGTCAGGTTCTTGAGCTTGACCTTGATCAGATAGCCATGCCCGCGCGCCTCCAACAGCGCCAGCAACGCCCCGACAAAAAAGCCGCTGTCACCTCGAAACACGACCTGTACCCGCGTCGGCAGATGCGCCAGCAATTGCTGCATGAACTCCACCACCCCATTGCTGGTGTACGCATTCCCCGTGCGTAACCACCCTTGAAGAATCTCCTGGGTGGCGGTACAAAAGGCTAACAGCGGATGGTACGATTTCGCCCCCCGCTTGTGCGGATTGTAGCCCTTGGCAGCTCCTTCGGGTTCCCCATACACCGTCTTAACCGTCGAGTCCACGTCGATCCACAGCCGCCGCTGCGCCCCGACGGTGGCGCCCCCGCTGCGTAACGCTAAGCGCCAGACGCGGCGGCGCACTTGATGCACTACCGTCTCGAGCTGCACGATCTGCCCCAGCCGCACGGGCGTATCTAGGAGTTGGGGGAGGGCAAGTTTAGCAGCGCGACAAGGGGTAGTAGACTGCTTGGAGACCAGACCAAGAAGAGGACGCGCCCTTGTCACGCTTAAGCGATATCCTATGGGACTATGATCCCCAGTTTCAAGAACCGTTGGCGCGGTTGCGGGAGGCGACGAGCTTAGCCCTGATGGTGATGGCGGCGTGGACGGTGGTGCGGATGTTGGCGGTCCGGTTGCTGGAAGAGGTGTTAACGGTACGCGCCCGACAGCCGGAGACGTGGCCGGTCTGCTCGAGTTGTGGGCGACTGCTGCAGAGCAAAGGCTTCCGCGAGCGGGTGCTACAGACGCTATTTGGGGCAATCCGCTGGCGGCGGCGGGTGGGGCGGTGTCCGCACGGCTGTGCCGGGTCGCAAGTGGCGCCGTTGGATGCGGTCTTGGGGTTGGTGGCGCACCAACGCACCGGGGCGGAGGTGCAGTGGATGGGCTGTCTGTTGGCCGTGTTTGTACCGTATGAGACGGCGTGTCGATTGCTTCAGCAGTTGACCGGGGTGTCGCTGGCGGCGGGGACGGTCTGGACCTGGGTCCAGCAGGTGGGGCAGCGGGTCATGGCGCAGCTCGCGGAGGAGTTACAAGAGTTGGCGGCGGGGACGTTACCGCCGGCCGAATCGTTAGCGGCAGAACGGGCGGCGCTGCCGTTGGTGATTGGCGCGGATGGGGTGATGGTGCCGTTTCGACCGCACCCGGGCACGCCGACGGGGAAAACCCGCTGGCGGGAGATCAAGGTGGCGATTCTCGCCCGCTTGGGCGAGCGGCTGACCCGCCACGGGCAGCGCGTGATCCGCCTCTGCCAGCGCCGGTTAGTAGCGGTGCTGGGCACGATCGATGACTTGACGCCCCGCTTGTGGCTGGAAGCCGTCCGGCAGGGGGTCAGCACGGCGGTGCAGGTGGTGTGGCTCTCGGATGGCGGGCGGGGTTTCTGGACCGTGTTCCAGCGCTGCTTTCAGGCGGTCGGGGCCACCGCGATTCTCGACTTCTACCATGCCGCGCAAAACCTGTACAAGGGCGCCGCCGCCTGGCTGGATGGGCGGACTCGGGCCTGCCAGCAGTGGTTTGCCAGGTTACGTCACCAGTTGCGCCACGGCCACGAACCGCAGGTGTTGGCAGAATTGGCGGCCCTGGTCGAGGCCGAGCAACTCCCCAAGTCCGCCCGGGAAACCCTCACTAACGTGTATCACTATCTGAAAACGCACGAAGCGCATATTCAGTATGACCAGTTCAAAGCCGCCGGGTTACCGATTGGCAGTGGCTTGGTGGAAAGCGCCTGCAAGTGGCTCATCCAACAACGCTTCAAAGGAGTAGGCATGCGCTGGAGCGAACCGGGGTTCGATCATCTACTCCATCTCCGCTTGGCATGGGTTAACCAACGCTTCGATCATTGCTTCCCGGCCATGATCCCCTCCCCCAACTAGGAGATGCGCCCCAGCCGCACCTGCTTGAACAGCCGCCCCAACGTGCTGTCATCCGGAATCCGCAACCAGCCGCTACAGCTCCGCAGCACCTCATCCGACCAGAGCCGCACCACTTGCAGGAGCGACCTGGCGCCGCCGATCAGTCCGACTATCGTTAGCAGCATCGCGTCACCCAGCGTGTACACGGCACTCGCCCCCCGGCACTGAGCCACGGCCTTGTCCAACAACCCCGCCAACCCCACCCGCTCGTGAAACTTTAGCACCGGGATCAGTCCCGCCTGCCGGGTCGAGTTCTTCGCCCCACGCTGGATTCGCACCTTGCGCACTGTGCCGCGCGCTTTACGGGGTGACTTGGCAACTGCTTTTTGGGTAGACTTCTTCTTCATGGAAAAGGTGACTCCTCTGAACGCCACAAGGCGCTGTTAACTTACTGAGTAGTCTACCTTTTTCACCTCACTTTCGGTACCCTATTGCAGGATTTAGGTGATAGGTTGAGGATAACCGCGACAGCTCGTCGTGGCCGTCCATCGCCAGGATGCCAGCCACCAGGCTACCAAAGGCCAACGCCACGATGCCCGCCGACCGGGAATAGCACTGGAACAACCCAGCAGCGGCGCAGGCGCCAGCGGTGAAAGTGGCGACCGACGCCAGTATCCAGGGCACATAGTGGCGCACGATTTCGAACGGCGATGATTCCTTGGAAAAGGCGCGGGCCATGCGCTCGCCGCCGATGAATAGCACCAGCAGCAATGCACCACCGACCGCCGCCAACGCCCAGGCGAAACGGCCGAGCGTTTCCGGCGCCATCCGCTGCGTCTCCACCGCCGCGAACAGCGCCAGCGCGGGAAACATCGGCAGGATGTAGGACGGCAGCTTGGAACTCGACGCGCTGAAGAACAGAAAGATGAATACCGCCCAGATCAGCAACAGCCGCAGCGGTTGCAGCGTTCCCGGTAGGCCTTCGCGTCGCCAGCCGTCGTGCAGCCGCACGGCGATGAATGGCGTCCACGGCATCGCTCCGAATAGCAGGTAGGGAATGAAGTACCACCAGTCGCCCTCGCGTTTGTGCGCCTTGGTGAGGAAGCGCTCGACGTGTTCGTGAATGAAGAAGAAGCGGGCAAACTCATCGTTGGCCAGCGACACAGCGACGAACCACGGGACGGTGATCAGCAGAAACAGCGCCAGTCCCTTGCCGATATGCAACCGGGCCAGCAAGCGCCAGTCGCGTTCGATCAGGATATAAATCGCCAGCACCGCGCCGGGCAGCACCACGCCGATCAGGCCCTTGCTCAGCACTGCCAGCGCCAGCGCCGCCTAGACTGCCAGCATCCAGTTGCGGTTCGCCGCCGGGGTCGCGCCAGGGCGCTGGGCCAGCAGGAAGCCGAGCAGGCCGGCGGTGAGAAACGCGGTCAGTCCAGCATCCAGAGTATTGAAATGAGCGTTGATGAGAATCCAGGTACAGCTACCCAGCGCCGCCGCCGTCAGACCCACCTCCTCGTCGAACAGTCGGCGGCCTGCCCAGAACATCAACAACACGCAGGCGAAGGTGGTGGTCGCCGGCCACCAGCGCGCGCCCCAATGACTCTCGCCGAAGATTCGGAAAGCCGCCGCCGTCGCCCAGTACTGTAAGGGTGGTTTCTCGAAGTATTTGAGGTCGTTCAGCCGCGGCGTTATCCAGTCGCCGGACATAACCATTTCGCGGGCGATTTCGGCGTAACGCCCCTCATCGGGTCGGATCAGCTTGCGGTATTCGAGATTGCTGAACCAGACCAAGGCGAACACGATCACCAATCCGAACAGCAGGGATTTAGATAATCGGCGTGGGGCCGAAAGCGCCTGAATCGAATCTGGCGCACGAGCGAAAACGGATGGACTGTCGCCGCTGTCAGTCAGCATTTTTTCGTTTCAAAACATGATTTTCCTGAACGAAGGTGAAGTGATTCACACAACGCCGTCATGCGGAACGCCTTTCTTTCAGCGCCTCACGCAACCGTTCCAGTACCGCTTCTGGCTTGATGACCTGCAGACACACGTTGTCAGTACAGGGGGTCTTGCGATGGTTGGCCGCACTCACGCAGGGCGAACAGGCAAGACCGGCATAGATCGGCGTGCTGTTGCCGAGAGAACCGTAAAGCTGGGGCGTTTCCGGACCAAAGATGACAAAGGTGCGAAGACCAGTCACTGCGGAGAAATGGCCTGGCCCGAATCGTTGGTCAACATTATCTCGGCAATTCCGGTACAACGCAGGTAATTCCTCAACAGTTGTCGACCGGCGAAGTTGACGCAACGCTCGTGTTGGACCTGTTGTTTGATTTCTCCGCCTCCGTCCGCTCGGCTGGAGCCCCTGTTATCAAAACCAGCAAATTTTCGTCGTCAGCCAGTAAACCGCGCATGACTGCTACAAAATAGCTGGGCATCCAGCGACGTTGCGGCAGCAAGTCGCTAGCATTGGGATTGATCAGTACAATCCGGTGGCGATGCTCGTCATAGGGCGGATACTCACTGCGGATGCGATCACGCATCGTCGTGATCGCGCTTTCACTCACTTCCGCTTGGGCCAGCCTGATTTCGCTGTCGTCGATCAGAGTTTTTGAAAATGGCAGTTCCTCCCGATCCGCCAAAGCGGCATTGACCAGTGCGATAAAATTCTTCGCGATGTGCAGGCGCGGATTGTAGGCCACTTGGCGGGTTAACATGTCGCCCCGATACAATCCCTCGTTGTGAAACGCATGGAACCCAATCCGATTCGCCGCGCCGGATAAACCCGTCAGTAAGGCACTATAGCGCGAGAACAGTTCCATATCGATGACCGTATCGATCATATGTCGACGAGTCCAGATGAGAAAGCGCAGGCTATCGACGGCAAGGTTCAACAATCCATCTGCGCGGATGGTGAAAACATGAGTCTCCGGTATGGTGTTCAACAAACGCAGGCTGGCCGCATTGGATTTAAAAATAACGAAATACAATTCAGTATCCCCCGCCCGCCGCATTTTTCTCATGGCGGGATCGGCCAGGATAGCGCTGCCCATTTCCGATAGTTCAATGAATAAGACCTTGTGAGGCCGTTGTAATTGCCGTCTAATAAACAAACTAACTAGGCGGATTAGCAAAGTGACCAGAAAGCACAATGGAATTCCAGCGAAATAATCCACTTTCCGCATGGTATCAATTTTCATAACGGGTGTTTACGACCTTCAAGATAGATGATAAACCCAGGCAGACTTACGACGATCTGCATCAATCCATAGAGAATAGACATGGCCAGGATGGTTGCTTTATCTGCGCCGATCAGGGAAAACAACGCCACCAGAGTACCCTCGCGCACCCCCCATCCGGCCAAGGAAATCGGGATGATTGTTAGGAAAATCGCCGGCGGTACGATGACAAAATAGGTTACCAGATCATAGCGCAGGCCCAGCGCCCAACCGGTCGCGAAGAAACTTAGCATGGCCAGCAGGGGAATCAGTAACGACGACGCAATCATCAGGCCACGATTGACCAGAAAAGCTTGGTGTAGCCTCTCCGCTATTGTCCTTACAGCGCTTAGTCTGGGATAGGCATCGAGCCACGGTAAATACCTCAGACAGGACACGCCAGTAAAACCAACCAGACCGCCAACCACGAGCAGCAAGGTCAGGTGATAAATCGGGTCTGGAAGTAGATCGGGATTGAACATATACGCGATGAGGTTCAGCCACATCAAAGCGGCGAGGCCGGCGATTCGGTCGAGCATGACGCCATATAGCGCATCCCGCTTGCGAAATCCCTGGCCGGCGACATCCAGTACCCTGAGCGCATCGCCTCCAATGCTGGTCGGTAGCCCCTGATTGAAGAACATCGCTTTAAAGTAACTGCGCCAGTAAAACGAAAAGAGCTGACCGAAACGTAGATTGCGCATGATCAATTGCCAGCGATAGGCCGATACGGTGGTGCTGCCGAATTGCATGAGTAATGCCACTAAAAGCAGGTCCGGTCTGGCTTGCCGCAGCGTCTTCCAGAGCTGATCGATATCAATTGAACGCAAGATAAGCGCAAAAATCGATATTGTCACCAGAATTCGAAATAACTGTTTGATCGAACCCGAGGAAATGAAAGATTTGATTTTTTTATTAAAGGCAAGCACGGGATGTTTTTATATTCAATCGCTTGATTTAACTTTGGTTATATTATCGTCGGCTTGTTTGCTTTGGTAGCCTTTCACCAGAGAATAATAATAACGACCTGCCAGCCTATCATTTTTCCAGAGCTTTATTTCTTTGATATCCCCCATTTGCTGTACGCGCGAACGGACATTATCACTGGTCAGATTATCAATACTCCTGCTGACCAGTAGCATGGTCTTGTTATTCTGCTCACTCATGGGAAACCAGTACTGATACATCAGGCTTTTTTCACCGAATAGATGCCAACTGGAGGTTTGAAACGCGGGCTTGCGGACTATCGCTGCATTGGATGAATCGATAGCCATTGTACGATAAAACGCAAGCCCACTGGCAATCCTGTTCCTGTCCATGCCGACGACCAGTATTTTTTCACCCGTTTCGCGTTCTATCTGCTCGACGAGTGCTTCGATTTCACGCCCGAAATCCCGCCATCCCAACAGATATAAATTCTGCGAATAAGGAATACCGGGAAACCCTAAACTCAGATAATGCAAAGCAGCACCATAGCAGATTAAACAGATCACAATGGTCATCGGCCATGCACGCCGGCTCCATTCAACCAATTTATCAGCACCGGCGCGTGAATTACGAGCTGCGATCAAAGCCACGTAAGGTACAATACCCAGCCAGCAGGGAACTGTCCAATGAAATTTGGTTTCTCTGAACAGGCTCAGCACCGCAAATATTGTGACCGGAAAAAAAGTGAGTATCATCAGCAGATAATAGTCGCGAGTCTTAGCCTTGAAAATACTATCTTCGGTTAAAACATCACTCTTGGAAATAACTTTTCTTGGGTATAACATAACTGCGATCACTGACAAAAATCCTGTCGGCGTTATGAGCAGGATGATACTGAGAATAAAGTAAGGCAAGGAGAATTCAAAACGCTCAGTAACTCTATCACGACCCTGATATAAAAATGAGGCCCATTCATGCCCGGCATTCCAAACGATAACCGGTGAGAATAGGATAAGGGCAAGGAGAATAGCCAGATAAGGTTCGGGCCGAAATAGCCATTTCCTGGAATGGCGATCAACGAGAATGAATAACAGTGCGGCAGGACCCAGCAGGGCAATAGTATATTTTGAGAGCATCCCCAATCCGATGGAGACTCCTACCCCTGCCCAAGCCATGCGCCGGTCATGAATCAGCGCCTGATACAAAAAGTAAAGCGTCGCCGCCCAACAGGCCACCAACGGGGCGTCGGGGGTCATAACCCATCCGACGGCGAAGTAAGCTGGCAATGTTGCGACCAACAGGGTAGCCTGATTGAACCTGTCATGGATATCCCGGGTCAGTCTGTAGGAAAAATAAGCGGTGATAAACCAGCATGCAAAGGCGCCGAACCGAACGGCAAACTCGTTATCACCCATCAGCTTAGTGAATAGTCCTATCATCCAAGCCACCATCGGTGGGTGATCCAGATACCCAATATCTAGATGCTTGGCATAGTTCCAATAATAGGCTTCTTCGTAGAAAAGTTCTGGCAACCCTAAATAAAAAAATCGCAGAAGGACTGAATATAAAATGATAAAAATAGTAAAATAATACCACTTTGACTCGGGTTCAGTAGAGCTCGCTTTTCCCAAAAAAATAGAGTCACTGCTGCCAATATAGCTCAATATTGAAGAAACGGATACACAGATAACTATGGTTACTTCAGGCGGGAAATCCCAAAATTTTAACAGAGATGCCAGGATTCCTCCACGTAGAAACAATATCAATAGAACCGTGATGGTAAAATTTATGAACTGGTTTGTGGCGGGTCGGGTTGTGTTTTTATATGACCAGATGGAATTCAGAAAATAGCCGGTCCCTGATGCTGCCAGGAAGCTTATGATGTGGCAGAAGCTTAATGAGAACCCTTGGCTGTAACAGAGATTCAATATCGCCAGATCCATGGCAAATACCAGAAAGCTAACAAGAAAAAAATGAATCTTGCTGGCTGATGAGTTCTTAATCTCTGCCGGCTCCATTATCTGCTTAACCATACTTAACCAGCTTTAAATTGTCGGCATAACGCTCATCAACTAAGCCCAGGAATCCGCCGTGGCTACTTGAACAGGTCGTAGCCGAAGGTGAACATGAGGCCAGCCCCGCCGAGCAGGTTGAGTTGCACGTTGAAATCCCCGTATTTATAGCCCAGCCCCGGTACGGCGCCAGGCGCCACGCCGTTGTGGTTGAACGGGATCTTGTTTTCGTAAGGCTCCTTGTAGCCGAGCAGAATTCCACCCGTCAGCTTGAAATACAGGTTCTTGAAGAAATCGTTGTCGCTGATGAAATCCAGCGGCCAGGATTTCCCGAAGTAGATGTACTGGCATTTCTGGTCGAAGCTGTTATTGAAGTAAGACGCTCCCACCAACCAGCGCGAGGGGGATTGCCATTCCAGACCGACCAGCCACGACCAGTCGGCGTGCTCGGGGCTGGGGTCGAAATGAATGGCGTCTGGAGCTACCTGCACCATCAAGATGTCACCCTCTTCGAAGAGGCCAGCTCGGGCGCTACCCACCGTCAGCAGGGCCAGCGCGAAGAACCACGGTAGCCCACGGAGTTTTGCGGAACGGGACGGTATCGGAGACGTAAGGGTTGGAACCATGGTCGAACCTGATGGGCGGTTTAAAGTGAATTTGGGCGGGGCAGGCGCGCGAACGCGAGCGATCCGAAAGCCGGGCGATTATGCGGGATTGGGAGTACCTTGACCATGATCTCAACGGTGGTCGTACCGCGTCATTTCCAGATAACCCTGTCCGCCGATCGCTCGCTCGCCGGCCCGCCCGCTCACCGCGACCGCGCCTTCCCAATAGCGCACCGTCAGCCGCATTTCCTGGTTGGCCACTTTCGGCGTCACGGTCAGTTCGAGATTCTCGGCGGGCAGGCGCAGCCGCCAGCCGGCAGGGTAGCGGTCACGAGTGTGGGGACTGAGCCACTCGCCGAGCGGTTGCAGTTCCACCTCGTTCCAGCGCAACCGCCGCGTTTGGCCGTCGGGTTCCACCAGCGCGCCCGTACTGAACGAATCCATACCGCCGTCCTTGCGGCGCAGCCGGTAAAACATCAGCTCCCGCCCATCGTCCAGTTGCAGCGCGAACCAGTCCCAGCCGCTCTGATCCGGCCCCAGTACGCTGGTGCTCCATTCCCGATCCAGCCAACTCGCGCCGCTGACCGTGAAGCGCAGCCCGCCGACGTTGACCGTGCCCTGCGTCGGCAAGCGGGTGTGGGAATAATAATAGGATGCATTGCCCGGTTCCGCGCTTTTCTGACTCAGGCCCCGGTCGCCCTGCAATACGACTGGCTTGCCGGCCTCCAACATCAGATCGAGGGTGATGTCGCCTTCTTGGGCGCGGATTCGCAGCGGAAAGAGGTCGGATGCCGCGCCGGTCAGCGCCCAGTCTTCCAGCCAGACCCGAAACGGGGTTGCCTGGGCGCCCGCCAGTCCCAGCGCGCCCCGGCTGAAGCGCTCGAAGCCGTAATGGCGGTTGCTGGCAACATCGGTCAGCGCGAAATGCCCCATGTAGATCTGGTTCGCGCGCCAAGGTGAATCCGTCGCCGGCGCGGTCGGGGATAACGCGATGCGAAAAATCGTCAACTGATAGCCGAACTGTCGGCCAGCGGCATCGGCCAGATTGCCGGTCACGTACCACCATTCGTTGCGGAATTCCGGATGCGGCCCGTGATCGGCGGGGAACTGGAAGGGCCGGGGTTGGTAGGCGCGCTGATAACCGGCGTTGTCGTCTCCGCCCAGGGCCGAATTGACGGCGACGTCGCCGGCTGGTTCGGGGTGCAGGATTGAGGCAGGCGGAAGACGATCAGGGTCAATGAGCAGCGCCGCCAGCAGTCCTCCAATCCACCCTCCAGGAAGCGTCTGTTCATCACTCTGTCCGCAGCGCGTCGGCGGGTCGGGCGCGGGCCATCCGCCAGATCGGGTACAGTCCGGCCAGCAGGGCGGCGACCAGCGCCAGCGCCAGCGTTTCCACGAGGAGCAGCGGGTCTACCTGAAACGGCAGAGTCCAGCCGAACGCCCGCCGGTTGATCACGAAGATCAACACCGCCGCCAGCAGCACCCCCGTCGGCAACGCCAGCAAGCCGGCGGCGGCGCCCATGAATCCGGTTTGCAACGACACCAGCCCGCCGATTTCGCCCGCCGTCATGCCGATAGCGCGCAGCACCGCAAACTCCCGCGCCCGTTCCAGTTGCAGGGCCAGCAGCGCGCTCAACACGCCCACCACCGCCACCAGAATCGCCAGCAGCCGCAGCACGTTGGTAATGGTGAAGGTACGGTCGAAAATCTCCAGAGTGAAGCCCTGAATGTCGCGGTTGGAACGGATCAACAGCGGCTGGATCGGTCCCAGCCGGTCCTGCAAGCGCTCGCGCAAGGTCGCCAGACTCTCGCCGGGCGCGGCGAAAACCGCCGTCGAACCGACGGTCGGCTCCTGCCAATAACGTTCATAGCCGGAGCGGTGCAGCAAAATTCGCCCATGCTCTGAACCGTAATCCAGGAAGATTCCGGCGATGGGGAAGCGCCGCAACCCCCGGTCAGTGGGCAATTCCAGCGCATCGCCGGCCATTAATTGCTCGCCGGTAGGCCAACGGTTCCGAGATCAATACCGCCTCGCCGGTCTGGAACGCGCGCCAAGCCGTCGCCGGATCGCCGTCAATCAGGTGATAACCGGCTTGGGAGGCAGGGGCGAGGTCCACCGCGATCAACTGCGCGGGACGACCGTCGAGATCCACCGTGATCCGCCGGTAGGTGGAAACCGCCGCCACGCCCGGCGTGGCGCGCAAGGCCGCCAGCGTTGCCGGCTGCATGGTCTCCAAACCGCCGTTGTCCTCGATGGCAGGCGGAGCGATGTACAAATCCGCGTTGATCAGATCGTGGATCCAAATCGCCACCCCGCCCCGAAAACTGTCCACCATGACTCCGACGCCGACCGTGGTGGCGAACGCCACCATCAGCGCCGCCACCGCGATGCCGGTGCGGCTGAGGTGGCGAGCGACATCGCGGTTGGCCATCCGCGCCAGCAATCCCAGCCGAGCCGCCAGCGGCTGGTTCAACTGAACCAGGCCGACCACGGCCGGCGGCGTCAGCAGCGCGCAGCCGAGGATCAGCAGAAACAGCCCGGCGAAGCCGGGAACCAGGGCGTGCGAGAGCCACAGGATCAGACCGCCACCGCCCAGCAGCGCCAGCCCGCTCAGAACCAGGCGGGGCAGGGCGGCCCGCCAGCGGGTTTCCAGATGGGCGCGGCTCAACGCGAGGCCGGGGGGAGCGTCGGCAGCTTCTCGCGCCGGCAGCCATGCCGCCGCCAGAGTCGCCAGCAGCCCGAGCGCCGCGCCCTTGGCCAGCGACCACGGGTCGATGAAAAACTCGCGGACGCTCAAGACATAGTACAGATCGTTGATGGTGCGAGTGACCAGATGCACCAGCCCGGAGCCGATCCACAGCCCCAGCAGTCCGCCGAGCAGGGTACCCGCCAGTCCGAGCAACAGCGCCTCACCCAGGACGCCGAGGAACAGTTCCCGGCGGCTGACGCCCAGCGCCCGCAACATTCCCAACAGGGCGCGGCGTTGCACCACCGAAAAGCTGATGGCGTTGTAGATCAGGAACATCCCCACCACCAGCGCCAGCAGGCTCATGGCAGTGAGATTCAGCGAAAAGGCGGCGCTGAGATCCGCCGTCGCCTGATTGCGTTGCGCGGGACGTTCCAGTCGCAGGTCCGAGGGTAGCCAGCCACGCAGTTCCGAAATCATCGCGTCGCCGGCGGCTCCTTCCGGCAGGATCAGGTCGATGTGGCTCAACCGTCCGGCGCGGTCCAGCAGGATTTGAGCGGTGCTGATGTCGGTGATGATCAGGCCGTCCAGTTCCGGTCCCTTCAACGTGCCGGCGCGTTGAAGGGTGAAGCGCTGCTCGCCGCGCCGCAGCGTCACCTGCTCCCCCAAGGCAGCCGGCAGCAGGGCGGCATTTGGATTCAGCAGCAGCGCCCGCAGGTTGAAATTGCTGCCGGTAATGTCGGCGGCGGGGTCGCGAAACGGCGCTTCGACGAAAGGATCGACGCCGAGAATTTGCAGCCGTTGTCCGGGCCGGTCGGCGCGCGGCAGAGTGCCGGTCACCACCGGGGCCGCGCGCCGGATGCCGCGTTCCAGCCGCAACCGGACGTACACGGTTTCGGGCACGCCTTGCGATCCGCCTACGAGGCGATGGGTGGCGTGACCGGTCAGACGATTCATGGCCAGATCGAAACTTCGCCGGGCGCTGGCATTGGCCAGATCCACCGCCAGCACCACGGCGACGCCGAGGGCGATGCCGAGAATCGCCAGCCCCAGTTGCCAGGGATGGCGCAGTGGATGGCGCAGCAGCGCCCGCCAGAGCAGCGGCGTCACCGGGCCACTTCCCGAATCTGCCCGGCGTCCAAAACTAGGATCCGGTCGGCGCGAGCGGCGACGGCCTGGCTGTGGGTGACCATGACCATGGTGGTTTCCGCTTGGCGGTGCAGGGTCAGCAGCAGTTCCAGGATGCGCTCGCCGGTGGCGGCGTCGAGATTGCCGGTCGGTTCGTCGGCCAGCAGCAGCCAGGGACCGTGGACCAGCGCCCGGGCGAGGGCCAGCCGCTGCTGCTCGCCGCCAGACAGCCGTTCCGGGAAACTGTCGCGACGGTTACCCAGTCCAACGTGATCCAGCAGTTCTAGCGCCCGGTCGTGCTGGTCCGGCGTCGTCAGCCCGTTCAGTTCCAGCGGCAGCAGCAGGTTTTCCTCGACGGTCAGGGTCGGGATCAGGTTGAAGAACTGAAATACGAAGCCGATATACCGGCGGCGGAACCGGGTACGCTCGACCTCGGGCAATGTGGTCAGCATCCGGTCGCTGATGCGAATTTGACCCGCGTCCGGCAGGTCGATGCCGCCCAGCAGATTGAGCAGAGTGGATTTACCGGAACCGGACTGGCCGAGCAGGGCGACGAACTCACCGCAGCCAATATTCAAGCTCAGGTCGGCGAAGATAATCCGCTGCCGATCGCCCTCGGTATAGTACTTGCGTAGTTTTTCGATTGCGATGAAGGGGGGCGATGAGGCCATTTTTATTGTGGAGTGGTCAAGGATGAAAGAATGTGTAGACTATTTAAGGTACTTTATGCTTTGGTGTTGTAACCGCGGTTCGATACCGTTGTCGGTTGCCGGTTTGGCGGCGGCGAAGGCGGGAAGTTCCGGTTAGGTCAACAGGTGGCGCCAAAGCTGCTACACCGTGATCGTCGATGGCATGGGGGGCTGTGACGGAAATGCAAAAGCTTGGAATATCAGGAAAATTAATAAATATCAACATGTTGGCAGTGTTGGTGCTCGTGCTCGGCGCTTGCGCCAGCCAACAGGGTTTGCCGCCCTCGACGGGGTATAGCTCTCATACGACTTCACCGGAGACCTATACCTATCTGATAGGACCGGGCGATCAGTTGCAGATTTTTGTCTGGCGCAATCCGGAGGTTTCGCAGCCGATCACCGTCCGTCCAGATGGCAAGATTACGACCCCCTTGGTGGAGGATTTGCAGGCTAGCGGCAAAACGCCCAACCAACTGGCCCGCGATTTGGAAAAGGCGCTGGAAACCTATATCCGCCAACCGATCGTCACCGTGATCGTCGCCAATGGGATTGGACCTTACAGCGAACAGATTCGGGTGATCGGTCAAGTCGGCCAGGGCGGTCAGGGCGGTCAGGGCGGTGGCGGTCAGGGCGGTGGCGGTCAGGCGGCGGTTAGACCCCAAGCGATTGCTTACCGACAGCAAATGACCTTGCTGGATGTGATGATTGCAGTCGGTGGCTTGAACGAGTTCGCCGCTGGCAACAAGGCCAAGGTGGTGCGGGTCGTGGATGGCAAGCAGAAGGAGTATGAGGTCCGCTTGGACGATTTGCTTAACGGTGATATCACCGCGAACGTCGATATGTTGCCAGGCGATATCCTGATCGTGCCGGAAGCCTGGTTCTGAACGGCCGGCGTGGACGGGTACGGAGGATGCAGCGATGAATGAAATCATCGAACTGGTGTTTGATTACCTGCGGGGTATTTGGCGCAATCGCTGGTATGCCCTGGGTTGTGCCTGGCTGATCTGCCTGGTCGGCTGGGCCGTGGTTTTCAAGCTGCCCGATCAGTACCAGGCCTCTGCGCGGGTGTTCGTGGACACCCAGTCCATTTTGCGCCCTCTGTTGCAGGGATTGACGGTGGAAGTCAACCCGGATACCCAGGTCGGGTTGGTCGCCCGAACCCTGCTCAGCCGCCCAAACCTGGAACAAATCGCCCGAACAGCCGGTTTGGATACGCAGGCTAAGGATGATCCCGCGGCCATGGATCGGCTGCTTAATCGGTTAAGCGAAGAGGTCAACCTGGTGGGAGCCGTGGGAGCTGGTAGGGAAAACCCAAACCTATACAGCATTACCTTTGAGGATCGCGACCCGCAACGGGCCAAAAAAGTGATTGAGGCCGTCGTGGCGGTGTTCGCGAAAAATCTAGTGGGCGATACCCGGCAGGATGCCGACGCTGCCCGGCGTTTTCTAGATGACCAGGTTAGCCAATATGAAACCCGGCTCCGTGAAGCCGAGAATCGTCTCAAGGAATTCAAGCTCAGAAATGTGGGTCGGATGCCTTCGGAAGGTCAGACTTATAATGCTCGCTTGCAGCAAGCGGCCACCGATCTTTCAGCGGTCCGGCTGGAACTTACCCAGGCGGAAAATCGCCGTAACTCCCTGCAGCAGCAGATGGGTGAGGCTTTGCAGCAACAGCTTAGAGGCGATGGTGAGGTGGTTGTCTTACCCATTGATCAACGCATCCAGACTCATGGAACAGAATCTTGATGAATTGTTGATTAAATTTACCGAGAAGCATCCAGATGTTGATATTTTACGACAGACCATCGCTGACCTTAAGAAACAGCGTGAACAAGATCGCGTGCGGTATGCGGCTAACCTTGCCGAGAGTGGTGGCAATGCGCGAAGTCAGGGTGTCAATACTGTCTATCAGCAGCTAAAGGTCAGACTCGCCGAGGAGGAGGCGAATGTAGCCTCGCTACGGGTAAGGGTTGATGAGTACATGAAGCGGTATAAGGAATTGCAGGAACAAGTCAGCACCCTCCCCAAGATTGAAGCTGAATTGGTGGCATTGAATCGCGACTACGAAGTTAATCGTCAGCAACACGATCAACTACTAGCCCGTCGGGAGTCGGCCCGCTTATCCCAACAGGCCGAGCAATCCAATCAGGATGTTCGTTTCAAGATCATCGATCCGCCGCGGGTGCCGTTCAAGCCGACTGGCCCCAAGCGGTTCTTGTTGATGACTATGTTGCTGGGAGCGGGTTTGGGCGCTGGAGTGGGATTGGCGTTTCTGATCGCGCAATTGTGGCCGACCTTCGGCAGCCGCCGCAGCCTCATGCAGATCGCGGATATCCCGGTATTCGGCAGCGTCGGCTTGGTGCTATCGCCGGCGGCGCAACGCCGCGAACGGTTGCAAACGGTTGTGTATGCCTCGCTGGTGGGCGTCCTGTTGCTAACCTACGCCGGGCTGATCGTGATGCAAATCGTTCGTTCTCCAGGCGCTGCCCTCGCCTAACGGGACTGTAGAGAAGACTGATGGACAGTATCGAAAAAGCCATGTCGGTCCGGCCGCGCGGCCCGGTTCGGTCGCCGGCCCCCCCGCCCCCGCTACCGGTTGCTTCCCCGCCAGCCGAGGATATGGTCGAGCGGGTGGCTCATTTGACGGCGGCGTCCCCGGACATGGCCGCCGCGCCGGGATCCCTCAAGCGCACCCAGCGGTCGGTGATCTTGGATTTCGAGCGAATCCGCGCCGCGGGTTTTCTGGTGCCCGATACCCAGCGCAGCCAGCTGAAGGAGGAGTATCGCCACATCAAGCGGCCCCTGCTGATCAATGCCGATGGCAGGGGCGCCATGACCGTCGAGTATCCCAACCTGGTCATGGTGACGAGTGCCCGACCGGGCGAGGGCAAGACCTTCACGGCCTGCAATCTGGCCCTGAGCATCGCCTCCGAACGAAATCGAACCGTGCTGTTGGTGGACGCCGACGTGCTCAAACCCTCGATGGCCCGCACGCTGGGGTTCGAGGCGGAGCTGGGCTTGGTTGATTATCTGGTCGATGACCGGTTGGAACTGGCCGATGTGCTGGTGGACACTAACGTGCCCTCGTTGACCCTCCTGCCCGGCGGCGGCCAGTATCACTTGTCCACGGAACTGCTGGCCGGGGAAAGGATGCGCAAGCTCGTGACCGAGATGAGCAGCCGCTACGCCGACCGCATCATCATCTTTGATTCCCCGCCGCTGCTCGTGACGACCGAGGCCAGCATCCTGGCCAGTTTGATGGGGCAGGTGCTCGTGGTGGTCGAGGCCGAGCGCACCCCGCAGGCCCAGGTCAAGGCCGCCTTGGACCTGCTCGATTCCAATCAGATCGTGGGGTTATTGTTAAACAAGTCTCATTCTTTTTTCGGCGCGGATTCCTATGGGTATGGTTACGGCCATGGCGGCAATGAAGACGCGGCCGGGCGATAAAAGCGAGCGTGCCAGATGAATGGCAAATCGACCCGGTCCCGATGCCGGCGGGCGTCGTCGTTCTGGCCAGTCGCGTCCGGTGTGTTGCTGGCGAGTGTCTGTTCGCCATGTGGGGCGCAGTCAGTCGATGGAGCGCTGGAGGGGTGGCGGATTACCCCGCGACTGAGCGTTGGCGCCACCTACTCCGATAACATCCGGCTGGCGCCGGCGGACGAGGCGGAAGGCGATTGGGTTTGGCAGGTGGACCCGGGCGTTTCCATCCGCAAGCGGGGTGGTCGGCTCGATCTGCGGTTGGATTATACCGCCCAGGGCCTGATGTACACCCAGAACGGCGATGCCAACACCATCAACAATAACCTGCAGGCGTTCGGCACCGCGGAACTGTATCAGGATCATTTTTTCGTGGACGCCTACGGTTTAATCTCTCAGGTGCCAGTAACGTCCAGTGGCCGGGTGGATGCCGGCGGCCTGGGGGCTAGCAGTGGGTCGGGGTTTGCCCAGAGCCTGTTCGGTAACCTGAATCTGGGGCTGCCCGGCGCCCAGGACTTGTTCAATCCGACCGGCCTGTTCAGCGACCTGGCCCTGACCGGCAATCAAACCACCTCGAATAACTTCGGCGTCAGCCCCTATTGGCGGCAAAATTTTGGCGGCTGGGCGGAGGCGTTGCTGCGTTACCGCTACGACGAGGTGCGCTACTCCGGGCAGCAGGAGTTTGATGGCGTATCGGAGGTACCCGACGCCGCCGTGGAGTCGCTCGACAGCCGGACTGACACCATCGAATTCAATCTAACCAGTGGCCGTCAATTTAGTCTGCTGACCTGGAATCTCGATTATTTTTATCAACGGCAGGAGGGTCAGGGGCAAAGTAACGATCCGACGGGTGGAAATGATGATCAGCGGGAGCGCGTGGCGGGCCAATTGAATTACCAATTGAACCAGCACTGGGCCTTGCGGGCCGAGGCGGGTTATGAGAACAATCAGTTGACCACTTTCGAGGACAATAGCAACGGTGCCTATTGGGGTTTGGGCGCCGTCTGGACGCCGAGCCGATTCATCACTTTGAGCGGCCTGTACGGCTCAAATGTCAATGAAGTCGCCGTACAATGGAATCCCTCTGCTCGCACCAACCTGCGAATTAGCCGGCGCGATCAGGCCGTGGGAGAAAGCCCGGGCGTGCGGTGGGAGGGTGCGTTCAGCCATCGGAGCCATTACGGCGTTTGGTCGGCGAGCTACACCGAGGAGGTGACCAATACCCAGCAGTTGCTCGGCGGCGATCTGGATGGCGGCGTTACGGATGGGCAGGAACCGCCATCGGGTTCCAGCGGTCCCTTCGGGCTGAGCGATCAGGATTTCTTGCGCAAGCGCTTCGATGCTGGCGTGACCTATCAGCGTCGCCGTAATAGCCTGGGGTTTAGCGCCTTCTACGAAAGCCGCGAGTTCCAGGAAAGCCGCGAGTTCCAGGATGCCGCCAACGACGAAACCGCCTATGGCATCGGCGCGCTCTGGACTTGGCGGTTCGCGCCGCGCACTGCGTCGTTTCTCGGAACCGGCTGGGAGTTCGACGAGCCGGGCGACGAGCAAAGATCGATTCGGGCGACGAGCAGCGGAACAATTATTGGGTGTCGGTCATCGGACTGGCGCGGGTGTTTACCCCCAATTCGGGGGGCTTGATCAGTTATCGCTACTATCAGAACGACGCCGATCCCAGCGACCAGAGCTTTCGCGAAAACCGGCTCAACGTTCGCTACAGCCTAAGATTTTGAGCCATCCATGTATACCGATTACTACGGCTTCAGCGCCAAGCCTTTCCAACTGAGTCCCGATCCCCGCTTCTTCTTTGGCAGCCGCGTTCATAGCCGGGCGCTGGCCTACCTGCGCTACGGTTTGAGCCAGGGCGAGGGGTTCATCGTAGTCACCGGCGGCATCGGCACGGGCAAGACCACTCTGGTCAAGAGCCTGTTCGACGAACTCGACACCGACCGGGTGGTAGCCGCCCAACTGGTCACGACCCAGTTGGAAGCTGACGAGATGCTGCGCAGCGTGGTGGCCGCGTTCGGCTTGCCCTACGAAGACGCGGGCAAGGCGGTGCTGCTCAAGCGGTTCGAGGACTTTCTGCGCGATCACGCCCGGCGGGGGCGGCGCGTGCTGCTGGTGGTGGACGAGGCGCAGAATCTGCCGACCCAGTCGCTGGAAGAACTGCGAATGCTGTCGAATTTTCAGGTTGCCGCGACGCCGTTGCTGCAAAGTTTCCTGCTGGGGCAGGAGGAGTTTCGCGCCACCCTGCAAGAGCCTGGCATGGAACAGTTGCGGCAACGGGTGATTGCGTCCTGTCACCTGACTCCGCTGAACGAGGCGGAGATTCGTGATTATATCGAGCACCGCTTGCGCGTAGCCGGCTGGCAAGGCAACGAACCGTACTTCCGGGACGAAGCTTTCGGGGCCATCTATCGATACACCGAAGGCGTTCCCCGCCGGGTGAATATCTTTTGCGACCGTCTGCTGCTCTACGGGTTTCTGGAGGAACTGCGCGAGTTTTCCGTGGCCGCCGTCGAAGCGGTCGGTCAGGAAATCAACCAGGATGGGCGGACCGCCAGCGCCGGGGGAACCACGGCCACCACCGGCGGTGGCGGCCGGCCGCTGCTGCGGATGGGTCACGCCATGGAGCAGCGACTGGCCGAGTTGGAAGAAGCGATGGAAACGGTGTTGAAACACCCGGAATGGCAGGATATCCAGTTGGATCGCCTGGAGCGGCGCATCCAGCAGTTGGAGCCGGCGGTTCGAGTGCTGCGGCGAGAGTTGGCCGATGTGTTGCGCCGCGCGGACGACCGGCTGTCCGACCTATCCAGCAGCACCGAGGAAGAGTCGCTGTTGTGAGTTCCAGGATCGGAATTCCTTCGCTATTTCCGCTGCGGATGGGTTATGACTGCCACGTTCCGGCCAGCGCCACCGGCGGATCGGCCAGCGACTGAAACCGCGCCAGCCGGACCACGTTACGCTGGCGATGGCCCAGCAGTGGCATCGGACCGCGCGCCAGGATATCCACCATGGCCCGTTCGCCCAGCAAGACCTCGGTGGCGGGTTGCATCGCCCGTTCGCCGGCCTCTTCATAAACGTGGGCGGGGCAGTCATCGAGTTCCAGCACGTCGCCGGGGCTGAAATCCCAACCCTTTTCCGCGAACGCCGCCGCGATCAGCCGCGCGCAGACCAAGGCTGGATTGCCCCAGAGGTAGGCGTCGGGATCGCGGCCGCCCGGCATCTCCTCGAAGGCGAACGATTCGACCGACTCGGTCTTTTGGCCATAGGGTAGGCGCAGCAGGACGCGCGGCAGGGCCAAACCGATCCAGGGCGCGACCGCGCAGGTCCGCAACAACCGCCAGTGTTGTTCGGCCTCGGCCGACAACGGCGACCAGCGCGTGGGATCAGCCAGCGCCGCCGCCGAGTCGCAACCCAGCAGTCCCGGTTCGGCGGCGGCCAGGAACGGACCCCCAGCCTCGGCGGCCAGCGCCCCCAGCATGGCCAGCAACGCGATGTCTTCGGGCGTGGCGCCAAAGGCATAGTCGCCGACCAGCAGCGTCCAGGGCTCGCCGTCGGGCATTCGCACCCCGCGTTCGATCAACAGGGTGTGGAGGCCGGTTGCTTGCGGTTTGCCGCCGGCCGCGCGCAAGTCGAGCAGCAACTCTTGGCGGGTGACATCGAGCAGGAAAACCCGCGCGCCTTCGTCATCGAGGTTGGCCACCAACCCATGCACGCCGCGCCAGGCGGCTTCCAGTGCCTGAAAAGCCGGCTGATGCAGGATCGCCCGCATCTGGTCGCCAATCGCGGCATCCACGGCCGCCACCCAGGCGGATTGGCGCGGATCGGTATGCACGATGTGCGGTTGCACGATGACCCGCAACCAGGTCTGGAGCGTATTCGCTCCCGCCTCGGCGGACGGGGCGGGTGGTGGAGCGGCTGGCGGGCGCCCCAGCAATCGTTCGAGCAGGGCCGCCTCGCCTTCTGCCGGGACGGGCGGCCCGGATTGGACCGGCGCCGGCGCGGCCAGGGGGGCCAATTCGGCCGCCGCCTGGGCAAAATGGGCCGGATCGAGCAGGCGGGCCCGGGTGCGGCGCAGGGCCTGGAACAAGTCCAGCCGCTGGTAGAGTCTGTCGGGGTGAAAATCGTCGAGTTGGGTGAAGCCGACCGTGAGGTCCGCACCGCTTGCCGTCGCCAGTGGTAGCCGCAATTTCGGCTCCAGCCGGGCCATGACCGCGTCCAGACGATCCACGTCCACTGCCAGCAGGGGTCGGTGGGCGAGATCCAACCCAGCGGTGGGCGGTTCGCGCTGACCGCGCCCGCTGAAATCGGCCATGATCAGGATGCGCGGCGGCGCGTCGGAATCCTGACGGGTTGGGGTTGAAGGGGACTGGGGCAGCGTAAATTGGAATTCCATTCGGCCGGGCATGGCGGGGATCCTCCGGGAGAGCGGGCGATGCTAGAAGTCTAGTGCGAATCTGGCGGAGCGGATGGGCGATGGCCGGTTTTTCGCATAGGGTTGCGCTACACTGAATCAAATGGCAGCGGGCATGGAGAGACGAGGACATGGCCACCATCACGCAAAAGCACCGGGTATTCGCGGTTAACAGCAGTTTGGGCGAAGACGTGCTGGTTTTCTGGCGCATGACGGCCAGCGAGCAACTGGGCCGGTTGTTCGAATTCGATCTGGAACTGTTCAGCGAGAAGCCCGACATCAAACTGGCCGACGTTCTGGGCACGAACATGACGATCCGCATGGAATTGCCTCACCAACAGGGAACCCGTTACTTCAATGGTTTCGTTACCCAGTTCGGCTTTCTAGGGGTGCACAGCGTGCGCTATGCGGTTTACCGGGCCAAGCTCAGCCCCTGGCTGTGGTTTCTGACCCGCACCTCCGATTGCCGGATCTTTCAGAACAAGAAAGTTCCCGACATCATCAAGGAAATCTTCCGGGAGCAGGGCTTCACCGATTTCGAGGACAAACTGAGCGGCGATTATCGCGAATGGGAATACTGCGTGCAGTATCGGGAGACGGACTTCAATTTCGTCAACCGGCTGATGGAACAGGAGGGCATGTACTACTACTTCACCCATGAGAACGGCAAGCACATGCTGGTGCTAGCCGATGGCTACAGCTCCCACGGCAAGTTTCCGCGCTACGATGAGGTGCCCTATTTCCCACCGGACGACCATGACCATCGCCGGCGCGATCATCTGTTCGAATGGTTCGTGTCCCAACAGGTGCAGCCTGGCGCCTATGCGCTGAACGATTACGACTTCAAGGCGCCGCGCAAGAACCTGCGCGCGCTGTTGAAACAGCCCAAGAAACACGCCCAGGCCGAATTCGAGATGTACGACTATCCGGGCGAGTACGTCGAACCAGGCGATGGCAACACCTATTCCAAGATTCGCTTGCAGGAGTTGCTGGCCCAACACGAAATCGCCCAGGGGCGGGGGAATGCCGCCGGGCTGGCGGTGGGTTATCTGTTCAGTCTAAGCCAGTGCCCGCGCGAGGAGCAGAACCGGGAATATCTGATCACGTCCGCCGTCCACCGTTTGGAGTCGGACGAATACGAAAGCGTCCCTGGGTTGGCGAGCGCCGGCAAGATCTATCAGGGCGAGATCACCGCGATCGATGCCCAGCAGCCCTATCGAGTACCGCGGATCACCCCCAAGCCGGTGGTGCAGGGGCCGCAGACCGCCATGGTCGTCGGTCCCAAGGGCGAGGAGATCTATACCGATCAATACGGCCGGGTCAAATGCCAGTTCCACTGGGACCGCTATGGCAAGGCGGATCAGGACAGTTCCTGCTGGATTCGGGTGTCGCAAACATGGGCGGGCAAGCAGTGGGGCGCGATGCACATTCCGCGCATCGGTCAGGAAGTCATCGTCGACTTTCTCGAAGGCGACCCCGACCAGCCGATCATTACCGGGCGGGTCTACAACGGCGCGAGCATGCCGCCGTATGGCCTGCCAGCCCATCAGACCGTGAGCGGAATCATCAGCCGCAGTTCCAAAGGCGCCGGCGCGGCGAACTTCAACGAGATCCGCTTCGAGGATAAGAAAGGCGAGGAGCAGTTCGTCATCCATGCCGAGCGCAACATGGATATCCTCATTGAAAAGGACAGGAAGGAATTGGTTGAGGCTAATAGTCACTTGCATGTCAAGGGTGCCCGGAAGGAGAAGATCGATGGCGAACAGTCCCTGACGGTGGGGATGAGCCAGCAGGAGAAGGTAGGCAACAAGCACGCCCTGGAGGCTGGCCAGGAGATTCATCTCAAGGCCGGGATGAAAGTGATTATCGAGGCGGGCTTGCAGTTAACCATTAAGGGGGCGGGTGGTTTTATTGACATTGGTCCGGCAGGCATCACCATTCAGGGCATCCTGGTTAAAATCAACAGCGGCGGCGCGCCGGCACCGGCAGTGGCTCAAGCCCCGAGGCGCCAGAGGATCCCACCGTGTAGTTGCCGTCGATTATTCGATTATTTCTTGGAGAGGAAGAGCGATGTTCCCCGCAGCAAGAATTGGTGATCCCGTCACCCACGATATGCTCGTCCCGAGCGGCGTGATTATCCCGTCCCTGGCGCCTCCCACGGGTGGCCCGGTGCTCATCGAGGGCCTGCCGGCGGCCTACGTGACCTGCATGACGGCGTGTACAGGCGTAATCAGTGTGGGCATCGCCCACCCGCCCATCCCCGGCCCACAGCCGCCGATCGTGAAAGGCAGCCTCACCGTGCATATCTACAACCTGCCAGCAGCCCGTTGGATGCCAAGCCTCGATGTGAGCGCGTGTGGCGTTTTCCTGGGCGATCCCAAATTGGCGGCCATGCGAACGGTGCTGATTGGCGATGTCGGCACGGCCAATCCCGGGCCTGCCGCAACGGCGTTTCATAATGCGGCGGCATCGGGCGCGGCGCTGGTGTGCAAGGGGCCTTGTGAGGCTTGTGGGCAGATTTAAGGGAAAGGCCGGGCT
>CAVRCC010000057.1:0-24550 GCA_963719395.1 uncultured Gammaproteobacteria bacterium | reverse complement strand
GCTGACCTGATAGACGAAGGTGGGCGCGGCGAACTGGTCCTTGACCCGGCGCACGATGTCCAAGTACGGCATTCCAGGCTTGATCATCACGATGTCGGCGCCCTCTTCCAGGTCCATCGCCACCTCGCGCAACGCCTCATCGCTGTTGGCGGGGTCCATCCGGTAGCTGTACTTGTTGCCCTTGCCGAGTGCGCCAGCCGAGCCGACCGCGTCGCGGAACGGGCCGTAGAAACTGGAAGCGTATTTGGCGGAATAGGCCAGGATGCGGGTATGAATGAAATCGTTGGACTCCAGCGCCTCGCGGATCGCGCCGATGCGCCCGTCCATCATGTCCGAGGGCGCGACGATGTCGGCACCCCCTCGGCGTGCGACAGCACCTGCCGGACCAGCATGCTCACGGTCTCATCGTTCAAGACATAACCAGACTCGTCCACCAGGCCATCCTGACCGTGACTGGTGAACGGGTCCAGCGCCACGTCGGTGATGACGCCCAGTTCTGGCAGATGCGCTTTCAGCGCCCGCACCGCCCGCTGCGCCAGCCCGTCCTGGTTATAAGCCTCGGCGGCGTCCAGCGATTTCGCCTCGGGCGGCGTGACTGGAAACAGCGCCACCGCCGGCACGCCCAGCGCCGCCAGCCTCTCGGCCTCGCGCAGCAGTTCGTCAATACTCAGCCGCTCCACCCCTGGCATCGAGGCGACCGGTTCGCGGCGCTGTTCGCCCTCGATCACGAACAGCGGCTGGATCAGATCGGCGGTGGCAAGCACGGTCTCTCGCACCAGCCGGCGCGAGAAGTCATCGCGGCGCATCCGGCGCGGGCGGGCGCCGGGAAATTGGCCGGCGACGATCTGGGGCAATCGGGACACGGTGATATCCTCCACGCTGAAGGGTCGAACCCATCGATTTGCACGAATGGGGCGCGGCATTATAGCTTAACCTTCCAGTTCCACCCGCGCCGCCAACGATGCCGCCCGCCGGTTCGGAGGGTACAAAGAACCCGTGGTTCAGGAACAGGACACAAGCCATGACCGCACCCGTCTACGAGCAAGACCGCCACGCCTGGGCAACACACACCGCCACGCTGCTGCGTCAGGGCCGGCTAGGCGAACTGGATATCGCGAACTTGACCGAGGAAATCGACAGCATGGGCGCCAGCGAGCGACGGGAGCTTTATAGCCGTCTAAAGGTGCTCCTGATGCACCTGCTGAAATGGCGCTACCAATCCGAACACCAATCGGACAGTTGGGGATTCACCATCGACGAGCAGCGCGATCAACTCGCCTACCTGCTCCGGCAAAGTCCATCGCTCAAGCCGACCGTACCCACGGTGGTCGAAGAAGCCTATCCTGCCGCCCGCCGGTTCGCCGCCCGCGAAACACGCCTGCCGCTGACGACGTTCCCGGAACGCTGTCCGTTCGCGGTGGAACAGATTCTCGATCCGGACTACTGGCCAGACGCCGCAGGACGCCCTACACCATGAGTGATCTGCTGCGCTACGAGCCGGCCCTCCGCCTGGGCTGTTTCTTCGCCGTGCTGCTGGCGATGATGCTGTGGGAATGGCGCTGGCCGCGCCGGTCCTTGATTTTGCGGCGCGCCCGGCGCTGGCCGGCCAACCTCGGCATCATCCTGGTGGACAGCCTCGTCGTGCGGCTGGTGTTCCCGGTGCTGGCGGTCGGCGCGGCGGGACTGGCGGAAACGCGCGGCTGGGGCCTGTTCCACGGCCTGGACGCGCCGTTTGGACTGGCGTTGATCGCCTCCCTGCTGGCGCTGGACCTGGTGATCTACACCCAACATGTGGTGTTTCACAAGGTTCCGCTGTTGTGGCGGCTGCACCGGATGCACCATACCGATCTGGATTTCGATGTCACCACTGCCCTGCGCTTCCACCCGCTGGAAATCGCGCTGTCGATGCTGATCAAGCTGGCGGTGGTCGTACTGCTGGGCGCTCCGCCGGCGGCGGTGATGCTGTTCGAGGTGATCCTGAACGCCACCGCGATGTTCAATCATGGCAACGTGCGCCTGCCGGAACGCTGGGATCGGGCGCTGCGCTGGGGACTGGTGACGCCCGACATGCACCGGGTTCACCATTCGTGCGGCCCGAGGAAACCGACCGCAACTTCGGCTTCAACCTGCCGTGGTGGGACCGGCTGTTCGGCACCTATCGAGACCAGCCCCGCGACGGCCACGTCGGCATGATCATCGGGCTGGAGTATTTCCGCGACCGGCGGGCGACCGGGCTATCGGGCCTGTTGCTGCAACCGTTTCTAAACGAACGACAGCCGGTGGCCTGAAGGCGTCGGATGTGGCGTTGGCGGCTCCGCGATCTTCAGGAAGCGGGCGCCAACCCGCACTGCCGGACCAGTCGCGCCACGATTTCGGTCACCTCGGCCTCGGGGTAATCCCGCCAGTCGGTCAGGTGGCCCCACACCGGCTTGGGCCAGCAGGGGTCGGCGGAATGTCGCCCCACGACGTGCAGGTGCAGTTGCGGCACCACATTGCCGATAGCGGCGACGTTGATCTTGGCGCAGGCGGTCGTTTCCCGAATGTGCCGGCGATGAGGGCGCATTCCCGCAGGATGGCGGTTTGCAATGGCGCGTCCAAGTCCAAAAAGTCAGCGCGGGTGGTCTCTGGAACCAGGATGAACCACGGCACCGCAGCGTTCCGGTGCAGCAGCCATGGCAATGCGGGAATCGGCCCAAGATCAGGCAGTCCCGGACCAGTTGGGGGTGGAGGTGAAAGAAAGCCTGTGAGCGATCGATCCCATAACCGTTAAGCGATTTCCGAAATCCCGTTTCGCTGCACCTCATCCGGCTTATGCCGTTGAGCCTGTCGCAACATTCTTCCTACTGTAGATTTTTCCGTGATGCAACGCCATCGCCGAATCTCAGATCCCGATCATCCTTCTCATAGATCACCAGATACCCCTTGTCGAGCAGATCCAGCAACAATTGCCGGGCGTCGGGCTGTTTCAATGCCTCGCGCAGCAGCGCCGAAGTCAATACCCGATGTCGGCACAGCAGCGGGGCCACGAACGCCACCTCCGGCCCCAGCGCGAATTCCTGCCCGTCCACAAAGAGCAACATCTCGCCCTCCACCCCGGCGATGTAGTGGAAGCGCGAGCTGGGATTGCGCTCCAAGGAGCCGCCAGCGCGTAGATCCTCCCGCAATTCAGCTTCGGCGTAAGGCTCCGGCTCCGGCTCCGCCCGGAATCCCGGTTTGGGCTCGCTAAGAAAACGCCCGAGCCAGACCGCGAGGGTCTCATCGTCCAAAGCAATGGAACGGCGCAGCAAGGCCCGCACTTGGTCCAGCGCCGCCAAGCTGATTTCGCCGGGATTGTCCTGCACGGTGAGATCGGGATCGGCATAGCGCGCCTCGGAATCGACGCCTTCCAGCAGGAATTCCAGAAAGCCGCTGACCAGTTGTCGGTGGCTGGGCGCGCGACAGAGGATCGAGTAACTCAGGGAGGGTTCCAGCGTCATCCCATAAAAAGTGACGCGCGGCGGCAGATACAGCAGATCGCCCGGTTCCAGCACCCAATCCTGCTCCGGCGTCAATTCGCTTTCGGACAGAGCATCGGAATGAGCGCCGACCCGCCAACACTGCCGTCCCTGACCCTGCAACAGAAACACGTCGCTCTCGGTGACGCGCGACCTGACCGTCCCCGGCGGCGTGGCGTAACTGACCGTCAGGCCGTCGATCCGCCAGTCGGGAATGAAGCGGAACGGCTCCAGCAACGCCGTGAAATCCGGAGCGTGCTTCTCGACATCCGCCACCTGCAAGGTCCAACCGGTATCCGGCAGGTTCAGAAAATCGTCATCCGTGAACGGTCCGGCGCGCGCCTCGTCGGCTTCCTCGCCTTCCCCTTCCAGCACCAACCGCGACTCCACGCCCTCCTCGCAGGCCAAACCGGCGAGTTCTTCGGGCGTCAGCGGATCGCAAAATTCCGGCCAGGCGCCGCGCACCACCAGCGGCTTTTTCTGCCAGTACTCGGCCAGAAATCGCGCCGGACTCAAATCACCCAATATGCGCAGCATGAGTGCCTTATACCTTGCGGGCCTGAGTGGCGGCGTTGCCGGTATACGTCGCCGGGGTCATCGCCAACAACCGCTGTTTGGCTTCATCGGGAATCGCCAGATCGGCAATGAAGGCGCGCAAAGTTTCGCGGTCTACCCGCTGGCCGCGAGTCAATGCCTTGAGCTGTTCGTAGGGCTGTTCGATGCCGTAGCGGCGCATCACGGTCTGGATCGGCTCGGCCAATACCTCCCAGTTATCATCCAGATCGGCGTCCAGCGCCGCCGCGTTCACCTCCAATTTGCCGATACCTTTCAAACAGGACTGATACGCCACCAGCGAGTGCGCCAGCCCGACCCCCAAGGTCCGCAGCACGGTCGAATCGGTCAAATCCCGCTGCCAGCGCGACACCGGCAGCTTGGCGGCCAGATGATCGAGCAGCGCGTTGGCCACGCCCAGATTGCCCTCGGCGTTCTCGAAATCAATCGGGTTGACCTTGTGCGGCATGGTCGAGGAGCCGATCTCGCCGGCCACGGTCTTCTGCCGGAAGTAACCGATAGCGATGTAGCTCCACAGGTCGCGGCAGAAATCCACCAGCACGGTGTTGGCGCGCATCACCGCGTGGAAGAACTCCGCCATGTAGTCGTGCGGCTCGATCTGGATGGTGTAGGGATTCCAGTCCGATCCCAGATCCTCGGTGACGAAGCGGCGGGCGAACTCCTCCCAATCCATCTCCGGGTAAGCGGCCAGATGGGCGTTGTAGTTACCGACCGCGCCGTTAATCTTGCCCAGCAGCGGCACCGCCGCCAGTTGCGCCCGCTGTCGCTTCAGCCGATAGGCGACGTTGGCCATTTCCTTGCCGAGGGTGGTCGGTGAGGCGGGCTGGCCGTGAGTGCGGGCCAGCATCGGCTGGTCGGAATGCTGGTGCGCCAGCCGGGTGATAGCGTCGATAATCCCGCTCAGTTCCGGCAGCAAGATCTGGGTTCGCGCCTCGCGCAGCATCAACGCGTAGGCCAGGTTGTTGATATCCTCAGAAGTACAGGCGAAGTGGATGAACTCGCTGACCGCCTCCAGTTCGGCGTTGCCGGCGATTTTCTCCTTGAGCAGGTATTCCACCGCCTTCACATCGTGGTTGGTAATGCGCTCATGTTCTTGACCCGCTGGGCATCGGCGAGGTTGAAATGCTCGACCAGACCGTCGAGGGTATGGATGGCATGCTCGCTCAACAGCGGTACTTCGAGGATGCCCGGATAGCGGGTCAGCGCTTGCAGCCAGCGCACCTCGACCTGCACCCGGTGGCGAATCAGGCCATACTCGCTGAAGATGGGCCGCAAGGCGGCGGTTTTGTCGGCGTAGCGACCGTCAATGGGGGAAATGGCGGTGAGAGCGGTCAGTTCCATGGGGAATCCTGAAGAGGAAATGATGAGTAGACGGGCTGGCTATTATGTCGCATTCGCAATCTGCGCGACGCTGGCGCTATCCATGACGATAGGCAACAATCCAGCGGCTTTGGCATCCAACAGGGTGATTTCACCAATTCCCTGCGCGGTATAACCAATATTCACGTTCCAGCCGTGCGACACATCACGAACAATGGGTTCGTCATTAAACTTGATAAACAGAATATCGTCATCTTCGTAATAGGTAATTTGCATGATTCATTCCTACAACCGCCAGTCAATCATGACAGTTTTGACAATTAGCGCATCGCCCTTCTGCACGGCGGCGCACACTAAGTTGTCACTCCACCCCAGAAAACTCTTGTAGAACCACCAGTGAATTTCCGATTTACGTTTGATGTCGCCGGTTTCGACAAGCTCTATCAATTCTTCTTCGCTAACATTACGCTCCAGCAGCATCATCTCGGCATGATGGGTGAGTCAGACATTGCAGTTAAAGCGCTGACAAGTCAGTAGTTTCATTGACTTTCATATCCTTTTATCCATCGTTCTAAACAGCACCGCGCCCAGAATGATCGCCCCGCCCAGCAACGCCAGTGGCCCCGGCGTTTCTCCCAGCAGCAGGAACACCCACAGCGGATTGAGCACCGGCTCGATCATCGGGATCAAAATCCCTTCGACCGCTCGAACATGCCGCAGCGCCAGTGCGTACATGACATAGGGCAGGCCGAGTTGCACCACGCCGAGCAGCAAAAGTTCCAACCCAACCCGTGGCGTCCGGCACAGACTGGAACATGAACGGCAACCCGATCAGGCCCGCCAGCAAATTGCCTAACACCAGCGCCGACATCGCCGATTCCTCGCGGTGGCGGCGCAGGAACAGGGTCAGCCAAGCGAAGCAAAACCCACTGGCCAGCGCCACGCCGTTGCCGAGATAGCCGTCCAAGCTGAGTTCGTCGCCGAAGAACAGCAGCATCCCCAGCATGATCACCGCCAGACTCAGCCAATCGTTGCCCCGCGCCCGCTCGCCCAGGAACCAGGGGCTGAACAGCGCGACGTACACCGGCGCGGTGTATTGCAGCAGGATGGCGTTGGCCGCCGTGGTCAGTTTGTTGGCGACGACGAACAACACCACCGTGCCAGCGTAAGCGACCGCTGCGCCGATTTGCTCGAACGATCCGCTAAATTTCAACTCGTTGCGGAAGATCAGCGCGATCACCGCTGCGCCGATCAAGCTGCGGACCCCAGCGATAGCCACCGGATTCCAGTCCACCCACTTGATCAACAACCCGCCCAAGCTCCACAGAATCGCCGTCGCCAGCAGCATCAGCACGGCGCGGCGGTGGACGGGATCGGTGGCGACCGCAGCGTTATCGCCGCTCATGCGCCGCCGCCCAGATAGGCCTCGCGAACCTCGGGATTGGCCAGCAATGCCTCGGCGCGATCTTCCAGCACGATCCGGCCCACTTCCATGACGTAGCCGCGATGCGCCAGTTTCAGGGCGGCGCGGGCGTTCTGTTCCACCAGCACGATGGTCACGCCCGCCTCGTTGATTTCCCACAGGGTCTGGAAAATCGCCTTGACCAGCAGCGGCGCCAACCCAAGGCTGGGCTCGTCCAGCAGCAGAATCCGTGGGTTGGCCATCAGCGCCCGGCCGATGGCCAGCATCTGCTGCTCGCCGCCGCTCAGGGTGCCGGCCAGTTGCTCGCACCGCTGCGCCAAGACCGGGAACAGTTCGTAAATCCAGCGCAGGGTCTCAGCCACCTTCGTCTGGTCCTCGCGGGTGAACGCGCCCAGATTGAGATTTTCCCGCACGGTGAGGGTGCCGAAGATGCGGCGGCCTTCCGGGGCCTGAGCGATGCCCATACCGACCAGGCGATGGGCCGGCATTTTGTGAATCGGGCGAGACTCGAAGCGGATTTCACCACTGGCCGGCCGCAGCAGACCGCTGATGGCGTGCAGGGTGGTGGTTTTACCGGCGCCGTTCGCCCCAAGCAGGGTCACGATCTCGCCTTGGCGGACGCACAGGTTGATGCCATGCAGCGCCTCGACGTTGCCGTAACGGACGTGAAGGTTTTCGACTTCAAGCAGCATGGCGGGCATACCCCGAGGGAGGGCGGTTCAGCACCATAAATCCGCCAGCGGGAACGAGATTGCGTCGAATGGCGCCGCGCTGACTTGCTCGTCTTCCTTATATACGCACTCCAGCAGCCAGTGCCCCTCGTGCAGCACGAATATTTCCAAGGTACGCAGCACGGGATCGATCAGCCACAAAAACGGTACCCCCTGCGCGGCATAAATCGGCATTTTATCGGCCCGATCCCCCCGCGCCGTGCCGGGCGACAACACCTCGCACACCCAGTCGGGCGGCAAGGTGAAATAGGCGATGTCCGGCATGACCGGCAAGCGCTCCCGCCGCCACCCGGCCAGATCGGGCACCAGGATATGCGGGCCAAGATGCAGTTCCGGCTCATCCAGAATCCACCAGCCGCCGGGGCCGCCCCGCCCTTTCTGAAACGGGCTAACCAATTCATCGCCAATGGCGGAACTGGCTACTGCATGTTTCGGCGCGGGCCGGGGATGGGTAATCAGTTGACCGTGAATGATCTCGCCCACCAGATTGTCGGGCAGATCGAACAGGTCTTCGTAAGTGGCGAATTTGTGGGCGGTTGCGGGCATAGCGGGGATCTCCGTGAAATACGCCGAAAAACAATGCTGATTTTGCCATGGATGGGGGTCTGACGCCCGGCCATCTCACTCCACCCCCAGCAATGCCCGCTCCTCATCCAGCGTGGCCTGTTCGCGCTGCTGCAAGGCCCACATCTGGGCGTATAAACCGCCCTGTTGCAGCAGTTCGCGGTGGCTGCCCTGCTCCCGCACCCGGCCGTGATCCAGCACCAGGATTTGATCGGCGTCCACGATGGTGGACAGGCGATGGGCGATCACCAGGGTGGTATGTTCGGCGGCCACCGCGCGCAAGGCTTGCAAAATTGCCTGCTCGGACCGGCTGTCCAGCGCGGAGGTGGCTTCGTCGAAGATCAGGATGCGCGGCCGCTTGAGAATAGCCCGGGCGATGGCCACCCGCTGTTTCTCACCGCCCGACAGTTTCAAGCCGCGCTCGCCGACCACCGTCTCGTAACCGGCCGGCAGCGCAGTGATAAAGTCGTGCAACTGCGCCATTCTGACGGCGGCGGCGATCTCCTCGCGGCTGGCGTCGGATCGGGCGTAGGCCAGGTTGTAGTACAACGTGTCGTTGAACAGCACCGTGTCCTGCGGGACGATGCCGATGGCGGCGCGCAGGCTCTGCTGGGTCACGTTCCGAATATCCTGGCCATCGATCAGAATGCGCCCGCCGGTTACGTCGTAGAAGCGGAACAGCAGCCGCGCCAGCGTGGATTTGCCGGCTCCGCTGGCCCCGACCACCGCCAGCTTGCGGCCCGGCGGCACGGTGAGACTGACATCGAACAGAATTTGCCGATCCGGCTGATAGCCGAAATCGACGTTCTCGAACCGCAATTCACCCTGCGTCACCCGCAATTCGGCGGCAGCGGGCGCGTCGCGGATTTCTGGCGTCCGTTCAAACAGGCGCACCAGGTCATCCATGTCGGCCAGCGCGTACTTGATCTGCCGGTAGACGATGCCGAGGAAGTTCAGCGGGATAAAGAGTTGCAACAACAAGGCGTTGACCAGCACCAGGTCGCCCAGGGTCATCTGGCCGGCGGCGACCCGATCGGCGGCGGCAGCCATCATGACCGTCACCCCGATGGCGATGATCGCGCCTTGGCCAAAGTTGAGCACCGACATCGAGGTCTGACTGAGCACCGCGCTGTTCTCCCACGCCGCCAGGGTGGCATCGCAGCGGCGCAGCTCCCAGTCCTCGTTGCCGAAATACTTGACCGTTTCGTAGTTGATCAGGCTTTCGATGGCCTCGTTGCCGGCCTGCGATTCCAACCGGTTCATGGCATGGCGGTGTTCCATCCGCCAGTTCGTGATCGCCAGGGTGAAGGCGACGTAGACGGCGACGCTGCCGAAGATGATTAGGGTGAAGATCGAGGGGTAGCGGCCCAGCAGCAGTCCTGCCGCCAGCAGAAATTCCACCACCACTGGCAAGATGCTGAAGGCTAAATAGTTCAGCAACGTGCTCAGACTACGCGCGCCCCGCTCCAGATCACGGCTGATGGCGCCGGTTTTGCGCTCCAGGTGAAACCGCAGCGACAAATCATGCAAGTGCGCCAGAGTACGCAGGGTCAGCCGGCGCATGGCGCGATAGCGGACCCGGGCGAACAGCACATCGCGCAACTCGCCGAACAAGGCATTGCCCAGCTTCAGTGCTCCATAGGCCAGCAGCAGCATGACCGGCAGCGCGATGGCGGCCTGACGGTGGGCGTCCAGGCTGTCCACGATCTGCTTGAGCACCAACGGCACCCCGATGTTGGCAACCTTGGCCAACACCAGACAGCCGAGCGCGATCACCACCCGCCCGCGATATTCCCAAAGGTACGGCAGCAAGGCGTGGAGATTGGCCCTATCGCGACGTTCCTGACGAGGTGATTCGGTATGGCGGAGATCGGGAGGCATGTCGGTTACGTCGGAAAGACGAAGGGCCACCCCAAAGGATGGCCCTTGCGTCGCGATGGCGCCGGAAGTAAGGAAGTTACTTCGGCGCGGCTGGAGCGATGGCTGGAGTTGCTTCCACCGGCGCGGCGCGGCGGCGCGGCTGACTGGCGGAGTCGCTTCCGCCGCCGCGGGGCGGCGGCGGCGGCGGCGGCGGGGCGGCGGGCGGTGGGGCGGTATCCGTCTTGATGCCGGTTTCGCCCAGCATGTAGACGATGGCATCCTTGATGTTGGCCTCGGTCAACGAGGGATTGCCACCTTTGGCGGGCATAGCGCGGATACCGGCGACGGAATGGCTCACCAAGGTATCCAGGCCTTGGGCAAAGCGAGGCTCCCACTGATCCTTAGCGCCAACCTTGGGCGCGCCCATCACGCCCACCGCATGGCAGGCCGTGCAAACCTTGTTGTAGACATCCTGGCCGGACAGCTTCAACTCGGCGGCGGGCTTGGGCACGGCGAAGGACACGCGGGCAACTGGCTTGATGCGTTCGAGCACGGCAGCCTGCTTGCGCGAGCCATCGTCGGGAGCAATGCTGCCGACGACGCCCAACAAAGCGGCAACCATAAACAGCACGGCGGCCAACAACACCAGCGCCGAGATCAGGGCGACAAAGGTGGTGACGACGGTTCTATCTGCGACTTGCGAGCTCACACTCTCACCTCACTGAACGCATTCTTAACCTGCTCATTCCCGGCAGCGTCGCGACGGACCTGGATCGACCCGAACGCTTTCCCCTTATTTCCAGTCGTGGGCTCGCGCGATGGCACCGTGGGTGGGAAGGTTTTGGTTTGGGCTTGTTATCTTGTGCTTTAGGTAAAATCGAACGTACCGATTATAGCGTTATTTAGCAAGGTCTGAAAACCGCCGCCCGGCGTCGGTCAAATGTTGACTGATCGCGCGGTTTGGCTGAAAAACACCGTCGCGGGCTGGACGCGGGGTTATAGGCTGGGCATAATGCGCGTTCATTTCCCAATGCGCCCGTAGCTCAGTTGGATAGAGCGTTGGCCTCCGGAGCCAAAGGTCGTGAGTTCGAGTCTCGCCGGGCGCGCCAGTTTTTCGTAGTTGTGATACCACGTTGGCCGGTTCACGACCCCTCGCGTCACTAATGTCTGGCCGAAAACCCCGAAACGCCGTAGGTTGGGCTGAGCTTGTGAAGCCCAACGTCATGATTCTTCAGGCTAATTTCTCGAAATCATTGTCCCAACACGAGCAGGCCAGCAAGAAAAAAGCCCACCGGCGCAAACCGGTGGGCTTTTTTCAACGTGAGGCGGACGCCACCGCTACAGACACTACAACGCCTCGAACACCCCGGCGGCGCCCATCCCGGTGCCGATGCACATCGTCACCATGCCGTACTTTCCGCCGCGCCGGCGCAGCCCGTGAACCAGTGTGGCGACGCGGATCGCGCCGGTCGCGCCCAGCGGATGGCCGAGCGCAATCGCGCCGCCCAGCGGATTGACCTTGGCCGGATCGAGTTCCAGTTCGCGCATCACCGCCAAACTCTGCGCGGCAAACGCCTCGTTCAACTCGAACCAGTCGATGTCGTCCTTCTTCAACCCCGCCAGATCCAGCGCCTTCGGAATCGCCGCGATCGGGCCGATGCCCATGATCCGCGCCGGCACCCCGGCCACGGCGTAGCTGACGAAGCGGGCCAAAGGCTTCAGATTCAACTGCTTGACCATCCGCTCGCTCATCAGCAGCGCCGCACCGGCGCCATCGCTCATCTGCGAACTGTTGCCGGCGGTGACGCTGCCCCGGGCGGCGAACACCGGTTTGAGCTTGGCCAACGCCGACAGATTGGAATCAGCGCGCGGGCCTTCGTCGTTCTCCACCACTCGCTCGCGAATCCGCACCTGCATCGTCTGGCTGTCTGGCAAGCGGTCGATCACCGTGTAGGGCAGGATTTCCTGCCTGAATTCACCGCCCGCGATTGCGGCGACCGCGCGGCGATGGCTTTCCACCGCGAAGGCGTCCTGATCCTCGCGGGAAATCTTCCACTCCTGCGCCACCTTCTCCGCCGTCAGACCCATGCCGTAGGCGATGCCGATGTTCTCATCCGTGGCGAACACCTCGGGATTGAGGGCAATCTTGTTGCCGCCCATCGGGATCATGGTCATGGTCTCGGTGCCGGCGGCCAGCATCACATCGGCCTCGCCCAGGCGGATGCGGTCGGCGGCCTGCGCCACCGCCTGCACCCCAGACGCGCAGAAGCGGTTGATGGTCAGGCCGGGCACGCTGTCCGGCAGTCCGGCCAGCAGTAGGCCAATGCGGGCCACGTTCATGCCCTGCTCGCCTTCCGGCATGGCGCAACCGACGATCACGTCGCCGATCAGCTTCGGGTCCAGCCCCGGACATTGATTCACCACCCCACGCAATACGTGGGCCAGCAGATCGTCGGGGCGGGTGTTGCGGAACACGCCGCGCGCCTTGCCCACCGGCGTGCGCGCGGCGGCCACGATGTAAGCATCCTGTACTTGCTTGCTCATGAATGTTTCTCCCGTCAATCAGTTACGCAGCGGCTTGCCGGTCTTGAGCATCTGCTCGATCCGGGCCTGGGTGAGCGGATTCTTCGCCAGTTCGACGAAGCCCTTGCGCTCCAACCCCAGCAACCATTCCTCGTCCACCCACGTATTGGGGTCCACGTCGCCGCCGCACAACGCGGTCGCGATCTTGACGCCCAGTTGATAGTCGTGAGCGGAGATGAAGCCGCCATCGCGCATGTTGACCAGCGCCATCTGGCAGGCGGCGATGCCAGTACGGCCCGCCACCCGAATCTTGCGCGGTTGCGGCGGCCGGTAGCCGGTTTCGGCCAGCGCCCGGACCTGGGCCTTGGCGACGTACAGCAACTCGTTGGCGTTGAATACGATCACATCGGACGACTTGAGATGGCCGAGTTGCTTGGCCTCCTCGGCGCTGCGCGAGACCTTGGCCATCGCCATCGCCTCGAAGTACGGGCGCAGGAACGGCAGCAAATCGCCGCCCTTGGCTTCATTCATCGCCCGCAGCGCGAATTCCTTGCAACCGCCACCGGCCGGGATCAGGCCAACGCCGACCTCGACCAAGCCGATGTAGCTTTCCAGCGCCGCCACCACCCGGTCGCAGTGCATCAGGAACTCACAGCCGCCGCCGAGCGCCAGCCCTTGTGCCGCCGCCACCACCGGAATCGCCGAATAGCGCAGCGCGGCGGTGGTGTGCTGGAACTTGGCGACGGTGTTCTCGAACGTCTCGAAATCGCCGGCCATGAGCACTGGCACCGCCTGGGCCAGATTGGCGCCGGCGCTGAACGGCGCTTCGGTCTGCCACAGCACCAGCCCGCTGAACTGCTGTTCGGCGATCTTCAGCGCTTCCAACACCCCGTCGAGCACGTCGTCGCCGATGACGTGCATCTTGCTCTTGAAGCTCAGCACGCCGATGTCGTCGCCGGTGGTCCACAACCGCACGCCACTGTTCTCGTACACCGTCTCGCCGTAACGGGGTGGCGCTTCACCCAGCACCTGCTCGGGATAGAACTGGCGCCGGTAGACTGGCAGCGTCGAGCGCGGCTTATAGGCATTCTCCGCCGCCGAGTAGGAACCTTCGGGCCGATGCACGCCATCCACTTGCTTGACCCAGGCCGGCAGTGGGGTCTTGGTCATGGCCTTGCCGGCGGCAATATCTTCCTCGATCCAGTCCGCCACCTGCCGCCAACCCGCCGCCTGCCAGATCTCGAAGGGTCCCATGCTCCAGCCGAAACCCCAGCGGATCGCGAAGTCCACGTCGCGGGCGGTATCGGCGATTTCCGCCAGCAGCACCGCTGCGTAGTGGAACACGTCGCGCTGGATCGCCCACAGGAATTGCGCCTGGGGATGGTCGCTGGCGCGCAGCGCGGCGAACTTCTCGGCGGGATTTTTAATTTTCAGGAGCGCCTGCACCGCTTCGTCCGGCTTGGCGCCGGCGTCCTGATATTCGCCAGTCGCCGAGATCGAGCACCTGCTTGCCCTTGCTGGCGTAGATGCCGGCACCGGTCTTCTGGCCCAGCGCGCCCTTGTCGATCAGCGCGGTCAGCCAGGCGGGCGGATTGTAATACTGCCGCCACGGATCGTCGCGCAACGCCAGCGCCGAGCCTTTGAATACGTGGCCCATCGTATCCAGACCGACGATATCGGCGGTGCGGTAGGTAGCGCTCTTGGGCCGGCCGATGGCCGGGCCGGTCAGCGCGTCCACCAAATCCAGACCCAGCCCGAATGTATGGGTGTGATGGATGGTCGCCGCCATGGAAAACACGCCGATGCGATTGGCGATGAAGTTCGGGGTATCCTTAGCGCGGACCACGCCCTTGCCCAGAGTGCTAACCAGGAAGGTTTCCAGTTGATCGAGAATGGTCGGATCGGTGGTCTGGCAGGGAATCAGCTCCACCAGCGCCATATAGCGCGGCGGGTTAAAGAAATGGATGCCGCAGAAACGGGCGCGCACGTTCTCGGGCACCGATTCGGCCAGCAGGCTCAGCGGCAGACCGGAGGTGTTGGTGGCCAGAATCGCCCGCTCGTTGAGATAGGGCGTGATGCGTTTGTAAAGGTCGGCCTTCCAGTCCGGACGCTCGGCGATGGCCTCGATCAGCAGATCGCAGCTCCGCAGCGCTTCCAAATGCTGATCGTAGTTGGCGGGTTGAATCAGTTCGGCCCGCTCTTTCACCGCGAACGGCGCCGGGCTCAGCTTGACCATGTTGGCGATGGCCTTGGTCACGATCCCGTTGGGATCGCCGTCCTTGGCCGGCAGGTCGAACAACACTACCGGCACGTCGGCGTTGGCGAGATGGGCGGCGATCTGCGCGCCCATCACGCCCGCGCCCAGAACCGCCACCCGGCGGATGGATGCTGCGTTACTCATATTGTGAAGTCCTCTCGTCAGGCTGTCGAAACATGCGGCGAGACCGCCGTTCCTCCCATTATGCGCCGACAAAAATAAAGCCGGGGACCGTGCCCCGGCTTTCTCGATTTGGCTAATCGCCGATTTTTTAAGGCTTAAAACCTGTAGCTCGCCTGCACGCCGACCAGATTGCCCGTAACTGTTGTAGTCCAGCAGCAAGGTATCGGTCACCAACCCGGAAGGCACGGGTGGGGGTAGCAGATCGATGGTGTTGCGGGTACTGGAATCATCAAACAGAAGGTACATATAGCCGAAATCCACCGACAGTTGCGGGTTGGGACGGTAGCTGAAGCCGACGGCAAAGGAGTTGCGGTCGCTGTCGGGAATGCGCGGCGTGCGGTATTCGGCGGATTGCACCGGCGTCTGGTCATATTGATAACCCGCGCGGAAGGTCCATTCAGGACTGTAGTCGTAGCTGACGCCGATGTTGAAGGTCCAACTGTCATCCCATTTTTCCTCGATCACGCTCTTGCGTGCCGTCGGCATATTTCAATCTCAATTCCTGGAACAGGCTCCAGTTGGTCCAGCGCACGCCGCCCATCACCGCCCACTGGTCGTTCGAGTCGCTTGTAGGCGGTCAGCGACAGCCAGTCCGGCGCGGTCCAGTCCACCGTGGCGGGTATCTCGCCGTTGCGTCCCGGGATGTAATTGGTGATGGTGCGGTCGCCTTCCAGCGTGTACTTGATCCGCGACCGATAGCTCAGACCTACGCGGGTAGTGGGAGTCGAATTCATAAGTCGCCCCCAGATTGAAGCCAAACCCCCAGTCGTTGCCCTTGATCTCGGCATAACCATCCTTGACGAAGGGGCGTTAAGCGGATTGAACAGGGCCTGGGTCAGCTTGGCGTCGGCATACTGGGCGCTGACGCCGAAGCCGAGCGATAGATTGTCGTTGACCCGATAGGCAATCGAGGGATTGATATCGATGGTCGTTAGCTCCGAATCGACGGCGTGGTAACGGCCCACCCAATTCCTGCCGTAACTGGTGCTCACCGCGAACGGGGCGTTGAGGCTCACGCCGAACCGCATCCGGTCGTTGATATCCGTGATGTAGTAACCGTTGGGCACGACGTTATCTTCACCGCCGTTGTCATTATTGAGCCCCGAACTCGGGATGGTCACGAACACTGGTAAAGTGCCCGGTTTGGTGAGCACATCCCCCAGATTGGCCGGCAACCGGGTGGTCGAGCCGGCATTGTTCGCTTCCGTGGATATCCCGATGAAGATGAAACCCGCCTGCACCTGCATGCCCTTGCCGAGCATCATGTCGGCCGGATTGTAATAGGCGGCGGACGCATCATCGTTCGGCAGGCTCCCCCCCGCGAACGCGCGGCCCAAGCCGGTGACGCTCTGGTCGGTGAGTTGCAAGCCCGAGGCGATAGGCTTGGCCCGTGACAGCCAACAATCCGGTGATGCCGAGAACCAGAAGCGAACCGTGCGTTTTTAGGTGAATCATTTTTCTACCCTTTATCATTATCAATGAACTCATTGGATTGGTTTTTGGCCATCAACGGGAACTGGCCAACCATTTTTTTCCGAATCCATACGTCCGCCCTGGCGATCAGACGACGATTTCCACGCTTTCTATCAGCGGCGGCGCGCGCAGCCCCGCAGCCAGGAACTGAATCAACTGCCGTAGCAACCACTCTTCGTCCCCGGATGCTCGAACCGCGAACGGCATCCGCGGCAACCGCGCCCCCGCGAATGTGAACGAGAGCACCCCCAGAGTAAAATACAACCGCCAGCGGATTTCCCCAGGCAGCAACTCCGGCAGGGCCTGGACCAGCGTCCGTTGGAACTGCTCCATCACCGGGGCATACTGGTCGCGCAGAAAATCGCGCAACGTTTCCGAAGCCTCGACCTGCGCCCGGCCCAGCAGGCGAGTGAACCGTTCGCCATGCACCCCCGCGCGACGCAACCGCAGGGAAGGGTCGATAAAGGCAGTCAACACCGCTTCCACCGTCGCCGGCCCACCGCCGGTTTCCAATTCCATCAACCGCACCAGCCGCTCTTCGTTCAACGCCTTCAACCGGCGGGCGAACACCGCGCGCAGGAGTTCGTCCTTCGAGCCGAAATGATAGTGAACGGCTGCTAGATTAGCCTTGGCCCGCGCCGTGATCGCCCGCAGCGAGGTATCCGCGAATCCACGCTCGGCGAACAAGGCTTCGGCGGCATCCAGGAGGCGCTGTCGCGTATCATCTTCCATCCGAATTAGCCTGTTTCAAACGTCTGTTTGAATTATCCCACAGTCAATCCAAAAAAAATGCACAATCTGGTCACGTTATGATCCATCGAGGACAAGGCGTCGAACCGCCGCCGCGTCGAAAGGCCAGTCCAGTTCCTCGCCGGTATCCAACCGGCGCAACACCGGAATCCGGACGCCGTAGCGTTCCAGCAGATCCTCATCATCGGCAATTTCCACCGAACGGAACGCCACGGCGACCGCGCCGCGAATCAGGACATCCGCCCGTTCGCACAGATGGCAACCGCTCGTGGCGTAAAGCGCCAAAATCGGCGCGTGGTTATGATTTTCCACGGCTTATCCTCCCCTCGCTCTCGCAACAACCCGCATCCCACCAACGTGTCGTTCCTCGTGCCCCGCGCTGCGGAAGCGACTATCATTAATGACTTGACCCATTGCAGTCGTTTAACCCCACCGTCACGCCTGAACCACAAATGGCCAGACTGCTGCACGAACTCATTCTCGAACAGGCGGACCACCGTCCCACCGCCACCGCCATTGCGCACCGGCACAGCCATTTGAACTACGCTGCCCTGGCCAGTCAGATTCAGGTCGTGGGGCGCGGGTTACGGGCATTGGGCTTGAACCGGGCGGATCGGGTCGCCGTCTACCTGCCCAAACGGCTGGAAACTGTCACGGCCCTGTTTGGCGCCGCGCTGGCCGGCGGCGTGTTCGTCCCGATCAATCCCCTGCTGAAACCCGAACAGGTCGCCTACATTCTGCGCGACTGCAACGTCCGGATTTTGATCACGGCCCGCGACCGGGCAACCCTGCTGGAACCCGTCCTGGCCGATTGTCCCGACCTGCATAGTCTGGTACTAACCGGTGACGCCGCCACCCCCCAGCGCCTCCACCATTTTCAGGTGCTCGACTGGCCGGCGCTGCTCGATTCGGAAAACGGCCCCCCGCCGGCGCGGGTCATCGATCTGGACATGGCCGCCATTCTCTACACCTCGGGCAGCACCGGCAAACCCAAGGGCGTGGTGCTGTCGCACCGCAACCTGTTGGCTGGCGCCCACAGCGTGGCCGACTATCTGGGCAACCGGGCCGACGACCGCATTCTGGCGGTGCTGCCGTTCAGCTTCGATTATGGCCTGAGCCAGCTCACCACCGCCTTCGTTGCCGGAGCGCGGGCCGTGCTGATGGATTATCTATTGCCACGGGACGTGGTCACCGCAGTCGCCCGCGAGCGCATTACCGGACTGGCGGCAGTGCCGCCGATGTGGGTGCAACTGGCGCAACTGGAGTGGCCGGCGGCGGCGGTGGATTGCCTGCGCTACCTCACCAACTCGGGTGGGCCGATGCCGCGCGCTACCCTGGCGGCCCTGCGTCGCGCGCTACCGAAAACCACGCCCTATCTCATGTACGGGTTGACCGAGGCGTTCCGCTCCACCTATTTGCCGCCCGAGGAGATCGACCGCCGGCCGGATTCCATCGGCAAGGCCATTCCCAACGCCGAAATCCGGGTGGTGCGCGAGGACGGTACGCCCTGCGCGCCGGGCGAACCTGGCGAACTGGTGCATCGCGGTTCGCTGGTAGCGCTTGGCTACTGGAACGATCCGGTCAAGACCGCCGAGCGTTTCCGGCCCGTACCGGGCCAGAATCCCGGTCTGCCGCTGCCCGAACTGGCGGTCTGGTCGGGCGACACAGCGCGGATGGACGAAGACGGCTTTCTCTATTTCATCGGTCGCAAGGACGACATGATCAAGACTTCTGGCTATCGGGTCAGCCCCACCGAAGTCGAGGAAGTGTTATACGGCAGCGGTCAGATCGCCGAAACGGCGGCGCTGGGAATTCCGCATCCGGCGCTGGGTCAAGCGGTGGTCGCGGTGGTCAAACCGCTACGGGAGGTTTTTCATGAGAGCGCTTTGATCACCTATTGCAAACGGCATCTGCCGAACTTCATGGTCCCGCTGCAAATCATCGTGCGCCGCGCCGATCTGCCGCGCAATCCCAACGGCAAGATCGACCGTAAGGCGCTGGTCGAGGAGTTGGGCACGCTGTTCCCGGAGTCGCCATCATGAGCGCTGCACGCCCCAGCCACTGGCCGATGAGCTCGTTTCCGGTGATCGATGACTGTCTCCAGATCGGCGGGATGCCGCTCACCCAACTGGCGGCGCGGGTCGGTCAGACGCCGTTTTACGCCTACGACCGTCGCCTGCTGGACGAACGGGTAGCACTGTTGCGGCGCGCGCTGCCGCCCGCCATCGCCCTGCATTACGCGGTCAAGGCCAACCCGATGCCAGCGCTGGTCCAGCACATGGCCGGGCTGATCGACGGGCTGGATGTCGCCTCGCTGGGCGAGATGAAAGTGGCGCTGGATGCTGGCATGGACCCGGCCGAAATCAGCTTCGCCGGTCCCGGCAAACAGCCGGCGGAACTGGCCGCCGCCATCGCCGCTGGCGTCACGATCAATCTGGAATCAGCCCGGGAATTGGAAACCATCGCCCGGTTGGGTCGGGAACAATGCCGAAAGCCACGGGTCGCGGTGCGGGTCAATCCGGATTTCGAGCTGAAGGCGTCCGGGATGAAGATGGGCGGCGGTCCCAAGCCGTTCGGGGTGGATGCCGAACAAGTGCCGGCGCTGTTACGGCGAATCGGCGAGCTGAGTCTGGATTTCCAGGGCTTCCACATCTTCACCGGCTCGCAGAACCTGCGCGCGGCGGCTATCGTCGAAGCCCACGACCGCACGTTCGAACTGGCGCTGCGGCTGGCGGCCGATGCACCGGGGCCGGTGCGGGTGTTGAACATCGGCGGCGGTTTCGGCATTCCCTACTTTCCCGGCGACGCACCGCTGGACTTGCAACCCATCGCCGCCAACCTGGAACGCTGGCTGCCGCTGGTGAAGGAACGGCTGCCGGAAGCACGGGTGGTGCTGGAACTGGGCCGCTATCTGGTCGGTGAGGCCGGGATTTACGTCGCCGAAGTGGTGGATCGCAAGGTGTCGCGCGGCCACACATTTCTGATCACCAACGGTGGTTTGCATCATCATCTGGCGGCGTCCGGCAACTTCGGCCAGGTGGTGCGCAAGAATTATCCGGTGGTGGTCGGCAACCGGGTGGTGGGAACTGAACGGGAAGTAGTGACGGTGGTCGGGCCGCTGTGCACGCCGCTCGATATTCTCGCCGAGAGGATGGAACTGGCGAAAGCCGAGGTCGGCGACCTGATCGTGGTGTTCCAGTCCGGCGCTTATGGGCTGACCGCGAGTCCAACGATGTTTCTCAGTCATCCGCCTTGTGTTGAGGTGCTGGTGTGACCGAATACCGATAACAAACAAATAGGCGGTAAAGTCCTCGCGGCTACCCTACAATAGCGATTCGCAGCCCGGCTCCGCCGAACCGATCACTGCTCATCAGCCGAATGGCGGACCGGCAATAGTCGGCCGGATGCATCCACCCACCACCCCGCATTATTCCCTTCCCTATCGCTCGTCCGACCTACCGGATCTATATCGGGGATAGTATCGTAGGGTGGGAGGACGTCCCGACAAAACTCGCACACGTTGCCGTGCATGTCGTGAAACCCCCAAGGGTTAGCAGGCTTCTTCCCTACCTCCCTTGCCCGATGTTCGGCGTTCTCCCGGTACCAGCCAACTCTCGCCAAATCCTCTTCCTGATCCCCGGACCAGAATCGGGTCTTACTTCCCGCGCGGCAGGCATACTCCCACTGGGCTTCGGTCGGCAGGGTCACCGTCACCCCCGCGGCCTGCGTCAGGGCGGCGCAGAACGCCACTGCCTCGGCGTAGGTCAGTTGATCGATGGCAACGTCTGGGCCGGATGGCTTGACCGGGGCTTTCGTAGTAACAGCCGTGTATTGTCGCTGAGTGATCGGGTATTTGCCGAGATAGAATGGCTGAGTCAACGTCACCTTCCGGACAGGACCTTCGCTGGCCAGCCGGCCTTCCTCGGTGACCGGGGATCCAAGGTTGAACGTGCCCGGCTCGACGCGGAGAAGTTCGACGGCGGCGTCTCCGGTTCCAACAGTGATCGCCCTTGCCTTTTCCTGGATGGCCTTAATAATAGCTTCGCTCATGGGTTCTCCTGAGAGGGCCGTCACTTTTTGGGTGGGGTTGGGTGTTTGGCGTCGTAAGCCGCCTTGTAATTACGGTCCCAACCATTGCGATAGTGATTCTTATGGGACTCGCTGAGATAGTGGTCGTAATAGTCATCGAAATCCTTCGCCGGCCGAAAGCCATCCAAATCGAAAGGATGGGTCTCGCAACCCCATTTTTTCTTGCACTTGTCAATGGCCGCATGCGTCTTCTTGACGTTATCATATTCCTTTTTCTCATTGGCCCTGGCGTACTCTTCCCGAGCTCAGGTTTCCGGCAACGGCATCTGCGTCGATCTTCTCGGAAATCGGCTTGCCCGCCAGATTTGCGAGTTCGAAAAATACCGACTCAGTGGCTGTGCATTTGTCTGATTTGCTGTTAACAGTGATCGTCCCGGTCGAGATATTGGTTTCGGCGTCGAATCCGCTACTCGGCGTGCCGAACACGATTTTCGGATCTTTCCCACCGTTCGCCTTCTTGGCCTCCTCGAAAATCTCGGACCCACAGCACTTGGTGACGTTGCTGATGGCATCCTTGCCGCACGGATCGTCGGGGCATTTGGTGGCGGAACTCCCGGTAGGGCTCGCGCCATTACCAGCACTCGGCGGGGTAGGATCTTTCCGTCCACTCATGTTTGCACCCCCTTGTCGAAGTAGGCCAGTACGTGCTCAAGCCAAATCAACGCTTTCTTTTCCAGACGCTTGGCCCTAGCGTCAGGGTCAGTAATCGCTTCGTCCTTCAGGGTCTTGGCGATCCACGGATAGAGCGGATCGGCCCCGCAACCGTGGCCGAAAGCCAACATGAGCACAATAACCAAAGTGGCCCCGCGGACCGTTGAAAAACGTTGTCTGCGCGCCCCATCGATGCCCTTGCGGATCAATGCCTCAATCCCCTCATCACCGACATAGGTCGCCTTTTGCGGATAGATGCGCGCGATCTCCTGCCGCATAGCGGGAACGAAATTGTCTAAAGATAACTCCAGCGGCTGCCGGGCCAGGACCGAGATATTTCTGAGCGCCCCAAGCGCGTAAGCGTCCTCGGGACCAGCAACCTTTTCCCGATAGTCTATCGTCTTCTCGTAGAGCCGCTCGGCGCGTTGCATCTGATCCGAGTCCCGGTTTGCAAGAATTTCAGCCGCCCAAGGATATTGCGGGTCGGTGTCAAAGTAACTGCCGAACAACAACATCAATTCGAGATACAGCCGGACGGGTCCACAGAATGTGAAACCATAGCTATCGGCCCGATTAATACCGAAAAGGACCGCCTTGCGCATCTGCTCTTCTCCGACCGCCTTGAAAAGCGGGGGGGAGAACTCCGCAAGGTGCGCGACCATTTCGTCCTCGAAGGCGCGCTGGGCCACCTTCTCGAACGCCTTCATCTGGGATTCTCGAATCACTAACATAAGTTCATGCGCCTAAAGCAACTCACCCGCCAATCAGCACCGTCATGCACCCCAACGCGATCGGGTCCGGACCGCCGCAGGCTTCCATGACCTGATCGCCCTGCCGCGCCGCTGGCAGCTTGTTGATCACGACCGTAGAACTGCCCTTGGTGACGAAACCAGGGCCATGCGGCGGAATCGGCACGGGAATCGGGCATATGTGCATGTCGGAAATGCCCACCATCGCCGCCATGACCGCGCTGGCCGCCGCCGCCGCCGCCGCCTTGATGCCCTCGGTGTAGGCGATGTTGGCGGCCGGCTGCCCACCGGGAACAACGGAAGCCGTCGTCCACGCCGCAGTCAGGGCGACATTCGTGGTGGTTAAGGTTCCCACCATGCTGCCCGCCGTCCCCGCCGCCGCCGGCGCGCCGGACGCCGCCGCCGCAGCGCCACCCTGCACCAGCGCCGCGGAGATTTGGGCCAGGCTGGCGGTCGCGTCAACCGGCGTCATTTGTGGCCGCATCATGAACGAATTCATCGAATTCGAGATGGCGTCCACCGCGCCCGCCATAGCCGCGGGCAGCGCCCGCCACGCGGGCATAAAGCCGATCATGACATCCAGGCTCCCAGGGCCAGGATTCAGCGGCGGACTGTGACTGGTCATGTCCATTACACGGGCGGCTGGGGGCATGGGTCGGTTCCTCGCGCAGTTAATAGGACGAACATATGTCCATGATTTATCGATGATTCCTCGGCAAATCAGGCCAGTTGAACCCGCTCGCTTTTGATCCGCCCCTCCCCGGACTCGAACTTCAACAAGGCGGTCGGATCCTCGTCCTCGACCAGATAGCGCAGCACCGGCCCGAACACCGTCCGCAACTCCTGTTCGTTGCAGGTGGGCAGATAGGTACGCAGCACCCGGGGATCGTAATAGCGGAAATAGAGCGGGATCAGGTCCGGCCCGTACACCTTGAGAAAGGTGCGCAAGTGCATCCGCAGGTCCCGAAAATCGGCCTCGCTGATGGCGAAAATGCCCCAGTGCTTGCCCCAACCTTCCTGCAATAGCCATTCGGTAAACGGATGACTGGGTTGTACGGCCGCCAGATACGGCGCGACCAGCACCATATCGGGCTCCAGATCGCCCCGGAACAGACACTCCGACTCGACCTCGAACCGTTCCAAGGTCTGGGGCAGTTCGGGGACCGAGGCGCCATCGAGAATAGCGTAGACCGTGGTTTCGGGAACGGCGAAAAGGTGCTGAACGATGGCTTGCGGCGGAACTTTGGCGGTCATGACTTACGCCTCGCCTCTTTCTCTTCTCGCTGCTTCGCAGATTTCGCAGAACGGCGTTCCGCTCTGGGCAGCGTTGACCAGTGCTTGCGCCTGTGGCGTGATCGCACTAACGGTCACAGAATCCAGCGACTTGCTTTTCTCCTTGATCGGCGTCGCCTGGGCATCGGTCACTTCGCCCGGCTTGTCGGTCGCCGCTTCCTTGGCCACCTTGGGCGCGGTCGGACTGGCCGGCGAACTGCCGGAACCGGAACCCGCCGCGCCGCCGCTGTTGATCTTGACCATCGTCCCCTGAATCGTCACCCCGGAAGGATCAATCGTCACAAAGTTGCCACCCACCTTGATCGTCAGTTGGGTGCCCGCCTCGATCACGACCTTCATGCCGGCCTTGAGGTGAATTTCCATGCCGGCGTCGAGGGCGTGATTTTTTCCCACCTTCTCCTGAATATCCTGGTCGACTTTGAGCGACAGGGTGCCGCCGACTTTCTGATTCTGATCCTTCTTGACTTCCTGATGTTTCTCGCCCTCCACTTTCTCGAACTGGTCGCCCTTGCCGCCATCGCCCGCTTTGACGATCAGATGCTTTTCACCCTCGACCTGTTCGAACTGCTTTTTCTTGACGATCAGGTGCCGTTCGCTGCCGATCCACTCGAAGGCAT
>CAVRCC010000056.1:0-23528 GCA_963719395.1 uncultured Gammaproteobacteria bacterium | reverse complement strand
ACCGGCGCCACTTTAGCCCGCTCCAACCCTCGGTGGGGGAGGCGACAGTCAGTTCCGATTCAATGGATTGTATTTTTAGAGTTTTTCTATACGCTTGACTCGAGGGTTATCGACCACCCACCACTTGGGCGCGACCCGGCCATGGAGCGGACGACCGAACCTGGCCAGGAGCTACCCAAGGTCGGCGGTGACGCCTTGCTGGGGATCCCGCCAGGACGGCGGTCGACGCCCGAACGAAACGGTGGCTTGCGGAACGGAAGCTCCGCAGTCGCGCTCGCCCCGCGCGTTCCGGCACGAGGCCGACGCCGCTCGGCGCCGCCTCGTTGGGAGGCTCGTGTGCCGACCCGAAATGAGAGGTCCCGGTGAAGATTGCGGAGATCTGGCGATATCCGGTCAAGACGATGGCCGGAGAGAAGCTGCAACGGGTCGGCATGGGGCCTCTCGGTATCGAGGCGACCGGGTCGTGCATGTCGAGGACGCCAGAGGCCGAGTGATCACCTCTCGCTCGCATCCGCGCTTTCTGGGCCACAAGGCTCGCTGGGCGCAGGGCGAAATCAGGGTGGACGGTCGGCCGTGGGACGATCCAGAGGTCGCCGCCGACGTCGTGGACATCGCCGGGCCGGGCGCAAAGCTGGTGCGCTATGACGGCGCTGAGCGCTTCGACGTGCTGCCGTTGCTGGTGGCCACCGACGGCGCGATCGCGGCTTTCGGTCACGATCTCGCCGCTTGCGGCCCAATATCGTGATCGGCGATGTCGAGGGATTGGCCGAACGCGAGTGGCCGGGCGCGTGCCTGCGGATCGGCCACGTGCTCATCGGCGTCCAGGATTTGCGTCTGCGCTGCATCATGACTTCCTACGACCCCGACACCCTGGTCCAGGACAAGGAAATCACCCGGGGCATCTACCGGCGCTTCGACGGCAAGCTCGCGCTCAACTGCTTCGTGATCGAGGGCGGCGAGATCGCCGTCGGCGACGAGGTGCAGCTGGTGCGGGGGCGTGCTTGCGCAGAATCCGCAGCGTTCGCCGAGGAGGCCGACCATCGCCGTCGACTCTGACGGTCGCCCTCCTCACCACGGGCTGCCAATGACTATCCGCCGGTTGCTAGGCGCGCCATGCCTTACCACCCGTGGATCAACCGGACCCGCCCTTCTAACATTTCGCAACAGGTTTCAGAAGCTGCACGAAAGCGCCCCCCACAGGGAGGGGCTGAAGGCGAGTGCTGCAACTCTCGGAATGCTCTCACCACCCCGGCGCCATGCGCGCCACCCCTTGCATCGCAGGCTCCCGCATCCGGGCGGGAGCCTGAAGATGGGTTTGGCCGGTTGTCGAATGGAGTCTCGGGCTGCATCCAAAGTCGTGCGGGCGGCGTAAGCATCCATGAACCCGCTTGAACCGGGCCACTCGCACCACCCACCGACTGAGGCGCACCCCCATGAAAATGGACGGCTGTTTCAAACTGGAACGACCGAAACGCTGCTCGATGATCGAATCGGTGATGGAAAAGCTTGCCTCGAATACGCCGCTGCGCTGAACCCACCGAGGGGCATCGTTGCCCCAACTTTGCATCGCTCACGATCGATCGACCGCGCCGCGCGGCTACTGGAGCCTTTATCATGAATGCCCGCAAACTCCTGCTTATCCTGGCGTTCGCCCTGCTGATCGGCCTCTTCTTCGCCTTGGATTTGGGGCGATTTTTCAGCCTGGACTATTTCAAGTCCCAGCAGGCGGTCATCGAGGCCTACCGGGCGGCGCATCCCTGGCTGACGGCCGGGTTGTTCTTCCTGATCTACGTCGCGGTGACCGGCCTGTCGCTGCCGGGCGCGGCGATCATGACCCTGGCGGCGGGCGCCATCTTCGGTCTGCTGTGGGGTACGGTCATCGTTTCGTTCGCTTCCACGATCGGCGCTACCCTGGCTTTTCTCGTAGCGCGCTTCGTGCTGCGCGACTGGGTGCAGGGCCGGTTTGGCGACAAGCTCAAGGCGATCAACGCCGGCATCGAAAAGGAGGGCGGCTTCTATCTGTTCACCTTGCGGCTGATCCCGATTTTCCCGTTCTTCGTCATCAACCTGGTGATGGGCCTCACCCCCATCCGCACCTGGACGTTTTATTGGGTCAGCCAGCTCGGTATGTTGGCTGGCACTCTGGTCTACGTGAACGCCGGCACCCAACTGGCGCGAATCGACTCGCTGCAAGGCATCCTGTCGCCCGAACTGCTGGCTTCCTTCGCCCTGCTGGGAATTTTTCCGCTGATCGCCAAGCAGATCGTCGCCATGGTCAAGGCACGGCGGGTGTATGCGAAGTGGCAAAAGCCGAAGCGCTTTGACCGCAATCTGGTGGTGATCGGCGCCGGTTCCGCCGGACTGGTGACGGCCTACATCGCGGCGGCGGTCAAGGCCAAGGTGACCTTGATCGAGAAGCACCGGATGGGCGGCGATTGCCTGAACACCGGTTGCGTACCGTCCAAGGCGCTGATCCGTTCGGCCAAGCTGCTCTCGCATATCCAGCGCTCCTCCGAGTTCGGCCTCCGCGAGGCCAAGGCCGAGTTCGAGTTCGCCGAGGTGATGGAGCGGGTCCAGCGGGTGATCCGGACCGTCCAGCCGCACGACTCGGTGGAGCGTTATACGGGACTCGGCGTGGACGTGGTCGAGGGCACGGCGAAAATCACCTCACCCTGGACGGTGGCGGTGACCACCGCTGAAGGCGCGCAGACGCTGACCACCCGCGCCATCGTCATCGCTGCCGGCGCCCGACCGTTCGTGCCGCCGATTCCGGGGCTGGAGGAGATCGGCTACCTTACGTCGGATAACGTCTGGAATCTGCGCGAGTTGCCGAAGCGCCTGGTGGTGCTGGGCGGCGGGCCGATCGGTTCGGAACTGACCCAGACCTTCGCTCGCCTCGGCAGTCGGGTCACCCAGGTAGAGATGGCGCCGCGTATCCTGATCCGCGAAGACCCGGAAGTCTCGGCACTGGTGACGCAGCGCTTCCGCGCGGAAGGCGTCACCGTACTCGTCAACCACAAGGCCAAGCAGTTCGTGGTGGAGAACGGCGAGAAGGTGTTAATCGCCGAGTACGAGGGCCAGGATGTGCGCGTTCCGTTCGACGCGGTGCTGGTCGCGGTGGGGCGGGTGGCGAACACTACTGGTTATGGGCTGGAGGAACTCGGCATTCCCACTACTCGTGCCCGCACCGTGGAGACCAACGATTACCTGCAAACCCTCTATCCCAACATCTACGCCGCCGGCGACGTGGCTGGACCCTATCAGTTCACCCACACCGCCGCCCATCAGGCGTGGTATGCCGCGGTGAACGCCCTGTTCGATCCGTTCAGGAAGTTCAGGGCGGATTACTCGGTGATTCCCTGGTCCACCTTCGTCGATCCCGAAGTGGCGCGGGTGGGTTTGAACGAACAGGAGGCGAAGGAAAAGGGCATTCCCCACGAAGTCACCGTGTACGGAATCGACGATCTGGATCGCGCCATCGCCGACAGCGAGGCTCACGGTTTCGTCAAGGTGGTGACCGTGCCGGGCAAGGACAAAATCCTGGGCGTGACCATCGTCGGCGAGCACGCAGGTGACTTGCTGGCCGAGTACATCCTCGCCATGCGCCACGGCATCGGCCTGAACAAAATTCTCGGCACCATCCATATTTACCCAACGCTGGCCGAAGCCAACAAGTACGTCGCCGGCGTCTGGAAGAAGGCCCATGCACCCGAAAAGTTGCTGGCTTGGGTGGAACGCTTTCACGCCTGGCGGCGGGGCTGAATACGGAGGGCTGATGGTCTGTACCTGTTCACCAGTGGGGGCGTGACCTCGGTCGGGGCCGAGGAACCCGCCCGGTTCGCATATCCAGTGAAATCACACCGGGCAAAGCCGATGCTTGCGAATCAAGAATCAGGGCGGGCCGTAGCCCACCGCCCGCAGGGCTGTTAGCGGGCAACCCTTGTAATCGTGACCGACGCCATCGGATTGCGCCAATCGTATAGTTCGGGTTTCAAATCAGCGATGCCATGAATCCCGGCATGAATATGCACGAAGCCTTCCCCGCCTGCGGTGGGCGAGACCCCTGTACCACCACATTGTGGACCGGGGATCGACGCGCAAAGCTCGTCGTTGGGCTCGGAACCGGCGTCATAACCGGGAACTCGGTCATTCAGACTGCCAAACCGTGGGGCTTCCATGCCGTTTAGCGCGATGAAGCCATCGTTGGTCGGCAAAATCATCGCGGCGAGGCTGATACGGTCGGCGCTCCGGGCCGCGACCCGGACCGTGACCGACTCACCAGGCTTCAGCAACCCTCCCGAATCGGCGACATCGATGACCCGAGGATTCGCACGCAACACCTGCGCTAGCGGACCGACATCGCCGCCTTCGGCCAGGATCGCCAGTTCGTCGCTGGCGGGTTGGCCCAGGGTGAACAGATTCACGCCGGAGCGGTGACTCGCCACCAGAATCGGGGTGAAGAATGCGCCACGGGTGATGTTGGTGATCGTCACCTCATACATCGGTTCGCCACTGCGGGCGATGCTGATAGAACCTTCCAGAGATTGCGTCCAGCCACCGGTCAAGGGAGCGGCCAGCAACAGGGATGCCGTCAAGGTGGTTAACCGTTTCATCGTCAAGTCCTCCGTCTATGTGCGTGAGAGTTCGGGAACCGCTGGGTTACCCGGTACGCACTGTGCCGCCCTGGCTTCACGGAGCACTCACGGAACCATCACATTTCCATCACGACGCCGATTTTTCGCCGGCCCGCGTTTCGAGCCTGGGGCAACCCGCTCGGGACGCGCGGACCGGTAGATCGAACGTAAACCGGGTTCCTTGGTTCAACTCGCTACTCACCCGCAGTTCGCCGCCATGCAATTCGGCGATGCGCCGGGCGATGGCCAACCCCAGTCCCAGGTGGTTACCATCGTCCTCTGCCCGGCTCGAACCGCGATGGAAGCGGTCGAACACGAACGGCAAATCCTCGGGTGCGATGCCGTGGCCGGTGTCGGTAATGGCGAAGCGGGCGCTGTTCTCCCGTTCGCTGAGTTCGAGAGTGATGCACCCCCCGGACGGCGTGTGATGCAAGGCGTTGAGAATCAGGTTGTCCAGCAACCGCTCGATCATGCCGATGTCGGCCTCGACTAACAGCGCCGTGGGCGGCAGACGCAAATCGAGCTGGATTCGGTGCTCGCGCGCGGCGATCTGGTACTTTTGGGCGATGTCCTGCAACAGCTCGGCGGCGGGAAAACGCTCGTGGCGCGGCTGGATGGCGTGGGCGTCAAACTTGGCCAGTTCGAACAGATCGCCCACCAGCCGACCCAGTCGCCGCGAGTGGCGCAGGGCGGCGTCGAGATAGACTTGCTGTTCGGTGGACGACAGCCGGTCGGCTTTCAGTTGCAGCGTTTCCAGATAGCCGTGCAGCGCGGCCAGCGGCGTGCGTAAATCGTGCGAGACGTGATTGACCAGTTCGCGCCGCAGGGTGTCGCGCTCCCGCAAGGCGCCGATCAAGGCTTGCAAGCGTTCGGCCATCCGGTCGAAATGGGTCCCCAGTTGCTCGATCTCGTCACCGCCGCCGCCTTGCCTGCGATAGGGAACGTAAGTGGCGAACTCACCGTGCTGGAAGGCATCGACCACCGCCGTCAGCCGCCGCAGTCGGCGGGTCAGCAGGCGGAACAACAGCAACCCCGCCAGCAACCCCGCCAGCAGACTGCCGGCCAACACCCAGGCGCTGAGTCGCAGCAGCAGACTGTCTTGATAGAGGCGCTCGAAGGATTCATACATTTGGCCGCGCAACACCACGTACAGGTAGCCTTCGGGCGGTTCTGTCGCGGGAATGGGCGTCACCGAGAAGCTTTTGCGGGCGTCGTGGCTGCGTGGATCGTCGCCGAGAATCGGCAACTCGGCGCCGGCCAGGAACGCCCGGATCGGCTCCAGCGCCACCCGGTCGCGTTTGACCGCCGCCGGCTCGGCGGAGTAGGCGAGAATCGCGCCGGTCGTGTCCAGCCAATAGATTTCGATGCTGGGATTGATGGTCATGTAGCGCTCGAAAGTGGCTTTCAGCGCCTTCGGGTCGAGCTTGCCTTCAGCGATCAGGCGCTGATCCGCGACCAGATTGCGGGCCAGATCGCGATTGAAGCTCTGCTGCGCTTCCTGGAGATAACGCTGGGTCAGGGCGTGGCTGATCAGGCCATAGCTCAGGCCGATGGCGCCCAATAGCGCCGCCAGCGCCAGGGCCAGCTTGCCGTACAGGGTGTTCAGCATGATTCGGCGAACTTGTAGCCGACTCCCCAGACGGTGAGGATGTAGCGGGGTTCCGCCGGATTCGGCTCCAGCTTGGCGCGCAGGCGATTGATGTGCGAATTGACCGTGTGCTCGTAGCCCTCGTGGCCGTAACCCCAAACCTGATCCAGCAATTGGCCACGGCTGAACACCCGGCCGGGCTGGCGGGCGAAATGCAGCAGCAGATCGAACTCCTTGGCGGTCAGCGCCAATTCCTGGCCCGCCAGGGTCACCCGGCGCTGGTCCACTTCGATCGTGAGGGAGCCACGGGTGATGCGCGCGCCGTCTGGCGGCGCTGCGCTATTGCCACGCAGGGCTTCGGCCCGGCGCAGCAGCGCCTTCACGCGAGCGAGCAGTTCCGGGAAGCTGAAGGGCTTTACCAGATAATCATCGGCGCCCAGTTCCAGACCCAGCACCCGGTCGAGTTCCGACGACTTGGCGGTCAGCATCAGGATCGGCACGTAGTCGCCGCTGGCCCGTAGCCGCTGGCAGACCGTCAGACCGTCCAGATCGGGCAGCATCAGATCCAGGATTACCAGGTCGTAGCGGTTGCGGGCGTGGAGTGTGAGCGCATCCTGCCCGCGCCCGGCGATGTCGGCCGCGCAGTGGATATCGCGGAGATGCAGTTCGACCAGCGCGGCGATCTCGCGGTCGTCCTCGACGAGCAGCACATGACGCGCCATTCGTTTCAACTCGGTATCGGTATCCGCCCCCATGGAGATCTCCATCGCCCCTCGACGCCAAAACGTCATCATCGGCGATGGATATCGCATTTTTATCACAGAACGGTCGCTACGGCGGGCCAGACGCCCGCCGTAGTCCGATCGAGTGATGCCGTTCCCTTCGCTCGCTTATTTCGGTGCGGCGGGCGCAGGTGCAGGTGCAGGCGCGGGTTCGGGCGCGGCTGGAGCAGCCGGTGTGGCTGGAGCAGCCGGTGTGGCGGGAGCAGCCGGTGTGGCGGGAGCAGCCGGCGCAGGCGCTGGAGCCGGTGCGGCTGGTTTGGCCGCGCCCTCAACGACCGCAGGAGTATCCTTAGCGGCGAATCGCTCCTGCCATTCCTGGAGATAGCCCTTGTGCCAGAGGAAGGCGACGCCGCCGATCAGTAGCAGGAGGAACAGGTAGAACTTCCAGGGCCGTTTCTTCTCCGCGAAGGGGTCGGTAAACGAGCGTTGCGCCCCTGGCGGCAGCGCGGCCACTTGCGTGAGCGAGGCGCCAAAAGGAATGTTGATAATGGCGCGGGTATTGACCGCCCAACCGTTAGCGTCGAGCAAGGGCGCCAGATTGCGCTTGCGGAGCTTGAGATAGGCAATCACCATGGACGGGCCGGAGATCACCAGCACCAAGCCGACGATGGCGAGCGGCATCTGCCACGCCTTCAGGGTGATGAACCCGGTCATCACCGAGGCGATGGCGGTGCCGATGGCGCCGACGGCCAAGCCGATGGCGGCGAAGATACCGGCGAACTTGCCGACATCGAACGGCGGCGCGGCCGGAGCCTTGCCGGCATCTGTTTTCTGCGCGGTATCCGCGACGCCCGCCGCCGCCTGATCGTGAACCGCCTTTTCCCGGGCGGCGGCCATCTTCTCGATCTGCTCCCCGATCATCTTGCCGATGCGCTTGTAGGGATACCAGAACGCTTGCCGGACACTGATCGGATGCTCGACGATCTTGACGATGGCGGCATTCCAGTCCCGACCCTGCTGGTCGAAAAACACACCATTGCGGCCGACCATCAGGTTGTCCGCGTCGCCGTTGGTGAAAGCGGCCACGATGGTCATTTTTTCGGCGCCGCGCTGGCACTCGCAGTAGGCCAGATAGGTTCCGCTCAGATGGGCCAGCCCGCTGTGTTTGCCGATATCCGCAATCCGCAGACACAGCTCGCAGCTCCGGCCGTCCAGATACAGGGTGCCGGCCTGGAAAATGGCCTTGGGACCGGGCGTGTAGAACTCGCGGAACGAGACGAAGTTGTTCAGTAGCCGGAACAGATCGCGGTGGTAGCGAACCAGCCGGTCCACCGAAACGATGGCGTTCGCCGCGCCCGCAAGGGCCTTGTCCCGTTCGACCAGCGCCATCAGCGTTTGCCGATAGTCGCCGGCCAGGATGGCGCGGACCCGTTTTATTCCCAGCGCCTCGACGGCGGCGCCCTTCTTATTACCCAGCCAGGTTTCGTGGGCGGCGAATTTCGCGCACAACGCCGCCCACTCCCCGGCATCCAGACTGGTCTTATCGCCCAGCAGCGGCCGCGCGAGTTTCGCGCGAAACTCCACCATCGCGGCGGTCCAGGCGGGATTGAGCCCCTTGTCGAGCGGCAGGGGTTTGTCGGTTTCGATTTTCGCCAGCGGCAGGGCGGCGACCTCTGCGGTGGCGGCCGAAAGGTCCTTTCTGGCGAGCGCCTCGTATTCCGTCAGCGCGGGATTCAGCGGCTCGGCGGCGCGGAGATCGAACGCGGCCAGCCGGCAGCGGGTGAAGTAATCGTCCACCTTGGCTTTGACTGCCTCGAAGGTAGCCACGGCGGCTTTGGTTCCCTCGCCGAACGGCAGGATGTTGGCGGCATCACGTTCCGCCTCCAGCCACCAGTCGGAATACGCCTGAGCCTCGGTAAAGAACTGCTCGATCTTGTCCTGCGATACGCCCGGCGCACCGCCGCGGTCCTCCTCCGCTCCGACGCAGGCGATGATGTCTTCGATCACCGCCTGGGTAGCTTTGTCATCGGCGGCGTCGGCGGGCACGATGCCATCGCCATTGAACTTGGTGCTGGCAAAGATCTTGGTGGTATCGGCCGTATCCTCAGCGGTGATGACCGTCTCTTCTTCCTTGCCGAGATTCACCAAAATTTGTTTGGCCGAGGCGAGCAGCTCGGCGCCCTCGGGGGTGCTGTCATCGATCGCGTCCAGCGGTAGCGCAGTGGCGCCCTTGGTCGGGTCGTCCGGGTTCTTGAGCACGGACGTCGTCCACTTGACCGCCGCGACGATCTCGGGCACCCGAACATGGCCGTCCCCGTCGCTATCGATCAGTTCCAGTGTCTTACTGTCGAATTCCAGGCCGTTGGTCGGGCAACTGAGCGCGGCCCAGAGCTTGGGATCGAGCTGGTCGAGCGCCTTGAGATCGGCCCCGGTTTCCAGACGAACCTGATCGAAACCGCCCGAGCGGAAGAATCGCCACTTGTGTGGGACACTGGAACTCTCATTTTTACTGTTGGCCATAGTAATTCCTCAATTTTTCAGAATGGTTACCATTGTAATTCTACTTTGTCAGAACACCTGTCACTATTCGTTAAGTTGCTGTTTGCGATAGGCGGAATCGATAGCGGCCTGCCGTTTGCGGTGGCGGACTTCCATCTGCCGGAGGACCTCCGCCAAGGTCGTATCCCGGCGGGGCAGAAAGTGATCGAGCAAGGCCCGGATGTCGGTGCCGCTCAACAACGGTCGGGTCTGATGATGGAGTAGCCGCTCCTCCAAGGTAAACAGCATCGCCATCATCACCAAGGCCAAGTGATGGTGCCAGCCGCGCCAGCCCCGGACTTGGTAATCGCCCAGCCCAACGTCCTGTTTGCCTTGTTGCAAGGCGCGTTCGATCCAGTAGCGTTGCCCCTGCATAAACGCCAACCGGGGCGCCGGCGTGTCGGCCGGGGCATTGCTCAGGCTATATTTGATCTCGGTCGGCGTGTCGATTTCCCGGCGAACGATCAAGTGCCAGGGCCGGGCCTGAGGTTCTTGGCCATCCCATAGCCACACCCGCCGATGCAAAATCTCCACGCGCAAGGGGCCTTTGGTGCCGTCGCGCAAGGTGACCGGTTGCCAGGCGGTCGCGGGTTGCTGCTGGGCCCAATGGTCGACCCGCACGGCCGGAGCTTGGGCCTGAAGGCGGGTCGGGGAACGACCGCAGGCGGTTTTGGCCGGCGGGATGATCGGCCGCGGATCGTCCAGATCAATCCGCTGGTCCTTATGAACATCCCCAACGAAGACCTCCCCTCGATCATCGAGGGCGCGCAGGAAGGCCGGATCGCTGCCGTAGAAGCCATCAAAGCCGACCCAGGCAAAGCCGATGTTCCGGCTGTCGGGCGTGGGCGATCATCGCCAGGGCCAAGTCGGTTTTGCGCTGGAAGCCGCGCTGCGCTTGGGGAACGCCCGCCGCCTGGCAGCGCGCCGGGTCGCTCGTCCACGCCTCGGGCAAAAACAACCGTTCGTCGATCAAGGTCACGTCCGCGCCCCGGCTCAGGGCGGCAAACACCCCGACCTGACAATTCTCCACCTTACCCAACTGACCACACCACTGCCGCGCCACCCCCACCGAGTGCGTTCCTTTCTTCGGGCACCCGCTCTCATCGATCAGCAGGGCGCTGTCGCCGTGTCCCCCCAACAGCCGGTTGGCGTCCTGCGCCACCTGATCCAGCACCGCCCGCTCGGACCACGCCGACTCGCTCAGCATGGGGTGCAAGGCTTGCTGGTCCGCCTCGGGAATCACCTCTTCCATCCGTTCCATGTTCTTGGTTTCCGCCTGCAGCAAGCCCCGGACGTAGTGCTGGACCGACGGTTCTACCGTCCGGGTTCGCTGGCGGAAATGGCTGCCGAAGCGCTCGCAGAAGTCCAGGAAGCGCTGCCCGATCCCGGCCAGCAACCCCACCTCGGCGGCGGCGGTCGAGTTTTTTTAAATGCGTTCGCGTTGGTCTCCGTCATGATCTACCTCATGAAGCCTTGTCTTTTGGTTAAAGTCGGATTATCCTTAATTTATTAATAAAATTCAAATAGATGAATCTGACAAAGTAGAAGTAAATTTACCACAGATAAGTTCTCGCCGCCGCATAGACCTCACACACAAAAGCAACGAGGGTCATGCAGGCGCTCGCACCCAATTTTTAGACCAAGCGATCGACGACCGCATCTAAAATCGTGCGAGCGGCTTAAGTATCGATAGACCCGCTTGAAACGCGGAACTCCCATCCACCGATACCCAAAGGAACCCTCGCTCGTGAAAACCACCATCGCCGCCGCCAGCTTTGCCTTGATCACCACCCTGTCCGGCTTCTCCACCGCCCATGCCGCCGGCTTCAACGACCGCGACACGATTCCCGACGTTACCTCCACCCAGACCGCGCGACAGGATTTGAGCCACCTTCGCGTGGTTCACGGCTTCAACCAGCAGAGCCACCACGCCCGGGTCGAGCAGAACGTCGCCCGGAGCCCGGCGTCCGAGAGGGCGGCGGGCGGCGCGCACTGTGACCTGACGCCGCGCGTCGGCTTCAATCGGAGCAGGTCGTTCGCGAGTTGCTGAGCTCAACACCACCCTCCGCCGGGCATCAGCGCCGCGCCCGGCGGAATGCTCCAAACCCAGGTAGCCCACATCACTACCTTACCGTTCGAGCCGGCACTTTTTCCCACCAGCCAGCGGAAATCCGCCACCTTCCGGCGACCAAGCTGGCCATGCATCTTTTGCGAGAAACCGGTATGCGCGACACATTTCCCCTGCTGGTGAGGACCGACTTCCCCGCTATTTATCGCGACCGCATCGAAACCTTACAAGCCAACCTGGGCTACCGCTGCAACCAATCCTGCACCCATTGCCATGTGGCGGCCGGTCCCCAGCGGACCGAGGAAATGAGTTGGGAGACGATGGAGATGGTGCTGCGCTACGTCTCGACGCAAGGGATTGCGAACCTGGACTTGACCGGCGGCGCGCCGGAATTAAATCCCCACTTTCACGCCCTGGTCGCCCGCGCTCGACGGCAAGGGGTCCACGTTATCGATCGCTGCAACCTGACTATTCTCAACGAACCCGACCAAGGCGATCTGGCCGGTTTTCTGGCCGATCACGCGGTCGAGATCACGGCGTCCCTACCTTGCTATTTGGAGGAGAACGTCGACCAGCAGCGCGGCAAAGGCGTGTTCGAGTCCAGTCTAGCCGGGCTGCGGCAACTGAACGCCCGTGGCTACGGCCAGCCCGGCAGCGGGTTGATGCTGAACCTGGTTTACAACCCGCTCGGTCCGGTCTTGCCGCCCGATCAGATCGGCTTGGAGGCTGCGTATCGGCGGGAGCTGGCCGCGCGCTACGGCATCGTGTTCTCGCGGTTGTTCGCGCTGGCGAACATGCCGATCCAGCGGTTCGGCAGCCAACTGGTTTCCAAGGGCCAGTTCGCGCCCTACATGAATCTACTCAAGTCCGCGCATCGAGAAGAGAATCTGAACGCGGTGATGTGTCGCGGCCTGATTTCGGTGGACTGGCAGGGCTACGTGTTCGATTGCGACTTCAATCAGATGCTCGAGCTGCCTTTAGGCGCTGGCGGATCGGGTCGCGCTCATCTTTCCATGCTGCTGGATCGGGATTTGACCGGCGCCCGGGTGCGCGTCGCCGATCACTGCTATGGCTGCACCGCTGGGCAGGGTAGCAGTTGCGGTGGGGCGCTCGACGCCACATCCTCGACCGTTGGTCATGGCCGCATGACGGCTTCTTGACCAAGCGCTTACTCCCGCGCGTCTTGCCGCCGGACCATCGGCGCCGCCAATCCCCGCGCGGCGAAAGGATCTTGCGCCACCCAGAGTCCCCGCGCCGCAAAAAAGCTCCCGGGTGGCCCGGAAATAGTCACTGCTCCGCCGGCTCCAGGCGCGCGATCACCCCGTCGCGGTCGTCGGTCAGGAGATAGAGGTAACCGTCGGGCCCGGCGCGCACGTCGCGGATGCGACCCAGCCTGTCTTCGAGCAGGCGTTCTTCCTTTACCACCTTCTCGCCGTCAAAGCGCAATCGCACCAGCATCTGATCCTTGAGCGCGCCGACAAACAGGTCGCCGCGCCAGCGCGGGAAGCGGTCGCCCTGGTAGAAAGCCATACCCGACGGCGCGATCGACGGTACCCACTTGTGCAGCGGCTGTTCCATGCCCGGTTTGTGGGTGCCTTCGCCGATTTTCGTGCCGATGACGTATTCGACGCCATAGGTGATGACCGGCCAGCCATAGTTGCGGCCGGCGCGGATCACGTTCACCTCATCGCCGCCCTGGGGACCGTGCTCGTGCGCCCAGAGTTCGCCAGTGAGCGGATGCAGCGCCGCGCCCTGGACGTTGCGATTGCCCAGCGAATAGATCTCCAGCCGGACGCCGGCCCGGTTCGCGAACGGATTATCGGCTGGAATCTGACCGTCGGCGGTCAGGCGCACGATCTTGCCGGCCAGATCGTCCAGCTTTTGCGCCCGGTCCTGCTCGCCCCGATCACCCAGCGTGATGTAGAGATGGTCCTGCCGGTCGAATACCAGCCGCGAGCCAAAGTGCCGGCCGCCACTGGACTTGGGCTGTTGGCGGAACAGCACTTTCACATCCTCCAGTCGGTGCTCTACCAGCCGGCCGCGCGCTGCTTCGGTGCCGATGCCGCCCTCGCCCCGCGCCGCGTAGGACAGGTAGACCAGACCGTTTTCGGCGAATTGGGGATGCAGCGCCACGTCCAGCAGTCCCCCCTGACCGTGAACGGCGATCGGCGGCAAGCCCGCCACCGGCCGAGGGTCTAGCGTACCGTCGGCGGCGACCAGGCGCAGCCGCCCGGGTCGTTCGGTCACCAGCCGACGGCCATCGGGCAGGAACGCCAAGCCCCACGGATATTCGAGCCTGCGGGTTACGATCACGACACGGAACGCGTGCTCCTCGCTCGATGTCACCGGTTCGGCGGCTTGGGCGGCCCCCAGTACGATCATCAAGACCATTGCGGCGAAGCCCTGTGGCGTCATGGATTATTCTCCTCGGCTGTGGGCGCCCGCGCGCCGGTTGCGAACTGAGGCTGGTTGTCACGGAGGCAACGGTATCGTGGGGAGGAGTGGCGATCCAGCGCTCAAACCTGAACCCCTGCCGCCGCTTGTTCGGCGTCGCGGTCGTGGGCGTGGTCCTTGGCCAGCAGCAGGTACAGCGCCGGCACTACGAAAAGGGTGAACAGCGTGCCGACCGCCATGCCGCCCACCAGCACCAGACCGATGGAATTGCGGGCGGCGGCGCCGGCGCCGGTCACCAGGGTCAGCGGCAGGTGGCCGGCGATGGTGGCGGCGCTGGTCATCAGGATCGGGCGCAATCGGATCAGCGCGGCTTCATGCACCGCCGCCAGTTTGGCGTGGCCGCCCCGCTGGAGCGTGTTGGCGAACTCCACGATCAGGATGCCGTTCTTGGAAATCAGGCCGATCAGCGTTACCAGTCCGACCTTGGAGTAGATGTTGAGCGTGGTGGTCCAGCCCTCAGTCAGGGGAAACGGAACGTTCGGGTTGGGCATCTTCAGAAAGGTAAACAGCAGGGCGCCGAACAGCGCCAGCGGCACCGAGCCGAGCAGGATGATCAGCGGGTCGCGGAAACTGTTGAACTGGGCCGCCAGCACCAGAAAGATCAGGATGATGGCCAGGCCCATGGTGGCGAAGAACCGGCTGCCGCCTTCCAGGCGCAACTGGCGCGACTCGCCGGTGTAGTCGATCACGTAGCCCTGCGGCAGCAGCTTGGCGGCTTCGTCTTCCAGAAAGCGCAGCGCCTGGTCGAGCGGGCGGATCGCGACGCCGCTGATCTTGACCGCGTTGAGCTGCTGGAAGCGGTTGAGCGAGCGCGCCTCGGTGCTGTGGCGCAGGGTGGCGACCGCGCCCAGCGGCACGAGTTGGCTATTTGGACCGGTGACGTAGAGATTTTCCAGTTGCTCGGGATTGAGCCGGTCGATCCGCTCCACCTGCGGAATGACCTTGTAGCTGCGCCCGGCGATGTTGAAGCGGTTGACGAAGTTGCCGCCCATGGCGGCGGCGAGGTCGGCGCTGACCTGCTGGAGATTGAGACCGAGGGCGGCGACCTTGTCGCGGTCGATGACCACTTCAGACTGCGGCTGGTCGACCTTGACGTCGATCGGCGGCGGAAAGGCGAACATCCCGCTGCTGATCGCCTTGAGTTGAAGCTGCTGGGCGATGGCGAGAATTTCGCGGGTGTCGGCGGTCGAGGCGATGATGAATTCCACCGGGAACTGACCGCCGCCCGGCAATGCGGGCGGCGTCACCGGGAACATCTGAATGCCGGGGATGGCTTGTAGCTTCTGCTGCACTTCCGGCAGGATTTCGAAGACGGTGCGCTCGCGTTCGTCCCAGGGCTTGACCACCATTCCACCAAAACCGGAGGTGGGAAAGGTGATCTGAAAGGTGAACTCGGTTTCGGGCACGCCCAGGAACACCTGATTGGCGGCGGCGGCGAAGGTGCTGGTCTGATCCAGGGTAGCGTTGGCCGACGCCTCGATGATGCCGAAGATCACGCCCTGATCCTCGCTCGGTGCCAGTTCCTCGGGCGAGAACATCCACATTGGCGCCACCAGCACCGCCAGCGTACCCCACACCAGATAAACCGCCGGCCGGGCGCTCAACGCCCCGTCGAGCAGGTGACCGTAGAACCGTTTCAAGCGGTCGAACGCGGCGTTGATATGGGCCGGTAGCCAGTGTTGTTCGTCCTCGGCGTTGAGCAGTTTGGACGACATCATCGGCGACAGGGTGAGGGCCACGATCCCGGAAATGGTGACCGCACCCGCCAGGGTGAAGGCGAACTCGCGAAACAGCGAGCCGGTCAGTCCGCCTTGCAGGCCAATCGGCGCGTAGACCGCGATCAGGGTCACGGTCATGGCGATGATCGGGCCGATCAGTTCGCGGGCGCCGAGAATGGCGGCGTCGAACGGCGTCTGGCCCTCGCGCAAATGGCGTTCGACGTTCTCCACCACCACGATGGCATCGTCCACCACCAGCCCCACCGACAGCACGATGGCCAGCAAGGTCAACAGGTTGATGGTGAAACCAAACAATTGCATCAGGAAGATGCCGCCGATCAGCGAAATCGGAATGGCGATGACCGGCACCAGCACCGAACGCAGCGAACCCAGGAACAGGAAGATGATGATCACCACGATCAACAGGGTTTCCGACAGGGTTTTCACCACTTCGACGATGGCGTTGTTGATGTAGTTGGTGGCGTCGTAGGCGACCGTGGTCTGCAAGCCGGTCGGCAGTTCCTTCTCGATCAGCGCCATCTCGGCGCGGACCCGCTGGATCACATCGATGGCGTTGGCGTTGGGCAGCGGAAAGATGCCCATGAACACGGCGGTCTGCCCGGAAAAACGCACCTCGGCGTCGTAATCCTCGGCCCCGAGCACGACCTCCGCGACATCCCGCAGCCGCACCAGCGTGTTGTCTTTCTCCAGGATGACCAGGTTTTTGAATTCCTCGACCGAGCGCAAGTCCGTGTTCGTGGTGAGGTTGACTTGAACCAGCGCGCCCTTGGTGCGACCGACGGCGGCCAGCACGTTGTTGGCGGCCAGCGCCTGGCGGATCTGGACCGGGCTGATGTTGAGCGCAGCCAGCTTGTCGGGTTTGAGCCAGACCCGCATGGCGAAGGTGCGGGCGCCCAGAATCTCGGCGCGCTGCACGCCGGCGATGGCGGTGAGGCGCGGCTGCACCACCCGCACCAGGTAGTCGGTGATTTCGTTTTGCTGGAGGATGTCGGAACTGAAGCTCAGGTAGGCCGAGGCGAACTGGCTGTCGGCCGACTCGATGTTGAGGACCGGCACCTCGGCTTCCGGCGGCAGGTCGCCGCGCACCTGATCCACCTTGGAGCCGATTTCGGCCAGCGCCTTGGTCGCGTCGTAGTTCAGCTTCAGGCGGGCGCGAATGGTGGACAGCCCTTGCGCGCTCTGCGATTCCAGATAATCAATGCCGTCCGCCGCCGCGATGGCCCGCTCCAGCGGGGTGGTGATGAAACCGCGCACCAGAGCGGCGCTGGCGCCGATGTAGGCGGTGGTGACCGTGACGCTGGCGTTATCGCTGCGCGGGTACTGACGGACGTTGAGGGTAAAAATGGCCTGAATGCCGGCGATGATGATCACCAGGTTGACCACAATGGCCAGCACCGGCCGGCTGATGAACAGATCGGTTAAGGCTTTCATGAACAGATCAGGAATTCGCCGGTTTGGGCGCGAGCTGGGGCTGGGGCGCCAGGGTGTTGTCCACCACCACGCTCATCCCGTTGCGGAGCTTGAACACGCCGGTGCTGACCACGATCTGGCCGGCTTCGAGGCCGGAGGCCACCACCACGAAATCGCCGCGGGCCGGACCGAGCCGCACGAACTTCTGGTTCAGCACCTTGCCGACCGCGCCAGTTTTCTCGTCCTTTTTCTCCTCGAGCACGAACACCGAATCGCCATAAGGCGCGTACAACACCGCCGTGGCCGGAATCATGAGCACCGGCTCGGTGTCCGGCAGCACGGCGGCGACCTCGACGTACATGCCAGGTTGCAGGCGGCCGTCGGAATTCGCCAGCGTGGCTTGCAGGCGGACGTTGCGGGTGACGCTGTCCACCTCGGGGCTGATGGCGGTGATCTTGCCCGCAAAGGTTTGTTTGGGAAAGGCATCGGTGGCGACCCGCACGGTCATGCCGGCGCGGAGTTGGGCCAGATAACGCTGGGGCAGGGCGAAATCCACGTATACCGGATCGAGTGACTGGAGCGTGACAATAGCTGCACCATTGTCCAGAAACTGGCCGAGGTTGACCTGACGGATGCCCAGCCGGCCGGTGAATGGGGCGCGGATGGTCTTCTTGGCAATGGCGGCGCGGATGTTGTCCATCTGGGCAATGGTCTGCTTGGCCTGGGCTTCGGCGGCATCGGCATCGGCGGCGGAAACCATGTTTTTGGCGCGCATGGTCCGGGCGCGATCCAGGTTGGCGCGGGCCAGATCGGCGCTGGCGGCGGCCGAACGCAGTTGAGCCTGTTCGATGGCGGTGTCAAGTTCCACCAGCAGGTCGCCTGCCTTGACGGTCGCGCCCGACTCGAACGCGATATTTTTGACCGTGCCCGACAGTTCGGCGCTGACCATGACTCCCTGGACGGCGGTGACAGAGCCGATGGCGGTTAGGGTCGGCTGCCAGCGGTCCGGTTTCACCTCGGCGGTGGTGACGGTTTCCGGCGGCGGCGCGAACTTGGCGCCCTGCGCGAACATCGTCTGGAACTGCAAAACCTTGGCGCCGGCCAGCGACCCCACGAGAATCAGCAGGCCAACGATGGTGAGGATGATTTTCTTGGTCATGTTCTACTGTACGCGAAAACCGGTCCCAGGTTCCGTAACCCGGGGCATCGAGCGGTCGAGAGCCGGGTGCGGTGGGTGTTTTGGACCAGCAGTGAGAGTCTTGTCCTGGTTGGATGTACCAAAAAAATGGTGTGTATCCTGCATGTTTTTATTCACCCGGTTACCCGCCGGATAATCGCTTGTCAAGAGGATGACTTGTTAGGAGGGAATGAAATGAGCACTACGATCCGGATCCGCCGCGCCCAGTTGCTCGGCGCCATGACCTCGCCGTGCGTGCGATCGATAGCTGCCCTGCAACAGGGTCGCCGCCTCGTTCACACCAGCGTCAGTTCCGAACAGCGCGCTGCCTTGGCTGGGATTACCGAATATTGGACCACTCGCGCCCTGCCATCCCGGCTCGCCGGGCACGACCCTCGTGGCGCCTTGGGCCTTGGTGTTTCCTTATTGGGCAACTAATTATTCCTCAAGGAGAAATTGAGGTTTGGTAACATGATAACCCTTCGCCTCGATGTCGCTCAGCACCTTATTAACATCGAGACCGATGGTGGGCTTATCAGCCGACAGTTCGAACTCCTTGATCCAGGAGTTCTCATTTAGAAGACGCTTCACCCCTGCTGGAAGCGAGGCAGGATCGGTCGAAACCGGCATAACGACGAACAGACCGTGAGCCATTTCGGAGGAGTAAACCCGTATTTTCATGATCTTCTTTCCTCGATGCTCGAGCGCCCACCATTCCCGCCACCCGAATCTTGCGCGAAATTGCAAAATTTGGGTGTCGGGAATCCAGATTGAGCCACTCTACTGTCAATTGGCGTCAATTGGATTTCAATAAAGAGTCAATTTTGACAGCCAGAGATTCACATTGAACCCATCTACCCGAAGGCGTCAACCGATTGCCTGACGCGGGCCAGCGGGCCAGCGGGCCAGCGGTTTGGTCGGATGATTTTTCCCAGCGGTTCTACAAGGTCAGCTCCATGACCACCGGCTTGTCGAGACCGGGAAAAGTGGTTGGCAATTTAAGCATTGCATTGATAAAGTTCGGGGAGGGGGATCGAACTGTACAACGCGGTTATCACCCCGTCTCGTCGCGATGGAGGGTGAAGCGCGATGGCTAAGGCATCCCATTACGAAAGCCGCGTGGTGACCATTGCTCCCGAGCGGATGTTCGACCTCGTCGCCGACGTGGAACGCTATCCTGAGTTTTTGCCGTTGATGCGCGAAGCGCGGATCGTCCACCGCGCCGCCGACGCTTACGAAACCGAGCAAGTCATGGCGCTGGGACTGTTCGTGTATCGGTTTCGCACCCGTACCGTACTGGATCCGCCGCGTTCCATCGTCGTAACGTCGGCGGATCGAGGGTTTCGCCGCTTCGATATCCGCTGGTCGTTCGCAGCCGCGCCCGAAGGCGGCTGCCGCATCGATTTTACCCTCGACTGCGAGGTCCGCTCGCTCTGGCTTAAACCCCTCGGCGACGTCTGGGCGGCGCAGATGGCGTTAACGACGGTCAATGCCTTCGTAATGCGGGCGTATCTGCTGGATGCCGCCGGCGATTCCTAAAGGGACCAGGGAGCAGGTTTTCCTCCAGGACTTTCGCTTTCCGTCATTCCCGGGCACGCGGGAATCCAGTCACTCTCTGCAAAGGCTGGGCGCCGGCTTGCGCGGGTAGAACGGATTAAAGTTTGCTGGCAAAAGTCCTGGAACCTTACAGCCAGCGCCGCCGGCGCATGAAGGCGATCATCGCCAGCGGCGTCGCCACCATGCTCAGCAACACCAACCCCAGCACCGTCCAGCCCAACGGCGCCTGGGGTACCTCCAGCGCCGCGCCGAAGAAGTTCATGCCGAAGAATCCAGTGACAAAGGTCAGCGGCATGAACAGCGTGGTCACGACGGTCAGTACTTTCATGACCTCGTTGGTGCGGTTGGCCATGACCGACAGGTAACTGTCCAGCGCGCCGGTGACCAGGTCGCGCACCGATTCGTTCACATCGGCCAGCCGCACGAAATGGTCGTAGATATCGCGGAAGTACATGCGATTCTCCGCATCCACGACCTCATAGGGATCGCGGGCGAGCTTGCTGACCACTTCGCGCTGCGGGCTGAGGATGCGCCGCAGGCGCAGGGTGGCGCGCTTGACCTGCAGGATCCGCGTGACCTGGCCGGTCGCCGGCGCGTCGAACACCGCGTCCTGAATCTGATCGGTGACTTCCTCGATCTCATCCAGGCACGGCATGTAATCGGTCGCGATCCGATCGTACACCTCATAGAGCAGGTAGTCGGCGCCGCGCGTCCAGTAGCGGTCGTCGCGCTGGGCCTGTTTCCACGCCTGCTCCAACGCCGGAATCGGCTCGAAGTGATAAGTCACGAGCAGATTGCGGCCTAGGAACACATCGAGTTCCCGGGTTTCGAGCCGGGCGATATCCGACTTAAAGACGACCGCGTGCAGCACCAGGTAAAGGTAGCGCGTCCAGTCGTCCACCTTGGGCACATGGGTTTCAAGGAGAGCGTCGTCCACCGCCAGCGGATCGAAGGCGAACACCTCGCGCAGCAGGTGATGGATCTCGGGATCGGCGTCGGACTCGCCGGCGCCCTCGCCATTTTTGCCTGGCGCGTCGTCGAACAGGTCCACCCAAAGCAGGGCGTGCTGGGTATTGCAGGCGGCGAGCAGCGCGGGCAGTTCGGCGGCGGTCGCATCGACCCGGACGGGCGCGGCGCCGGCTTTACAAAGAATGCGGATCATGGAAGACGGGTGGGTGGTGAATGGGGGCAGCATAAAGGTACTTCATAACCCGATTCTGGCCTATCCTTCAAGGGTCTTCGCCATCCATCTTTCATCCTCACGGAACCCTTGGCCATGCCCGATCTCGTCATTTATTTCCACAAACCCGCTTACTGGGCCGACACCGTTCACCTCCACTACTGGGATACCCGGCCGGGCGCGCAAGCCTCCACCTGGCCCGGCGTGCCGATGACGGCGGAAGCCGACGGTTGGTTCGTCCATCGCTTCGAGGGCATCGAGGCCGCGAACCTGGTATTCAACGACAACCAGCGCTGTCAGACCGGCGATCTGCGACGCGAGCACAACGGGTTTTACGCCCATGGCCAGTGGCACGACAGTCAAGCGGCGGCCGAAGCCAGCGCCACCAGCGCCAGCGATCAACCTTCAGCCAACCCAGTGTCTCCAGCCAGCTCTCATGTCCCGGTCGATCCGGCCGGTCCGCTGGGCGATTTCCGCGAGGAGACGATCTATTTCCTGCTGACCACCCGCTTTTACGATGGCGATCCCAGCAATAATTTCTTTTGCCGCGACCGCATCAAGTTCAATCGCGCGACCGGCCAGGCCGAAGACCCGCACTGGCGCGGCGATTTCAAGGGCCTGATCCAGCGCCTCGACTACCTCCGCGATCTGGGCTTCACCGCGATCTGGATCACGCCACCGGTGGAGAACCGCAGCGGCCTCGACTACCACGGCTACCACGCCTACGACTGGACTCGGATCGATCCCCGGCTGGAATCGCCAGACGCGACCTACCAAGACCTGATCGACGCGGCACACCAGCGCGGTCTCAAGATCATTCAGGATGTGGTGGTGAACCATTCCTGCCAGTACGGCATTCGCGGCAAGGTCCACATCGACCACCTGCCGATTAAATACTACGTGCCACAGGGCTCCGAGCAGGGCCGGGTCAACCACGGTCCCTACCAGGGCAATCTCGGCAATTACGCTTGGCCGAACCGCGACGACATCGACAATCCGGTCGCACCCGAGTGGTATCGGGAGCGATACGCCATGGACCCGGCGGGCAAGATTCCGCTGGTGGACCCCAAGAGTGGCGAGACCGTGCCCAAGCCCGGCTACAACCCCGGCCGCTTCTTCGGCATCGACGCCAACAACCTGGATCCCGACTGGTACATGCAGGAGGGTTTCATCTGCGGCGGCGATTGGGAAAGCGCGGCGGTGCAGCGCAAGCATATCGCCGGGGACTGCATCAACCTCGCCACCGACCGGCAGAACGTCAAGGATTACCTGATCGGGTCGATCAACCGCTATCTCGACATGGGGGTGGACGCGCTGCGCATCGACACGGTCAAGCACGTGCCGCGCGACAACTTGCTGGAATACGTCAACGCCTGGAAGGCGCACAAACCGGGGCTGTTCGTGTTCGGCGAGAACCTGGTCAAGGGCTACGGCTGGGGCGATCTGGGCGGCGGCGACAACGGTCCATCGTTCATCCGTCCCTGGTGGTATACCCGATTGGGCCACGATCCGCGCGACCCCAACTCCGGCGGCGATTCCGGCTTCGCGGTGCTCGACTTCGGTCTGTTCTCCACCTTCCGCGACAATCTGAGCCGGGGCAGTTTCGGCGGGGTCAAGGCGGTGCTGGACATGGACTGGATCTTCGGCAACGCCTCCACCCTGGTCACCTTCCTGCAGAACCACGACGTCGGCCCCGACAATGATTTTCGCTTCCGCTTCAAGGGCGAACAGTGGATGGCGGCGGCGACCTACAATCTGCTATGGACGGTGCGCGGCATTCCCTGCCTGTACTACGGCGAGGAAATCGAATTCATGAAGGGCGCGCCGCAGGACGTGATCGGCAACGATGACACCCTGGACACCACCGGCCGCGCTTATTTCGGCGATCACCTGACCGACGAGCGGATCGCCGATACCCAAAGCCACCCGCTCTACCAGCACATCAAGCGGCTCAACCAGATTCGGCGCGCCGTGCCCGCCCTGCAAAAGGGGCCAATGAGCCAGGTCAACGAATGGGGCAGCGGCATCAGTTTCATCCGCGACCACAACAACGGCGAGAGCTACGTCGTGGTCGGGCTGACCATCGGCGGCGGGCAGGACATCAGCGTCGGCAACGTCCGTAACGGCGTCTACCGCGACGCGGTGACCGGCAACGAAATCACCGTGCACCACGGTAGTATTTCCTTCCATGTGGGCGGCAACTCCGCTGGGATTTATGTGTTGAACGGCGGGCAAAATTGGGGTGGATGGGGCGTATCTGCGGTAGCGCCCGCACGGACCGGCTTCAGCGGCGCATCAAACGATAATCGCCCAAGCGCGCATCCAATCGCGTTTCGGGCTCGCATACGGATAGAGCGCTTTCACTTTTTAGAGGGAGGTTGACCATGAATATTCGTATCTCTATCCGTTGCCAGAGCCTTGCCGCTATGACCGGCCTGTTGCTGTTGGCGCCCGCGCTGGC
>CAVRCC010000055.1:0-12005 GCA_963719395.1 uncultured Gammaproteobacteria bacterium | reverse complement strand
GGATCATGCTGCCGTCCATCGAGGCGTACACCACCTCGCCTTCCGGCAACTCCTCATGCCGGATCGCCTGTTCCTGCTGGTCCTCCAAGGCTTCCCCCAAGGCATTCGTCACCCGGAACACCTGCGTGGTGGCCACCTCAATGCACAGGAACCTCTGCAATAGGTCATTCGACTCACTGTAAACATCACTGACACCCGCCCGCGCCATCAGGTCTTGCAGGTAGGGGCTGATGAAAAAACCGTGGGTCTTGGCCTGGAACGCATGGTCATCCGCTAGTGCAATGCGCCCGAAACGGCTTTGGCAATACTTTTTTTTCGCGGCGATTCAGGCAGTTCGCCAAGGTTGCCTTCCAGAACTGCCCGACCCAGTTCGGTCCAGAGTTCAGCAAATCCCTTCTCGTAATCATAAAAATGGGTCTGTTCGATGTTCAGGCGTTGCAGGTCATCGTAACGGCTTCCAGCGAGGGCAAGGAATTCGTCTTTGGTCATGGGTCTGGCTCCGGTCCGTCAACTCAGGGTGCTGCCGATTACACCATCAGGAAGCCAGTGTGTAAAATTGGAATGCACCCCACCCAGGAGATTCTTCAAGGGTGGTTACGCACGGGGAATGCGTACACCAGCAATGGGGTGGTGGAGTTCATGCAGCAATTGCTGGCGCATCTGCCGACGCGGGTACAGGTCGTGTTTCGAGGTGACAGCGGCTTTTTTGTCGGGGCGTTGCTGGCGCTGTTGGAGGCGCGCGGGCATGGCTATCTGATCAAGGTCAAGCTCAAGAACCTGACTGCGCTGCTGGCGCGCAAAGATTGGACGGCCGTGCCGGGCCAAGCCGGTTGGGAGTGTTGTGAGTTTTTATATGCCTGTCAGGACTGGAACCGACTGCGACGGTTCGTGGCCGTGCGGCTGGATACCCGGATCGATCCCAGCAGCGCTAAGGCAGCGGCCGAGGATGGCTACGTGTACTTCTGCTATGTGACCAGCGAAGCGTTCGCGCCGTGGCAGGCCCACCAGACCTATGGGGAACGGGCGACCTGCGAGACCTGGATTGAGGAAGCCAAAAACCAGATGGGCTTGGCGCATCTCAAAACCGATACCTTTCTGGCGAATGCGGCGTTATTCCAGTGTGCCATCCTCGCCTATAACACCCTGCAGTGGATGGCGCTGGTCAGTGGCGAGGCGAGCCTGCTGCAATGGGAAATCGCCACCCTGCGCCGCGAGCTCATCCAGGTGGCCGGGAAGTTACTCACCGGCGGCCGCCAACTGCACTTGCGGATACCTCCTTGCTCACTCTATCCGTCGGCCTGGGAAGCGTGGTGGGCCTTGGCGGACGAACCCACTTAACCCCACGCCTGGCAGCCAGTATCAGACGAACCCACTTAACCCCACGCCTGGCAGCCAGTATCAAACCGAACTCGTAGCCTGCCGGCAACCCGGTGGGTAGGGCGATCTCTGCCTCGGGTTCGAGAAAGTCCCGGAAAACGGCCTAAAAACAGATTCACCCTGGACTAAACTGGGTAAAATCCCAGTTGAACCGTGGGTATAGCACTTAATTTGTACCGTCAATTGGTGGTTTTTTCACCACCTTCTTTATGACATAAGGAGATTGCAGAATTTAGGCATCATTCAATTATCGGTGGAGAGCGACATGAAGTTCGAGTTCACGGTTCAGAACGTCAAATGCGGCGGCTGCGCCAGCGCGATTCAAACCGGTTTGCGCCAGGACGCCAGGGTCCGGGAGGTGGCGGTGGATGTGCCCACTGGCCGGGTGACGGTGGAAACCGAGGGAGACCTCCGGGCGGAACTGAGCGCGGCGCTGAAAACGCTGGGGTATCCCGAACGGGCATGAGAAAACACGCTCGCCGGGTTAACAGGCAGGCGGCGGAGTCGGCAAAGCGTCGGCCCCGCCGCCACTACGAGCCACTTAGAAACGGGTACCGACGTTAAGGCCGACCACCCAGGGGTCAATGTTCACGGTGCCGAGGGTGCCGAGGAGGTTCGATTTAGCCTTGGTGTCAATATCCATATAACTGACAACGGCATTCATGAACCAGTTGGGGGCTATGTCGATATCAACGCCCAATTCCCCAGCCACCCCCCAAGACGTATCCAGATCCAGTTTGGTGCCGGACAGGGCGCCGGTGGTCTTTTCATCCCAGAAGAAGGTGTAGTTCAGACCCACGCCGACATACGGACGGACGGTGCTTTGCGGCATGAAGTGATACTGCAAAAAAACGTCGGGGGCAACTGATAGGTACTGGCAACTTTGCCCACGCCGGAGAGTTCGATGTCGTGCTTGAACGGCAGGGCGGCAATCAGTTCGATACCGATGTTCGGTGTAGCCATGTAGGTGAGGTTGAGACCCAGGCTGTAACCGTCGTCCACATTGATCGTTCCCAGTGGAGTATTCAGGTTGTCGGATTTCGGGAACACACCCCACACCCCAACCCGGCCAATCCAGTCACCCGCCTCGTAAGCTTGAGCAACTCCCGCCAGCAAACCGCCAGCCAACGCCGCCGCCAACGCACTTTTCGCGATTTTCTTGGACATCGTCATGATCCTTGGTCATTTTTTTTGGTTTAAAAAGTCGCAATGCGGTAATCACGCACAACTATTGTGTACTATTCCCAACAAAATAGTCAAAAACCATGCGATGTATCAAGAAAGCACTCTAAGGCGGCGCTATTCCTCCTCCAGCGGCGGCAATACCTGAAGGACCTCCTCGAAGGTGGTCAGGCCAGCGGCGATCTGTAAAGCGGCGCTGACTCGCAGCGGACGCATGCCCTGCGCGCAGGCGCGACGGCGGAGTTCGGCTGCGTCCGTTTCTGGTTGCAGCAACCGGCGCAGTTCTGGCGTCACGGTCAGCAGTTCATACAAGCCGACGCGGCCCAGGTAACCGGTGTTGCGGCACTCCGGACAACCGTGCGGCACCCGGATGGCCGCCGGTTTCGGCAATGGCCAAGGCCGAACCAATGCCTCCCATAATGTCGCTTCCAGTTGTCCCTCGCCCTTGCAGTGCGGGCACAGGGTGCGCACCAACCGCTGCGCCATCACCCCGATCAGCACGTTCTGGATCAAATAGTGAGGCACGCCGAGATCGAGCAGTCGGGTCACCGCCGAAGCGGCGTCGTTGGTGTGCAGGGTCGAGAGCACCAAATGTCCGGTCAGGGCGGCCTGCACGGCCATCTGCGCGGCATCCAGATCGCGAATTTCGCCGACCATGATGATGTCGGGATCTTGCCGCAGCAGGGTGCGGATACCCTGAGCAAAGGTCAGATCAATCGCTGGTTGGACCTGCATCTGGTTGAGTTCCGGCACCACCATCTCGATCGGATCCTCGATCGTGCACACGTTGACCTCGGGATTGGCCAGATGCTTGAGGGTGGTGTACAGCGTGGTGGTTTTACCGGAACCGGTCGGACCCGTCACCAGCACGATGCCGTGCGGCCGGGCGATCATCGTTCGCCAGGCGGTCTCCTCGGCCGGTGCGAAGCCCAACTGACTGAAATTCTTGGTTACGGTATCGGGATCGAAGATGCGCAACACGCACTTCTCGCCGAAGACGGTGGGCATGGTGGACAGTCGCAGTTCGATCTCCCGGCCGGCCGGGGTGCGGGTCTTGATCCGGCCATCCTGCGGCCGGCGCTTCTCGGCCACGTCCATCCGACCCAGAATCTTGATGCGACTGGTTACCGCGCTCATCACCGCCGGCGGCAACTGATAAATTGCGTTTAACACGCCGTCGATGCGGAAGCGGATGTGTCCCTGCTCGCGGCGGGGTTCCAGATGGATGTCGCTGGCGCGCTGGGAGAATGCATATTGCAGCAGCCAGTCCACGATTTGCACGATCGGCCGCTCGTCGGCGCTCAGTTCGCCGCGCCGGCCCAGTTCCAGCAACTGCTCGAAGTTGAGGATGCCCGAGGTCTGCTCCAGCGAACCCCGCAGCGCGCCGCGCACCGAACGCGAGACGCCGTAGAATTCCAACTGGTAGCGATTGATGTCCAGCGGATTGGCGATGACCCGTTCGATGTCGCGGCGCAGGGTCTGCCCCAACACGTTCTGCCATTCGGTCAGATAGGGCTCGGTGGTGGCAAACACCACCCGGGTATCGTCCGCCGCGACCGGCAGGATGTGGTAGCGGGCGGCATAGTCGTAGGAGACGAACGGCAACAACCGCTCGACTGCGGCGATGTCGAGCTTGAGCGGATCGATGCGCAGGTACGGCAAGCCCACCTTGCCGGCCAGCCACTCGGTCAGCAACTCCAAACTCAACACCTGATGCGGCGGCTGGAGATGGTGCAGTTTTTTGTTGGCGATCACCACCAGGGGATGCGGCTCGCCGCGTTCCGTCCGGGACTCTACGCCGACCCGTTCGAGATCGGCCCGGTCCACCAGACCGTCGGCGGCCAGTTCATCCAACACTTCCTTCAGGCTCAGACGGTGCTCGGGGAGGCGCGGTCTGGATGAAGGGCTGGAGCGGGGATCGACGCCGGTCAGCGTAGGACGGGTCACCGGCATGGTGAGCGCGGGCTGGTTCACAGGATTTCCAGCTTGGCGTAGGCCACCACCAGCCACTTGGCGCCGCCAGCCGCCGGGAAATTCACCTTCGCCCGGGCGTGATAGCCAGCGCCTTCGACCTCCAGCACCACGCCCTCGCCGAATTGCGGATGGCGCACCCGCTGCCGAGGCCGTAGTCCAGCCGGCACGGCGGGAGTTGGCGGGGCGACGGCATGGGCCGGCAACGGCGTTTTTGCTCGGTGGGTAGCGCGAGCGCGCACATCGCGGATCAGTTCCTCGGGGATTTCCCGGACGAAGCGCGAGGGCGACGGATAGTTCTCGCGGCCGTACAGGGTGCGTTTTTCAGCATGGGTCACGTACAACTGACGGCAGGCGCGGGTGATGCCGACGTAGGCCAGCCGCCGTTCTTCCTCCAATTGGCGCGCTTCCCCCACCGAACGGTTGTGCGGGAACAGCCCCTCCTCCAGTCCCACCAGGAACACCAGCGGAAACTCCAGACCCTTGGCCATGTGCAGGGTCATCAGTTGCACGCTGTCCTCGCCGGCGGCGCCCTGACCCTGGCCGGATTCCAGCGCGGCGTGGGCCAAAAAGGCGTTCAGCCAATCCGGCTCATCCGGGTCCGCGCCGACCACGACCGGATCGGTGTTGGCGATGAAATCGCCACTGGCGTTGACCAGTTCCTCCAGATTCTCCACCCGCATCTCGCCTTTATCGGCCTTGGCCTGCTCGTACATCGCCAGCAGGCCGCTTTGATGGATGACGTGATCGACCCGTTCCGGCAGCGGCCGACCGTGACTGTCGCGGTCCAGCGCCTCGATCAGGTTCAAAAAACCGCGCACGGCGCTGGCGGCCCGCCCGCTCAGTCCCCCACCGCTTAGAAGCTGCAACGCCCCCTGCCAGAGCGATCCACCCTGGACGCGCGCCGTTTCGCGCAGGAGGTCCACAGTGCGCTCGCCGATGGCGCGCGGCGGGGTGTTCACCACTCGCTCGAAGGAAGGATCGTCGTCGCGGTGGGCCATCAACCGCAGATAGGCCAGGGCATCCTTGATTTCGGCGCGCTCGAAGAAGCGCAACCCCCCGTAAATCCGGTACGGGATCGCCGTCCCGATCAGGGTTTCCTCGAACAGCCGCGACTGAGCGTTGGAACGGTACAGAATCGCCGCGTCGCGGCGCCGACCACCCGCTTCCACCCACTGGCGGATGCGCTCCACCACGAACCGCGCCTCGTCCACTTCGTTGAAAGCGGCGTAGACCTGAATCGGTTCGCCGTCGCCGTCGGCGGTCCACAGATTCTTACCCAACCGGCCGGCGTTGTGGGCGATGAGCGCATTCGCGGCCTTGAGGATGTTGTGGGTGGAGCGGTAGTTCTGTTCCAGGCGGATGGTTTGCGTGCCGGGGAAGTCCTGGGCGAAGCGTTGGAGATTCTCGACCTTGGAACCCCGCCACCCGTAGACGCATTGATCGTCATCGCCGACGATGAACACGTCGCCCTGGCCGCCACTCAACAAGCGCACCCAGTTGTACTGAATGGCGTTGGTATCCTGAAATTCGTCCACCAGCAGGTGTTGGAATCGTTCCCGGTAATGCGCCAGCAGGTCCGGGTTGTCGCGCCAGAGTTCGTAGACCCGCAGCAGCAACTCGCCGAAATCCACCAGTCCGCCGCGCTCGCATTCCTGCTGATAGATCGTGTAAATCTGTCGGTACTGGCGCTGGACCGGCTTGCCGTCGTCGGCCAGATCGGCGGGACGCTGGCCTTCGTCTTTGCAGCGGTTGATGAAGCCGGCGGACTGTTGCGGCGGCCATTTCTTCTCGTCCAGATTCAGGCCGCGCGACACCCGCTTCAGCAACCGGGTTTGATCGTCGCTGTCGAGGATCTGGAAGGCGCGCGGCAACCGGGCTTCCTGCCAGTGTTGGCGCAGCAAGCGGTGGGCGATGCCATGAAAAGTGCCGATCCACAGCCCGCCGATGGGATGATCCAGCATCGCTTCGACCCGGCCGCGCATCTCGGCGGCGGCTTTGTTGGTGAAGGTCACCGCCAGAATCGACCAGGGCGAGGCATTTTCCACCGCCAGCAGCCAGGCAATGCGCCGAGTCAATACCCGGGTTTTGCCGCTGCCGGCGCCGGCCAGCACCCGCAAGGGTCCCAGCGGTGCGGTCACCGCCACGCGCTGGGGTTCGTTGAGATCGTCGAGAATCCAGGAAACGTCCATGGCCGGCGATTCTAGCAAAACCGCCCCATCCGGGCCTGTGTTAAAGTGCGCCTCATCAAAAAACCTTTAGAGGCAACTCTGGCGTTCGCCTCGGATATTCGTTCAGGGGGCAATGATGAAAATCACGATTTTTGGTTCCGGCTATGTGGGGCTGGTCACCGGCGCCTGCTTCGCCGAAGTGGGCAACGATGTGCTGTGCGTGGACGTGGACCCGCGCAAGGTAGAGATGCTGCAACGTGGCGAAATCCCGATCCACGAACCCGGCCTTGATGAAGTGGTTCGGCGCAACGGCGAAAGCGGACGACTGCAATTCACGACCGATCTCGCGGAAGGCGTCGCGCATGGGCTGTTCCAGTTTATCGCCGTCGGCACCCCGCCCGACGAGGACGGTTCCGCCGATTTGCAGCACGTGCGCGCTGTCGCCCGTTCCATCGGTCAGCACTTGGAGGACTACCGGGTGGTGGTCAACAAATCCACCGTGCCGGTCGGCACCGCCGACGTGGTGCGGGAGCCATCGCCGGCGTGCTCGCCGAACGCGGCAAGGACATCCCGTTCTCGGTGGTTTCCAACCCGGAATTTCTTAAGGAAGGCGCGGCGGTCCAGGACTTCATGCGGCCCGACCGCATCATCGTCGGCAGCGACGACCACCGGGCCACCGTGCAATTGCGCAATCTCTACGCGCCGTTCAACCGCAACCGCGACCGGCTGATCGAAATGGACGTGCGTTCGGCGGAACTGACCAAATACGCCGCCAACGCCATGCTGGCGACCAAGATCAGCTTCATGAACGAAATCGCCAATCTGGCCGAACGATTGGGTGCGGACATCGAAAAGGTGCGGGTCGGCATCGGCGCCGATCCGCGCATCGGCTATCACTTTATCTATCCGGGCGCGGGATACGGCGGAAGCTGCTTTCCCAAGGACGTCAAAGCCCTGGAATACACCGCCCGGTCGGCCAACTACGAGGCCGCCCTGCTGCAAGCGGTGGAAGCGGTCAACGAGCGGCAGAAGAACGTGCTGTTTGCCAAGATCCAGCGCCATTTTGACGACGATTTGCGCGGGCGGACTTTCGCGCTGTGGGGGCTGGCCTTCAAGCCGGGCACCGACGACATGCGCGAAGCGCCCAGCCGCAACCTGCTGGAGGCGCTGTGGCGGGAAGGTTGCACGGTGCGGGCGTATGATCCGGCGGCGATGAACGAGGCCCGCCGCATTTACGGCGAGCGGCCCGATTTTCAATTCTGCGACCGACCGATGGACACGCTGGACGGCGCCGACGCGCTGATCATCGTGACCGAATGGAGTCTGTTCCGCAGTCCCGATTTCGACGCCATCCGCCAGGCACTCAAACAACCACTGATCTTCGATGGCCGCAACCTCTACGATCCTGACTATCTGCGCGAGCAGGGTTTCATCTATTACGCCATCGGCCGAGGCGAACAAGCATGATCATCCCTGTCATCCTGTCAGGCGGCAGCGGCACCCGGTTGTGGCCGCTGTCGCGCGAAACTTATCCCAAGCAGTTCCTGCCGCTGGTGGACCACCACACCATGTTGCAAAACACCGCGTTGCGCATCGCCGGCCTGAACGACATGGCCGCGCCGTTGGTGGTGTGCAATGAAGAACACCGCTTCATGGTGGCCGAGCAACTGCGCGCGGTCGGCATCCAGCCGGCGGCGGTGATGCTGGAGCCGGTCGGCCGCAATACCGCGCCAGCGGTCGCGGTCGCTGCTCTGCATGCCCAGATCGCGGGCGCCGATCCGACCCTGCTGATCCTGCCCGCCGATCATGTCATCGCCGATGTCGCCGGTTTCCGCGCCGCCGTGCGCCAGGTCGCGCCCCACGCGGAAGCAGGCCGGCTGATCACCTTCGGCATCGTCCCTACCGCGCCGGAAACCGGCTACGGCTACATCAAGGCCGGCGCGCCGCTGGATGAATCGGGGTATGCACGGTGGAGCGCTTCGTTGAAAAGCCCGACACCGCCACCGCCGAGCGTTATCTGGAATCCGGCGATTACTACTGGAACAGCGGCATGTTCATGTTCCGCGCTTCGGCCTTCCTGGCGGAACTGGAGCGCTTTGCCCCGGCGATGTTGGCCGCCTGCCAGCAGGCGCTGACCGGTGGCCGGGCCGATCGGATTTCCTGTGGCTGGATCGCGCGGCGTTCGCCGCCTGCCCCAAGGATTCCATCGACTACGCGGTGATGGAGAAAACCGACCATGCGGTGGTGATGCCGCTGACGGTGGGCTGGAACGATGTCGGTTCCTGGTCGGCGCTGTGGGAAGTCGGCGAGCGGGATGCGGACGGCAATATCGACCGCGGCGATGTGATCAGCGTCGACACCCGCGATTCCTACATGGATGCAGCCACGCGGCTGGTGGCGACGGTAGGCGTGGAGGATCTGGTGGTGGTGGAAACCGCCGACGCCGTGCTGGTGGCCAGCAAGGACCGGGTGCAGGAAGTGAAGGCGGTGGTCGATCAGCTCAAGGCCAGCCAGCGCCCGGAAGGCCGACTCACCGCAAGGTTTACCGGCCCTGGGGCTGCTACGACTCCATCGATTTCGACCGACGTTTCCAGGTCAAGCGCATCATGGTCAAGCCCGGCGCCGCATGTCCTCGCAGATGCACCACCACCGCGCCGAGCATTGGGTGGTGGTCAGCGGCACCGCCCGCGTCACCGTGGCGACGAGGTGTTTCTGCTGACCGAAAACCAGTCCACCTACATCCCGGTCGGCGTCCAGCACCGGCTGAAAACCCCGGCAAGATTCCGCTGGAGATCATTGAAGTGCAGTCGGGCAGCTATCTGGGCGAGGACGATATTGTGCGCTTTGAGGATGTGTATGGCCGGGAAAATGCGAGATCAAAAAATGATGACAGTCTGAACTGGCTGTTTTAAAGCCTACGACATTCGCGGGCGGATTCCCGACGAACTGAACGAGGATCTGGCCTATCGCATCGGCCGGGCCTATGCGGCCCTGCTGCAGCCCCGCCGGGTGGCGGTCGGCCACGATGTGCGCCTGACCAGTCCGGCATTGAGCGCGGCGCTGACCGATGGCCTGCTGGATGGCGGCGCGGACGTGCTGGACATTGGGTTGTGCGGCACCGAGGAGATCTATTTCGCCGCCTTCCATCACCGGCTCGATGGCGGGATCATGGTCACCGCCAGCCATAATCCGCTGGATTACAACGGCATGAAGCTGGTGCGCGAGCAGGCCAAGCCGATCAGCGGCGACAGCGGCCTGTTCGATATCCGCGATTTGGCTGCGCGCGGCGGATTCCAGTGTCCAAACGGCGCGGCAAGCTGGCTCGATCGACCGGACAAAAGCGATTATATTGCCCATCTGCTGAGCTATATCGACCCGGCGCGCTGAAACCCCTGAAGATCGTGGTCAACGCCGGCAACGGCGGCGCGGGACCGATCATCGACGCGCTGGAGCCGCATCTGCCGTTTCACTTCATCAAAATTCACCATGAGCCGGACGGAACGTTTCCCCATGGCATTCCCAATCCCTTGCTGCCGGAATGCCGCGACGCCACGGCGCAGGCGGTGCGCGAGCATGGCGCGGATCTGGGATTGGCCTGGGACGGCGATTTTGACCGCTGTTTCTTCTTCGACGCCAGCGGACGGTTTATCGAGGGCTATTACCTGGTCGGCCTGCTGGCGGAAACCCTGCTGGCGCGGCAACCGGGCGCGAAAATCATCCATGACCCGCGGCTGACCTGGAATACCATCGAACAGGTGCGGGCGGCCGGCGGCGTCCCGGTGCAGAGCAAGACCGGCCACGCCTTTATCAAGGAGCGGATGCGGCTGGAGGATGCGCTCTACGGCGGCGAGATGAGCGCCCATCACTACTTCCGCGACTTCGCCTACTGCGACAGCGGCATGATTCCCTGGCTGCTGATCGCCGAACTGCTTTGCCGCAGCGGCCAACCGTTGGCGGCGCTGGTGGATGCGCGGATGCGGGCTTTTCCGTGCAGCGGCGAGATCAATTTCCGGGTGGCCGACGCGCCGGCCAAGATTCAGGAAATTCTGGCTGCCTATGCCGACAGCAACCGGCGGTAGATGAGACCGACGGCCTCAGTCTGGAATTTGCCGACTGGCGTTTCAACCTGCGCTCTCCAATACCGAACCATTGCTGCGGCTGAATGTGGAGACGCGCGGCGATGCGGAGTTATTGGAACGCCGGACCGGGGAATTGCGGGCGCTGATCGCGGCCTGAGACAGCGATTCAGAGCGTTGATAAAAAGTGATTAAATTCGGTTGGTTAAACCCATACCGAAAAAATATTTTTCCGGCTGTCTGGGGCGCTGGGAGGTCACACGGCGGCGCTGAGGGATTATCCTCCAAAAGATTTTCCCTCGACTATTCCGGAGAACCTGATCAGCCACGCTACCGCCGCCCTCCTTCACCGCCGCCAGCACCGGAAGGCGCGCCAGCACACGGCCAAACGTCAAGCCCGGTGCCGCGCCCGGCGGCGCGCCGCCGCGGCGTGCCCCAGCCGCGGGCAGGCGGTCCTGTGCGAACTGTGCAAGACGATCCATCATTTTTTTCCCGATCTGTTCGACCCGCTGCGCCAGTTGGAAGACTGTCGGCAGAAATACGACTATACGCTGGCGGAAATTCTGCTGGCGGGGATCCTGCTCTTTGTGTTTCAACAAGGTTCGCGCAACGCCTTCAATAACCAGCGGGCCGAGGCGAAATTCAGGACCCATTACGAGCGCTTGTTCAAGTTGCGGCTGCCGCATCTGGACGGTAACGGTCCACCAGGTGTTGTGCCGGCTGCCCGAAGCCGAGTTGGAACAGCTCAAACACACCTTGGTGAAGACGCTGTTGGAGAAGAAGGTCCTGCACAAGTATCGCCTGTTCGGATGCTGGTTTGTGGTGGCCATAGACGCGACGGGGGTGGCGAGCTTTAGCGAGCGGCACTGCGAGCCATGCCTGCATCGGACCTCATCGACCGGGAAAACGACTTATTTTCATCCGGTGTTAGAGGAAGCCGACTTGATCACCCCCTCCGGGTTGGCGATCTCGTTCGCGGCGACCGAATGGATCGCCGATCCGACCAGTCTGTGCTGATAAACAGGATTGCGAACGCAAGGCGTTCGCCCGCTTGGCGGCCCAGCTCAAACAGCAGTATCCCCGGCTACCGCTCTGTCTGACCGCCGATGGCCTGTATCCCTATCAGGGCTTCTTGGAATCTGCCGCGATTCCGGTTGGGCGTTCATCATCACCTTCAAAGACGGCAACCTGCCCACCGTCTGGGAGGACGTGCAGGGGTTGCTGCCCC
>CAVRCC010000054.1:0-18017 GCA_963719395.1 uncultured Gammaproteobacteria bacterium | reverse complement strand
TCATTCAATTATCGGTGGAGAACGACATGAAGTTCGAGTTCACGGTTCAGAACGTCAAATGCGGCGGCTGCGCCAGCGCGATTCAAACCGGTTTGCGCCAGGACGCCAGGGTCCGGGAGGTGGCGGTGGACGTGCCTACCGGCCGGGTGACGGTGGAAACCGAGGGGGATCACCGGATGGAACTGAGCGCGGCGCTGAAAACGCTGGGTATCCCGAACGGGCATGAGAAAACATGCTCCCCGGGTTAACAGACAGGCGGCGGAGTCGGAAAAGCGTCGGCCCCGCGCCCGCCGCAACAGCCTTAGAAACGGGTGCCGACGTTAAGGCCGACCACCCAGGGGTCAATGTTCACGGTGCCGAGGGTGCCGAGGAGGTTCGATTTAGCCTTGGTGTCAATATCCATATAACTGACAACGGCATTCATAAACCAGTTGGGGGTTATGTCGATATCGACGCCTAATTCCCCAGCCACCCCCCAAGACGGATCCAGATCCAGTTTGGTGCCGGACAGGGTGCCGGTGGTCTTTTTCATCCCAGAAGAAGGTGTAGTTCAGACCCACGCCGACATACGGACGGACGGTGCTTTGCGGCATGAAGTGATACTGCAAAAAAAGCGTCGGGGGCAACTGATAGGTACTGGCAACTTTGCCCACGCCGGAGAGTTCGATGTCGTGCTTGAACGGCAGGGCGGCAATCAGTTCGATACCGATGTTCGGTGTAGCCATGTAGGTGAGGTTGAGACCCAGGCTGTAACCGTCGTCTACATTGATCGTTCCCAGTGGGGTATTCAGGTTGTCGGATTTCGGAAGCACACCCCACACCCCAACCCGGCCAATCCAGTCACCCGCCTCGTAAGCCTGGGCAACTCCCGCCAGCAAACCGCCAGCCAACGCCGCCGCCAACGCACTTTTCGCGATTTTCTTGGACATCGTCATGATCCTTAGTCATTTTTTTGGTTTAAAAAGTCGCAATGCGGTAATCACACACAACTATTGTGTACTATTCCCAACAAAATAGTCAAAAACCATGCGATGTATCAAGAAAGCACTCTAAGGCGGCGCTATTCCTCCTCCAGCGGCGGCAATACCTGAAGGACCTCCTCGAAGGTGGTCAGGCCAGCGGCGATCTGTAAAGCGGCGCTGACTCGCAGCGGGCGCATGCCCTGCGCGCAGGCGCGACGGCGGAGTTCGGCTGCGTCCGTTTCTGGTTGCAGCAACCGGCGCAGTTCTGGCGTCACGGTCAGCAGTTCATACAAGCCGACGCGGCCCAGGTAACCGGTGTTGCGGCACTCCGGACAACCGTGCGGCGCCCGGATGGCCGCCGGTTTCGGCAACGGCCAAGGCCGAACCAATGCCTCCCATAATGTCGCTTCCAGTTGTCCCTCGCCCTTGCAGTGCGGGCACAGGGTGCGCACCAACCGCTGCGCCATCACCCCGATCAGCACGTTCTGGATCAAATAGTGAGGCACACCGAGATCGAGCAGTCGGGTCACCGCCGAAGCGGCGTCGTTGGTGTGCAGGGTCGAGAGCACCAAATGTCCGGTCAGGGCGGCCTGCACGGCCATCTGCGCGGCATCCAGATCGCGAATTTCGCCGACCATGATGATGTCAGGATCTTGCCGCAGCAGGGTACGGATACCCTGAGCAAAGGTCAGATCAATCGCTGGTTGGACCTGCATCTGGTTGAGTTCCGGCACCACCATCTCGATCGGATCCTCGATCGTGCACACGTTGACCTCGGGATTGGCCAGATGCTTGAGGGTGGTGTACAGCGTGGTGGTTTTACCGGAACCGGTCGGACCCGTCACCAGCACGATGCCGTGCGGCCGGGCGATCATCGTTCGCCAGGCGGTCTCCTCGGCCGGTGCGAAGCCCAACTGACTGAAATTCTTGGTTACGGTATCGGGATCGAAGATGCGCAACACGCACTTCTCGCCGAAGACGGTGGGCATGGTGGACAGTCGCAGTTCGATCTCCCGGCCGGCCGGGGTGCGGGTCTTGATCCGGCCATCCTGCGGCCGGCGCTTCTCGGCCACGTCCATCCGACCCAGAATCTTGATGCGACTGGTTACCGCGCTCATCACCGCCGGCGGCAACTGATAAATTGCGTTTAACACGCCGTCGATGCGGAAGCGGATGTGTCCCTGCTCGCGGCGGGGTTCCAGATGGATGTCGCTGGCGCGCTGGGAGAATGCATATTGCAGCAGCCAGTCCACGATTTGCACGATCGGCCGCTCGTCGGCGCTCAGTTCGCCGCGCCGGCCCAGTTCCAGCAACTGCTCGAAGTTGAGGATGCCCGAGGTCTGCTCCAGCGAACCCCGCAGCGCGCCGCGCACCGAACGCGAGACGCCGTAGAATTCCAACTGGTAACGATTGATGTCCAGCGGATTGGCGATGACCCGTTCGATGTCGCGGCGCAGGGTCTGCCCCAACACGTTCTGCCATTCGGTCAGATAGGGCTCGGTGGTGGCAAACACCACCCGGGTATCGTCCGCCGCGACCGGCAGGATGTGGTAGCGGGCGGCATAGTCGTAGGAGACGAACGGCAACAACCGCTCGACTGCGGCGATGTCGAGCTTGAGCGGATCGATGCGCAGGTACGGCAAGCCCACCTTGCCGGCCAGCCACTCGGTCAGCAGCTCCAAACTCAACACCTGATGCGGCGGCTGGAGATGGTGCAGTTTTTTGTTGGCGATCACCACCAGGGGATGCGGCTCGCCGCGTTCCGTCCGGGACTCCACGCCGACCCGTTCGAGATCGGCCCGGTCCACCAGACCGTCGGCGGCCAGTTCATCCAACACTTCCTTCAGGCTCAGACGGTGCTCGGGGAGGCGCGGTCTGGATGAAGGGCTGGAGCGAGGATCGACGCCGGTCAGCGTAGGACGGGTCACCGGCATGGTGAGCGCGGGCTGGTTCACAGGATTTCCAGCTTGGCGTAGGCCACCACCAGCCACTTGGCGCCGCCAGCCGCCGGGAAATTCACCTTGGCCCGGGCGTGATAGCCAGCGCCTTCGACCTCCAGCACCACGCCCTCGCCGAATTGCGGATGGCGCACCCGCTGCCGAGGCCGTAGTCCAGCCGGCACGGCGGGAGTTGGCGGGGCGACGGCATGGGCCGGCAACGGCGTTTTTGCTCGGTGGGTAGCGCGAGCGCGCACATCGCGGATCAGTTCCTCGGGGATTTCCCGGACGAAGCGCGAAGGCGACGGATAGTTCTCGCGGCCGTACAGGGTGCGTTTTTCAGCATGGGTCACGTACAACTGACGGCAGGCGCGGGTGATGCCGACGTAGGCCAGCCGCCGTTCTTCCTCCAATTGGCGCGCTTCCCCCACCGAACGGTTGTGCGGGAACAGCCCCTCCTCCAGTCCCACCAGGAACACCAGCGGAAACTCCAGACCCTTGGCCATGTGCAGGGTCATCAGTTGCACGCTATCCTCGCCGGCGGCGCCCTGACCCTGGCCGGATTCCAGCGCGGCGTGGGCCAAAAAGGCGTTCAGCCAATCCGGCTCATCCGGGTCCGCGCCGACCACGACCGGATCGGTGTTGGCGATGAAATCGCCACTGGCGTTGACCAGTTCCTCCAGATTCTCCACCCGCATCTCGCCTTTATCGGCCTTGGCCTGCTCGTACATCGCCAGCAGGCCGCTTTGATGGATGACGTGATCGACCCGTTCCGGCAGCGGCCGACCGTGACTGTCGCGGTCCAGCGCCTCGATCAGGTTCAAAAAACCGCGCACGGCGCTGGCGGCCCGCCCGCTCAGTCCCCCACCGCTTAGAAGCTGCAACGCCCCCTGCCAGAGCGATCCACCCTGGACGCGCGCCGTTTCGCGCAGGAGGTCCACAGTGCGCTCGCCGATGGCGCGCGGCGGAGTGTTCACCACTCGCTCGAAGGAAGGATCGTCGTCGCGGTGGGCCATCAACCGCAGATAGGCCAGGGCATCCTTGATTTCGGCGCGCTCGAAGAAGCGCAACCCCCCGTAAATCCGGTACGGGATCGCCGTCCCGATCAGGGTTTCCTCGAACAGCCGCGACTGAGCGTTGGAACGGTACAGAATCGCCGCGTCGCGGCGCCGACCACCCGCTTCCACCCACTGGCGGATGCGCTCCACCACGAACCGCGCCTCGTCCACTTCGTTGAAAGCGGCGTAGACCTGAATCGGTTCGCCGTCGCCGTCGGCGGTCCACAGATTCTTACCCAACCGGCCGGCGTTGTGGGCGATGAGCGCATTCGCGGCCTTGAGGATGTTGTGGGTGGAGCGGTAGTTCTGTTCCAGGCGGATGGTTTGCGTGCCGGGGAAGTCCTGGGCGAAGCGTTGGAGATTCTCGACCTGGGAACCCCGCCACCCGTAAATCGCATTGATCGTCATCGCCGACGATGAACACGTCGCCCTGGCCGCCGCTCAACAAGTCGCACCCACTGGTACTGGATGGTGTTGGTATCCTGGAATTCGTCCACCAGCACGTGCTGGAACCGCTCCCGATAATGGGCCAGCAGGTCCGGGTTGTCGCGCCAGAGTTCGTAGGCGCGCAGCAGCAGTTCGCCGAAATCCACTAACCCGCCGCGCTCGCATTCCTGCTGATAGATCGTGTAAATCTGTCGGTACTGGCGCTGGACCGGCTTGCCGTCGTCGGCCAGATCGGCGGGGCGCTGGCCTTCGTCCTTGCAGCGGTTGATGAAACCAGCGGACTGTTGCGGCGGCCATTTCTTCTCGTCCAGATTCAGGCCGCGCGACACCCGCTTCAGCAACCGGGTTTGATCGTCGCTGTCGAGGATCTGGAAGGCGCGCGGCAACCGGGCTTCCTGCCAGTGTTGGCGCAGCAAGCGGTGGGCGATGCCATGAAAAGTGCCGATCCACAGCCCGCCGATGGGATGATCCAGCATCGCTTCGACCCGACCGCGCATCTCGGCGGCGGCTTTGTTGGTGAAGGTCACCGCCAGAATCGACCAGGGCGAGGCATTTTCCACCGCCAGCAGCCAGGCAATGCGCCGAGTCAATACCCGGGTTTTGCCGCTGCCGGCGCCGGCCAGCACCCGCAAGGGTCCCAGCGGTGCGGTCACCGCCACGCGCTGGGGTTCGTTGAGATCGTCGAGAATCCAGGAAACGTCCATGGCCGGCGATTCTAGCAAAACCGCCCCATCCGGGCCTGTGTTAAAGTGCGCCTCATCAAAAAACCTTTAGAGGCAACTCCGGCGTTCGCCTCGGATATTCGTTCAGGGGGCAATGATGAAAATCACGATTTTTGGCTCCGGCTATGTCGGGCTGGTCACCGGCGCCTGTTTCGCTGACGTGGGCAACGACGTGCTGTGCGTGGACGTGGACCCGCGCAAGGTCGACATGCTCCAACGCGGCCAAATTCCGATTCACGAACCCGGCCTGGACGACGTGGTTCGGCGCAACGGTGAAAGCGGCCGGCTGCAATTCACCACCGATCTCGCGGCGGGCGTGGCGCATGGTCTGTTCCAGTTCATCGCCGTCGGCACCCCGCCCGACGAGGACGGTTCGGCCGATTTGCAGCACGTGCGTGCTGTCGCCCGCTCCATCGGTCAGCACTTGGAGGAGTACCGGGTGGTGGTCAACAAATCCACCGTGCCAGTGGGCACCGCCGACGTGGTGCGGGATGCTATTGCCGCCGTGCTTGCCGAACGCGGCCGGGACATCCCGTTCTCGGTGGTTTCCAATCCGGAATTTCTCAAGGAAGGCGCGGCGATCCAGGACTTCATGCGGCCCGACCGCATCATCGTCGGCAGCGACGACCACCGGGCCACCGTGCAATTGCGCAATCTGTACGCGCCGTTCAACCGCAACCGCGACCGGCTGATCGAAATGGACGTGCGCTCGGCGGAACTGACCAAGTACGCCGCTAACGCCATGCTGGCGACCAAGATCAGCTTCATGAACGAGATGGCCAATCTGGCCGAACGGCTGGGGGCGGACATCGAAAAGGTCCGAGTCGGCATCGGCGCCGATCCGCGCATCGGTTACCACTTCATCTATCCGGGCGCGGGATACGGTGGAAGCTGTTTTCCGAAGGACGTCAAGGCTTTAGAGTATACCGCCCGTTCGGCGAACTACGAGGCTGCCCTCCTCCAAGCGGTGGAAGCGGTTAACGAGCGGCAGAAGAACGTGCTGTTCGCCAAGATCCAGCGCCATTTCGGCGCGGATTTGCGCGGGCGAACTTTCGCCGTGTGGGGGCTGGCTTTCAAACCGGGTACCGACGACATGCGCGAAGCGCCCAGCCGTAACCTGCTGGAGGCGCTGTGGCGGGAAAACTGCACGGTGCGGGCTTACGATCCGGCGGCCATGAACGAGGCACGCCACCTTTACGGCGAACGGCCCGATTTCCAGTTGTGCGACCGGCCGATGGACACGCTCGCCGGTGCCGACGCGCTGGTGATCGTCACCGAATGGAGCCTGTTCCGCAGTCCCGATTTCGACGCCATCCGCCGGCAACTGAAGCAGCCGCTGATCTTCGATGGCCGCAATCTTTACGATCCGGACTACCTGCGCGCACAGGGTTTCATTTATTACGCTATCGGCCGAGGTGAACAAGCATGATCATCCCCGTCATCCTGTCGGGCGGCAGCGGCACCCGGTTGTGGCCGCTGTCGCGCGAGGCTTACCCCAAGCAGTTCCTGCCGCTGGTGGACCAGTACACCATGCTGCAAAACACCGCGCTGCGGATCGCCGGTCTGACCGAGGTGACCGCGCCGTTGGTGGTGTGCAACGAGGAGCATCGCTTCATGGTAGCCGAGCAACTGCGAGCGGTCGGTATCCAGCCGGCAGCGGTGATCTTGGAGCCGGTCGGCCGCAATACCGCACCGGCAGTCGCGGTGGCGGCTCTGCACGCCCAGCTTGCGGGCGCCGATCCGACCCTGCTGATCCTGCCGGCCGATCATGTCATCGCCGATGTCGAGGGCTTCCGCGCCGCCGTGCGTCAGGTTGCACCCCACGCCGAGGCCGGCCGACTGATCACCTTCGGCATCGTCCCGACCGCGCCGGAAACCGGTTACGGTTACATCAAGGCCGGCCCGCCGCTGGACGAATCCGGGGTGTGCAGGGTGGATCGTTTCGTCGAGAAACCCGACGCCGACACCGCCCAGCGTTATCTGATTTCCGGCGATCACTACTGGAACAGCGGCATGTTCATGTTCCGCGCCTCGGCGTTTCTGGCCGAACTGGAACGCCTGGCGCCGGCGATGCTGGCCGCCTGTCAGCAGGCGCTGGCCACCGGCCGGGCCGACCGGGATTTCCTGTGGCTGAGCCGCGAGGCGTTCGCCGCCTGCCCCAAGGATTCCATCGACTACGCGGTGATGGAAAAAACCGATCATGCGGTGGTGATGCCGCTGGCAGTGGGCTGGAACGATGTGGGGTCCTGGTCGGCGCTGTGGGAGGTGGGCGAGCGCGACGGCGACGGCAACATCACCCGGGGCGACGTGATCAGCGTGGACAGCCACGACACCTACGTGGATGCCGCCACGCGGTTGGTGGCCACGGTCGGGGTGGATAATCTGGTGGTGGTGGAAACCGCCGATGCCGTGCTGGTCGCCACCAAGGACCGGGTGCAAGAGGTCAAGGCGGTGGTCGATCAGCTTAAAGCCAGCCAGCGCCCGGAAGGTCGGAGCCACCGCAAGGTTTATCGGCCCTGGGGCTGTTACGACTCGATCGATTTCGACCGGCGCTTCCAGGTCAAACGCATCATGGTCAAGCCGGGCGCCTGCATCTCCTCGCAGATGCACCATCATCGCGCCGAGCATTGGGTGGTGGTGAGCGGCACCGCCCGCGTCCACCGCGGCGACGAGATGTTTCTCCTGACCGAAAACCAGTCCACCTACATCCCGGTCGGCGTCCAGCACCGGCTGACCAATCCCGGCAAGATTCCATTGGAGATCATCGAGGTGCAATCGGGCAGCTATCTGGGCGAGGACGATATCGTCCGGTTCGAGGATGTGTACGGCCGGGGAAATAGCGAGGGCTGAGGCGCAATGAGCACCGAACTGGCATGTTTTAAGGCGTATGACATTCGCGGGCGGATTCCCGACGAACTGAACGAGGACCTGGCCTATCGCATCGGTCGGGCCTATGCCGCCCTGCTGCAACCGCACCAAGTGGCGGTCGGCCACGACGTGCGTTTGACCAGTCCGGCGTTGAGCGCGGCGGTGGCCCAGGGTCTGCTGGACGGCGGCGCGGATGTGCTGGACATCGGTCTGTGCGGCGCCGAGGAGATCTATTTCGCCGCCTTCCACCACCGGATCGACGGCGGAATCATGGTCACCGCCAGCCACAATCCGATGGATTACAACGGCATGAAGCTGGTGCGCGAGCAGGCCAAACCGATCAGCGGCGACAGCGGCCTGTTCGCTATCCGCGATCTGGCCGCGCGCGGCCAGTTTCCAGAATCCAAGCGGCGCGGCAACTGGGTCGGTCGACCGGACAAAGGCGATTATATCGCGCACCTGCTGAGCTATATCGATATCAGCGCACTCAAGCCGCTGAAGATCGTGGTCAACGCCGGCAACGGCGGCGCGGGACCGATCATCGACGCGCTGGAATCGCATCTGCCGTTTCACTTCATCAAAATCCACCACCAACCGGACGGTACGTTTCCGCACGGCATCCCCAATCCCCTGCTGCCGGAATGCCGCGACGCCACGGCGCAAGCGGTACAGAAACACGGCGCCGATCTGGGATTGGCCTGGGACGGCGATTTCGACCGTTGTTTCTTTTTCGACGCCGCCGGACGATTTATCGAGGGTTACTACCTGGTCGGCCTGCTGGCGGAAACCCTGCTGGCGCGGCAACCGGGCGCGAAAATCATCCACGATCCGCGCCTGACTTGGAACACGATCGAGCAGGTGCGGGCGGCGGGTGGTATCCCGGTGCAGAGCAAAACCGGCCACGCCTTTATCAAAGAGCGGATGCGGCTGGAGGATGCGCTGTACGGCGGCGAGATGAGCGCCCATCACTACTTCCGCGATTTCGCCTACTGCGACAGTGGCATGATTCCGTGGCTGCTGGTCGCCGAACAGCTTTGCCGCAGTGGCCAACCGCTGGCGGCGCTGGTGAACGCGCGGATGCGGGCGTTTCCGTGCAGCGGCGAGATTAATTTCCGGGTGGCCGACGCCCCGGCCAAGATTCGCGAGATTCTGGCCGCCTACGCCGATCGGCAACCAGCGCTGGACGAAACCGACGGCGTCAGCCTCGAATTTGCCGACTGGCGCTTCAACCTGCGCTGTTCCAACACCGAACCACTGCTGCGGCTGAACGTGGAAACGCGCGGCGATGCGGCATTGTTGGAACGACGGACCGGGGAATTGCGGGCGCTGATCGCGGCCTGAGACAGCGATTCAGAGCGTTGATAAAAAGTGATTAAATTCGGTTGGTTAAACCCATACCGAAAAAATATTTTTCCGGCTGTCTGGGGCGCTGGGAGGTCACACGGCGGCGCTGAGGGATTATCCTCCAAAAGATTTTCCCTCGACTATTCCGGAGAACCTGATGAGCCACGCTACCGCCGCCCTCCTTCACCGCCGCCAGCACCGGAAGGCGCGCCACACGGCCAAACGTCAAGCCCGGTGCCGCGCCCGGCGGCGCGCCGCCGCGGCGTGCCCCAGCCGCGGGCAGGCGGTCCTGTGCGAACTGTGCAAGACGATCCATCATTTTTTTCCCAATCTGTTCGACCAGCTGCGCCAGTTGGAAGACTGTCGGCAGAAATCCGACTATACGCTGGCGGAAATTCTGCTGGCGGGGATCCTGCTCTTTGTGTTTCAACAAGGTTCGCGCAACGCCTTCAATAACCAGCGGGCCGAGGCGAAATTCAGGACCCATTACGAGCGCTTGTTCAAGTTGCGGCTGCCGCATCTGGACACGGTCCACCAGGTGTTGTGCCGGCTGCCCGAAGCCGAGTTGGAACAGCTCAAACACACCTTGGTGAAGACGCTGTTGGAGAAGAAGGTCCTGCACAAGTATCGCCTGTTCGGATGCTGGTTTGTGGTGGCCGTCGACGCGACGGGGGTGGCGAGCTTTAGCGAGCGGCACTGCGAGCAGTGCCTGCATCGGACCTCATCGACCGGGAAAACGACTTATTTTCATCCGGTGTTGGAAGCCAAGCTGATCACCCCCTCCGGGTTGGCGATCTCGTTGGCGACCGAATGGATCGCCAATCCGACCGGTGAGTATGATAAACAGGATTGCGAACGCAAGGCGTTCGCCCGCTTGGCGGCCCAGCTCAAACAGCAGTATCCCCGGCTACCGCTCTGTCTGACCGCCGATGGCCTGTATCCCTATCAGGGCTTCTTCGAGATCTGCCGCGATTCCGGTTGGGCGTTCATCATCACCTTCAAAGACGGCAACCTGCCCACCGTCTGGGAGGACGTGCAGGGGTTGCTGCCCCTGACTCCAGCGCAATGCCGCCACGAGCGGCGTTACCACGGTTCCACGGTGATCGACCAGCGGTTGCGCTGGGTCAACCACCTCGCCTATGGCGGCCACACCCTGGCGTGGCTGGAGAGCGTGGAAACCGTCACGCCCGCCCAGGGCGCGAACCCCACCCAGCACCGCTTTGTCCATCTGACCAACCTGACGGTGACCGCCCGCACCGTGGCGACGTTGAGCCGCACCGGCCGGTTACGTTGGAAAATCGAAAACGAAGGCTTCAATACCCAAAAGCACCTCGATACGGTGTTGGCAAAACACCGCGATGCGGTACAATGTGTAATCCTTCCGTATCCATTGCGAATAAATCCTCCCGGAGAGGTACCGAAGCGGTCACAACGGCGCCGACTCGAAATCGGATGGGGGCTTAGCCGCCCCACGTGGGTTCGAATCCCACCCTCTCCGCCAAATTATACGATCCCTGGCTGTGACCCAGTGGATTTGCAACAAGGACTGAAAGTCCGGATCTGGTCCAAGATTCTGTCCAGGACGGTGCGCCCCCACGGGCTTCCCGCATCCGTATCGTCCCGGCCGGAACAACGCGCACCCTGAGACCGCCGCGATGAAACAAGCAACCCGCATTATCATCTCGCCGCTAGACCATCAAGCGACCCACGAACCCAAACCGGCTAATGCACCGGATGTTGGCCTGCGCGAGCGGCTAAACCATTTCGCCCGCTCCCTCGGCGCCGCTACCCGCGAACCCAAACCGGCTAATGCACCGGATGTTGGCCTGTACGAGTGGCTGAGCCATTTCGCCCGCTCCCTCGGCGCCAGGATGAACGTGCACCCCGGGGCCGAGGCGGTCAAACATGCAATCCGCCCCTCAGTCCCGCCGCCGCCGGACCACCGAACGGCTCGCGAACCCGAACCGGATGACGCACCGGACGCTTTTAACCCGCTCGTTTGGCTAAAACACTTCGCCCTCTATCTGGGTGCGGTAACCCTCGCTTGCGCGATAGGTATCTACTTTTTCTGGCAAATTCCATTCCTGCGGGATCCGTCGCAACTCCTCAACATCGCGGACGACACCCGCCCCCCCAAACCTGCCGCGGCCACGACGGCGCCCGCCACGCCAGCCTCCCCGACCCAGGCTGCTCCCAGCCCGCCGCCCGTGATTACCGCCGCCCCCAGCCAACCGCCCGCCACCACCAATACCGTCATGGTCGCCACGGCGCCACCCGCCACGGCCGCCAACCCCGCTGGCGTCCCACCCGCCACGGCCGCCAACCCCGCTGGCGTCCCGCCCGCCACGGCCACCAACCCCGCTGGCGTCCCGCCCGCCACGGCCACCAACCCCGCTGGCGTCCCGCCCGCTCTCGAAACGCAGCCCGCCGCCCAGCCGAACGGCCAAACCGAACCGGTCGCAACGCCGACCGAACCACCCATCGAGGTCGTCTCACCGCCGACGCCGGAGGCGGAAGTCGAACGCTTGCTCGCCGAAGCGCAGCAACAAATCGATAACCGCCGCTTCACCGCGCCCGCCAGCGGCAACGCCCTGAGTACGTACCGGCGCGTGCTGGAACTGCAACCCAACCATCCCGCCGCGCTCAACGGCATCCAGCGCATCACGACCTACTATCGGGATATAGCGCAACAAAGCCTGCAACAGGGACGGCTGGACGAAAGTCTGGCCTACATCAACCGGGGATTGCGCGCGGCGCCCAAGAACGACGCCCTGTTGAGTCTGCGCCGGCAAGTCCAAAAGGCCAAGCAACGCGAACTGCAAGAGCAACAACAGACCGCGCTGGAGGAAGGGCAACAACAGATGCCCGAACCGGTTCGCCAGGAACGGCTACGCCGCCAACAGGAACAACAACAGCAACAACAGCCCTGGTGGCGACAACCGTCGAACAACAGCAACAACAGCAACAACAACGAAAGCAGCGGTTTCAACCAGCGTTGAGAACAGCTTCCGCGCTGGTGGCCGGCTTGAGTCGGCGGGCGCGGAAGAACTCCCGCAGCAACGCCCCGCACTCCTCGGCCAGGACCCCACCCATCACGTCGGCGCGATGATTGAGCGCCGCCGATTGCAGCAGATCGAACACGGTCCCGGCCGCGCCGGCGCGAGGATCGGCGGCGCCGAACACCACCCGCGCCACCCGCGCGTGGACGATGGCGCCAGCGCACATCGGACACGGTTCCAGCGTCACGTACAACGTACTGCCCACCAACCGGTAATTGCCAACCCGCGCCGACGCCGCCCGCAGCGCCAACACCTCGGCGTGCGCGGTTGGATCGCAGGCGCCAATGGGCCGGTTCCAGCCTTCGCCGACGACCGCGTCATCCCGCACCAGCACCGCCCCAACTGGCACCTCGCCGGCATCAGCCGCGCGCCGCGCCAACTCCAACGCCCGGCCCATCCAGTACCGGTCGCGGTCGCCAACCGACTCCAACATCCCGTCCATCCGCCCTACTCCGCCAGCCCATCCCCAGGAGGGGAGATGAGCCGCCGATCCAGCGTCAACCGCACTGCTCGCGCCAATTCCAGCTTCTGGAACGGCTTTTCCAGCAAGGCGCAATCGGCGGGCAACTGGCCGGCCATGTCGGTAAAACCGGACATCAGCAACACCCGGAGCCCCGGCCGCTGGCGGCGGGCCTCCAGCACCAGGTCATGACCGCCGATGCCGCCCGGCATGGTCATATCGCTCAACAGCAGATCCAGCGGTCCATCCATGGCCAGCAGCGCCAACGCCTCCCGCCCGTGAGCGGCCTCGCGCACGCCGTAGCCGAGCCCCGTCAGGGTGCGGGCTACAAAGTCGCGGATATCGGGATCATCCTCCACCAGTAGAATCGTCTCCCGCCCGCGCAGGCGAGTCTCATCCAGCGTCGGTTCGGCAGGGAAAACGGTTTCCCTGCCCTTGGCCACATGGCGCGGCAGATACAGTTCTACTGCGGTCCCGGCCCCGACCTGGCTGCGAATGCGGACGTGGCCGCCGGATTGTTTGACAAAGCCGTAGACCATGCTCAAGCCCAAGCCGGTGCCGGCGCCGAGTTCCTTGGTGGTAAAGAACGGCTCGAAGGCGCGTTCGACCACCTCCGGCGCCATCCCGCAGCCGGTATCGCTCACCGTCAGCCGCACGTAATCACCGGGCACGACATCGGGGTAACGAGCGGTGTAGGCGGTATCGAGCGTCACGTTGCACGCCTCGATCCGCAGGCGACCACCGCCGGACATGGCGTCGCGGGCATTGATCGCCAGATTGAGCACGGCGTTGGTCAGTTGGCCCGGGTCCACCCGGATGTTCCAGACTGTAGGGTCGGCCACGGTTTCCAGTTCGATGCGGGCTCCCAGGGCGCGCAGCAACAACTCGGCGATTTCCTGCAACTGCTGGCCGGGCGACAACAGGCGGGGTTGCAGGGCCTGCTGGCGGGAAAAGGCCAGCAGCCGGCGGGTCAGATCGGCGCCGCGCCGGGCGGCATTCATCGCCGTATGGGCCGACTTGTGCATTTCCGGATTATCCCGCAGTCCTTCTTCCAGCATGGCCAGATTGCCCAGGATGATGGTCAGCAGGTTGTTGAAATCGTGGGCGACGCCGCCGGTAAGCTGGCCGACCGCTTTCAGCTTTTGGGCCTGATTGAGCGCCATCTGCGCCTGCCGGTATTCGGTCAAATCCTCGGTAAGTACGAAGCAGCCGACCACCCGCTCCGCATCCATTTCCAGATGGCGCGGCACGTGCGGGATGAAATAGGCGCGCACGTACATCCGCTCGACGGGCGTAATCAACTCATATTCGACGTGGGTGCTCTGGCCGTTCAGCGCCGCGCCCACATGGCTTAGCAGCCGCCGCGCCAGCGCCGGCTCCAACATCTCGCCGAAGACGCGGCCCAGAAAGGTTTCGGCCGGTACGCCAAACCATTCAGCGTATTTCTGGTTGACGAACTGATAACGCCGGTCGGCATCGAGATAGCCAATCAAAACTGGAATGGTGTCGGTGATCAGCCGGATGCGGCTTTCGCTCTCGCGCAGGGCGATGGCGATGCGCTTGCGTTCTTCAATTTCCTGGGCCAGTTGGGCGTTGAGCACCAGCAATTCGGCGGTACGCTCGCGGACCCGCGCCTCCAACTGTTCGTGGCTCTCCTGAAGTTCCGCCTCGGCGCGTTTGCGGGCAGTGATGTCTTCGTAGACGGTAATGAACCCGCCGCCGGCAATCGGCTCGCCGCGAATCTCCAGCACCGTGCCGTTCGGGCGGGTCCGTTCGAAGCAATGGCTTTCAAATCGCTCGGCCAGCCTGACCCGTTCCTCGGCCAGCACCTCGGGATCGCCGGGGCCGTATTCGCCACGCCGGGCGTTGTAACGAAACAGTTCGACGAATGGCAACCCCACTCGCATCAGTTCCGGCGGAAAATCCAGCAGTTCGACGAACCGGCGGTTCCAGACCCGCAAGCGCAGGTCCTTGTCCACGATACTGATAGCTTCGTGCAGATGATCGAGACTGGCCAGCGTCAACACACCCAGCTCGGCGGCGGACCGGCCGCTCGGATCCGGCAATGGATTATTCGGTGATTCACCCATGCATTACCCTCAACTCCACCGCCCGGCGAACCGGTCGTGCGCTATCCACCCCGGTGATCGGTTTTGGCTCGGGCCGGTTTCCCGAAAAACTCGCGCTGCGTGGCCTGGACGACCGCGACGATGGCGGGATGCAGCAACCGGCGCTCGGTCGTGATGGCGTAGAGCTGCTCGGTCACCGCTTCGATGCGCCCGACCGCCTGGACAGTGTATTGCCGACTGACATAGTCGGCAATCGCCGTGGGCGCCACGAACAACCCGGCGCCGGCCTGACCGAAAGCCTTGAGCAAGGCGCTGTCTTCAAATTCTCCCACGATGCGCGGGTACAGGCGCTGCGCTTCAAACCAGCGCATCAGGTCGGGCCGCAGGGCGACATCTTCCCCCGGCAGCAGAAACGGCGCCCGGTCCAGCAGCGCGGGAAAGGCTCCCGTCAGGGATTGCGCCAAATCCGGCGCGGCGAAAACCGTCAGATCGCTCTCGCCGAGGAAGTGGCTGTAACCCCGGACGTTGAGGTGGGTGGGCATGGGCCGGTCGGCGATCACCAGATCGAGATGGTGGACCGCCATTTCGGCCAGCAGCGGCGCCAGCCGGCCCTCGCGACAGACCAGCCGCACCGGTTCGGCGAGGCGCAGCGCCGGCTCGACCACGCGATAGGCGACCGATTTCGGCACCGAATCGGCGATGCCGACCCGAAACGGCACGCTCTTCCGCGCCGTCTGGTCGAGAGCGACCTCCAGCAGTTCGTCGCCGAGCGCGAAGATTTCGTCGGCGTAGCTGAAGATGCGCCGCCCCGTCTCGGTCAGCTCCAGACCGCGCCCGACCCGGCGAAACAGCTCCACGCCGAGACTGGCTTCCAGTTCGCCCAGTTGGCCGCTGATGGATTGCGGCGTCAGGTGTAGGCGCTGGCTGGCGCCGGCGATGCTGCCCGATTTGGCGACCATCCAGAAATAGCGTAGGTGCTTGAAGTTGAGGCTGGGCATTACATCGAAATAACCAAGGCGGTCATGTTCGCAACACCCGGACTTCGGGGGTAAGACCCTGTTCCCGCGCAGCCTTGCAGAAGTTCTGATCGAAGGTGTGCATGATGGCCCTGCCACAGGCGGCGAGATGCAGGGCGTCGGCGAAATCAGCGCCCAGACGATACCAGTCGAGCGCCCTGATGACCTGATCTTCGTCCTCAATCTCCGTATGGTTGGCGGTTACGATCAGGGTAAAAAAATCCGCCATCCGTTCTCTGGGATAGCCGTACCTAGCACGGAGCACCCATTCGGTTTCCAGAAGCACGGTTCTGGAAATGAACACCGTTTCGGACAACAGCAGTTTTTGCACGATTTCCAGTTGTCGCGGATCATCTTTAATGGCAATCCGCACCAGCAGGTTGGTATCGAAGGCAATCATCGGCGGGTTCCGTTCGGCTCCTCGTTCAGATCGACTGGCCGGCAAAGCTCTTCCGTGCTGATGGGGGGGCCGTCATATTGAAGAAAACCGATCAAGTCCGCCAAGGTATGCGGTCCCTTTTTCCGTTTCGATTTCAGCAACACGCCATCGCTGGTCTCAACGAAAATCAACTCAGCGCCGCTGGTCCAGCCCAGCCGCTTGCGCAGTTCCTGGGGAATGACTACGTGGCCTTTGCTGGATAATTTGGCGGTGATAGCCGTCATGAGGGTCTCCGGTAAGAAGATAGCCCTGAGACAGAAAATACCAGGGCGTTGATAATGAGGATTTGATGGTCGGCGGGCAAAACCACGGGTGTTTTCATGAGGCGAATTGGGCCAGTAGAATGGCCAGTTGCGTGTTGAGGGTTTCTCGCACCAACAGGTTGGTATCGAACGCGATCATCGGCTGCGCTTCTCGGACTCTTCCCGGTCGGCGCGATAATCCACCGGCTTGCACAATTCCTCGATGGAAATGGGTGACCCATCGTGCTGGAGCATACCGATCAAGTCTTCAAGTCGTTTGCCGCGTTTTTTCGGCGCCGCCTTTAGCATGACGCCATTGCCGGCGGGGGTCACGGTCAGTTCGGTGCCGGCTTCCCAGTGCAGCGCATCGCGGATGTCCTTGGGAATGACGACCTGGCCTTCGGTGGATAAGGTGACGGTGGCGGTGGACATGGCGACCTCCGGTAAGAAAATCGGTAGAGACTATCGAAAAACTCATCATTGATTTTTTGTGAAAAATTTTCTATGGAGTAGTCTTTGTTCGGTTGGATCAACCCAAAAACCGGCTGGAATCGATATCTAAATCTATATTAATTAATAAGTTAGTTTTTAGACAGCCTTTAAAGATCGTGCGATGGCCGAAGCGCCGCTCCAGCGGCACCGACAGCCAGAAGAACAGCCGCCCGATTTTCGAGGTGGGCAAATCCACATCCGGCCCCAGCGACGCGACCGCCGCCAGCAGCCAGCCAATCCAGTCGGATTTGTAGCCGAACAGGGTCGTGCCACCCAGGTAGAGCACCGAGGCGAAGGCGAGGTGGGTACCGAGAGTCACGGGGTCCGCCCCGACCGTTGCCGCCAGCGGGCCGATGCCCAGGCGGCCAGCCGCCGCAGCCGCAGGTCGGCCCCGTCCATCAGCCGCGCGACCGTCCGCGACTCCTCGGCGACCAGCAGGGCGCCGACCAGAAAAATGAGGATGCCCGGACCGGGCGCCAGCAGGAAAAACAGCCCGGCACCCATGACGAGGACGCCGCCGCCGATGGCGAGGATTTTCTGGTGCAGCACGCGCGGCCGGGTCTGTTGCCGGCGCGCGAAGTGCGCCTGGAAGCGCTGGCCGGGCGGGACTGCGGCGAACTGATGCCAGCGTTGGTGGAGGGTGTCAAACATGGGCCAGGACTCCGGGGCGTCAGGGACAAGATTTAGTGGGTCGGGCGCGGGGCGCGCGCTGTTCGTTCAGTACAGAGTGCCCGCCGGTTTGCTAATCCGCCTTCACCGCGCCCCGAAACAGGAACACCCAGATGCTGATGACCGCCGCCGCCAGCATCCGGGCGAACACGTACAGCTCGGTGTCACCGGTACCGATGGCGAGATAACGGGCGCCGATCACCGAGGCCGGCTCCATGATCGGCACTAATGAA
>CAVRCC010000053.1:0-22592 GCA_963719395.1 uncultured Gammaproteobacteria bacterium | reverse complement strand
CGACCGCCGACGGCCAACAGTTTGCCGCTGGCGGCGACGGCCAATAGGCGTTCGATATGGGGCGCGTATTGTTTAGCCACTGGCGGCTCCTAAAAATCATTCATGGGCTTCGTGCGAGAACTGCTGGCGTTTGATAATTCATATCACTTTAGAGCTACAGTGTTGCTATTCAAGTCTATAGGATATGTGATGCTCAACTGTTCTATGTCCGAATGCGAGACCTGAAGCATAACAATATATGTTGTTGTTTTTTTTAGTATCTCCATTCTCATCTATCCAGTAGATAAATTCTCTATGATTAATGAAATTTCTAATTTGATAGTTGTTGGTATTCAAGATAAATTCTGCTTTGCTTTCAACCGTGCCATTAGTGTTTTTGTTGGGTTGTTTGCTTTCTAAGTTATAGTTGATATTTGATTTAACTGAAACTTCTAATGGATTTATTGTCGCATAAAATTCAAAACTACTACTTGCTATTCCTATCACTTCAAAATCTTTTCTGTTAGAGAGTTCTAGTACTTTCGGGTAAGTGTTTTTTCTATTATCTCAACAAGTTTCTGCTTATCTAAGCCTAAATCAGACTTGACTTGATCAATTATTAGAGCTAACTCACTAAATACCATAATTGAATGGGGAGCGTTTCTGGCTTCCTGTAATAAATTAGGAGCCAACCCTTTAGTGTATTCACGATTTTTGTAGAAGCCTTTATCTTCAGTTACCAAACCAACATCTCCTATTTCAGCGAGTTTGAGACAATTAGCCCAAATAACCCCATCTTTAAATTGTTGGTTTTGTTCTCCATTAGGTGGTAGCTTTCTAATGATTTTATCGAAAGAGCTTTTTGCGCCTTCAAGGTCGAATGGAATCCCTATTAACCTATCTTTATGAAAATTAAATATATCTTCAATCTTTTTATCAATAACTTCATCCTCAGGCATAACTATCTCTTTCATCTGACCAAAAATAGCTAACATGCGATTGTAGTTTTTTCTTATATTTTCTCGGTAATCAATTAATTGTTTTCTAAGGTTAGATTTTGTTTCTAATTCAATTATTTCAGGCAATCCAATTTTTATATCACTTACCACAATATAATGACTAAAGGCGCAACCCAAAGGACTCATTAAAGCTAATTCAGAGAGCCAAATATTGCTATCCAACACTACAATTTTCATACTAGCACTCCATAAGAATTAGATAAATTATTACAATAACTTGGTCTTGGCGAAAAGAAATTTAGAGAAAATTATACGACTTCCTGCATGGGTCGAATCTGTGGCGGTGGTAATTCTCGGCCTTTCTTGACAAAATGTTGAATCACATCTTCAACGACTTCACATAGCTCGCTATAAAGCTGGGTAGGGTTATCCCCATGAATTCCTGTGATCAAATCTGGGCATTTGCCAATATAAATTTGATTTTCTTCGCTCCATTCAATCCACTTATGGTATTGATCTTTTATCTTCATTTCATTAGATATTATTTCTTTAGTCTTGATAATCGCAAAGCAGTTTGATTGCAGTTCCAAGCCAAGCTTAAGCAACTACTTCAATATATTTTACCTGACTGGAAGGCTCTGGAATCTGCAAGCCATCTTCGCGCATACCGCGCAAATGCAATTGAATGGCTTCCTGAATCTGTGTTTCTATCTCTTCCAGAGCTTGGCCGGTCGCTACGCAACCGGGAAGATCTGGAACATAGGCCGCATAATTTCGTTCGGCTTTTTCGATCACTACCGCATAACGCATGGAAAAGCTCCCATCACTTTTTCAGACCAGCCTGTTTTAAGATGCTGTTTTCAGTACCCAAGGTCAAATCATCGCTCGGTTTACCCGGTACAGTGACACGTCCCAACTTGGTGGGATGTTTGAATTGCCGGTGACTTCCCACGGTAGCGACGAGATACCAGCCATCCATTTTCAGTATTTTGAGCATATCACCGACTTTCATAAGGGCAAATTCAATTGTCCTTTTGAGAAGTCAAGTGCCGTGCAATCTGACACTCACCTGACCCACCGGCAAATCCACTCGAATCGCCGGATGCGCCCGGCGGATTTGCGCCAGAGCGGCGACGCAGTGTTGCCATTCGTGCTTGGCGCGGGAATGGCGGAATTCTCCCAATACCGGCGTGACCAGCGTAGCAAAAGCGGCATCTTCCAAAGCTAGCGTCTTGATGGCTTCGATCAGCCGGCGCTTGCCGACGCTGGCCGGCCACGGCCGTTCGGGCGTGGCCTGTTCGGCGTCCAACTCGCGCCGTTCCATCCGACCCGGCGGCAGACCGAATAGGGTCTTGCACAGAAAATGTTGCAGTGACTCGGCTGGAGCGCCGATCTGGGACTCGGTGGCCTTCGCGGTCGGCGCGAACTTCCGGCGCTGGCGCTCCCACAATAGCCGCACGGTGAACAAGCCGACCTCGCGGTGCGGACTTTCCATCAGCCAGGCCAGTCGCGCCGGATCGCCGAGCCGCTCGTGATGCCGGCGGATCAGGGTCAGCGCGGTCTCGCGGGTGATTTTGTGGCGGCTTTCGGCCAACTGAAACACCCACTCCGGCAACAACCATTCGGCCGGCAAGACTGGTTCGATCACAGTCTCGCCCAGACGGAGCAACTGTTCGATGGCGAAGGCGCGCGGCTCGCGGTGTTCGCTGTCGGCCAGCCGATAGAGCAGGGCTGGCTCGTTCCAGGCGTGCAATTCCTCCCGCGCGATGGCGACCGCCAGTCGGCGCAGGTCGGGCCGGTGGTCGTCAAATAGCGGTCGAAGCCGGCTGAGCGGGTAGTCGACATCGGTCAGCGCGGGTTTGATGTTCAGGGCGCGCGTTTCCGGCTCGCTCGGGCCGAGTTTCGGATGATGGGCCTTGAGATAAGCGGCGGCGAAGCGGCGCACCGGCTCCGGCTGCGCGGCGCCACAGGCCAGCTCCCACAAGTGATCGATCCCGCTGCGTTCGCCGCTGGCGAAGTCGCCGGGCCGGAAGGATTCCAGCAGATAGCGATGCGCGAAATGATGGAGAGACGGGTCGGCCTGTCGCGCCATCGCCAGTAGCCAAGGCAGGCCGATGCGGTTCGGTGCGATCAGCTCGGGGTCGCCGAGCAACTGAAGCGCCAGCGGCCGTAGCGCCGGCCGCAACGCCAGCCCTTTCAGCCATTCGGCATCCAAATCCTCGCCTTTCAACTTACCCTGCCGCAGCCAACCGGCTGCGGTATCGCTCAGATGGGGATTCAACAATGCCTGCTGCAACCAGGCGGCGCCGATCTCGCGCCCTGGATAGTCCGCCAACGCTTTTAGCGCCCGCTGGCGCGCGCTGGCGGTGCAGCGCGGATCGTCCAACAACTGGCGGTAGTAAGCGGCGGGCACCGTGACCTTAGCGTCGCGATAAAACTGGATGACGACATCGAGCGCGGAATCGCCCGACCCCGGTTTGGACGGCGCGAGCGCCAGCTCGACGAATTGCTCGGCGCTGATGTCTTGTGGCCGGAAACCTTGCCACAGTTTGGCTTTGGCGAGATTGGCGCTGGCCGGCGCGGTCAGCAGCTTGAGCAGGGTTGGCAGGCCCAACTCGGCCGGAGTGCGTTGCTCCAGGATCGCCACGGCGAAAGCTTGCACGTCGCGCGCCCCTTCCGCCGCCAGTTTTACCAACTCGGCTACAGGCAGATCGGTGGCGTAGGCGCGAGCATAGTCGATGGCGTAGCGGCGGGCGGGTTCGTGGGCGCTGTGGAGCAGCCCCAGCACCATGTCGTGCAAGCCGAGTGGTTTCAGCTTGGATTGGTGAAACTCGGGATTGTCGCGCAGCAGTTTGAGGATAAAGGCGTGCACGATGTCCAGCGGTTTTGCGCCGAGGCGAGCCAGCCAATTCGGTTCGACGTGACGCAGGGCGTCTTTGAAGTCCTGCTCCAGTCCGCGAATGGCGAAGTCGCAGACTTGCGGGTTGCGGGCGTCCTCCAGCAGTCGCAGCAGCGGCGTGGGACTGATTTTCCAGGCGTCGTCGAAGGCGCGCCGGTCCAACTTGTCCGGCAGGTCGCCGCGACCCAGACTGCCTTGGTTGGTGGAACCGATGAGATCCCGATGTCGCCAGATCTGGTTGGCGATCCAGCAGTGGCGGAAGTCAGTCCTCGGCGGGTAATGGCGCAACACTTGGCTGGCAAACACCGGGAACAGTTCGGGCAGATCCTGGCCGAGTTGACGAAGATAGCGCCAGGCCCGACGACGCATGTACAGCCAGGTGCCCCGGGAAATGTCGCCGTCGCCAAGCTTTGGCTGATCGTCCATGCGGTAGCACAGGACGCCCAGCATGGCCAGGTCGTGGCGCTGCTCGGCCTGCTTGTAAAGCCCCTTGAGTCCGCGCCAGATGCCCCAACCGATGGCTTGCGGGGGCAATTGCGGGATCAGCTCCAGCAACAAAGCCCGCGCCGGCTCGTCGTCGGCCGCGTACAAATCCAGCAGCAATTGACCCAGTCGCAAGCGCGGCGGTGGATGGGCTGATGCCGATAGCGCATCCCAGGCGCCGAGGCGAACGGTTTTGCGCTCGTCGGCGGTTTTGCTGGCCAGCGCTTGCGGATTCAAGGTCTGGCGCAAGCGCTCCAGCGACCAGGCGTCGGGCGGCGACGGTGGCGGCGTCTGGACATCGTCCGGCGGATCTTCCGGCTGGCCGGCGGGCGGGTCGGGCTGAGCGAGAAACTCCAGAACCCACGGGACGAACTGCGGATCGCGGCGGGCGGCGGCGGGTTCCAGATCGGCGAACAGGATAGCGCGGTCGTCGGTCATGAGGGTCGCCTATTGGGGTCGGTAGCCGTCGGCTTCCAGGGCCGCCCGGATTTGGGCGAAGGCGGCTCCGGCGGCTTCGGCGTTGGGGTAGTGTTCCACGCCGTGGGTGTGCAGCGCGTTGCCTTCCACGCTCAGACGTAGTTCCAGCCGGCGCTCGCCCAGCGTCAGAACCAGCGCGCATTGCGGGGCGGCGGGCGGCGCGGACGCAGGTTCGGTGGAAGCGGGCGCCGAGGCGGTTTCGCTCGGGCCGCCGTCGCCGGCCACGTAGCCTTTCTTGTACTTTTCCCGCGCCTGTTTTTCCAGTTCGCGCGCCGCATCCTCCGACGAGTCGTAGCGTTTGGCCTGGCTTTGACCCTGGGTGCCGATCCGGCCGAAATTGACTTCCAGATTGTTGCCGAGGCAGCGCGCCCGCCAGAATTTGTTGGATTTGTCGTCCTGGAAAACCAGGGAAACCTGCCACTCACTCATCCGCGCCCCGCGCCTCCAGTTGTTTGAGTTGCGCCAGAAACGGTTGGCCCGCTCCGGATCGGTCATGTGCAGAAAGGCCACCCAGCCGCGCAGTTGCGCCAGGCTTTCCGCGCCGCCGGGCTTGCCTTGCAGGCGGTTATGCAGAGCGGCGCGCAACCGCCGGATTTGGGCGCGCGGTACTCGCGCCGGACTGCCCGATGGCGCTTCGTTGACGACCAGACCCGTGACGGTTTGCCGGCGGCCCCGGCGCAGCACGCGAGTTTTCTGCGGATGCGGGACGAAACCTTCGGCCTTGAGGATGGCATGGGTTGCGCGCAGCAGGCAACCCAGCGGTGGCGGTGAGTCGTCGTGCCAGGAGAAGGTCAGATCGTCGGCGTAGCGGGTATACCGGAACCCCAGTTTTTGGCTCAGGCCGGACAGGCGGCAGTCCAGGTGCAGGCAAATCGTGTTGCTGAGGGCGGGGCTGGTCGGCGCGCCTTGTGGCAGGGCGCGGGGTCCGTTGGCGACGTGGTAATGCTTGCCGTCGAGCGGCAGGAGTTCGCGCGGCGCTTCGGTGCAGAGCAGAGCCAGTACCGTGGCGACTTGTTCGCCGTAGCCGCCTTTGCGGAACAGACCCTTGACCCGCCGCCAAGTGACGGTGGGGTAGAAATGGCGGATGTCGAGCTTGATGATCGTACGGGCGCCGGCGTGGATGGCGGCGTTGCTGAAGATGCTGCGTCCCGGCAGGAAGCCGTGCGCCGCGCCATGGACCGGCAAGCGTTCGGCGATTTGGCGCAGAATCCAGCGTTGGGTCTTTTTCAGCGTCGGCTTGGGCGCGCTGATCAGGCGGGCGCCGCCGTCGCGCTTGGGGATAGTCCAGTATTGATAGTGACTGCCGCTGTCCACTTCGCGGTGGAAGGCCAGCCAGCGCAAGCGAGGGATGGACAGATCGAGCGCCTTGGCGAGCGCCTGAGCGTCTTTAAGCTCCGGCAGGGCGTTGGCTTCGCGCCGGGTCTCGGGATCGGGCAGGTCGTAACGGTCGATGTCGGGCGTGTCGTGATGGAACACGTCCGCGCCCAGATGGACCAGATGGGCTTGACGGAAGGCGGCCCACGCCTGCTGGCATAAGCGTTTGCGGACTTGCCGTTCTTCTTCCCGGCGCGCCTTGAACTGGCGCAGAGCGGCGCCGGTTAGCTTGCCGGGTTCGGTCACTTCATCCAGCAGGCCCAGTTGCCGCAGCCGGGCGACAACCCAGCGTTCGATGTCGCCGACTTGGGCGATTTCTTCCCAGGTGGGGGGTGTTTCGCTCATGCCGTTTTCCAGACCGAGCGTAAGGATTGCTGGAGCGTGAGGCGCAAACCGCTACTTCTCACAAGGGACACGGTAGGCTCACCGGCCAGCCGCCAGTACCCGTGCCGGTAGCATGGCGGAAACCGCGGTGGCGTGGTTGGCCCAGCTCCGCCGTGCTACCGGCACGGGTACTGGCGAAGCTGGCCAAGAACAGCCTACCTTGTGGCGTGTGTGGCGTTGGAATTCCCGGACGGCGCAACGCCGCCCAAAAGGCTAATGGAGGAACGCCTCACGCTCCAGCAATCATTACGCTACGGGCTTTTCGCTCCCATGTCAAAGGTTGTTGTTATTAAGAAAAACTCCCCTCTCCCTGTGGGAGAGGTACTCCGGCAACTCTCCTCTCCCTCCGGGAGAGGAGAGTTGGTTACGCCGAACTCGCATCGATAAAGCCTTGTTTCGCCAAACGATCGAGGCGGGCGAAATAGGCGTCTCGGGCTTCCTCGGCGCGGTTGAACAGCAGCCGTTGCTGGCGCAAGGTTTGGGGATCGTGGCCCCAGCGCAGCAGCACTTGGCGTTCGTCCAGGGAAATCCGGTAACTGAGTACGGTTTCGCCCTGGCGGCGGGTCAGGGTGCGGGTTTCGGCGCGAATCAACCGGCGGCCCTCGGCGGTTTCCCGCGCCTGCTCCAGCGCCGCCTGTTCGCGGGCGTAGCGCAGCCGCAGCGCGATCATGTGCGGGCAGGGGCCTTGCTTCAAGCCGGCGCGGCGGAAGTCATGGCAGGTGCAACTCGCCTTGACGGTGCGGCCCTCGCGGTCCAGGGTGAACGAGGTTTGATAGTGGCGATGGGCCTGTCGATCTTGTACCTCGCCGTCGATGGCGGTGCCTTCCAGGCCGAGGTCGTGAATGCGGGTGAGTTGGACTTGGTCGTCGATGGCCAACAGCCGGTGGGCCTGTTCCTCGCGCGCGTCGCGGTAGCGCAGGTGCTCCAGTTCCAGCGGTTGGGCCAGCAGCGGCCGGTAATGGAACAAACCGCTGGCGATGTCGTGAACCAGGCTGCCCTTGAGCAATTCCTGCAACAATGCCTGCCGGACGGCCTGGCGCGGCTGGCGCAGGGTTTCGCTCAGGGCGTCCAGGGTCAGCGGACGTTCGGTCACCTGTTTGACGACGCGCTTGGCCAGCACTTCGTCGCTGTTGCCGGGCGCCAACAGGTCGAACGAGGCGATGCCGGCCCAGCCGCTATCGGTCCAGCCGCTCAAGGCCAGGGTCAGGCTGGCGGATTCCAGATCCAGCACGTAAAACGCCGGCAGGCCGGCGCCCAGCAGGTAAACATCCACCGCTTTGGTGTGGGGTAGCAACCGGCCGAGCAGGCTCAAGCGCTGGCGGCCCCAAGTGCGCACCACATGCGGCAACTGCCCTTGGTAGGGTAATCCGCTGGCGTTCAAGACCTGTTCCCAGGGTTCCAATACCAGTCGCGGCGCTTGGCCGGGGACCAGTTCGTAACGCAGGGCGCGCGGCGCGGTTTTGGCTTTGCGCAACCGCAGGCTCAGCAGCACGTTGTAGAGATCGACCGGAGCGAGCCGAACCCGTTCGGCGGGCAGGGTCGAGGCGGCTTGCACCTGCCCGAAGGCGCGCAACCAGCGGTAGGGCACGCGCACGGTTTTGGCGTTCCCGCTGGTCGACGGGTAGCCGTGCAGGGTGGTGGGCCGGTGGGAGCGGATGCCGGCCAGCGCTTCAAGCAGTGGCGGCGTGAAGCTCAGGTGGGAAGTGCCCGCCGCGAAAGACTCGGCTTGGTAGGCGTGTCCGGCCTTGAGATGCAGGCGCGCGTAGGTGGATTCATCGCGGGAGAACGCTTCGATGCTGACGCCGTTCTCGTCGACGCTGAACAAAGGGTCCAGCGGCGCTTCCTGCTGGGTGGCTTCGCCGTACTGGGTGGCCAGAAAGGCTTTTTGCGCGTCCCAGACCGCTTGGGTGGCGCGTTTGCCCTTGCGCAGCAGGTAGGCCAGATAGTCGGCCCGGTCGCTGGCTTGACGGCGCAGGTCGCTCGCCAGCACCTCGCCGAGAACCAGCAAGCCGTCGCGCACCAGGTCGGGGCGCTGAAGGGTGGCCTTGATTTCGACTTCGGGACGCGCGCCGTCCAGTGGTAAATCCAACAGGTAGGCGTCGATTTCACCGGAGGGCGCGGTGAATTCTCGGTAGCGGTGAATCACTTCGGCGCTGGCCATGTTGTATCGGACCTTACGCAAGAGTCTTTTCGAGTTTGAAGTTTCGCCGTGCTGGCCCGGCGAGGTTACGTGAAGAAAAATTATAGTACAACCATCGCGGAAGGTTGTTTGCTCGAGTGGTCGGCTTCCTTTTGATGCGTAATAGACGCATATAATAATTGAAATTCACTGACCATTTTGATGGCCCCTCATGAACTACCGACCGCCAAATCACCCCGTCGAAGTTTTACAGAAAATCGAGATTGAAGAAGGGCTTGAACCGGACGATCCCCGCTGTGTGGAAACCCAGGCCGCTCGTGGTAGCCAAAAGACCTTCGATAGGTTGGCGAAAAAGTTGGGGCTTTCCCTGGCCGATGGCCGGTTGTTCCCGCCAACGCAACGGCACGTGCTGTTTTTCGGCCATCGGGGCAGCGGCAAAAGCACCGAGCTGCGGCGTTTCGCCAGGGATCTCCACAAGCCGGAGCGGTTTTTCGCGGTCCGGGTCGATATCAACGATGTCCTCGACCGCCACAATCTGCGCTATGCCGATATGTTGATGGCGATTGCGTGCATGCTGATCGAAAAATTGCGCGATGCGCGTGTGACGCTTTCCAGCGATGCGCTGCAACCCCTGGAAGACTGGTTTATCGAAAAGGTGTTGACGCGCGAGGAAATCAAGGATTTCTCCCTGCTGGTGGAAACCAGCGCCAAGGCGAAAGGCGGCATTCCTTTTTTGCTGGAAATTTTCGGTGGATTCACCAGCGCGTTCAAACGCAATGCCACCTACAAGGACTCCCTGCGTCAAATCATCCGCAACACCTTCGGCGATTTCGTTTTCGCCTTCGGTCATCTCTTGCGTGAGGCGGAGCGAGCCTTGACGGCGGGAAACCTGGCGCGGCGGGTGCTGTTCGTGATCGACAATACTGACAAGCTGAATTCTGATGACTCTGATAGGCTTTTCATCACCGACGCCGAGCAATTGCTGGCTATCGAGGCGCTGGTCATTTGGGCCGCGCCGATCAACATGAAGTACGAAACCACGTTCGCCGGCAAGTTGGATGCCGATTTGGTGTTGCCGATGATCAAGTTGTACGAAAAGGATGGCGTCCGCTACGAAGCGGGCTGGAATGCTATGCGCGACATCCTGTTGCGACGGGCCGACCGCTCGCTGTTCGCCGATGACGTGGAGATCGAGCGCCTGATCGAACATTCCGGCGGCCATCCGCGCGAACTGCTGCGATTGCTCAAACTCTGTTGCGAATTCGCCGAAGGAAGCCACTTCGACGCGAACACCGTGGATTTGGCGATCAAGCAACTGGCCTCGGAATATCGCCGCTTTTTGGAGCCGGACGATTACGCCCTGTTGGCGAAGCTCGATAGCGACGAGATCCACGCTGGCAACGACCAGCGCACCCGTCGGCTGCTCTACAACCTGGCGCTGCTGGAATACAACGATGCGTCCTGGCGGCGCAGCCATCCCGTGGTGCGCACGCTGGAAGGCTACCAACGCGCCCGCGCGGCCTTGCCATCGGCGGCCGGGGATTAGCGCAGCCGTGGCGGCCAACGACCTGTTCCGCTTCGACTACGCCCGCTATCGGGCGGCGACCGAATTGCGGTCCGAGCACATCTCCGATTTTCAACGCCTGATCAAAACGCTGCGCTATGGCAGTCGCTTCCAACTCCTGTTCGCCGAATTCACCGAAGCGGATTACCGCGACACGCTGATCCGGCAGATCGATCTCGTGTTCGCCGATCTCGGTCAGCCGGTGGCGCGGATCGATCTATCCAGCCAAGGTTTCGCCGATTTTGCCGCTCTCGAAGCCGAACTGCGCCGATTGGCCACCGACCACGGCGCGATTCACCTGACTGGCGTGGATGACTGGTTCGACGAGGGCCGCTGGCGGGATTTCAACGTCCGCCGCGAGGCCATCGCCTTTAGCGTGCCGGTACGCTTGGCCATTTGGCTAAGCGCCGAGACCATGGCGCGAGCCATCGTCCTGGCGCCCGACCTTTGGGCTTGGCGCGGCGGCGTCTATGCCTTCACCACCGCGCCGGCAACCGCCCGAGAGCCGACCCAGCCGCAAGGTGGACCTGTCGATCCGCGCACGCTGGCCGAACGCAGCCGCCGCATCGCCGTCCTGCGCGAATCTCTCGCTGCCGAACCACCGCCGGACGATGAAATCCTGGGCTTGCTGCTGGACGAACTGGCGGATTTGTTGGCCAGTATCGGCGAGCTGGACGAGGCGCTGCGCATCCGCCGCGAGGACCAGTTGCCGGCTGTACGAGCGGCTGGGGGACGTGCGGCGCGGGCGGTGACGCAGGGGAAGATCGCCGACGTGTTGCAGGCGCGCGGCGAGCTGGACGAGGCGCTGCGCATCCGCCGCGAGGACGAATTGCCGGTGTACGAGCGGCTGGGGGACGTGCGGGAGCGGGCGGTGACGCTGGGGCAGATCGCCGACGTGTTGCAGGCGCGCGGCGAGCTGGACGAGGCGCTGCGCATCCGCCGCGAGGAAGAGCTGCCGGTGTACGAGCGGCTGGGGGACGTGCGGTCGCGGGCGGTGACGCAGGGGCAGATCGCCGACGTGTTGCAGGCGCGCGGCGAGCTGGACGAGGCGCTGCGCATCCGCCGCGAGGAACAATTGCCGGTGTACGAGCGGCTGGGGGACGTGCGGTCGCGGGCGGTGACGCTGGGGAAGATCGCCGACGTGTTGCAGGCGCGCGGCGAGCTGGACGAGGCGCTGCGCATCCGCCGCGAGGAAGAGCTGCCGGTGTACGAGCGGCTGGGAGACGTGCGGTCGCGGGCGGTGACGCAGGGGAAGATCGCCGACGTGTTGCAGGCGCGCGGCGAGCTGGACGAGGCGCTGCGCATCCGCCGCGAGGAGCAATTGCCGGTGTACGAGCGGCTGGGGGACGTGCGGGAGCGGGCGGTGACGCAGGGGAAGATCGCCGACGTGTTGCAGGCGCGCGGCGAGCTGGACGAGGCGCTGCGCATCCGCCGCGAGGACCAATTGCCGGTGTACGAGCGGCTCCAGTCGGTGCGGGATGTGTTGGTCTGCCGCGCCAAGATTGGGATCAATTACCTGGCGCGTGGTTCGGCGGGAGACCGCGAAAAAGCGTTGGAACTCTTGAACTTGGCTCTGCAAGACGCCCAGCGATTGAAACTTCCCGAAGCCCGGCAAATTGCCGAGATTATCCAGCAGGTACAAGCGCCGCCGGATTCGCTTTCCTCCCCGGATCAGCAAGCAAGCGACGGCGGCTAATCCTTCGATCCGAGGGCTGGCGCTTTGCTTCCCCCCTCTGTCAAAGGGGGGATGCCGCGTCAGCGACGGGAGGCCAGTTCGGCGGCAATCCCCGGTTGGTTTTCGCCTTCGACGCGCACTGAATGCGCGCGAGCGATCAGGTTAAAATCCAGAGTAGCAGCGGCTTCCAGAAGCGAACGCCTTACCGCGCTAGCCGGGCGCCGCGACGACCAGCGTCGCATTCACCTCGTAGGTTGCTCCATCCTTAGCCCGCAACACTACTTGCCAAAGTTCCTCGTCGGCGACCGACGTCCGCTCGTGCCCCAGCAACTCGCGTTCGTCATCCACCTGAAGGCCCCATTGCCGGACATGTCGGATGCCCACCACCGGGATGCGCGTTTCCTCAAACCGCTGCCGGAAATCGGCTGCGGGGGCTTCGTTGGTGGCCCACCGGACGAACCCCTTTTCCTGGATACCGGCCAGCGCGTCAGGTAGCTTGGGTTGGGTCGTACTCATGGCGCTAATCCTCCTTATCAATTCAGTCAGGCTGCAAAAAGACCGAGACTCTCCACGTTCGGGGCGTCCCGCGTTCGCCCTGCTCCGGTCGGGCCAAACACCCCCGGCGCAACCCAGCCGGCGACAGCGAAGCGGGCCACGCGCCAGGGCCTCGGCCCAGCCCGCCCGCTCGCAGGGGCTACCTCAAACGTAGCACGAAAAACCCAAAAGAAAATAAGTAAAACAGTTGGAATTAGCCGGTTCCATTTGGCGGTTGACGCCATCGGCGACTTTGACAAAATGGCGCTGCTTGGCCTGGTCCGAGCCTTCGTCCAGGCGTGAACAGGGACAAGGCGGCCAAGGTCGAAACAGTGGAGCGAGGCGGTGGCGGTCCCGCCGTCGATGCCGGGGGAACGGGCTATCCGCCCTCTGCCATCGACCAGTGCAGCCTCGGTCGCCCGCAAGGGCCGACCTGCGACATCGGAGCCTGCGAGGTCACGGTCGCCCCCGGCCCGACTTGGTCGTCAGCGCGACCACAAGACTCGGATCGGACCTCCTGGCCCATATCGGGCTTGGTGAAACCACAATGCGAACTGGTTAAACCATCGCCAAAATGACGTTATTGCGGCAAGGTGGATGATGGGGGCAAGCCAACACGGCGGACCAACCGACGGGCCAGGGAGGTATTCTCCAGCAATCGGGGCTATGCTTGTTTTGTGTTCCCGCCGCCGCCACGGGTTGGGTTGGCCCCTACCCCGGCGGTCGGCGGGGGTGAGGTCCGGCGCGGGTTCCGTCCCGAGGTGGCCCGCGCCGGGGTCCGCCGGGATCCGGGGAATTTCCTGGCAGAGAGCATCGAGGTCTGGCTGCGATGATGGGTTGGCTGGCCGTCGTGATCCTTATTTTGGGGGCGCTGTCCCTGCTCGGCCCCGCCGCCCTCCAGCAGGGCTGGGAGGTGGGGGTGGCGGGCCTGCTGGTGGGCGGCCTGGTCGGACTGCTGGCGGGCGAAGCCTTGGGTTACGGGCTGGCTCGGCGGGAACAAGCCCGGCGCCCGCCATCGGCGGAACGGGCCGAGGCGCGGGACCGCGCCGCCGCGTCCGCCGCTGCGGTGACCGGCCCGGCGCCGGCGCCGGCGCCGGACCAGGAACCGCCGCCTGGTGAGTCCGCACCGCCGAGATCCTGAACGCCGGACAGCGGGACGGTGGTATCCACGCACCGTGCCGGATCGCCCACGATGCCGAGCGAGAGCCCTCGCCATGCAGCCATCCGAATCTCCCCGTCCCCGCTTGCAGAAGCCCCCGCCGAACGAGTCCGCCCCAGCCGGAGCGAGCCACTCGCCGCCCTGCCCGAGGAAGCCGTCTGGCTGGCGAACTTCGTCTCGCTACTGGAGAGCCTAAATCATCATGCGACGCTTCCTGTTAGCTTTCGTCGGGATCGGCCTGCTACTGTACGGCTTGGTGTACCTGCCGCCGGTGCGGGATCTGGTGATCGCGCCCTTTACCGACGGGTTGACCGCGGCGGCGGGCGGAGTCATCACCGCATTCGGCGGGCACGCCTGGGTGCAGGGCAACGTGCTATCCATTCCCGGTTTCAGCGTGCGCATCCTCGATCTGTGCAACGGCGTGGAAGCCACGCTGTTGCTGTGGGCCGCCTTGCTGGCCTTTCCCGCGCCGTGGCGGTATCGGCTGTGGGGCCTCCTGATCGGCGCGCTGGGCGTACAGGCGCTCAATCTGGCGCGGATCGTCAGCCTGGTGTATCTGGGAGTGTGGAAACCGACCTGGTTCTACTGGGTCCACTGGTACGTCTGGGATGCGCTGATCCTGGTGGACGTGCTGCTGCTCTTCCTGCTGTGGCTGCGCCGGTTGCCGGCGCCGCTGGAGGCGCATGCGCCGGCCGTTTGACCCACTGTTCCGCCTGCTGCTGGGCGCGGCGCTGAGTTTGCCGCTGTGCCTGGGGCTGTGGTGGTGGCTGGCGCGCGAGCCGCTGAGGATCCTGCTCGGACACGGGGTTAACCTGGTCAGCCCGTGGTTGTGGCCGGAAACCATCCTGGGCGTCGTTCTGCGGGACACCATGGGTCTGCTCATCACCCTGCTGCCGCCGCTGAGCGATCCGCCGCGACCGTTCATGGCCCTACCGCTACCGCTCGACCGCGCCGCCGTAATCCTGCCGCTGTTCTGGGGGCTGACGCTGGCCACGCCGGCGCCGGTACCGGCGCTGCTGCGGCGGCTGTTGACGGGCACCGCGTTGCTGCTGCCGGTGGTTTTCGCCATGATTCTGCTGTACGCCCAGTTTCAGCTCGCACTGTACCGAACTCACCTGCCGCTGCTGACCGAGGCGCCGCCCGCCGACTATGCTCTGGCTTTGCCGGATTCGCCGGTGTCGTACTACCTGTGGGGACTGGGCCGGCAACTGGCGGTGTTGGTGTTGCCGGTGGTTGCGCCGCTCCTGGCCTGGCTGGCGCTGCATCGGTCGTTCCTGCGCGCGGTGATCCTGGGTGGGCTGTTGCAACGCGGCGCCCGGTCCGGTCTCCAACCGCCGGCGCCGCCGCCGGCGCCCATGGACCCCGAGCCATGATCGGCCACCGCTTCGCTCGCCGCCTGTGGCTTCTTGGCGCGCTGTTGCTGGCCGGTTGCGATGCCCAGCAAACTCAATACCGGATCGCGATGCGGCAGGGGCTGCAAGGCGACTACCGCGCGACCGCTCTGAAGCTGACCGCGCTGGCCGAAAACGGCCATGCGCCGGCCCAATTTCAGCTTGGGGCGCTCTATCGCTTGGGTTTGGGCGTACCGCGCCATCCGCGCCTGGCAACCTATTGGTTCAATAAAGCGGCCCAGCAGGACAATGTCGGAGGACAGTACTGGCTGGCGGAATCCTACCGGCGGGGCGAGGGCGTACCGGCCACGCCGGAGTTGGCCTTTTACTGGTTTCGCCGGCTGGCCGAACGCGGCTATGCGCCGGCCCAGTACCAGATCGCTCTGGCCTACGCGGATGGTCGCGGGGTCGCCCGCGACGACCGGGAGGCCGTGACTTGGCTGCAACGGGCCGTCGCCGGCGGGCATCCGGAAGCAGCCCGGCGGCTGGCGCAGGCGTATCGGAACGGCGAACTGGGCCTGCCGCGCGATCCGCAACAAGCCGCCGCGTGGGCGCGGAAAACCCAGCCGGCGCGGTTTTAATTCCGTTTCGTGGACAGAGCGATGGACGTTGGGCTCCGCTGGTTTTATAAAGCCCGTACTTCGTGACCCTTGCGCCAGGAAAACCCTATGCTCGAAACCCTCGCCGTCGCCGATTGGCAACAATGCCTGGAACAACGCTTTACCATCCAACTCGCACCGGATGCGCGACTCGACCTGCGGCTGGTCGCCGTCACTCCGCTGGGCGCCGAAAGCGGTTACCGACGGCAACCCTATTCGCTGCTGTTCGCCGGTCCGCTGACGCCCATACTGCCGCAAGCCATTTACCCGTTGCGGAACGAGTCGATGGGCGAGTTGGAGATTTTTCTGGTACCGCTCGGCCCCCAGGGCCAGGCGATGCGTTACGAGGCGATCTTCACCTGAGCGAGCCGGTTTCTCGGTCGGGCGGCGTTCCCACCGCCAGCAGGAGATAAACGCCGGTTTCGCCGACCGGCTCGAACCCCAAGCGCCGATAAAGCCGCAGCGCGGGGTTGTAGCGCTCGACGTGAATGGTCAGGCGCCGGCTCGTGGCGGCGGCTTCTTCCAGCAGATCGCGCAACAGGCCGCTCCCGATGCCGCCATTGCGGTATGCGGGCAGCAGCGCGATGTCCATGATGCGGATTTCCTCCCGCCAGCGCGCCACGTACAGCCGGCCGATGGGTTCGCTATCCAGCAGGACGAGATCGAACCGCGCCCCTTGATAGTGTGTTTGGTAATGGTGGTGCTGCGCCTCGAACTGCTGGGCGAGAAAGGCTTGCTTTTGCGTCTCGTCCCAGCCGGTGAGGGCGAGTTCCTCGGCGCGGGTGCTGGCGTAGACGCGGAAGAGAAAATCGCGGTCTTCGGGAGCGATGGGGCGGAGTGAGAGTGGCGGTTGGGGCATCAGCGCGGCAAATTGAAATCGGCCCGGTAATACCGGCCTTCGTCGGCGGGACCGCGAAAGCGCGCCGCAAACGGTTCGATGCTTTTATCGCAACGATGATCGTCCACGGTGGCCGGCTATAGGTCTAAGTGCGGGGTGGGAAGACGCCCTGCATGGCAATGCAGTAGTTCAGCGTCAGGAACGGCTGCATATTGTTGTGCGGGCCGCTGCCGCCGGCAACCGCCAGCGAAAGGGCGTTCATACCCACCAGGGACGCCGCCGGTCCAAAGGCATTCCCATTGGCCGAGCGTGCCAGCGAACGGTTCGGAGCCGGCGCGTTCAGATCGGCCGTGTCAGCGCCGTGAGCCCGCGCCACATGGGTATGCGACGGAATCTCGGACTCGAGCAGCGTCACCGTGGACGAACCGCCCTGCTCGCCCAGGTCGTGCAGCGAGAGTCCCGGCCCCTGGCCCGGCGCCATCACCGCGCGCCCCTGAATGTCCGGCAGGGCGAAGTTCGACTTGCCGTTGCCGCCGTAAGTGGTTCCCAAGAGCGAGAAGAGCGCGGTATTCTGCGAAAGCGGCAGCAATTGCCCATCGCAGAACGCCCAGCCCCTGGGTGCGAAGTTGAACGGAAATATGCGGATCTCCGCGACGAATGGATCTGCCATCGTTATCTCTCCTTATGTTTGCGACGGGAAAATGCCGAACAGCGAAATGATGTAGTTGATACAGAGGTACGGCATGAAGTTCGTGTGCGGCTGGCTGCCCCCCACCGGATTCACCGCGTTCGCGGCCAGGTTGCTGTCCGGGACGTCTTCGTAATACAGCGTAATCTGCGGCGATTGCGACAGCATCGATCCCGAGGGTGACTTCTGATTGCCGATCCCCCCGGTGGCAAACAGCGAGTGCGTGTGGGCCGGTAGCTGATTCACCGTCAGGGTGATTTCCTCGGCCCCGCCCGACTCCGCTAGAACAAAGCCGCCGCCGAAATGCACCGGGATGCGCCCGCGCAGGTCCGGCACCGCGAACGTCGACTGCCCGTCGCCACCGTAGGTGGTTCCGATCAGTTGGAACAGTGTTTCGTTTTCGGAAATCGGCAACAGGCTACCATCGCAGAAGTTCCAGCCTGCGGGAGCGAAGTTGCCGGCAAACATTCGGATTTCGCCAACGTATGGTTGTGCCATCTTGCCTCCTAGTTCGGCGACGGGAAAATGCCCTGCAGCGCAATCGAGAAGTTCAGGGTCAGAAATGGCTGCATGTTTTGATGTGCCTGGCTGCCTCCGACCGTGGTCACCGACGCCTGCTGCAGCCCCACCAACTGAACGCCCGGCCCGTACAGGTTCGTGTTCGCCGCACAGACGTTGCCCGCCGGGCTGGGATTCGACGCATCCGCCGAGCTTCCGTTCAGCACGTGTGTATGCTGCGGCATCTCGCCCGCGCTCAGCGTGTGCGCCTGCTCGCCGCCCGCCTGGCCCAGCGTCAGTCCGCCTCCCCGATGCACGGGCACCCGTCCTTGCAGGTTGGGCAGAGCGAAATTCACGCGCCCGTCGCCGCCGTAGGTAGTGCCCAGCAGCGAAAACAGCGCCTGGTTTTGGTTGATGGGCAGTAGTTGCCCGTTGCACAAGGCCCACCCTTTGGGGGGAAAGCCAAACGACATGATGCGGATTTCCGAAAGAAACGGTTCTGCCATTGCTCGTGCTCCTTAAGATTTGATTTCGCCGCCTACGGCTGAGTGCATGCCGCGCCGCCGGTCAGCGTTCCCGGGGTCTGTGTTGTTACTGTCACGTTGGCCGCGCCGGTCACCGTGTTCCGTCCCGCCAGGTACGTGATCGCCGCCGCCGCGTCCGGCCCGCCGAATCCGGGTAGCCGGACGTTCGACGAGAATCGCTGCCGCACCCGAAGTTCGGACCCCACCTGCGACGGATTCGACGAGCCCACCAGGTTATTTGCCAAACCCGCGCCGCCGATGTCCAGGCACGCCGTGATCACGTTGCCCGCCGACGTGTTCCCCATGCTCGCCAACAGTCCGTGCTGATGGCTCACCGTCAGCGGCGTGTCGATGTTCAGCAGGTTCCCGGTTGCCGTCAGGTTGAAAGTGCCGGCGCTGACCACCGCATCGCCCGCGTTGAAGCTCATCCCCGGGCTCGACGCGTAGTTGCGGATCGTATTGCCGGTGACGCTCATGGTCAGCACGCCGCCGCTTGTGGAGACCGACAGTCCGCCGCCTTGCGCCGACGCCGAGTTCGCCACCCCGGCCGTGCCGATGATGTTGTTGCGGAAGCGCCCGACCATCGACGCCCCAGCCTGCGCCTGGTTGCTGCCGAAGAAGTTGAACGCCGTCAGCTTCGATCCCGTCGACGTGTTCCCGTTGAAGTCGAATGTAATGTCGGCCGCGTGGTCGAAGGTCGTGTTCACTGCTCCGCCGAAAGCCACGGAGTCGGTTGTTTGGAACGTGTTGCTGGTCAGCACCACGTCCATCGCGCCCAAACCGTTCGCACCGATGTCGATGTGGTTGGACTCGTTGTCCCGGAATGTCGATCCCGTCACCGTCAGGTTCATCACCGCGCCGCTGCAGCCCGCCGCCGATCCAACGCAGCCGTGAGCAAACCGCAGCCCGTGATTTGCAAGCGCGCCTGTGTTATTCCGGATCGTGGAGCCGGAAATCGTCAGCCGGTTCAGCGACCCCGTCGTGTTCGACACCCGAATGGTGTCGTTGCTTCCGCCCAGGATCTCGCTGTTGGTAATGGTGCCCGTGCCCGCCCAGTTCGTCACGTAGATGGCGCCTTCGTCCAGGCCGCCGCCGTGCGTGCCGTCGAACAGGCTCGTGTTGATGTCCAGGTTGGTCACCGACGTACCGTTCAGCCCGAAGTTCGTCGAGTTGGCCACGCGCATCCGGGTCAGCGATACGCCCCGCGTGTTGTTCAACCGGATGCCGGTATCCGTGACATTCGAGATAGTCCCGCCGCTGCACGTCGGAGTCGCCGAACTGCACGACCCGCCATTGCCCGTCACCGTGAAACTGCCGGTCGACGGGTTCACGCTGCTCAGGTTGATTCCGATGTCCGTCGCCGAAGCGTTCACGGTCTGAATCGAGAACGTGCCGCTGACGTTATTCAGGTTCACCGCCCGGGCGCTGGTACCGGTGATGTTCGGGACGTCGCCCACCACCAACCCGGTGAACGGTCCGGCCAGAGTAGCCTGCAGAGCGGGCGTTCCACTCGCCGGCTGGATCAAAAGGCCGCGCACGTTCGTGTTGTTGCCGTTCATGCTGACCGTGCCGCGAATCGTCGGCTGCGTGCCGCCGATCGCCGGCCGCGCGATCGTCGTTGCGCGGGCGGCGTAATGCCCATCACGGCGTCGAACGAAGCGCCGCGTGACGCCTTGGCCAATCAGCCAGCCGTCCGCCGGCAGCGTCACTCCGGTTCCCATGCCTGGATTCCGCTGAAGACGAAGATGCGCTGATTGGTATTGCTGCCCATCGCCGTCGTCGCTCCGCCGAGCGTGTTGAACGGTGAGAACAGCGTTCCGTTGCCAGCCCCGCCGGCCGTGTTGACGAACCAGATCACCGGGCCGCTGACGTTGACCGTGATGGTGGCCGGCGCGCTGGTGGCCGTGCCGGGACAGCCGTTGTCGGAGACGGTGTAGTTGAACGTCACGTTGCCAGTTACGCCGGGCGGCGGGTCGAAGTCGAACGTGCCGGTCGTTCAGATTGACGTTCGAGATCGTGCCGCCGGCGGGGTTCGTGGTCGGGCCGACGGTGCCGACCGTGAAGGTCGGATTGCAGGCGGGCGATCCGGTGCCGGTATCGGGGTCGGTGACCCCGGTCAGCAGTCCCGCGAGAGGCCGGCGATTTTCATGTTGGCCTGGGCGCTGAAGCCGCTCTTGTTCTGCGCCACCGGCGGATCGTTGACCGGGTTGACGGTGATGGTGAAGTTCTGCGCGGCGGAGGTATCCACCCCGCCGTTGGCCGTGCCGCCGTTGTCTTGCAAGCGCAGGGTGATCGTGGCCGAGCCGTTGGCATTGGCCGCCGGGGTGTAGGTCAGCGTACCGGTCGACGAAACCGCCGGCCCTGCCGCGAACAAGGCCAGGAATTGCTGTTGCCAGTGATATTGAACGTCAGGGTCTGCCCGCTTCGTTGGCCGGCGCCATCATTGATCCGGATGTCGCCCAGGCTTCACCGTCTGCGCGCCGGCATCTTCGTTGACGGTCTGATTCGGCCCGGCGGTGAAGCTGGGCACGTCGTTGACCCCGTTGACGGTGATGGTGAAGGTCTGCGCCGTTGAGGTATCGACCCCGCCGTTCGTCGTCCCGCCACTATCTTGCACCGTCACTTGAAACGTCGAGGTCCCGATGGCGTTGGCCGCCGGCGTGTAGGTCAGGGTGCGATTGATGGCGACACTGGATCAGAATACTGATTATTGCCCCGTTGCTCACACTGCTCACTGTTGACGGTACACCGTCTGGGTGCCACTTCCGGATGGCCATGATCGAACGTGGCCCAACCGGTCACGCTCTGCGCGCCAACGTCTTCGTTCACGGTTGGTCGGTTGGTCGCGGTGAAGCTCGGCGCATCGTTCACCGCCTTGATCGATAGGGTCGTGGTCACGGCGTGCTGTCGGCACTGCCATCGTTCGCGACGAAGCTGATGCTGCGCGCGGTGGGATTGGGACCCGGCGAGGTGTTGTTGTAAGTCACCGAGCGTAGGCAGGTCGGTAGGTGGCCAGCGGCTGAGTGCCGGTGATGCTCAAGCTATTCAGGCCCGGCGCTACGGCGAGGCCCGCGCAACCGGTCGCACCGAGTACCTCAGCCGCTCCGTCTTGCGGATTGGTGATCGTGACGGTGGCCGATTCCAGGTCGGTGCCATCGGTGTCGGTGACGGTGAGGGCGTTATCGATCACGACTGCGCCGCCATCTTCGGTGAAGGCGGTCTGCCCCCGCTGGTGGTCACTACCGGTGGATCGTTGAGGGCGACGGTGATGGTGGCGTTGGTGTTGAGGCTGGCGCCACCGTCGCCGTTGGAGAGCACGAAGCGCGCGATGCGGGCGGTGGTGCCGGGGTTTACGGTGTTGCTGTTGAAGTAGGTGACGTTGCGCAAGAGCGCGCTTACCGCCGTAGCGTCGGCGCTGGCGTTCAGGGTGACGACGAGGTTGCCGCCTCCCGCGCCACCGCCGCTGAAGCTGCCGATCGTGACCGCGCTGCCGGAGTTGTAGGTGACGTTGGCGCCGCTCAGACCGATCTGTCCGGCGCAGTCCTTGGTTGCGAATGCCCAGTTGGTCTTCGGTGGTCACCCGCAACCGGCAGGAAGACGGTGAGCGCCCGTATTGAAGTTGGTGGAATCGATGTCGCTGGCGTTGGCATTGTCGCCTTGGTCCATCACGCTGGCCGGCTCGCCCTGGGCGTAAGCGAGGGTGTCGCCGGCGAGGTTGGCGATGACCGGGGCATCGTTCACCGGGTTGATGGTGATAGGCACCGTGTTGGTGTCACTCAGAGCGCCACCCGCGCCCGTGTTGCCCTGATCATCAGTGGTCAGGGTGAGCGTACTGCTGCCCGTCGCATTCAGGGGAGGTTGGAAACTCAGGCCGTCGAGGGCGGTGTTGATGGCGGCCAGCGAGCCGGTAAAGGTCATGGTAGCGTCATCGGCGCCATCGCCCACGCTGAAGGTCAGGCCCGCCGCGCCACTGAGGGTCAGCGTGCCGCCAGCAGTGACGCTCAGGGTCACCGCCAGGTCGCTGCTGCCCACATCGACGTCACTGATACTGATGAGATTGCTATTCACCGCGTTGAACACCAGCGCCACGTCTTCATCCGCACTCTGCGCTCCCGGCACGGTATTTACCGGGGCATCGTTGACTGCCGTGACGGTGACCGAGAGGTTGAAGGTGTTGGAATTGGCCGCGCCGTCGTTGACGACTACTGGCACCGTCAGGGCGCCGTTGAAGTTGGGCGGGGGGTGATGGTGTTACCGGCGCGGGTGTAGTTGGCGCCATCGCTCGCGGTGAGGGTGAACCCGGTGGGATACGTGTTGTCCGGGTCGGTGACGGTGAGGTCGGCGAAGACGATGGTGCGAGCGGTGTCTTCCGCCGTGCTCACGGCGTTCTGGCCGGTGATGGTGGGCGGATCGTTGACCGCATTCAC
>CAVRCC010000052.1:0-15771 GCA_963719395.1 uncultured Gammaproteobacteria bacterium | reverse complement strand
CTGCGCGTTGAGGGGAAATTGCAGTGGCTGCATGTGGCCTCCACCCCCTCCTTTGACCGACTATACGGTGCATGCACAGCGCGGCCGGGCGGCGATGGACGCGGCCGGGATTCTCCCCGGGTTTACCGGGCGCGGGATGCATGATCACTGGAAATCCTACTTTGCCTACACGGACTGTACGCATGCCCTGTGCAATGCCCACCACCTGCGGGAACTGAAGTTTATCCACGAGCAGTATGACCAAGCCTGGGCCGAGACGCTGGCGAAACTGCTGGTGGAGATTAAAACCGCCGTGGATGCGGCCCCGGACGCCGGGCGGACCGCCTTGCCGGCCGAGACCCTGACCGGGTTTGCCCGGCGCTATGATGCCGTGGTCGAGGCCGGGTATACCGTCAATCCACGCCCGCCGCCGGTGGCTGAGGGCAAAAAGCGCGGCCGCCCGGCCCAGACCCCGCCGTTGAATCTGTTGGATCGGCTCCGGGATTTCAAGGCGGAAACCTTGGCCTTCATGCACGATTTCCGGGTGCCGTTTGACAATAACCTGGCCGAGCGGGACGTGCGGATGGTCAAGGTCAAACAGAAGGTTTCCCGGGGACTTCCGCACCGCCAAGAGGGAGCGCAGGTGTTTGCCCGGATTCGGGGGTATGTGTCGACGGCCCGTAAGAATGCGGTCAACGTATTTCGCGGCCATCCGCGATGCGTTCGCGGGGTGTCCGTTGATCCCCACCGCCGCCCCGTCCCCCTTAACCGCTGCCGGATGCACGGTCCCATCCGTGCATCCGCTGGCGCCTGGGCGGTCGCTCACCCTGCCCACCCGATTCCTCCCCGACCGATACCCCATTCACCCATCCAAACCGATGGCCGATCCATGGCACTCGGCTGGGATACGTTGGTAGTTACCGTAAGCTATTGATATCCATGATGGGCATAACGACCCCATCATGCTCGACAACCGCACGGTTTGGATCGCGCTCGACAAAATCAACGCCATCCGCCTTGGTGAGTATATCGATACGAAACGGCGGGTAACCCATTTGAATCACATTTCCCGATTCCATAAAATCCTCCTGCCGCAACCCCAGGGAACCGAATCCAAATTCATCGAGAACCTCGATCATTTTCGCGGCGGTTTCCCTCTTGGCGTTTATCCAGATATCCAGGTCGCCTGTATAGCGTGGATAGCCGTGCATGGCGACCGCATAACCGCCAACAATCAGATACAACCTGATTTTGGTTTAACAACTCTAAGAATTCTTTGAAGTCCTGGGTCAGCATCTTTGCCCAATTCAATATACTGTTGGCGCAACATTTCCAGGGTATCGATGCGTTCCTGGACTGGCCGGGAACGCCAATAGGCGTAATCCGATGAGGGTTGGCGCATCGGGACTATCTTGACGACCTTTTCAATCACTTCAAACACCCCAGCGGCTTAAACCACTCCTTCCCGTTTCAGTTGGGTAGTCAGCACTTCGATCTGCACGTCGAGATCGGTGACATCGGTTTCCAGCAATTTCTGTTGCTGTTCCGTGAACACCTCCTCGATAGTGACCAGCACCCGGCGGAAATTGTCCTCCAGTTCTGGTGCGGTAACCCGCCCGTGGGTTTTGGCGTAGCCCTCGGTAACCTGTTTGGCGCCGTCCAGATAGACATTCAGAAACTTGCGAGCGCGGCGTAGATCGCGCGGGTCTTCCTCCAACATCGTCAAAATCTGCCGGGCTTGGGCGACAATAAGCCGCAGCCGGCTGTTGAGTTCGGCGTTGCGGATGCTACGAGTGGTCTGTTCGATGGCGGCGATGGAAGCCTCAGCCTGCGTCAGCGCTTCCAACACCCGATCGGTGGTGTCCACGCCGTCGCGGTCGGTGAAGCGCTTGGCGGCGCGCGGATCGAAGCCGTAGCTCAGATAGCAGCCGAGCAGGGCGACCAGGCCGAAAGCGCCAGCCATCACCGGAGGGTGGTGCGCGCTGCTCCAGGCGGTAATGCCCGTGGCGAGGGCGATCACCCCGCTGCCGATGGTTTTGAGCGGCCAGGGCGCCTTGGCGACCCGGCGGCGGTCATATTCGGCTTCCGACCGCAAGCCGCGCCGCAGCAGCAGCGCGCCCGCCAGGAACAGGCCGTAACAGACAGTGTTGTCGAATAGGCCGCCCAGATTGCCACGCGCCAGCGAGACGATAGCGGCGATCAGCACCGGCAACGGCAACAGAAACATCAGGATGCCCTTGGCGGATGGGAGACGGCCGGGGGTCTGCTCTGGTAACGTTCGGCCATGATCGAAATTCTCCATTTAATCAGGAGGATCAGTAGAGCCAGGATAACGAGGGTGGCGATGGCCAATAAAACGCGGATGGCCATGAAGCTAATTCTCGGAGTCAGCGTAGGATGTTAATGGCCGAGACAGCGATTGCGCCGGACAAGCAAGATACCAGCAGCGCCTGGCAGGAGGCCACGCCGACAGCGGCAACGAGCAAAAGCAGGCCGATGAACTTGCGCAGAAAATCAGGCATGGCGACGGACTCGCTCGGTAACATGAGGATGCCGTAACTATAACACATCATCCGTTGCTTTTCAGACGTGACAGCGCCCGGTCGAGCGCCGCCTCGGGGTCGAACAAGACTTTGGCCGGGGCGTTAAAGGTTCGGTGATGAAAGTTGCCGTCGGTATCCATTTCGTACAGGGCGCGGTAACGATCGGGCTGCGCCAGCAGATCGCGGATGCCGGCTAGCAACATCTCGATATCCTCGTCAGTGGTGTATAGCCCCAGACTGGCTCGGACCATGCCTTGCCAAGGCTCAGAGCGTCGCCGCTGCGTCCTCGGCGTCGGGGTCGAGGTACAGCGTCCACAGTTCTGGTTTCAGCAGTTCGCGGACGTAAGGGTGGGCGCAGAAACAGCCGTTGCGGACCGCGGAGAATTGTGGTAGTCGTTGAGCACGGCGGCCACCCGTCCGTGTTCCAGTCCCTCCAAATTGAAGGCGACCGTGCCGAGACGCGGGGTTCGACTCAGATCGGGATCGCCGTATATCCGAACTTCGGGAATTTCCGCCAGCGCGGCGAGCAACCGTCGCAACAGGCGCTGCTCGGCGGCGTGAACCTGCTCCATGTCGGCTTGTTGCAGGACGTTCAACACCGCCCCGAGTTGCACCGCGCCGATGATATTGGGCGTGCCGGCTTCCTCGCGGTCGGGAAAACGCACGCTGATTTGATAACCGCTCGGATGGACGTCCTCCACCATGCCGCCACCCACCTCGTCAGGTTCCTCATTTTCCAGCAAGGTCCGCCTGACCACCGCCACGCCTGGCGATCCTGGCGCGTACAGCTTGTGACCGGAAAACACCAAGGCGTCCAGTTTCCGTTCCTCCGCGCCCGTGTCGCTGACCGGCAGCGGGGCGTGGGCGAGATGCTCGGAAACGTCTGCTCTGGCCCAGGCGCCGTGAGCGTCGACCAGCGCGGCGATGTCGTGAACCGGGTTGATGATGCCGGTGACGTTGCTGGTGGCCGATACCGCGACATAGTTGACCCGACCCCGATACTGTTCCAGCAATCGCTCCAGCGCCGCCAAGTCCACCGCGCCCAGTGTTGGCGCCGTACCGGTCAGCGGAATGTGGACGACGGTTCTGGCGTGTTTGCGATGTGGCAGGTCGTTGGCGTGATGCTCCATCAGCGACACCAGCACCACGTCCCGCTCCGGTCGGCGCGCCGCCAAAACCCGCGCCAACCGATTGAGCGGAGCGGTGCAGCCGCTGCCGGCGAAAAACGCCGTGTAACGGTTGAGATAGGCCCGGCGAACTTTAGCACCTGTTCATGTGCCCAATCATAGGCATGGCTAGCAACCCGTGCGGAAAAATGCAGCTCGCTGTGGGTGTTGGCGTAGTGGCGCAGCAGCTCGTCGGCGACCTGACGGGCGAAGCGCAGCGCCAGTGTCGAGGCGGCGGAATCGAGGTAATGGCGGCGAGTCACGCGACCGTCGGCAAGACGATAGCGGGTGTCAAGGCCGATGAAATCTCGGTGAAGAGAGTCGGATAGTTGGGGATGATGGACAGGATTCGGGGACATGAGTAAGCTCCGATGACTGTGATAGCCTTTAGCATTCCTCTTTCCCTATGGATTCTAGAGTTTTAATGCCGAGGCTCTGATTAATATAGATACCGGATTGGAAAGTAAATATCTCAACGCTTGTTATTTGAAATACGGTTTGGAGTTTTACGTTATGAGGCGTGTAATTTTTACAAGTATTGCAAAAGCGTTCGACTCAACCATCGCCTTACGCTGGTTGGGGCTGTTGAGCATCATGTTGTTATTCCATACCACTAGCGTTCTCGCCAGGGAGGTTACCCTGGCTTGGAATGCCAATTCCGAACCTATTCTTGGCGGCTACCGCCTCTACTATGGACCAACCAGCAGAAACTATGTATCGATTGTGGATGTAGGTAATCAGACCCGTCACACCCTGTTTGGTCTTGAGGATGACAGACCCTATTACTTTGCCGTCACGGCGTATGACACGACTAAAACAGTTGAAAGCGGTTTCTCCAACGAGGTTTTTTTAACCCCGGCTACGCTGCTGGCCGCTCCAGGAAAGCCCGAGTGAGGGATACGCTGCCAGAGCGGGATTGGACTGATCCGGGGATGGGTGTGCAACGCATCCACCGTGGAAGTCGAGATAGATGGCGGCGAGCGCCGCTTGACTGGCTACGGCACCCGACGCGGGGATACTGCCACGGTCTGCGGTACCGCCAACACGGGGTATGGCCTGACGCTTAACTGGAACGCATTGGGGACGGGTTTGCACACGCTGCGGGCGTTCGCCGATGGCGTGGAATTCAGTCGCGTTACTTTTCACGTAACGACCTTGGGAGAAGACTTTCTGCGGGGAGTCAGTGGAGAATATACGCTCCCTGATTTCCCACGCGCTGGCAGCAGCGTGACCGTGCGCTGGTCGGAAGCCCATCAGAACTTCGTGATCGTGGGTACAAGCATCAACAGGGACAGCGCGAATCAACGCAATAGCGCCATGGCCCATCCCTTCGCCTCGTCGCCGGCCGCCCAGGAAAGCCCGGGTGGGAGATCCTGCGAGAACGGAATTGGACTGATCCGGGGATGGGTGTGTAGCGCATCCACCGTGGAAGTAGAGATTGATGGCGGTGAGCGTCGCCCGACTGCCCATGGCACCCAACACGGGGACACCACCGCAGCCTGCGGCGCCGCCAACACCGGTTATGGCCTGACGTTTAACTGGAATTCCTTGGGAAATGGTCCGAACACCTGCGTGCATTGGCCGATGGCGTGGAATTCGCGAACGTCGCCTTCCAGGTTACCACCCTGGGCGAGGCTTTTTGACGGGCGCGCCCGAACGCGAGTATGCCTTGCCGAACTTCCCTCGCCCGGGCAACAGCGTGACCGTGCGCTGGTCGGAAGCCCATCAGAACTTGTGATCGTGGGATTTCAAAATCAATAGAACGCACGCCGCCGTGATGCGTCAGGATCTGGGCGGACCCGACGGATTTCGCCGGTCGGGAGTCCCTATCAAATCAGCGCTGATCGATCGGCACGTAGTCGTGGAGGATATGGCCGGTATAACTCGCCATGGCCGATAGATGCGCGACTTGGGATCGTCGTGGATTTCCTTCCAGTTGGCGATCCAGCCCGGCATCCGGCCCATGGCGAACATCACCGTGAACATGTTCAGCGGGATACCCATCGCCCGCAGGGTGATGCCGCTGTAGAAGTCCACGTTCGGATACAGCTTGCGTTCGATGAAATAGGGATCGTTGAGCGCCGCTTCCTCCATTTGCAGGGCGATGTCCAGCAGCGGGTCGCTGATGTTCAGGCGCGCCAGCATCTTGTCGGCAGCGTCCTTGAGGATTTTGGAACGGGGATCGAAGTTCTTGTAGACCCGATGCCCGAAGCCCATCAGCCGCAGCTTGGTGTCTTTCATCTTCACCCGGGCCACGTATTCGGACACCTTCATGCCGGACTGGCGGATGAATTCCAGCATCTCGATCACCGCCACGTTGGCGCCGCCGTGCAGCGGTCCCCACAGCGCGCAGACGCCCGCCGCGCAACTGGCGAACATGTTGGCCTGGCTGGAGGCGACCATGCGCACCGTGCTGGTCGAGCAGTTCTGCTCGTGGTCGGCGTGCAGGATCAGGAACAAATTGAGCGCGCGGCTCACTTCCGGGTCGGCCAGTACTCGCGATAGGGGATCGAGAACATCATGTGGAGGAAGTTCTCGCAATACTTGTACTCGGGGTGCGGATACATGAGCGGCTGGCCGATGGACATCTTGTAGCTGGCCGCCGCAACGGTGCGGACCTTGGAAATGATCCGGGCCGCCGCCCGTTCCATGGTGTTCTCGTCCTCGATCTCCATCATTTCCGGCTCGTAGCAGCTCATGGCGTTGATCATCGCCGAGAGGATCGCCATGGGATGCGCGTTGGGCGGAAAGCCTTCGAAATGACTGCGCAGGCTCTCGTGCATCATTTGATTCTGGGTGAGCCGCTTGCTGAAACGTTCCAGCTCCTCTTCGGTGGGCAGTCGGCCCCAGATCACCAGCCAGGCGGTTTCGACGAAGGTGCTGTGCTCGGCCAGTTGCTCGATAGGGATGCCGCGATAGCGCAGGATACCCTTGTCGCCGTCGATGTAGGTGATGGCGGACTTGCAGGAACCGGTGTTGCCATACCCGTCGTCCAGGGTGATGTAGCCCGTGCGGTCGCGCAGCGTGCTGATGTTGAGCGCCAGTTCGTTTTCGGTTCCCTCGATGGTCGGGAAATCATGAAACTGTCCATCCAGTTCGATGCGGCACGTATGGCCATGGCTTGGGCTCCGTAGGTCTGGGGCTGCAGTAGGGTTGTCCGGGTAGGGTGTTCGCCGCGGGTCGTGTGTCGGCCAGTCGGTTGGCGTCCGGCTAACGCTTCCCGCGCTGCCGGTGGCCGGTGGGCCACCGGCAGCCGCGCAACCGATTATACCGTGATTTTAGGGATTTTCGGCGCGGGAGGCAGCCGGGCGTGGCGGTGCCGCCAGTATTCGACCACACCCGGCATGATCGACAGGATGATGATCGCCAGGATCACCAGCGTGAAGTTTTGTTTGACGAACGGCAGATTGCCGAAGAAATAGCCGCCGTACAGGAACGAGGCGGTCCAGGCGATGGCGCCGGTCACGTTGTAGAACAGAAAGTGGCCGTAGGTCATGCTGCCAGCCCCGGCTACGAAGGGGGCAAAGGTGCGAATGATCGGCACGAAGCGGGCGATGACGATGGTTTTGCCGCCATGTCGTTCGAAAAACGCGTGGGTGCGGTCCAGATATTCCCGCTTGAGCACTCGGGCATCGGCGGAGAACGCTTTTTCGCCGAAGTAGTGGCCGGCGGCATAGTTGACCGTGTCGCCGATGATGGCGGCGGCGGTCAGCAGCAAGAACAGGACGTGAATGTTCATGGCGCTGTCCGCTAGGGCGGCCAGGGCGCCAGCGGCGAACAGCAGGGAATCGCCGGGTAGGAACGGGGTGACGACCAGCCCGGTCTCGCAGAACACGATCAGGAACAGAATGCCGTAGAGCCAGCCACCGTATTGGCTGGCTAATTCAGCCAGATGTCGGTCGAGATGCAGAAAAAACGAGAGCAAGTCGGAGAGGAATTCCATGGGAGATGCCGTTGGTTTTGAAGTGGCAGTTGGAAAAGGAATGGACAATAATAGGCGATAATGCTGATCGGGCAGGTACGGATTTATACTCGTCATTTCAATCGGCGCAGTTGCACCAAAGCTCCATGTCGGCGGGCCGGCCGGAAAGGTAGCCGCAGCGCCGCAGCGCTGTTTCGGCCTCCGGCGGCCAGCGCAGCAGCTCCACCTCCCAGGGATTGAAGACCGCGCCGGCGGCGTTCACCAGCACCGGTTTGCCGCCCCCGTCCGGGATCTGGAGCGCAAGACGATGAAGGGTGTTGCCGTCGCGGGCGAAAATGTGGCCATTCGCGAGGTCAAACCCGTTATCGGCGAGGTTCATGGCGTGCTCCGGAGCGAGGGTCCAAGCGATCACTATACCCGAATCCGTTCGCGCCCGAATCCGCGCTATCCAGTCGGGCCGGGCGCAACGGCCGAATCCCAGCGTCTCAAGAGGTGAAAATCATGCAGAGTCAGCCATGGCACATTACGGGGCCCGCCAGTGGCCGAACGCGGCGCTGGCGGGTCGCACTGGGCCTCTGCGGTGGGTTATTGGTCGCCGGGCTGGCGGAGGCGGCCTGGACCGTGGCCCTGAAACCCGATCCCTTGACCCGCCAGCCGCGCTGCCTGATCAACAGCGAGCCGCAAACGACCTCTGACGGTTACGATATCACCCCAGTTTCGCTGATCTTCAACGGCGGCAGCCTGCTGGTGATCACGGAATCCGAGCTGGATCCGTCCTTCGCCGATTTGCAATTGGTGGTGGACAAGAACCCACCGATTCAGACCGTGCAGATCGCCCGCAAGATGATTCTGGTGTTCGACCGGGATCTGCCGGAACTGGTCCGCCAGTTGCAGGTCGGCCGCCAAGCCACCGTTTATCTGCGCTTCTGGCCGACTTGGCCGGCGACCGAATCGTTCGCGGTTTCGTTCAGCCTGGCCGGTTTCAGCAAGGCGCACGACGCTCTAAACAATCACTGTCAGCCGACGCCCGGTCGCGGCCAGCCGCCGGGCTGACGTCAACCGCCGGCCATTACCGTCCGAGGAGTTCGCCCATGGGTTTGCGCATGAAATTCAATCTGGTGCTGCTGCTGGCCTTCGCAATCGGTCTGGCGCTGGCGGCGTACCTGTCCGACCACATCCTCAAGGACAACGCCCGCGAGGAAGTGATCCAGAACGCCCGGATTATGATCGAGAGCGCACTGGGCGCCCGCGCTTACACCGCCGAGCATGTCAAACCGCTGCTGACCTTGCAGATGAAGCGGCAGTTCCTGCCCCAGACGGTGTCGGCGTATGCGGCGACGCAGAGCTTCAAGACGCTGCGGACCAAATTCCCCGAGTACAGCTACAAAGAAGCCGCGCTCAATCCGACCAATCCCAACGACCGGGCCAGCGACTGGGAAGCGGACATCATCCGTGAGTTCCGCGACAACGCCGAGCGCAAGGAACTGATCGTCGAACGGGACACGCCAACCGGTCGGATGCTGAATCTGGCGCGGCCCCTGGGGATTTACGACGAAGGCTGCCTGACCTGCCACGGCCGGGTCGAGGACGCGCCCAAGACCATGACCGATATTTATGGCGTCAACAACGGCTTTGGTTGGAAACTGAACGAGATCATCGGCGCGCAGATCGTCACGGTGCCGATGTCGCTGCCGCTGGAGCGGGCCCGGCAGACCTTCACCACCTTCCTGATCCTGCTGAGTGGGGTGTTCGTGCTGCTGTTGGTGTTGCTCAATGTCTTGCTGCATTTCGTGGTCATCCGGCCGGTGACGCGGATGGCCGGCATCGCCAACGAGGTCAGCATGGGCAAGCCGGACGTACCGGAATACGTCAAGCCGGGGTCGGACGAAATCGCCTCGTTATCGCAGTCGTTCAACCGAATGCGGCTGAGCTTGGAAAACGCTATGAAGATGTTAGGTGAGTGAGCCGGGATGAGCGTCAGCGGTGACATCAGCGTCACGCTGCCACCGTGCGTCGGCCGCTACCGCGTGACCGGCCTGCTCGGCCGCGGGGCCATGGGTGTGGTCTATCTGGGCCACGACGTCGCGATCGATCGCCCGGTCGCTATTAAGACCATCCATCGCCGCCTGTTGCAGGGCGCGGAAGGGGCCGACTGGCTGGCGCGGTTCCGCCGCGAGGTGCAGGCTGCTGGCCGCTGCCTGCATCCCAACATCGTCACGGTGTTCGAGTACGGTGAGGAGGAGGGCGCGCCCTATATCGTCATGGAGTACGTGCAGGGACGGGAGCTGCGCGATTATCTCAAGGACCGCCAGCCGTTGCCGCCCGCCAACGCCATGGCGGTGATCGTCCAGGTGCTGCAGGCGCTCGGCCATGCTCACGCCTCCGGGGTGGTGCATCGCGACATCAAGCCCGGCAACATCATCCTGCTGGCGGACGGTCAGGTGAAGGTGGCCGATTTCGGCATCGCCCGGCTGGACACGGTCGGCGGCCTGACCCAGGACGGGATGTCGGTGGGTACGCCCAGCTACATGGCCCCCGAGCAGTTCCGGGGCGAAGCCACCGACCGGCGCGCCGATCTGTACGCCACCGCCGTGGTGCTGTTCGAATTGCTGACCGGCGTGCGGCCTTTCGACGGGCGCGGCGCCAGCGAGTTGATGTATCAGGTGCTGAACGAACCGCCGCGCCGGGCCACGCTGTTGAATCCCCGGCTGCCGCTGGAACTGGACGCGGTGTTGGGCCGGGCGTTGGCCAAGGCGCCGGGCGACCGGTTTCAGGACGCCGGTGCGTTCATCGCCGCTCTGCAAGGGTTGAATCTGGTGGAGCGCGAGGTGGCGGCCGATGGCTCGACCGTGATTCGGGTGGAGCCGGTTCAGGCGCCGCCGCCGCCGCCGGCCAACACGCCGCCGGGCTGGGATCCAGCCCTGCTGGCGCAGATCGAGCAGCAGTTGATCGTGTACCTGGGGCCGGTCGCTCGGATGCTGGTGCGCAAGGCGGCGTTGCAGGTGGGTAGCCCCAAGGAGCTGATCCAGAATTTGGCGGCCGCTATTCCCAGCGAGCAGGATCGGTTGATGTTCCAGCGGCGGTTGCGCGCCACGACGGGCGGGACTGTCACCGGTCTGGCGGCGGGCACCAGCGCCTCGGTGATGGGCAGTCAGATGAGTGGGTCGCTGGGGCCGTTCGATCAGGTGTTGCTGGAGACCGCCCGACATGACTTGGCGGTCTATCTGGGTCCCATCGCCAAGGTGTTGGTCAAGCAGGCCGCCAGCAAGGCCGGGACGCCGCGCGAGCTGTACCAGCGGCTGGCCGAGCATATTCCCACCGCCGCCGACCGGGCGGCTTTCCTCAAGCGCGCGCCAGCTTTGACCAATTGATGCTGCAAAGTTAGATTTTGGCGAAGCCCTGCTCTTGAAGTTGCCAGCGCTCGGGGTCCGGCCCGATTTTTGCTTTATCCATGATGTCAGCTTGGCCGAGCAACATACCAACTTTTTATTGTGACGGATCCTGTCTTGAGGCACTGGTTCAGTATAATTTTCGCGATAACCGTTTGAATATAATAAGTTATTGAGGGTTATCCACAGGCTCTTGTGGAACCGGCCGGGTCTGGGTCCGGCTACGAAGCCAACCGAAGGTTGGAGAATAATCAGACTGAACCAGTACCCAAGCACAAGCTGGTGGGGGTATTGAAACAGCGCGGTTTGGCATGACCGGTCGAGCGCATGGATATCAAGGCAGCGCAAAGAGATCGGCTTCGACGGTGCTGGTTCCCCATTGCCGGCTTGGAGCGGTGGAGTCGTAGACCACGAGGACGGCGCGAGCCTCGCCGCCGTCCGGGGCGAACAGCGTTAGGCCCTCCGCCTGATCCTGGCCCGCGTTCTGGCGGGTACCAAAGGGGAGTTTCAGGACTTTTGGCAGCGCTTCGTTGAAAACCAGCGACTCCCGGTCGGGCCGTGCGCCGCCCGGCCAGCGAAAGATCGTCAGCGGCCCGGCCAACGCCATAGTCGGCCCCGCCAGAATCAGCAGATCTGAACCCTGCACGCACAAGTCCCGAACGCCCAAGCCTCTCAAGTCGAGGAAGTGTTTGCGGTAGGGCTGGCCCTCCGGCCCGATGGGTTTCAGCGTCAGGCTGAAAGGGGCCTGCTCTTCCACCGCCAGTTCGAGCAGCACCGCCCAGCCACGCAACACCGGGCCGCGCAGCCCGACGAAAACGCGGTCGCCGGCGACGGCCAGCCCCTCGATATCGAAGCCGTTGTCCTTGCCCGGAATAGCCAGGAATGGCTCCAGGTGTTTGTCGGTCGCCAACGCCTCGGTCAGCGCGTTGCCGCCGGCGTCGCCGCGCAGCCGGGCGGCGGTCCGCGTCTTGCCGTTCTGTTCGACCGTCCGCTCCAGCGATTGCGTGGCTTCCACCAGGGGAATGCGGGCCAGAAGAAAGCGGTTGCCGTCGCGGCTGACTTTGGCCAGTCGTTTGGTGTTCTTTTCGATGGAGTCCTCTCCGTCTGGTTTGCCGCGCTTTAGGCTGTGTGAACCGACCAGCCAGAGGTAACCGTCCTGGTAGTCGAGTCCTTCCACGTCCGCTTCTTCGATCTTGCCGTCCGCTGCGGGCGGCATCGGCAGTTGCAGAACCTCGTGCAGCGGGAATTGTCGGTGGCCGGCATAGCGGATTTCGCTGCCATGTGTCCCGCGCTGGCGGGACAGCCGTTCCAGGCTCAGAGCTTCATCGTTGGCGACCCAGAGCGTGTCGCCGATTTGCACCACGGCCGACAGCCCATCCCACAGCTTTTTGTCCTTGCGCAGCTTGTTCAGGTCGGGGTCGAATTCCAGCAAAACAGTTCCGGTCCGGTTCATGATGGCGTCTCCATAAGTTGATGAAAATACCCTACCCTTAGAGGATAGAATCGTTTCCGCATTCGCGGGCGGCGTATCCATTTGAAATCCTCAATGGACAACCAGGGTTTGGAATATTTATGGACTGGCAAGCGATCTGGGCTTGGTTGGGCGACGAGCAGAATCGGGCCATATTGGCATTTATCGGCACTGGCCTTGCGGCTGCATGTGCCGGCATCTGGACGATTTACGAGCGCATTTCCTCTCGATCTTCTTCCAAGGATAAGGACAATGCTGACACGGCACCCGCCACGCTGCCGGTGGATTCAAGTCGTCCCGCCCTGCCGCCGCCCGATCCCGCCACCTTGCACGCGGCCTATCTCCGCCTGCTGGCCGGTGAATGGCGGACGATGCCGCTGGAGGTGCTGGACAAACGATCCGCCGAGCCCGCTGCCCGACGGTTGACCCTGGAACAGGTGTACGTCGCGCTGAATGTCACGGCGCCCCGCCCCAAGGCGCTCTATCTGCCAGGTAAAGCGGACCACGAACAGCCTCCGCTGGGCGCGGTGGAAGCGCTTTGTCGCGCCGAACGGCAGCGCATGGTGCTGCTGGGGCAACCGGGTTCCGGCAAGAGCACGCTGGGGCGCTATCTCGGCCTGACCCTAGCGGAGGCGCTGATGGTGCCGGGCGCCGTGAATCTGGCGGAACGGCTGCCGGGCTGGGCCGGTTCCGCCCTGTTGCCGGTATTCGTGCCGCTGCGCCAACTGGCGGCCGGTCTGCCGACGACCGGTCGCGGGACCGTCGGTCAGGTGACAGCCTTCATCCGTCAGCAGATAGACACGCGGGACGCTTTGCGCGGTTTTGGCGAGCCGTTGCTGAAGGAGCTGGAAACCCAGGGTGGGTTGGTGATCTTCGACGGCTTGGATGAAGTGGCCGGCGTGCAGCGCACGCGGGTCAAACAGGCGCTCCAGGAATTCGCCGACTTGTATTCCCGTTGCCGGATTTTGGTGACGTGCCGAGTACACAGCTACCGGCAGGATTCGAACTGGCAATTGAACTGGGCCGCCGAACATACGCTGGCGGACTTCAACCAGGACCAGATCGAACACTTCCTCGATGCCTGGTATCACGCGCTGGCCGCCGTCAATCCTGGCAGTCCGGTCGATTACCTTGGCAAGGCGCGCACCCTGAAAACCGCACTCGCTCCGAACGATCCGCGCGGCTTGCGGGATTTGGCGGGAACGCCGTTGTTGCTCACCGTGATGGCCATCGTCCACACCCACAAGGAATTGCCGGATAGCCGGGTCGGGGTGTATCGGGAATGCGTGGACATCCTGCTGCTGTATTGGCAAGGGGCACGCGAGGGCGAGGCGCAACGCCCGCCCTTGCTGAACGCGCTGCTACCGCACGGCGGAACCGCTTTGAAGGTGCAGCAGGGCTTGCGTGAGATCGCGTTCGAGGCGCACCGGGACACCGGCCGGGATCGGCAGGGCGGCCGGGCGCTGGTGAGCGACGTGATCATCGGCGGCGTGATGCGCCGCTGGCTGGGGCCGGATGGAGCCGAAATCTTCCTGGATTACTGCCGGCATACCAACGGCCTGTTGCTGGTGGACCAGATCGTCGCGGGAGAAGCGGCCGAACCGGCGATTCGCTACGTCTTTCCCCATTTGAGCTTCGAGGAATACCTGGCGGCGCTCTACCTGTTGCAGCAACCGAAGGGGCTGGGAGACGTCGTCGCGCTAACCGGCGATCCGGCTTGGTGGGAAGTAGCGCGGTTTTACGGGGAACACCTGTGCCACGACGAACAGGGCGGTAATCCGTATTTGGCAAAAACGCTGCTGGCGGAACTGTGCCCAGATCGGGGGCCAGGGGACCGCGACGATGCCGACTGGCGGCGGGTGTGGCTGGCGGGGGCCTTGTTGCCGGGCTGGCGGCGGAGCGTGGCCACGGATGCCCGCGAACCTCTGCTGGAAGGTCGGATCGTGAACGATGTGGTGGCGTTGGTGGAAACGCCGGCGGCGCTGCGCCAGGAGCCGCAGGCTCGGGCGGCAGCCGGGCGCGTGCTGGCAGCGCTGGGCGATCCCCGGCCCGGCGTCGGACTGCGTTCGGACGGATTGCCGGACCTGCGCTGGGTGCGGATTCCGGGCACGCGAGCCGTTCGCGACAGCAGCCAGTTTCCCGGATTTACCGGACTGCGCCTGGGCAACGGCGCGAACCCGGATCCCGAAGCCGGAGATAACGAGAACTGGCCCGCCGATGCCGCGCCGCTGGACATCGCCGATTTTGAACTGGCGGCCTATCCGGTAACGGTGGCGCAGTTCAAACCGTTCGTGGAGCAAGGCGGTTATCGAGAGCAACACTACTGGAGCGCGGACGGCTGGCAGTGGCGGGAAGGAGAGAACCGGTCGGAACCTCGGCTGTGGAATGATCCTGTCTGGACCTGCCGAACCAGCCGGTGATCGGCGTTTCCTGGTACGAAGCGGAAGCTTATTGCCACTGGCTCAACGAACAGTTTCATTGTTCACCCGGAACTTTCCGTTTGCCGACGGAAGCCGAATGGGAATGGGCAGTGCGCGGGCCGGAAGGGCGACGCTATCCCTGGGGAGACGACTGGGAAGCCTGGCGCTGCAACGGCGCGGAATCCGGTCTCGGCCGCACCAGCGCGGTCGGCTGTTTTCCGGGTGGTGCGGCGGATTGGTGGCGGGTTATGACGGGCGACGATGGCCAAGTGCAGGATTTGGCGGGTAATGTCTGGGAGTGGACGGCGTCGGCGTATACTGAAGATTATTCTGAATCGAATCAGTCTGTTATGAACGCAAATTCGGGCACCGGTCCCCGGGTGTTGCGGGGCGGTTCGTGGTACACCGAACCGCTGGGGTTGCGGTCGGCCGCGCGCTACTGGGTCCTCCCGCGCAACAGGTTCAACACCGGGGGGTTCCGTCTGGCCAGGACTTTAACCCTTTGACCTGTTTGCTTTTTCCCTTTACGGGGGTCCAGTGGGCGAAGCCCCCCGGTCGCGTTTTTTCGTTCTGTAAATTTTTCCGTGATTCAAACCTGGGGGTGAGCATGACACTCCCTCGTCTGAATCACGGATTGCCACGGATGACGCGGATGGCACGGATTGTTCTGTGTCATCCAGTAATCTGTTTAATCCGTGATTCAGACATTCAGCCAGAATCGGAATGCGACAGGAAAATTTACACGAGGCATTTTTTTACTGGGGGTGGTCCACTCCCAACCCCACAGAGCGCGGTCCGCCGCGACCACTGCTATTTCTTGCGTGAGGAGATTCCCTACATGTCCATTCCGCAATTCAGCGAAACCACCCTCCGCCGCCAAG
>CAVRCC010000051.1:0-38462 GCA_963719395.1 uncultured Gammaproteobacteria bacterium | reverse complement strand
GATGACAGCGCTTATTATTCCCAAAACAGCCACTATTAAATCGATCTTATCCATTCTTAAAATCCCTAAAATCAAGATCGTCTTTCGGTGCGTATTTCGGCTTCTTGGGTGGAGATTGGCAACCTTTTACTCGCCGAATCTGAACCTGATTGAATGGCTCTTCAGGTTCTCATCTCGCAGCGCCGCCCGCTGCCGCTCCACCCCTTCAGCCAGTTGTGGAATGGCGTTGGTGTAGGCGAAACGGACGTGCTGTTGCGGCAGGTGGTGGCCGAAATCAATGCCCGGCGTGATGGCGACGCCGGTTCTTCCAGCAGGCGCAGGGCGAAACCGTAGCTGTCGTTGGTGAAGCGGCCGCAGTCGGCGTAGAGATAGAACGCGCCTTCCGGGGTGACGGGGATGTGAAAACCCAGTTCGCGCAGCGCCGGCAGCAGAAAATCCCGCCGCGTCTGCAATTCCCGCCGGCGTTCCTCGAAGATCGTTTGCGTTTCCGGCTGAAATCCGCCAGCGCTGCGTATTGCGCCGGGGTCGACGCGCCAGGTACAGATTTTGCGCCAGCTTTTCCGCATCGCCGACGATCCTCGGGCGCCACCAGCCAGCCCAGCCGCCAGCCGGTCATCCCGTAATACTTGGAGAAACTATTGACGACGAAGACCCGCTCCGAGTAAGCCAGCGCGGTTTGGACCGGCGCGCCATAGACCAGTCCGTGATAGATCTCGTCCATGATCAACCGCCCGCCCCGCGCCTCGACTGTGGCGATGATCGCCGCCAGCTCATCGGGCGCGATCATCGTGCCGGTGGGATTGGCCGGCGAAGCCAGCAGCACGGCGACCGTCCGATCATTCCAGTACGCTCGACCAATTCGGCGGTGAGTTGGTAGCCGGTCTCCGGCCCGACCGGAATCCCCACCGCCTCGCCTTCCACCAGCCGGACGAAATGCCGGTTGCAGGGATAGCCGGGATCGGCCACAACACCCGGTCGCCCGGGTTGATCAGCACCGCCGTGCCAGTTGCAACGCGCCGGAAGCGCCGGGAGTAATCAGGATGCGCCGGGCGGGACGTAACCCCGTACCGCTCCGGTAATGATCGCTAATGGCCTGGCGCAATTCCGGCAGGCCGGCGGCGGCGGTGTAACGGGTGTGGCCCTCGCCAGCGCCCGCTGGCCGGCGGCCATGATCGGCGCGGCGGTCGGAAAATCCGGCTCGCCGATCTCCAGGTGGATGATGGAACGGCCCGCCGCTTCCAGTTCCTTGGCGCGGGCCAGCAGCGCCATGACGTGGAACGGCGCGATGTCCGCCATGCGGCGGGCGGACGCAACCTTGTCAGCGGCCAAACGTCCGCCCCCGGTCGTCGTCTTCCTCGTGGATGGCGAGATCCGGCAGGTTGGTCGCTCGCTGGGCATTGCTCGTCTCCGTGCCCTCGGTCAGCCGGATTTGCAAGCCGACGTTATTCTTGGAATCGGCGTTTTTGATGGCTTCGTCCTTGGAAATCTTGCCTTCCTTGTACAGCTTGAACAGCGACTGATCGAAGGTCTGAGTGCCCGACTCGGTGGACTGCTCCATCGCATCCTTGATGTAATCGATCTTGCCCTTCTGAATCAGATCGGCGATGTAGGGCGTGTTCAGCAGCACCTCCACCGCCGGCACCAACCCGCCGCTCAGCGAGCGGATCAGTCGCTGGGAGATAATACCGCGCAGGTTCATCGACAAATCCATCAGCAACTGCGGCCGGGCGTCCTCGGGGAAAAAGTTGACGATGCGCTCCAGCGCACCGTTGGCATTGTTGGCGTGCAGGGTAGACAGCACCAAGTGGCCGGTTTCGGCGAAGGTCAGCACGTATTTCATCACGTCGCGGGCGCGGACCTCGCCCACCAGGATCACGTCCGGCGCTTCACGCATGGCGCTGCGCAGAGCGTTTTCGTAGTCGTGGGTATCGATGCCAATCTCGCGCTGGCCCACCACCGATTTCTTGTGCTGGTGGGTGAACTCGATCGGATCCTCGATGGTGAGAATATGGCCCGGCGCGCTGGAGTTGCGGTGGTCGATCATCGCCGCCAGCGTGGTGGATTTGCCAGATCCGGTGCCGCCCACCAACAGGATGAGGCCGCGCTTTTCCATGACCAGTTGCCGTAACAGAGGCGGCAGACCCAGTTCCTCGACTTGGGGGATGTCGCCCTTGATGTAGCGAATCACCATGGACACTTCGCCGCGCTGCTTGAACACGTTGGAGCGGAACCGGCCAACGCCCTGCAGCGGAATGGCGAAGTTGAGTTCCCACTCGTGCTCGAATTCCTTGATCTGATCGTCCTTCATGACCGAGTAGGCGATCTCGCGCACCTGGCCCGGCCCCAGTATCTTGTTGCCGATCGGGCGCACCACCCCGCCGATTTTGATGTTCACCGGCGCGCCCACATAGAAGAACAGGTCGGAGGCACTTTTATCGACCATCAATTTAAGATAAGGAGTGATATCCACGGCAAACCCTCCCTCAGGCCAGTCGATTCAGACCATTCAGCGCAGCCACCCGGTAGGCTTCGGCCATGGTCGGATAATTGAATGTGGTGTTGACGAAATATTGGATGTTGTTGGCTTCACCCTGCTGGGCCATGATCGCCTGTCCGATGTGGACGATCTCGGCCGCCTGGTCGCCAAAGCAGTGGATGCCGAGAATTTGCAAGGTGTCGCGGTGGAACAGCAGCTTGAGGATACCGACGGTGCGGCCGGTGATCTGGGCGCGCGCCAGGCTCTTGAAATAGGCGTGGCCGACCTCGTAGGGCACCCGGGCCTCGGTCAGTTCGCGCTCGGTGCGGCCGACCGAGCTGATCTCCGGCGAGGTGTAGATGCCGGTCGGGATGTAATCCACCAGATGGTGGTCGCAACTGCCGCTGACCAGATGGGTGGCGGCGAACCGGCCCTGGTCGTAGGCGGCGCTGGCCAGGCTGGGATAACCGATCACATCGCCCACCGCGTAGATGTGCGGCAAGGCGGTGCGATAGCTCTCATCCACCTTCACCTGCCCGCGGTTGCTGGGAACGATACCGAGATCCTCCAACCCCATGTTGGCGGTGTTGCCGGTGCGACCGTTAGCCCACAGCAGCACGTCGGCCTTGATCCGTTTGCCGGACTTAAAACTCATCACCGCACCGTCCGGCAGGCCCTCGACCGCTTCGTACTCCTCGTTGTGGCGGATCATCACACCCTGGTCGCGCAGGTGGTAGCTGAGGGCGTGGGCGATCTCGTCGTCGAGGAAGGACAACAATTGCGAACGGGTGTCGACCAGATCCACCTTACAGCCCATGTTGCGGAAGATGCTGGCGTATTCGCAGCCGATCACCCCCGCGCCGTAGATCAGAATGGAACGGGGCGTGGTGGACATGCTGAGCAGGGTGTCGCTGTCGAAGACACGCGGGTGGTTGAAATCGATATCGCGAGGCCGGAATGGATGGGAGCCGGAAGCGATGACGAAAGCGTCGGCGGTCAGGACGGTGGGCTCGGTCTGCTGACCAGAACGCACCTCCAGGGTGTGGGCGTCGAGAAATTTGGCATGGCCGTGGTAGAGCCGAACCCGGTTGCGCTCGTAAAAATCCCGACGCATGGTGGTCTGGCGGGCGATGACCGATTCGGCGGAGCGCAGCAGGTCGGGATAGGACAGCTTCAAGGTGTGACCGAGCGCGTTACGGAAAGCCGGGCTGGTGTTGAACTCCAGCATCCGATTGATGGAATGCCGCAGCGCCTTGGACGGGATGGTGCCCCAATGGGTGCAACCGCCGCCGACCAGGTGGTATTTCTCGATCACCGCCACCGACTTCCCATCTTTGGCGGCTTTCATGGCGGCTCCCTCCCCTCCCGGGCCGGTGCCGATCACGATGACATCGTAGTTCTGGTCGTTCATTGCGCGCTCGTCGGTGGTTTCGGCGGAAGACGCAGGGCGTTCCACCAATCTCTGATTGTTAGCGGTATAGTTTAGTCTCTTTAGATGGCTGGGACAAAACGGGTATTTGGAACGGGCCTGCCCGCCGTTGCTTTGCAGTGGTACGCTGGCCACCTTCGTAATTTCTCTTCCGGAACCCCCATGACCGCCCGCATCCTGCTGGTCGAGGACGAACCAGCGATCGCCGAAATCGTCGAATTCGCGCTGGCCAGCGAAGGCTTCCAGGTGAACTGGCGCTCGCTCGCCCGCGAGGCCGAAGCCGCGCTGGCCACCGCCTCCTTCGATTTGCTCATCCTCGACCTCGGGCTACCCGACGGATCGGGGCTGGAACTGCTCAAGCGGTTGCGGCGCGCGTCGGAGATGCCGGTGTTGATTCTTTCCGCCCGCACCGCCGAACTGGACCGGGTGCTCGGGCTGGAACTGGGCGCGGACGATTACGTCGCCAAGCCGTTCAGCCCGCGCGAACTCGCCGCCCGAGTCAAGGCCATTCTCAAACGCACCGTTCGGAACCACCCTGCCGCGGAACCGACGCCCGCCGATGCAAGCCCAGACGCCGGGTTCGTGGTGGATGAAGCCCGCGCCACGGTGTGCTTTCGCGGCCGACCGCTGGACCTGACCCGTTACGAATACCTGCTGCTGAAAACCCTGCTGGCCCAGCCGGAACGGGTATTTGCCCGGGCGCAACTGATGGACCGGGTCTGGCCCGACCCCACCGCCAGCTTCGAGCGTAGCGTGGACACCCATATCAAGACGCTGCGGGCCAAGCTGCGGGAGCTTGACCCGAACCTCGATCCGATTCGTACCCATCGCGGCCTGGGTTATTCGATCCAGACCAGCGACCGGTCTTGAATCCCGGCCGCCATGCGCCTTGGCCTCAAGCTGTTTCTCGGCTACTTCCTGATCGTCGGCCTCGGCGTCTACTTCTCGCTGAACATCCTCGGCAAGGAATTGAAACCGGCTTTCCGCCAAGCTACCGAGGAAACCCTGATCGACACCGCCAACATCCTGGCGGTGCTGGCGCGCGACGAACTGCTGAACGGTGGCATCGCCGACGGCCGCTTTCAGGCCCGGTTGAACGAGTACGCCCAGCGCGCGCCCAACGCCCGGGTGTGGGACATCGTCAAGAACCGCCTCGACCATCGGATTTACATCACCGACGACCGGGGCATCGTCCTGTTCGATTCCAGTGGCCAGGCCGTCGGCCGGGACTACTCCCACTGGAACGATGTCTACCTGACCCTGCGCGGTCGATATGGCGCCCGCACCACCCGCGACGATCCCCGCGACGAGCGCAGTTCGGTGATGTACGTGGCGGCGCCGATCCGCGATGGCGAACGCATCCTCGGGGTGCTGACCGTGGCCAAGCCGGGTTCCAGCGTCCAGCCCTACGTCGACCGGGCCGAAACCAAGCTGCAACGGGCCGCCGCCGTGCTGGTGATGGTCTCGCTGGCGGTGGGACTGGTGTTCTCCTGGTCGCTGGCGCGTTCCATCGGCCGGCTGGCCACCTACGCTCGCGCCGCCGCCGAAGGGCGGCGGGCCGGAACTGCGAGCGCTGGCCGAAGCGGTGGAGACGATGCGGAACCGGCTGGAGGGTCGGGATTATGTGGAACGCTACGTCCACACCCTGACTCACGAGATGAAGAGTCCGCTGGCCGCCATCGCCGGCGCCGCCGAACTGTTGCAGGGCGACTTGGCCGCACCGCAACGACAACGCTTCGCCGATCTGGTCGCCGGCGAGGCCGAACGACTGCGGTGCCTGGTCGAGCGGTTGTTGGCGCTGGCCACGGTCGAGCAGCGGCGCGAGCCGCAGGAACGGCAGCCGGTCCCGATCCACCAGACGGTGGAGGAATGGCTCGCCTCCCACGCGCCCGCCATCGACCGCAAGTCGCTGCGCATCGACCACCGTATCCCGGCGGACGCAGCGTTTCGGGGCGAGCCGTTCCTGATCATCCAGGCCATCGGCAACCTGCTCGACAACGCGCTGGATTTCACTCCCGCTCAGGGCGCCATCACGTTGGATGCCGAATCGGTCGACAGTGCTTGGCGGCTGACGGTAAGCAACACCGGCAGCGCTATCCCCGATTATGCGCGCGGCCGTCTGTTCGAGCGCTTCTATTCCCTGCCCCGCCCGGACACTGGCCGGAAAAGCACGGGTCTGGGGCTGGCGTTCGTCCGGGAAGTGGCGCAACTGCACGGTGGGGCGATTGCGGTGGATAACGTGCTGGATTCGGAAGGCGCCGTTGCTGGCGTGATTGCCCGACTCACGCTGCCGGCGGCCTGATCGGTCTTCGACTTCACGCCCCGCGCCCGAATTCACCGAATCCCCACAATTCCCTCACGATCCGCCCATCAGAAGCTCAACTGAACCGGATAGGCTCAGCTCATCGATTCACCGAGGGAGCCCTCCATGCGATACAGCCTGTTTGCCAAAACCACCCTGATTTTCCTGATCACCATCATTCTGGCTCTTTGGTAGTTCCCGGTTTTAATAACTTTATGATAATTATGCAAATAATTCATATCCCCTCAGGTCGATGAAAAGCCGTTGGAAGAAATGATTTCGGTTGAGGATCCCGTAGCAGCGTCGTTTGATCACTTTGATTTTATTATTCAGACCTTCGACAAAACCACTGCTATGACGCTCGACAAAATAGTTGGTAATTTCTTCCATCCGTTTTTCTAATGTATTTAAAAAAGAATCAAAACAGTCGATGCCCGCTTCCCGAACTAACCCTTTCCAACCGCGTAACTGACACCGCGCCTGTTCTTTGGTCATCGGACTTTCAAACACATGGGTCAACGTCAAACATAAGATATACGCAGCGACTAACTTTGGCGCATGGGGTTTGAGCTTTTTGATGACTTCTAAATCCGCTTCAGTCAGGTCTTCAACATTTTTACGCAGTATCCACATCACCCCCTTCAATTGTTTGTACTCCTCTTTCGGCAACGCTTTTTTAACGCGCTTCAGTTCCTTCTTGCGCAGGTCGTCCACGCCTTTTCGATACAGCTTGGCTACATGAAAACGATCCGCCACAATGTGCACTTTTCGCCCGAAAAATTCTTTGGCTGCATTCACAAAACCATCGTATAAATCCGTACAAAAAACTCGCACGGTTTTACGTAACTCCTTGGGTATGCTCTTAAAAAATTTCCGCACCGTCTCCTTCTTACGATCCTCCAACACGCCGAGCACTCGATTCTTTCCATTCCGAAGATGGACCGAGATGATCGTGACAAAATCCCGATGACCCTTTTTTAAAGAAATCTCATCGGCCCCCAGGATTTCGAGTTCTTCAAATTCACTCCAGTCCACTTCGGGACGCACATGCCGATGAATAATCCCCATGACCGCCTCATAGCCTATCCCTTCTTTAAGGCTCACATCCGTGACCGTACTATTGACCAAACTGAGCAAAACGTGGTTTTCATACGCGTGAGTGTGTGGACTCCTGGAGTCATGCCACGGCAGTTTCTGTGTCGTCGTCGGCTGTTCTTTGCAATGCAAACACCGATACCTCTTCGGCCTGATTTTGAGGTAACTGGGTTTTCCTAAAATGGATAAATGGCGTAAAACGATCTCACGATCTCGACCGTAAAAATCACTGATTCTTTGGCCACAAACATGGCAGTCCGTCCCGTCTGCCAGAGGGGTGACCGTGATGAAAATTTCACCCCGATCGGTGAATTCGACGCCCTCCACTTCGACACCCTCCAGGTTTAATGGGATCCCAAGATAATTCATAAAAGCCAATACCCCCACAATCTTGGAAAACGAAAAATAAGTTAACCTATTATTTTAATTATACTTTATTATTCAGCAGGATGCCAAAGAACCATCATTCTCGCCATCGGGCTGACCCGAATCGGATTTCTGGTGGACGAACGCGCCGGCCGCCGCGATAGCGTCGTCGCCGAAATCGCCGCCGCCACCGCTCGCGACCAAACCCTGGTGGGACCGATACTGGTCCTTCCCTACACCCGCATCGTCAAGACGCTGAAACCCAGCGAGAAGGACGAGAACAAGATGATCAAGGTGGAAAAACGCGCTTCGGACTACATCTATCTGCTGCCGGCCGAACTGGACATTCAAGCCACCTTGAACACCGAACAGGTGCGGCGCAGCCTCTACCATGCCGTGGTGTTCGGCGCCAGCATCGTGGTCAAGGGCCGTTTCACCAGCGAAGGCGGCTTACTGAAGCCAGACCCCAACGAACAGATCACCTTCGGCGACCCCCGCCTGATCGTCGGCATCGCCGATCCGCGCGGCATCCTGCGGGCGCCGGTGCTGACTTGGGCCGGGCAACGGCTCGATGTCCTGCCGGGCACCGCCGAGGAAAAAATGCCGAACGGCATCCAGGCCCACATCGGTGGCATCAACCCACAGGGGCCGTGGTCGGCCGAATTCGCATTCTCGCTCGACCTGCGCGGCACTCAGTCCTTCGACTTGGCCCCGGTCGGCGATACGACCCGGATCAGCGTGGGCGGAGGTTGGCCGCACCCCAGCTTTTATGGGCAGTTCCTGCCGGAAACGCGCGAAGTGACCGCCACCGGCTTCTCCGCCACCTGGTCCACCACCCGGCTGGCCACCAACCTGATTCACCAACTGAACGCCTACCTGCGTGGCGATCAGGGCCTCGACACCCTGATCGGGGTACGCTTCGTCGATCCAGCCGACGGCTACGCCCAGACCGACCGCGCAATCAAATACGGGCTGCTGTTCATCGGCCTGACCTTTGCCGCCTTCTTCCTGTTCGAGGTGCTCAAGCGGCTGGCGATCCACCCCTTCCAGTACGGGCTGACCGGCGGGGCGCTGGTGCTGTTCTACCTGCTGCTGCTGTCGCTGTCCGAACATCTGGACTTCGGCATCGCCTACGCCATCGCCACCGTCGCCTGCGTGGCGCTGCTGGCTTACTATCTGGTTTACGTCCTGGGCAGCCTCGTCCGGGGCGCGAGCTTCGGAGCGCTGCTCGCCGCCGTGTTCGGAGTGCTGTACGTCCTGATCAGCCTGGAGGATCACGCCCTGCTGGCCGGCTCGGTGACTCTGTTCGGCTGCCTGGCGCTGGTGATGGTGCTGACCCGCAAGGTGGACTGGTACCAGTTGGGCGATGCCCTGGGCGCGCGGCGCGGCAAGAGCGCGAACGGCGGCTAAACCGCCCCGCAATACCGATGCCGAGTGGTGAAACAACCGAGGCCGCCCACGGGGGCGGCCTCTCAATCCTGGAAGGGCGGCTCGCCTCACTTCAGATAGCGCAGCGCGAACGACACCATTTCGCCCAACACCTTTTGCACCGCCGCGTTGGCCGCCCGCGCCGCACCGTTGGCATCCTCGCTGGGCGCCGGCTCCACCGCATCGAACACCTGCGTGCCCAGCACGTGCCCGCTCTTCATATCCACCGCCTTGATCCGCGCCGTCAGCCGCACCCGGCTGGGACGGGTCATGAATTCCTGTTGCAGCCGGATCACGTCCACATCCACCCGCAGGTTCGCCAGTCCCGGCGCCGGCGGCGATACTACTGCTTTGAACGCGCCGGTCTTCTCGAAGGCGCGCACCAGGATCGGCAGCAGCATCCTGGCCGGCGCATCGCTCCAAGTGCTGTCTTTGTAGTAATCCAGCTTGGGGGGTTCCCGCGTGTAGGCCATACGGTTGGAGTCGAACCCCGGCGCCGCCTTGGGCGCCGTCACCAACAGCGTCTTGCCGCTGGCACGCCGGGCCGGCGCGGGCGTGAATGACCCGACCTCCAGCAAATAAGTTTGCGCTGGCGGCGATTGATCCTGCGGCAGCGTACATCCGGCTAGCGCTAGCATCGCCCACAATACCCCACCAACCCGGGTCGCTGCCCGTTTGCGTTCGCGACCAACGACGCGTGTCATATCCTCTCTCCTGGCTGTTCCAACCGTTCTATTGATTTATGGAAAAAACGCTCGAAGCGCAAAGCGCCTTTCGCCTTTCGCCTTTCGCCTTTCGCCTTTCGCTTTTCGCCTTTCGCCCTTCGCTTTACTCATTCCTCCCCCGGTCCCGGCCGACCGCTGGGCTTGCCCAGCAGCAGAGCGCGGGGGTTCTGTTCCAGCAACTCGGCCAGTTGCCGCAGGGTCGTCACCATTTCACCCGCCTGCGCCAGCAATTCGTTCAACTCGGGCACGGTGGTCTGCCCCAGCCGCTGCAATTCGCGCTGCCCATCCTTGGCCATGCCGCTCAAATCCCGGCTGGTCTGATTGAACGTATCGGCCGTCTTGCGCACCGCCTGGGCGCCCGCGCGAAAATCGCTCAAGGTCGCACGAAGCTGCCCGTTCAAGTCGCCTGCGCCTTCCAGCGCGACCGCCAGTTGATCCAGCGCCTTGCCGATCCGCTCCGCGCGCCCCGCCAGGGCGCCGGTGAAGGTTTCCACATTCACCAGCGTCTGGCGGAGGCTGTCGGCCCGATCGGCCAGCGCCCCGGTAATCTTGTCGAGATGTTGCAAGGTCTGGGTGATGGCGGTCTGGTTGTCGTCGTTCAGCAACCGTTCCAACCGACTCGACAAGCTGTTGACGTTGGTCAAAATATTGTTGAAGGCGTCGTCCAACCGCGCCACCAGCGACGGTCCGGCTTGAATCACTGGCAATTCCTGATCGACATCCTTCTCCAGCGGCGGCGATTGACCGCCACCGCCGCTCAACTCGACCGCCGCCACCCCGGTCAGCCCCTGCTTGGACAGGGTCGCGATGGTATCGCGCCGGATCGGCGTGCCCCGTTCGATGTCCAGCACCACATCCACCTGATCGGAATTGTTGGGGTCCAACCGAATGGATTCCACCTGCCCGACCTGGACGCCGCGATAGCGCACGGTCGCCTTGGGGTTCAGGCCGGCCACCGACTCCCGGAAGTACACCCGATAGCGGTCGTAGGTCTTGTTATCACCGCCCAGCGTCAGCCAGAACACCGCACTCGCCAACGCCGCGAACAGGACGATCACGAACAGCCCGACCAAGGCGTAATTCACTTTGCTCTGCACGCCTGCTCCCGCGCCGCGCGACCGCGCGGCCCTTCGAAATAAGCCCGAATCAGGGGGTGCTCCGCTTGGGTTAGTTCCCGCATCGGCGCATAACCGATCACCCGCTTTTCGCCCAGGAACGCCACCCGGTCGGTGGCGCTCCACAGCGTATCCAGATCGTGGGTCACCATCACCACCGTCAATTTCAGCGACTCTTTGAGCTGCACCACCAGTTCATCGAAAGCCCCGGCGCTGACCGGGTCCAGTCCAGCGGTCGGCTCGTCCAGAAACAACAGTGCCGGGTCCAGCGCCAGCGCCCGCGCCAGCGCCGCCCGCTTCAGCATCCCACCGCTCAGTTCGCGCGGCAGCTTGTCTCCCGCGTCGGCAGGCAACCCCGCCAGCGCGATCTTGAGATCGGCGATTTCCGCGATCCGCCCTGCGGGCAGGCGGGTATGTTCGCGCAACGGCACCGCCACGTTCTCCCGCACCGTCAGCGAACTAAACAGCGCGCCCTGCTGAAACAGCATCCCAAAGCGCCGACGCAAGCGGAACGCCGCGCTATCACCGATACCGACGATCTCTTGGCCAAACAGTTGGATGGAACCGGCCGCCGGCCGCAGCAGCATGATAATCGCCCGCAGCAGCGTGGTCTTGCCGGAACCGCTGCCACCGACCAGGGCGACCACTTCGCCGCGTCGAACATCGAGATCCAGATGTTCGTGAATGACCGTCGCGCCGAACTGGGTTCGTAGCCCCCGAACCGCAATTACGATATCCCCCTGGACCGCGCTCAGCGCCATAATCCCACGCTGCCGAGTATCACCGAGAACACCGCATCGGCGGCAATCACCAGGAAGATCGATTGCACCACGCTGACCGTGGTCTGCCGGCCGACGCTGTCGGCGCCGCCGCGCACCTGAAAGCCCTGGTAGCAGCCGACCAGGGCGATGATGGCGGCGAACACCGGCGCCTTGCCCACTCCGAGCAGGAACGAGGTCGGCGTCACCACCTGCGAGAAGCGGTCGAGGAAATCGCCGAAGCTGACCTCCAGCAGCACCCGCGCCATGACCATGCCGCCGAACACGCTCAGCGCGTCGGCGAACACCGTCAGCAGCGGCAGGGCGACGACCAGCGCCAGCAGTTTGGGCAGCACCAGCAGGTCCATGGGCGGAATGCCGATAGTGCGCAGCGCGTCCACCTCCTCGGTGACCTGCATGGTGCCGATCTGGGCGGTGTAGGACGAGCCGGTGCGACCGGCGACGATGATGGCGGTGATCAGCGGCGCCAGCTCGCGCAACATGGTCAGCGACACCAGTTCGACGATAAAAATGTTAGCGCCGTAGGATTTGAGCTGTTGACCGCCCTGGTAAGCGATAACGATGCCCATCATGAACGACAGCAGGGCGATGATCGGCAGGGCGTTGGCGCCGGCGGTTTCGATGTTGCCGAACAGCGCCCGCCAGCGAAACCGGCCGGGATGCAGCGTCAACCGCCCCAAAGCCGCCGCCGCTTCGCCGATAAAGGCCAGAAATCCGAGGGCGCGGATCGCGTGCAGCCCAACCCATCGGCCCAGCCGCTCCAATCCGTTTTGACGCGGCGGCGGCGGCGGGAGCGCCCCGGCGGTGGCGCGGCGTTCCCGCACCAGATCCAGCAGCGCCTGATGCTCCTCGCGGAATTGAACCCAGTGGACCTGGCGGCCGTCCCGCTCCAGATCGGCGACGAGACCGAGCAAGCACAACGCGCCGGTGGTATCGATGGCGTGGATGCCGGAACCGTCCAGCCGCACCTCGCCCACCGGCCAGCGGATGCCCGACAACGGGTGGTCGAGCGCCTCGATGCCATCCAGCGTCCAATCGCCCTCGCAGCGATACCGCCCCGAGTCCTGGCGGATGGCGGCGCGAGTGGCGATTGGCGGGGACGAGGAGGAAGCAGTCATAAAACGAGCGTCAGCCACCCCCCGCTCAGCGTGGATTCAACCGCCGCCAGGTCGCGGGATCCTGCTGGCTACCGGGCTTTTCCCAGATACCGCGCCGGGCCTGCTTGGCCTCGGCCTGAGCCTGCCGATAGTCCGGGGAGTCGTTGTACTGCTCGTACATGACCGCCCGTCCCTGCCGAACCATGTCCAGACCGACATCGCGCTCGCCGACAACCACTTGCGCAACGGTCCGGCCGTAGCGGTCCTGGTCCATCACCCGCAGGCTGATCGAGCCGAACCGGGGCAACAGACCGCGCAGCGCCTCGCGCGAACGGTCGCCCCAAGGTTCCTGCTTCATTTCCGGGGCGTCGATGCCGAACATCCGCACCTTGACTTCGCCGCTGGGACAACTGGCGGTGAGGGTGTCGCCGTCGTAGACCGCTTTGACGGTACAAATCAGTTCCGCTCCCTTGGCCGTCGCTGAAAGTGGCGCCTTGGGTTCGTGCAGAAAGTAACTGACCGCGACGACGGCGACCGTCAGCCCGCCGATTACCCAGGGCGAACGGTTCTTGCGGCGGCGGGTGCGGCTCAATTCACCGCGCAGCGTCTGTTGCAACAGTTTCAGCAGGTCTTGTTTCACGGAGGTTGTCGGCGTGATAGGCGAGGTGTTCGCCGATGAAGGTGGCGATGAAGTGGTAGCTGTGATCGTAGCCCTCTTGCCACCGCAGGGTGAGCGGAAAGTTGCGGGCGGCACAGACCCGTTCCAGCGAGGCCGGGTGCAATTGCTGGGTTAGAAACTCATCGGCGGTACCCTGATCGATCAGCAGGGGAATGGCTTCCGCTCCCGTCTCGATCAACCGGGCGGCGTCGTAGGCGACCCACGCCTCGCGGTCGTTGCCCAGATAGGCTTTGAAGCAGCCCTGCCCCCAGCCGCAGGCCATCGGGTGGCAAATCGGCGCGAAGGCCGACACGGAGCGATAGCGGCCCGGCTCCTTCAGGGCGCAGATCAGGGCGCCGTGCCCGCCCATCGAATGGCCGCTGATCGCCCGCAGGCCGGGGACCAGCGGCAGCTCCGCCTCGACCAGCGCCGGCAGTTCGCGGGTCACGTAGTCGTACATGTGGTAATGGCGCGCCCACGGCGGCTGGGTGGCGTTGACGTAAAACCCGGCGCCCTGGCCGAGATCGTAGCGGTCGGGGACATCCGGCACGTCCGCGCCGCGCGGGCTGGTGTCGGGAATAACCAGGGCCAACCCCAGTTCGGCCGCGTAGCGCTGCGCCCCCGCCTTGACCCGAAAGTTGTCGTCGGTGCAGGTCAGACCGGACAGCCAGTAGACGGCCGGCACTCGCTCGGTCCGCGCCCGGGGTGGCAGATAGACCGAAAAGGTCATGTCGCAGTCGCAGGCTGGCGAACGGTGCCGGTAGCGGTTCAGCCAGCCGTCGAATTCCTTGATCGACTCGATGCATTCCACCAGCCACTCCTCCTAGAAGATGATCACCGAACGGATGCTCTTGCCTTCGTGCATCAGGTCGAAGGCGGTATTGATGTCTTCCAATGGCATCGTGTGCGTCACCATGCGGTCCAACTCAATCTGGCCATTGAGATAATTTTCCACGTAACCGGGCAACTGGCTGCGGCCCTTGACCCCGCCGAAAGCCGTGCCTTTCCAAGTCCGGCCCGTGACCAGTTGGAACGGGCGGGTGCGGATTTCCTGGCCGGCGCCGGCCACGCCGATGATGGTAGACACACCCCAGCCCATGTGGCAACACTCCAGCGCCTGGCGCATCACCTCGACGTTGCCGATGCACTCGAAGGAATAGTCCACGCCGCCGTTGGTCATTTCCTTGATCGCCTCGACCACGTTGCCGCTGAGTTCGGCCGGATTGAGGGTATCGGTCGCGCCCAGGGCGGTGGCCATGGCGAACTTGTCGGGGTTGAGGTCCACGGCGATGATGCGGCCGGCCTGGGCCATCACCGCGCCCTGAATCACCGACAGCCCGATCCCGCCGAGGCCGAACACCGCGACCGTGGAGCCGGGCTCGACCTTGGCGGTGTTCAGCACCGCGCCGATGCCGGTGGTGACGCCGCACCCGAGCAGGCAGACTTTGTCCAGCGGCGCCGCCGGGTTAATTTTAGCCAAGGCGATTTCCGGGACGACGGTGTACTCGGCGAAGGTCGAGCAGCCCATGTAGTGAAACAGCGGCGTCCCCCGACAGGAGAAGCGGCGGGTATGGTCGGGCATGTAGCCGGTCCACACCGTGGCGGCGATGGATTGGCACAGGTTGGTTTTGGTGGAGCGGCAATACTCGCACTCGCCACATTCCGGGATATAGAGCGGGATGACGTGATCGCTGGATTTCAGAACCTTGACGCCTGGCCCGCATTCGACCACCTCGCAGCCGCCTTCGTGGCCGAGGATGCAGGGGAACGCGCCTTCGGGATCGTCGCCGGACAGGGTGAAGGCGTCGGTGTGGCAGACGCCGGAAGCAACGACTTTCAGCAGAACCTCGCCTTCCCTGGGACCTTCGACCTCGACTTCTTCAATCACCAGGGGCTTTTTCGGCTCCCAGGCCACGGCCGCACGCGCTTTCATTTGTGCTATCTCCTCTTAGGGCTCTCTATGTTCAGGATAATCTTCCTGCCTTGCACAATCGCCAGGAAGAGGTCAGCCGATGACGGGATTTCGCCTTGATCCAGGTACGGGGCAGGATGATAGGAGCCATTTTCGACGTGGTCCATTCCTCGCTACTTGGACTGAATTCGTTGCAACGCTCGGATCAGAATTTCCCGATCCGCGATGTCTTTTGGTCGAACTCCTTGTTTGGTGAGGAGCAATCCTTCTAAATCGAGCACTCGCAGGGAGGTTCCCGACACCTCAATCGCTACCGCATGGGTTTCGAGTTCCTCGAACGACACGCCCGCGACGCTGGGCAGCACATCCACGGTAAATTCGTCGTTGATGCGGATGGCGTGCAGGTAGTCTCCCTGAAAAGGGTCCTCCTCGCCGGCCATATCGGCCGCAGCATGATCTGGAAGATGACTCAGTGCGGCGATCCAGCGGACGGCGTTCTCGGGGGTCGGGGCAACGGCGATATCGATGTCCTGGGTCATCCGCACATAGCCATGGGCCGCCAAAGCGTACCCCCCCACCAGCACATACCGGACTCGATAGCGTTCCAACAGGCGAGCCAAATCCAAGACATCGCTCCAAGTGGCGGGGCGGGTAAAGAGAGAGTCGGCAGGCGCTTCCGCTGTCGTCCCCGCATCACTTCCCGACCACAGTTTCCGCAACCAATTCAGCATTCCAGCGATCCCAGTCCGCATTCGCCTCTTCGTGGGTCCGGTAACGAAACACGCCCTTTGGAACGCGGGTTCGGCGGTTGGCGAAGCTCGACAACCACGCTTGCTCTTGATGGGTCGGCGGCCCAAGGTCGTCCATGCCACGAGGCTTTCGATGACCGATAACGCGCTTTTCCATGAATTCCACGAAATCTGCTCGATTCGTAGTGACCGATTTCCCTCTCCCGCCTGCGAGACAAGGAGAAGGAGGGCTTTCATCGCGCCGCCGCCAACGCCTGTTCCAAATCGGCGAGAATATCGTCGATATGCTCGATGCCGATGGACAGCCGGACCAGATCCTCGCTGACGCCGGCTCGGGCCAACTCGTCGGGCGACAACTGCCGGTGCGTGGTGGTCGCCGGATGACAGGCCAGCGACTTGGCGTCGCCGATGTTGACCAGCCGGGTCACCAGTTGCAGGGCATCGATAAATTTGGCGCCGGCCTCGCGTCCACCCTTGATGCCGAAGCTGAGGATGCTGGAGCCACGCCCACCCATGTATTTATCCACCAAGGGCTTATCGGGACTGTCGGCCAGCGCTGGATAATTGACCCATACGACCTGGGGGTGATCGCGCAGGTACACGGCGGCCTTGACCGCGTTCTCGCAGTGGCGATCCATCCGCACCGGCAGAGTCTCGATGCCTTGCAGAATCAGGAAGCTGTTGAATGGCGAAATCGCCGCGCCGGTATTACGCAGCGGCACCACCCGCGCCCGGCCGATAAACGCCGCCGGCCCCAGCGCCTCGACGTAGACCACGCCGTGATAGGACGGGTCCGGTTCGTTCAACCGGGCGAAGCGGACCTTGTGCTGGTCCCAGGGAAAGCGCCCGGAATCGACGATGATGCCGCCGATGCTGGTGCCGTGGCCGCCCATGTACTTGGTTAGAGCGTGAACCACGATATCCGCGCCGTGCTCGAACGGCCGGCACAGATACGGCGTCGGCACCGTATTGTCCACGATCAGCGGCACGCCGTGGGCGTGGGCGACTTGGGCCAGCGCACCGAAATCAACGACATTGGCCGCCGGGTTGCCGATGGATTCGCAGAATACCGCCTTGGTCTTGGCATCGATCAACCGCCCCATTGCCTCCGTGTCGTGATAGTCGGCGAAGCGCGCCTGAATGCCAAAACGCGGCAGGGTATGGGCGAACAGGTTGTAGGTGCCGCCGTACAGGGTGGAGGTAGTGACGATGTTGTCGCCCGCTTCCGCAATCGTCATGAGGCTGTAGGTGATCGCCGCCATGCCGGAGGCTACCGCCAGTGCGCCGACTCCGCCCTCCATTTCCGCCACCCGTTGTTCGAGCACGGCGGTGGTGGGGTTCATGATCCGGGTGTAGATGTTACCCGGCACCTTCAGGTCGAACAGGTCGGCGCCGTGCTGGGTGTCGTCGAAGGCGTAGGAGGTGGTCTGGTAGATGGGGACCGCGACGGCCTTGGTGGTCGGTTCCGGCGTATAGCCGCCGTGGATAGCGATGGTTTCGATTTTCATGGTGTCGGGATTCCGTCGGTTGCCAGGGTAAGGACAGAAGAAGTCTGGACGGGGGAATTAGGAAATGTCCAGTAGCACCGCACCATAAGCCATGCCTTGGGCGCCGGCAAGCATAACCTGCCGCCGGCAAGTCATCGAGCTCGGCACCGAAGTCGCTGCTGATCCGTCGGTCGACCGGACGAGGACAGAGAGTCGCAGGGTTCGCGGCGGCTGCCGGGCGTTCTCCCGTGCAAGCGGCCAGCGTCGAATCGCCGAATAGGCGCTGGATGCCAAGCGCGGAGCACTCGACGAAACGGAAATTCGACGGGATCGTTTAGCCTGCGGCGGGACCGATTCCTTCTGCCTTTTCATACTGCTTGATGTAATAGGCGCATTCTTTTTCCCAGATAAAACGCTCGTCGAAGAAACCGGCATCGTGGAGCAATAAACCTCTCCAATCCACCCAAATTTTATCGACTGCCGCCGAGAAAAAAGCCAGTGCATTTTCGTGAGTATCGAAACTCTTTCCCGATAGTTCACCGAAGGTTTTACGCTTAAGTTCTTTCGCGAGAACTTTGGCGAGCGCAACGTGTAATAGTTCGTGGTATAACACTCCATCCACGGTACCAAATTCGTTGTATTCCTTTACAGTTTTGGTTCCCATTGCTCTGCAAAATCCGACTTTATCACCTCCATAATTGCTCGACAACATCCTGTAAAGAAGAGCAAATTCTTTTATGCCGTTAAATTTTTCTTTTGGTTTTAACTTTATGTTGGCGTCCAGCCTGACGTTTGTCAAGACTAGTACATAGCTTCCGTTTTTCGCGAGCGGCACGGCATATTGGAGTACGGCCCGACACCGCGTTATTCCCCAAGCGCCTTCGATTACTTCGTGGCTCCATTTTATTTCGCCAATTTCGACATCCAAACCGGTTTTGGCCGTGATGGCAACTTCTTGCATAACCACGTTGGAATTTTTGGTGGATTTTAGGGTACCTGCCGTCGCTCCGGATTGCTGGATGCCCCGCAGCATTCCGATTAAAGACTCGATTTCATAGTTGGCTTTAACCCAATTGGAAAGCAACTCAAGTACCAAATTCATCGGTCCCCTCCGAACGAAAGGTAGTTTTCCAGATTCCTTCGATTGAAAGACTTGGCAGTAAAACCGCGAACATTGGAATCGCTATAGATGGCGACCATTTCGGTTTGGATGGTCTTGGGTTCCGTGGGTTGCCAAGACAGAACAGAAGAAGTCTGGATGCGGGAATCAGGAAATATCCAGTAGCGCCGCGCCGTAAATCATTCCTTGCAAACACAGCCAGGCATAGCCAGCGGCCAGCAGGTCATCGAACATGATGCCGAAGCCACCGCCCACCTGCTGGTCCGCCTGCCGAATCGGCCAAGGTTTAAGGATGTCGAACAATCGGAACAGGACGAAACCGACCGCAATCCACAGCCAGCCCGGTGGCGCAGCGATCATGGTGACGAAATAGCCGATCACTTCATCCCAGACGATGGCGGGATGGTCGTGGACGCCGAGATCGCGGGCGGCGCGGTCGCAGATCCAGACGCCCAGCACGAAACCGGCTACGGTCAGCAACAGATAGATCCACAACGGCAGCGATTGTGCCAGCAAATACGAGCGGAATCGCCGCCAGCGTGCCGAAGGTGCCGGGGGCTTTCGGCGCGCAGCCGGAGCCGAAGCCGAGGGCGAGGAAATGCACCGGATCGCGGAAGACGCGGGTGCAAGGTTGTTTGGACTCTGTCTGCCTGGTAAGAGAAGACAACGAGGAGTTTGATTGAGCCATATGCGTCGCACACCCAAATTCCAATTAGCGAGTACTGGAGCGGCTAGGATTCCGCTCCGGGTAGCCAGTCTGCTGGCAGTTTTAGCTTTTCTTCCACAAAATCATCTGTGTGCAGCGAAATAGCGCGATCTTTCGGGTTGTCGCCTCGTCGGTGACGACAGCATCCCAGACTTGCGTGTTGCGACCGAGGTGTTGTGCGGTGGCGATGCAGCCGACGATGCCGCCATCCCTGGCGGTCCCAAGAAAATTGCTTTTCAGTTCGATGGTCGTGAACGATTCCGCTCCGTCGGGCAAGTGGGCGAAAGTGGCGTAACCACAGGCCGTATCCGCTAGCGCCACCACGCTGGCCGCGTGCAGGAAATTGTTCGGTGCAATATGCAATTTCTTGATTTCCATCCGGCATCGCAACGTGTTGGGAACCAGCTCGACGATCTCGATGCCCAGATAACCGGGCAGATATTCACCACCACGCTCGTTGAGAATTTCGACCGTAATACCGGAACGCAGTCCGCTCATCTCCTGTTCTCCTCTCGATCAAATCGTTTGGGTTCGACTCGACAATCTCGACAACAGCGTTACGCCGACGCCAGCGATCTGGCGACTGGCGCCTCTCGAATCGGTAAATTCACGATGGCGGCCAGCCCGGCCAAGACCATATCGGCGTACCACATCCAGCCATAGTCGCCGAACCGAGTGATGGCCCAACCGCCCAGATAAGCGCCAAAAAAGCCGCCGATCTGGTGCGAAAGCAAGGTCATGCCGAACAGAGTTGCCAAGTAGCGGACTCCGAACAGCTTGCCGACGATGGCGGCGGTCGGCGGCACCGTCGCCAGCCAGGTGAAGCCCAGGCCCGCCGCAAACAGATAGTAGCAGGACTTTCGCTTGGAGTTGTATAAACCTAATTAGTGTCTGGCCGAAAACCATATTTATCTTTTAAATCATATTGTTATTAGCAAGGTTATATGTTTGTTGCTATTACGGATACAATATTTATCCTATTGATTTTTATATATTTCTAATTCCTGTGCTATACTATTTCAAAATTTTAATGGTTTTTTACCATAACCTTGAGAAATAACATGCGCCAACAAACCCGAAAACCACTTGAAGAAATGCAAATAGACCAAGTGAAGTTGGAATTAAATTCCCGTGACGATATTCCTCAAGTATTGGGGGGATTACAATACATTTTTCTCAATCCCATTTTGCTTGAACAGGTACTGAAAATCTTGGAGGGTCTATTTCCTAAAATCGATCTTAGTAATGGAAGACCCGGTATGGATAGGTGGAGTATTTTGGTCATGGGCGTTCTTCGATTAAACTTAAATTGCGACTATGATCGACTTCATAACTTAGTCAATAATCATAAAATGATTCGCCAAATTCTCGGCCATGGCATGGTCGATGATCAATACGATTATTACTTACAGACGCTCAAAGATAATGTCAGCTTATTAACGCCTGAAATGCTGGATCAAATTAATCAAGTGGTGGTGAACGCAGGCCATCAGTTGATTAAAAAAAAAGGACCAGACGATGACCAGCTTCTGTTACCTGATCCAGCCGTTAAAGAAAAACTCCGGGGCCGGTGTGATTCATTCGTGGTGGAAACCAACGTGGAATATCCAACGGATACCCGTTTGTTGTTTGATTCCCTGCGGAAAGTGATTCAACTGCTGATCCCGTTATGCCGACGTCATCAGGTTGAGGAATCGATCGACTTGGGCGACATCAAGCGATTGAAAAAGCTTTGGCGCTTTCTCCAAAAACTCAAGCCCTCGACCTCGAAGGATGAATCGAAACAAGCGTCTCGGCAGAAGGAAATCATCGCCGCGCATCAAGCCTATCTGGATTTCGCCAAAGAATTCGTCGAACGTGCCGATCAAAAATTCGAGGAACTCGAGAAAAAAGAAGGAATAGATAAGGATAAGCTATTAAAGATAAAGGAATTTATGAATCATGCCCGGCGACAGATCGATCAAACCGACCGCCGGGTCATTCAAGGTCAAAAGATTCCTCACCCCGAAAAAGTCTTTTCCATTTTTAAACCCTATACGGAATGGATTAATAAAGGGAAAGCCGGGGTACCGGTGGAATTGGGAGTCATGGTCGGTATCGTTGAAGATCAACATCAATTTATTCTTCACCACCGGGTCATGCAACAGGAAGTCGATGTGGAGATAGCCGTCCTGATGATCCAGGAAACGAAGCAACGGTTTCCTGCCTTGTCATCCTGTAGTTTTGACCAAGGATTTCATTCTCCTGGCAATCAGCGTGAGCTATCGGGTTTGCTAGAGACCGTCATTCTACCGAAAAAGGGCCGGCTCTCGAAAACAGATCAAGAACGACAACAGCAAGTGGTCTTTATCGAGGGGCGATGCCAACACGCTGCCGTCGAATCAGCGATTCATGCCTTAGAGGTTCATGGTTTGGATGGTTGTCCCGACCGGGAATTGCCGGCTTTTAAGCGGTATGTTGCTTTAGCCATCGTAGCTCGAAATTTGCAAATCTTGGGTCGATATATTCAACAACAAGAGCGAGATTTAGAAAAGGAGCGATGTCAAAAGGAGCGATGTCAAAAAGCGGCTTAGTAAAAGTGGATCACCTTAAGATAGAAGAGAGCTTTAACTCTCTAATGACCAATATTTTTTCAAAAATAGTAAAACTGAAGAAAAACATCAATCCGGAGCCATTTTTTTAAAAAATGTTTGAAAATATAGAAGCCATAAAGATAAAACTGAAAAAATTGACTAAAGTTAATCCAAAAATTATCACCCATTATTTAGTATGATGGGTTTTCGTTCAGACACTAATTATCTGATATAATAACCGAATGAAAATCACTAAACAACGCTATGTCGAGTATGTGATCAGTACTCCGATCAACTATACTTGTACTAATCTGGCTGATCATTTGGACGATATCAGTCATGATGCGATTAATGATTATTTGCGGCGTGAAAAACATACGTCGCATACTGTATGGGAATTGGCTGAACCCTTGATTAATAACAGCAGCGAAGCTTACCTCGTTGCAGATGACAGCGTTCAGGATCAAAAGCTATTCCCAAAAAATTGAAATGGTGAAACGCCAGTATAGTGGGAATGCGCATGGCTTAGTGAAAGGAATCGGAATTATTAATCTAGTCCCTGCGCATCAGGGGGATTATCATCCACTGGATTTTCGCGTCTATGACCCGGCGGATGACGGCAAAACAAAAAATGACCACTTCCGGGATATGCTTCGCCAAGCCTTGAAGAAAAAGGCATTCAAGCGCAAACGATTCTGTTCGACAGCTGGTATGCCGTTGAAAATCTAAGTTACATTCATCGGCTTGACAAATTCTTTGTGACGACCTTGAAAGAGAATCGTCTGGTCAGTCTTAGCAATAGCTTGGCTTTCGCTCATTTTTCGACGTCATTTTGGATTTCATCAGGCTGCCATGGCGAGTCCAACATCGTTTTCAACTAGATCGTTATCATTCTCTATCTGAACTTTGCTGAACGACAGATTATAAATTTCTTTAGGGATTTGTAAGAGAGTGAGAATCTTCTCCTGTAAAGGACTCAGTTTTTCCACTACATATCCGGTGATAGTCTCGCCTCGTTTCTCAACCAAAAGATGGATTCCTTCAAAAGCCGCTAATAACCGTTCTGCCGTCGGTCGAGCCACCGCCATCTTCGGATTTCCTGGGACTAACCCCGCTATCTTTTCGCCCGTTTTCGCCAGTTCCCGGCTTGCGACAAAGTCCATCAACGTTAAAATCTGTAAGGCCATGAACAGTAAAAACACTAACCCCTTAATCCGTTCATCAATCCGCACAAATAACGGCAGCACCGGTAACGAACCGCCCTTGAAACGATGGAAACCCCGTTCCACCAGGTATTCGTCCCGATAATACCGAACACTTTGCTGAAGCGTCATCCGGGTCTTGGCGGCATTGGTGACATAAATCCGCCAGCCCATGAGTTGTTGATGGGCGTGAATCGCCACCGCTTGCCGTTCGACGCGACAGGTCAGCTCTGAATAGGTTTCCCACCGGTACGGCGTGTGGGCCGTGGGCCGTCCCGACCGTAAATAGCGTTTTTCGGTATGGGTTTTTTCCTGTACCTGGACCGTCAGAAATTCACTAACACCCTGTTCTTTCAAGATGTTATTTAAACGCGCTCGCCAGTCCGCCACGCTTTCCGTGCTTTTGGCGGCGGAGGAGGCGACGGCTTTTTCCACCCTCTCCAGCCGTTTTAAGAAACACGCGTTCTGCTGTTTGGCATGACGCTCGCTGTAAATGACTAACCACCGCTCCGACCATTCCCACTCCCCCTGCTCATCTTGGCCGGTCGTCCGTCGTTCCACTTCAAACCCTTGACCTATCCACCGCGGCGCTTGGTCGTTCTTACCGGTTAAATAAATATCTTCCCGCTCTTCCGGTGAATGATTAACCCAGTCCGCTAAGTGATGAGGAACCGGTCCGGTCATCGGTAACGGACATAAATAGACGCCCCCTTCTCGGGCAATTTTTAACCGGGTTTCCAACGCCCCCATTTTGCAGTCGCCCACGAATAAAAAATCAGCATGACCGATCGTGGCGCTCATCTGTTGCCAAGCCGGAAAATACTGTGGATCATCCGCTCCACTCCCTTTCAGGGTCATCGTCACGAGCGGGACGCCAGCCGGATCCAGCGTGCCCAAGCTTTGTTTGAATTGCAATAAATCCGGTCGGTGATTTTTACTATGACCAAATTCTAAAATTCCACCCTCGGCTACCTTCTCTGGTGCGTGATAAACATTAACCGAGGTCAGATCAAAACGCGCCACCTCGGTCGGTAAGGCATAGGCGTGTATCATCCCCGCTCCCTGCTCGATTTGATACCGGATCATGTGCTCGAGGTCACTGCCTAATACCTCAATTAAGAGGCCCAGACGATCGTCCGTCGCCTCTTTCGGGGTGATCGTCCAACCGGTCAATTGCTCCAAGAGGTGTTGATGTTGGGCGATCCACCCCTCCATTCCCGACAGGCGGTGATTGAGAGAATGGATCATATAAATGATGAACAATACTGCCAACCGACCATAGCTCAATCCTTTCCAGTTGCCGTGCGGCTGCCAGAATCGATCAATGCGCTCTTGGATGCCTATTTCTTTAAGTTTATGAAAAATAATAGGAATTTCATCAACGCGTTCAATGCTCGACTCGCTCATTATCGATCTCCTCGGGCTATTGTCAGTCAAACGGCGGATATTAGACAATATCAGGAATTTCGGCGATCACCACAGCAACAGTGGTTGGAAATCTAGTTTCTGATAACGTCTATTAGATACTTTTCTAATCCAAGTAAAACTTTTATCTCTTGTCTGAATTAAAAATGGTATTTAAATTTTAAAAAATCAGGCCGGAAAAATAAACTTTTTATGATGAAAAAAATGAGCGAAAGCCAAGGCAAAGAGCAAGACTACATTCATTTGCAACAAATCGAATGGACTCCCGAACAACTCCAGTATGGTATCACCGTCAAACTCAAGGAAGTCCCGTTTAAAGTGCAGCTTTTCAAGGTGGTCGCCACGAACGGCGACATTGAATGGGTGATCACGAATCGCGCCCCAGGTTCTATCGACACGCAGGTTGTTCAAAACGAGAACAAGGTGCGTTGGTTTATAGAACAACTGCATCGAGAATTGAAACAACTCACGGGAATTGAACGGTGTCAATGCCGTAAAAAACGTGCACAACGCAATCATTTTGCCTGTTGCTATCACGCTTGGTTTTCACTCAAGGTCGTGGCGAAAAAGCTTGGGAAAACGCTGTACCAAGTGAAGCATAACTTATGGAGCGATTATCTGCGTAATGAGCTACGAAACCCACGTATTCCCGCCTACCAGCCTGCCTGAGCGAAAGTCCTGAGTAGGTGAGTGGCGTCCTCGGCATCAGCAAGTACCAGGCGATCAGCAAGGCGCGCGAGCCGTACATGACCGCCAAGACGTATTTGCTGCGGTACTTGGAGACGCACGAACCGGCGTAAAGGCTACCGAAAATGTTGGCGAGACCGATGATGGCGAGCGACCAACTGGCCACGGAAGGAGGCAAGCCGCACAGGTACACCTCGCCCGGCAAATGCGTCACCAGAAAAGCGATGTGAAACCCGCAAGTGAAAAAGCCGGCGTTTAGAAGCAAATAGCTCGGATTTTTCAAGGAGTCGCCGACAGCCTTCAGCACTCCCGCATCGTCTCCAAAGTGTTTGGCCGGCGCTTCTGCCCGTTTCGTCAATGTTCCGACCAGCGGCAACGCCGCCAACGTCACCAGCGCCATCGTCCACATCGTCCCCATCCAGCCCACGGCCTGAATCAGGTTTTGCAGGATCGGCGCAAACACGAACTGACCGAACGAGCCACCAGCGTTGATGACTCCCGCCGCCGAGCCGTGCGCCACGGCCGGCAACCGCCGAGCGGTCGCCCCGATCAACACAGAAAAACTCCCCGCTCCCAACCCCATGGCCGATAACAGACCGAGCGAGACGACCAAACCGAATCCCGATGTCATGAACGGCGTGATGGCGCTCCCGAGTGCCATCACCACCAAGCCGCCGATCAAAACCGCGCGTGGACCAAAGCGGTCGGCGAGACCTCCGGCGATGGGCTGAATGGCTCCCCAAGCGAATTGGCCGACGGCGAGGGCAAAACTGATCGTGGCGATACCCAGGCCGGTCGATAGCATCAAGGGGTTAACGAACAGGCCGAGCGACTGGCGCACGCCCATGGTCACCATCAGAATCCCGGCGGCGGCCAGGGTGGTAACCAGAACATCGGGTTTTCTTAGCGAATGAAACATGACCAGGTTTCTCGGGCTACGGACCATCGCGATCAGGATGCAAGAACTGTCGTTTTAATACCGCGATCACGTAACCCATACCCTGCAGCCGCAGCGCGGGGTCGATGAGTTTGGCGTGGGTATCGACTTCGCCGAGAAACAGGCTGGACCCATCAACCGAAATGGTCATACCCCAGCCGCTCCAGATGAAAAGTGGAGCCCTCCGCCTGGACCAGCCGCAACCCTGGTTCGGCGGTCATGACGCCGATGCGGGTGCAACAGCAATCCCAATCCGTTGCCAGCGCCTCCAGTTGCGCCGTCCGCTCCGGCGGCACGGTGAAACACAACTCGTAATCGTCGCCGCTGGTCAGAGCGGTGATAATCGCCGCGTCCCGGTCAAGGCTAGCGGTCAGCGCCGACGACAGCGGCAAACCGTCCACCTCCAGCAACGCCCCGCCCCCACTGCGTTCGAGAATATGGCCGAGGTCCTGCGCCAGTCCATCGGAGATGTCGATGGCGGCGCTGGCAATGCCACGCAACGCCATGCCTTGCGCGATGCGCGGTTCCGGCCATTCCAGTCGCGCCTGCGCGTAAGCGTGATAGGCTGCGCCCACGCTGGTTTTGCCATACGCCGCCGCCAGCGCCAGTCCCGCATCGCCCGGCGTGCCGGTGACGTAAATTCCATCACCCGGTTTGGCCCCAGCGCGGCGCAACGCCTGTCCCGGCGGTACGAAACCGTGCGCCTGGAGGGTGATCACCGTCGTCGGGCCATGCGTGGTGTCGCCGCCCACGAGTTGCACGCCGTAGCGATCCGCCAGCGCGAACAATCCCCGGCAGAATCGCCCCAGCCACTCTTCGTCGGCCTTGGGCAAGGTCAACGCCAGCGTAGCCCAGGCGGGCATCGCGCCCATCGCCGCCAAATCGCTCAAATTCACCGCCAGCGCCTTGTGGCCGATACTTTCCGGGTCGGCGTCGGCGAAGAAATGCACGTCCGCCACCAAGGTATCGAGCGTCACCACCAATTGCTGGCCAGCAGGCGGCAGCAGCAGCGCGCAGTCGTCGCCGATACCCAGCGCCACGTCGGCGCGGTTCAAACTGTTGGGCGGCAAGATAGCGGTCGATCAGGAAAAATTCGGAAATGGCCATTAGCGGGACGAAGCTCCGGCCGATTTCCCCAAAGTCGGAGCGAACGCTCATTCCGGGCGCTGCCAGTCGCGCCGGGAAGAAGAAATCGTCACGGTAAAACCGGCGATCACATCGCTCGCGGTCATCAGCACGATCAAAAAGAACGTCATGTTGGCCATCTGGCGCATCACGATCAATTCGATCAGGGCGATGATGAACACCACCAGCGACAGCACATGGTTGAGAATGGCGCCGGTGGAACTGCTGGTGGCGCGATAAACTTCGACGCACAGCAAGATCAGGCCCAGCACCAGCAACACGTCGCCGCCACGGAACGGCAGCATCAGGCCGGACAGCAGCGGCAAACCGAACAGAACCGCCTCCAGCCAGCCCGGTGCGACCAAGGCCAGCAGGGTATAAACGGCAACGACTATCGCAAGTAATGGAAAACTGGCCATACGGATTTTTCCCTAGCAAACAACAAGGCCGCCTTGCGGGCGGCCTCCATGAACCCAAGCGAACTCAGCCCTCAAACCGCCGGAACACCAGCGTGGCGTTGGTGCCGCCGAAGCCGAAGCTGTTGGACATCACCACCTTCAGGTCGGCGTCGTCCACCCGCTCCCGCACGATGGGGAATCCTTCCGCCACCGGGTCGAGGGTTTCGATGTTGGCCGAGGCGGCGATGAAGCGGTTATCCATCATCAGCAGCGAATAGATCGCCTCATGCACGCCCGCCGCGCCCAGCGCGTGGCCGGTCAGCGACTTGGTGGAACTGATCGGCGGAATCCGCGCGCCGAACATCTCGCGAATCGCCTCCAGTTCGCTTGATATCGCCCACTGGCGTGCTGGTGCCGTGAGTGTTGATGTAGTCCACCGGCTCGGTCACGCCTTCCAGCGCCTGTTTCATGCAGCGCAGCGCGCCCTCGCCGGAAGGCTGCACCATATCGTAGCCGTCCGAGGTCGCGCCGTAACCGACCAGTTCGGCGTAGATCCGCGCGCCGCGCCGGCGGGCATGCTCCAGTTCCTCCAGCACCACGATCCCACCGCCGCCGGAAATCACGAACCCGTCGCGATTGGCGTCATACGGCCGCGAGGCGGTTTGTGGCGTCGCGTTGTACTTGGTGGACAGCGCGCCCATGGCGTCGAACAGATGAGTCAGACTCCAGTGCACTTCCTCGCCGCCGCCGGCGAACACGATGTCCTGCTTGCCCCACTGGATCAGCTCGGCACCGTGGCCGATGCAGTGGGCGCCGGTGGCGCAGGCGGAGCCGATGCTATAGTTGGCGCCCTTGATCTTGAACGGCGTCGCCAGACAGGCCGTAGTGGTGCTGCTCATGGTGCGCGGCACCATGTACGGTCCCACCCGCTTTAGGCCCTTGTTGCGCAGCAGATCGGCGGCCTCGACCAGGTTCTGCGGACTGCCGCCGCCGCTGCCGGTCACCAGCCCGGCGCGCGGGTTGGACACCATCTCCTCCGGCAACCGGGCGTCGGCGATGGCTTCGCGCATGGCGATATAGTTGAACGCGGCGGCATCGCCCATGAACCGCAGCACCTTGCGGTCGATCAGCGCCGCCAAATCCACCCGCAGCGGCCCGCGCACATGCGAGCGCAGACCCATTTCCTTGTAATCCTCCGCAAACTCCAGCCCGCTGCGACCCTGCCGCAGCGATTCCAACACTTCCCAGCGATCATTGCCGATGCTGGATACGATACCGATACCGGTGACAACCACTCGTTTCATGGTCCCCATCCTCAAAAGCCATCGGTCGAGGTGAACAATCCGACCCGCAGATCCTTACCGAAGTAGATGGTCCGACCATCAACGTCCAGGGTCGCGTCGGCAATGCCCATGACCAGTTTACGCAAAATAACCCGCCTCATGTGAATGTGATACGTTAGCTTCCTGGCTTCGGGGCGCACCTGCCCGGTGAACTTCACTTCACCGCAACCGAGCGCTCGGCCCCGTCCCTGGCCCCCCATCCAGCCCAGAAAAAACCCGACCAGTTGCCACATTGCATCCAGGCCCAGACAACCCGGCATGACCGGATCACCGATGAAGTGACAACCAAAAAACCAAAGGTCGGGATGAATGTCCAGTTCCGCGACGATCTCGCCCTTGCCGTACTGGCCGCCTTCGGAGCCGATGTGAACGATCCGATCGACCATCAGCATGTTCGGCATCGGTAATTGGGCGTTACCGGGACCGAACAATTCGCCGCGAGCGCAGGCGAGCAATTCCTCGCGAGTGAAGCTGGATTGTTTATTCACGACCGTGGATGCCCTCTTAATGGTGCGGTTGGGAAAGCCGGGACCGAATCGAAAATTTTAAGCATGGGATTATAAGGTTTTTTCCCGGCTGTTGGGCAACGAGTTCGGTGGTTCTTTCGCATTACAATGTAATCCACCCGTTCGCAACCCGCGAGGCTTGCTCGTGAATACGCCCGATGATCTCGTTCTGAACGCCATGCGGCTGGCGGAATTCGCTCACCGCCAGCGCCACCATCGGCGCAAAGCGCCACCCGGCGAGGACCGTCCCGCCTATTTCCTGCACCTGGCCGAGGTCGCCTGGCTGCTGATCGACAGCAGCCTGCGCGAGCCGGCCTGAAGCCTCCCCCGATCCGCTTACCCCTCCGGCCGATCCGTCCCAATTTTGTCCTCGGCGCCGGCCAGCAGGTTCCGGATGTTGGAGCGATGCCGCCAGATCAACAGCCCGACCATAACCAACACGGCGGCGAACGGAATACCCGGCAGGCCGAATCCCCACGCGAACAGCGGGGCCAGCGCCGCGGCGGTCAACGCCGACAGCGAGGAAATGCGGACCACGAAGGCCATGAAGAGCCAAGTGGCAAGCGCCGCCAGCGCCACCGGCCAGGACAGGCCCAGAATCGCGCCAAACGCGGTCGCCACGCCCTTGCCACCCTCGAAGCCGAAGAACACCGGATATAGATGCCCCAGGAACGCCGCCAGGGCGGTCAGGGCCAGCCCGGTCTCGTCCAAGCCGGCCCAGCGCGCCAGCAGCACCGGCAGCACGCCCTTGAGAAAATCGCCGGCCAGAGTGATTGCAGCGGCCTTCTTGCCCCCAAAGCGCAGCACGTTGGTGGCGCCGGGATTGCGCGAGCCCTCGCTGCGGGGATCGGGCAGACCCATCGCTCGGCAGACGATAATCGCGGTGGAAATGGAGCCGGCCAGATAGCCGAACACGACGAATATTGCGGTGGTGAACATGCGCTGCCACTCTAGCGTCAGAAGGGCCGGCGCCAAGGCCGGCGGTGGGCGACACGGGGCCGGAACGCCGCTTTTACGTTAAGATAGGCCATTGCCTGGAACCGTTGCCAACCCCGTCATGGACATCATTTTCATTCGCGACCTGCGCGTCGAAACCGTCATTGGCGTCTATCCCCGCGAGCGCCAGATTCGCCGGACCCTGATCCTCGATCTGGAACTGGGCGCCGATATCCGCCCGGCGGCCGCGACCGATTGCCTCGATGATACCCTGAATTATCAAGCCGTGGCGCAACGGGTCGTCGAGTTCGTCGCCGCCAGCGCCTTCCAGTTGGTGGAAACCCTGGGCGAGCGAATCGCCGAATTACTGTTGCGGGAATTCGCCGTGCCTTGGCTGCGGCTGACGCTGCGCAAGCCAGGCGCGGTCCGCGAAGCTCGCGAGGTCGGCATCATCATCGAACGCGGCCGCCGGGATTGAAGGACATGGCCCGGGTTTACGTCGGCATCGGCAGCAACATCGAACCGGAACGCCATATCCGTTCCGCCCTGGCCGCTTTGCGGCGACGGTTCGGCCCGCTGACCGTGTCCACCGTCTACGCCAACCCGGCGGTCGGCTTTGCCGGCGACGATTTTTTCAATCTGGTGGCCGGGTTCGAGACCAGTCTACCGGTTCGAACCGTGGCCGCCGATCTACGGAACATCGAGTGGGACCACCGGCATCGCGGCGACGGTCCGAAACTGGGGCCGCGAGCGCTGGATTTGGATTTGCTGCTTTATGATGATCTGATCCTGCGGGAGGACGGGTTGTGCATTCCCCGCTACGAAATCGTCCGCCATGCCTTCGTGCTGAAACCGCTGGCCGAGGTGGCTGGAGACCGCCATCATCCGCTGTTGGGCACGACCTTCGCCGAACTATGGGCGACTTTCGATCAGTCGCGGGAACCGCTGACCCCGGTGGCGCTGAAACTATAGACACCCGATCCCCGACCCCTCACAACCGGCTCCACTGCTCCCGTTTCTGCTCCCGGATGCGCGGCATCATCACCGCCGCCAGCAGACATGCGCCCAAAATCAACGCCCCCATCAGGAGCCGGATGCTATCGTTGTCGTTGCGCAGCATCTGGTTTTCCTGCTGGACGATTTGCAGTTCCCGCTCCAGGGTTACCACCCGCTCCTGTAAGGCCTTGTTGCGCTCGTCAATCGCCACGGTATCGGCCGCCACCTTGCGGTATTGCGCCAATTGCTGGCGCGTGCGCAGGGCTTCCTCGTAGAGTTGGGGATAGCTCGTGGCTTCCGCGTCGGGTTTGCTGACCACGCTATCAATGTGCTGTTGGAGTTCGAAGTACCGCTCTTTCAACTGCTCCAGTTCCTGGCGAGTCTCGACCAGTTGTTCCTGACTGCTCGGTGTGTTGGTGAGTTGATCGGCGGGCAGCCAGCCTTTCGCCCCGGCGGGCGTGCGGATTTGGGTGTAGCCCTTGGCGGCGTCCATCTTCAACACTTCAACCGGAGAACCGCTGCGCACCGCACCGATCACCTTGTGGCGATTAGACGCGCCCGCGCGCAGCGGTATAGCCACCGCATCGCTGACGTAGGCGGCAGCGGCCGGCGGCGGCGTGGCGGGATTGGGCTCGGCCCGTGCTGGAACCAAAACGACGACAAGCAGGATCAACAGCAAGGAAACTATCAGTGGAGTTTTCATCGGACGTGGCGATAAACCTGATCAGACGACGGAGGATAAAATTGGATTGGCCTAGCTTAACAGGTTTGCGGCATCTGTCTGTACTTGCCAACATCTTGATGGTTGTGGCCAGGGGCACACCCATAGCGCTTGTGGTAAAAACCGGATCGTCACCCCCCGTTCCCAACCGACTCTACCCAGGTTCGCGCCGCTCATGATCACATCTGCCGCTTCACTCGAAACTTTGCCCTTGCCCGATCCCGCCGCCGCCGCGCACAGCGCCCGACTGCTCGACCACCTGCGCGCCGAGATCGCCGCCGCCGATGGGGCTATCTCCTTTGCACGGTTCATGGAGCTGGCCCTGTACGCTCCCGGCTTGGGCTACTACCGCGCCGGCGCCCGCAAGTTCGGTCCCGGCGGCGATTTTGTCACCGCGCCGGAACTATCGCCACTGTTCGCGCGCTGCCTGGCCCGCCAGTGCCAGGAGATTCTACACGCGCTCGGCGGCGGCGAAATTGTCGAACTGGGCGCCGGCACCGGAATTATGGCCGCCGATCTGCTGTTGGCACTGCGCGCGCTGGACGCATCGCCGGAACGCTACGCCATTCTGGAACTGAGCGGCGAGTTGCGCGAGCGCCAGCGCCAGACCCTGGCCGACCGGGCGCCCGAACTGCTGGATCGGGTCGTTTGGCTGGATGCGCCACCGACACCGGGTTTTCGCGGCATCGTGCTCGGCAACGAAGTGTTAGACGCCCTGCCGGTCGAGCGTTTCCGCGTCACCGCGCACGGGCCGCGCCGGCTGATGGTGCGCTGGACCGAGGCCGGTCTGGATTGGGCCGAGGGGGGAGAAGATCCAGCGGTGACCACCGCCGTCTCCCGGATCGAATCCGACTTGGGCTGGCGACTGCCGGAGGGCTACGTCTCCGAATACATCCCCCATCTGGAAGACTGGCTGCGGGCCATCGCCGCACCGTTGGCGGCGGGCGCCCTGCTGTTCGTGGACTACGGCTATCCACGCCGCGAGTATTACCACCCCGAACGTACCGACGGCACCCTGCTCTGTCACTACCGTCACCGGGTTCACGCCGATCCATTTATTTTACCGGGTTTGCAGGACATCACCGCCAGCGTGGATTTCACCGCCATCGCCGACGCCGCCGTCGCCGCCGGACTGGAGGTCGCCGGTTACGCCAGCCAGAACTATTTCCTGTTCGGCTGTGGGCTTATGGAGTTGCTGGCCGAAGTGGACGCCGCCGATACCGCCCGCTACCTGGAGCAGGTGCGCCAAGTCAAGCTGCTGACTCTGCCCGGTGAAATGGGCGAACGGTTCCAGGCCATCGCCCTGACCCGAAATTTGACGATCCCGCTGCGCGGTTTCGCCTTCCGCGACGAGCGCCGCCGGCTATAGTTTGCCAAAGCACCCCGCTATCCGGAGACGCCGCGCATGGGCCAGGAGATTCGCCAATCCCACTTCACTCGCCAGGATTTTCGCCGGTTCCGAGCGCGGCTGCGTCAGGAAACCGCTGCCCTAAGCGACTGGTTTCACGCCGGCCAGTTCGCGCCGGCGGGCGGCGTTGCCGGTTTCGAGATCGAAGCGTGGCTGGTGGATCGCCAGGGTCAGCCGGCGCCGCTCAATCGGGTTTTTCTGGAACGGCTGGCCGATCCGTTGGTGGTGCCGGAACTGAGCGTGTTCAACATCGAACTCAACACCCCGCCCCTGCCGTTGCGTGGCGATGCCTTGCGGCGGATGCACGTCAATCTTGATAACTTATGGCAACGCTGCCAGCGAATCGCCGCCGAACTGGACGCGGCGGTGGTGCTCATCGGCATTCTACCGACCCTGCGCGATTCGGACTTGACCGTGGACCGGATGTCGGACCAGCGGCGGTATCGGGCCATCAACGATCAGATTCTGCGGCGACGGCGCGGGCGGCCGATGGAACTGGCCATTGACGGCGTCGAAACCCTGCGCCTGACCCACCACGATGTCATGCTGGAAGCCGCCACCACCTCGTTCCAGACCCACCTGCAAGTGGCGGCGTCCGAGGCGGCGGCGTTTTTCAACGCCGCGCTGGCGCTGTCGGCACCGATGGTGGCGGTCGCCGCCAATTCGCCGCTGCTATTCGGTAAAGTGTTGTGGGAGGAAACCCGCATTCCGCTGTTCGAGCAGGGCGTGGCACTGGCCGGCGGAGCGCGCTCCGACAATCCGGCCTACCGGCGGGTCACCTTCGGCAGCGGCTATATCCGGGAATCGCTGCTGGAACTGTTCGCCGAGAACCGGGCGTATTACCCGCCGCTGCTGCCGGTGGACCTGAGCGCCGAACCGGTGGAGCGGCTGCCGCACCTGCGCCTGCACAACGGCACGATCTGGCGCTGGAACCGGCCACTGCTGGGCTTCGAGCTGGACGGGACGCCGCATTTGCGCATCGAGCATCGGGTGATGCCGGCGGGTCCCAGTATTCCCGACACGATTGCCAATGCGGCGCTGTATTACGGGCTGATTTACGAACTGGCGCGGATGACGCCGCCGGTCGGCGCGATGCTGGATTTCGCCCACTGTCGGGCGAATTTCTATGCAGCGGCGCGGGACGGGCTGCGGGCCGAGGTCGTGTGGCTGAACGGCCGGCGACTGCCATTGCGGCAACTGCTGCTGGAGGAACTGCTACCACTGGCCCGGCGCGGGCTGCGGGCGCTGGACATCGACGCGGCGGACGCGGCGGAGTATCTGGACCTGATCGCCGCGCGGGTCGAAAGTGGAGGCACCGGCGCCGACTGGCAGCGGCGCTTTCTCGCCCGCCATGGGCCGGACCTGAGCGGCGCTGACGCTGGCGTATCTGGAACGGCAGCGAGGTGGCCAGCCGGTGCATGAGTGGGTGTGCTAATGCCTGATTGGCCGAGGAAATCGCTTGCAGGTGCATCACATGGCGGCACTGTTCGCTGCGCGGATCAACGCCAATGATACGGATGCAAAGCGGCGGGCCGGCGAAGCCTTGGTCGCAAGCAAGGCTCGGGCTGTCCTCCATCCCGAACAACCGATGCAGCACTCGAAGTTGTTCTCACGCGCCATCGATCCCGCCCAAGTCCAGTAGAAACCGAGGCAAGCAATACAAGCTCCCTAGCTTCAGCAATCCATACATGCCCCACCTTTCAAAATGCCCGCACCAGCGCCAGCGCCAGACAGGCCGTCACCCCCGCCGTCAGCGCCCGCCGCAGCCGGCCGTACCAGGCTGGCGCCAGCCCATCGCCACCGCCCGTCGGTCCATCAGATATTGCGCGGCGAAGCCGAGCAGCAGCAGCGCTACCCCATGCCGGTGCGGCAACATAAGCGTCACCCAAGCCAGCAACGCCGGAACGACGCTCCAGCTCATCGCTTGCCACAACCGACGGGGATCGTTCTCGCGCAGGGCCGCACCCCAGTGGACAGCGCCGACGAAGCTGAGAATGATGGCGGCGTAGCCGTGCAACACCGCCCAGGCCGGCTCTCGCCAAGCGGGCGATCCCAGCCACAGCGCGACCACCGGCGCCACAAACGGAATCAGGCCCAGCCCGCCCAACCACAGCGCGGCGGCTGGAGTCGGGATCGTCACCGCACCTGGAACCTCTTTGGAATCCATCGTCGTCATCCGCAATCCCTCATAGCAATTTTTCGATGGCCGCGATCAGTTGTGGATCATCCGGGCGAGTCTGGGACGGAAACCGCGCGACCACCGCACCCTTGCGGTCTACCAGATACTTGTAGAAATTCCATTCCGGATAACCACCGCCCTGCGCGGCTAACTGGCGGTAGAACGGATGCGCGTCTGGGCCGGAGACCTTGATTTTTTCGTACATCGGGAACTGGACACCGTAATTTAGCCGGCAAAAATTCTGGATATCCTGCTCCGCCCCCAGTTCCTGGGCAAAATCGTTGGACGGAAACCCCAACACCACCAACCCCCGGTCGCGATAACGACCGTACAGGGCCTCCAAGCCCTCGTACTGCGGCGTGAACCCGCACCGGCTAGCGGTATTCACCACCAGCAGCACCTTGCCGGCGTAGCGCTCGCACAGGGATTCGGCGCGGTCGCTGGCCAGCGGACGCACCTGGAAATCGAGACTGGCCGGACAGTCGCCCGCCAGCGCCGCGGGTAGCGGCAACACCAGCAGAAACAACCAGAGCAGAAGGCGCAACATCGGAACCACCTCGCGGTTTACGGAGAATCGTTCAAGGGGGGCTTGTACTTCTGTATAATAATAGTATAAGTATAAACGACAAATTTTGCGATATTTAAAGTATTTTGTATCGAATTTGTCTAACCATTGACCGCATTTCGAACTGCGGAAGGCTCTGACATGATGAAGGTAAACCACGACCACCACGGCCTGCCGGGCGAAGGGTTGGTCCCTATCCGCACGGTGTCCAGTCTGACTGGCGTAAACTCGGTGACGCTGCGCGCTTGGGAACGCCGCTACGATCTGATCAAGCCGGTGCGCACCCCCAAGGGTCATCGCCTGTACACCATGGCCGACGTGGACCTGATCCACCAGGTGGTGACGCTGCTGGACAACGGCATGTCCATCGGTCAGGTACGGCAGGTGTTGGAGACCGACCCGGCGCGACCCGAACCGGCCCGGGCGCCGAATGTCGACTTCGATCCCTGGCTGACCTATCAGGACCGACTGTTGCGGGCCATCGCCGCCTTCGACGACGGCGCGCTAAACGAGGTCTACAACGAAGTCCTCTCGTTCTATCCCGTGGACATCGTCACCAGCCGGCTGATCGTGCCGTTGCTGCGCGAACTGGGCGAGCGCTGGTTCCAGGGCCTGGGCAGCATCGCCGAGGAGCATTTTTTCAGCGTGTTCCTGCGCAACAAGCTGGGCGCCCGCTTCCATCATCTGAACCGCGACCGGCGGGGACCGAGGTTGCTGGCGGCCTGCCTGCCGGGCGAGCAGCACGAAGTCGGCCTGCTGCTGTTCGCGCTGGCGGCGCTGGATCGGGATTACCGGGTGGTGCTGTTGGGATCGAATACCCCGCTGCTGGAATTGCCGCCAGTGGTCGGGCGGACCGCGATCCAGGCTATCGTGCTGGCCGGATCGGCGGACATCGCCGCGACAGTGATCGAGCAGGACTTGCCCCTGCTCTGTCAGGCAGTCGCGATGCCAGTATTCGTCGGCGGCCGGGTGGTCGACCGCCATCCTGCCGCGATTACCACTGCCGGAGCTATTCCGCTGGGCGACGATCTGAATGCGGCGCTGCGCGGGATTGACGCGACGCTGGCTCGCCGCTGACGCTGGCCCGCCACCGATCCTGAATCTCCACGATCTCCTCTTCCTCGGCGCCGCCTTGGAACACATCGTTCCAGGCCACGTACAGCAGTGCCCCCACGTAGACCGGCAACGGCAACGCCAGCAGTTGGGCGGGAATGGCGAGCAGATCGAAAAACGGCAGCACCAGCAACGCCAATCCGACCAGACCCAGCGTCGGGAGGAGCCAGGGATTGAGCTGCATCGCCAGGATGCTGCGCCGCCAGCACACCGATATCGGCAACTCGCGGAACAGTTGAAGCGGGACCGCAAACCAGGCCAGCAGCACCTGCAACACCAGCAGCGCACTGCCCAAGACGCTGAGCTGCGTACCCAGCACGGTGTTGGCGATGCCGAAAGTCACGGGAGGTAGCGGGGAACCGTGGGCGGCGGCGACCAGATCGGCGGGTAGCAAATGACCTTGGACCCAATAAGCCAGCAGATAGCCCTGCAGCAACAGCACGAACAGGAACAGCGTGGTTCGGGCGAGCGCCTTGAGAGCCGCTCCGTTGAACAACTGCCGGGCCGCTGGCAGCTTTTTCCGATTGGCGGCGCGGGCCAGCCCGCAGGCCAGGGTCACCGTCAGACTCAGGGGCAAGCCGTAGCAAAACACGGTGGCGAGCAACTCGGCCCACCCCCCAGGGGCGGCAACCACCATTCCCAGACCGGCAGCGCCAGCAGCAGGACGCTGCCCGCCGGCGCGAACAGGGCCACGGCCACGAACAGTCCTGGCCGCCGCCACATCAATTGCCACGCCTGCATCAGCCAGTCCCGGCCATCGTGCGGAGTTAGTGCCCGTGGCCCGAAACCTTGCATGTCTCCGTCCAGTCGGAAAATAGCGGCTAGTTTAACCCGGACTGCCGCCACAGACAGCATTGTCATGTTCCATCACCAGATGGAAACACCTTCTCACCGCGAGCGTTGA